>JBDRAL010000069.1:0-15657 GCA_039793685.1 Blastocatellia bacterium NZW_1522
ATCGTCCCCTCATTCGTCGAAACGGCCGCTTCGCCAGCGCCGTCAGCCATTCGATCCAGTACCGGCAAACCATCCGGAGCATTATTGTTTTCTCACCGGGCAACGTCTGGCCCCTACTGCCCCTCATTGGTTCGTGCGCGGTTATCAGCACCAAGAAGTTCCCCAAAACCTCAGCCTGATCGCCGCGCACGAAGGTCACGCCGCCAACTCCCGCGGCGGGAATACCTCTTCCAGCGTCAGTTGCAATTCGCGGGCGATGATCTCCTGCACCTTCCGGTTCCGGACAATTCCGGACAGCACTCCGCTTACCGTGGCCGGGTTCAGCCCAAACGCCCGGCAAAACGCCGCTTGAGTCCCGAAGCGGTCTTCCAAACGCCTCTTCCGCTCCACAGCGGTCAAACTTTTGCGTTCAACGGGGGTCATGGTGTATTCACAATCCGTAAATAATTTCTTTGGATGCCACATGAATAAACCACTGCTTAACTTCGGTCAAGCAGAAAATCTACCATTGATTAACAGTCGCCAGATTTTCGACAGGATTCAATCAGCGTTTAAAGGGGAATCTCAGGCTCACATTGCAGAAAAACTGGAAATTTCAGACCCGGCAATCTCAGCTTGGAAAACAAGGGGTAAAACACCCTCCCTCGAAACACTCGTGAAAGTCTCCGAATTAACCAATGTTTCTCTTCACTGGTTAATCACTGGTAAAGCAGAGCCATCCGATGTCGTGAACGGAAAAGGAATTACGCATGAAGATGGAGTCGTCGAGCATTTCCAGTTCGACGAAATCCTGACCGAATACATCGAGGAGTACGCCAACCAGCAAGGGTTCGACTTCAACCGGGCGGTGACGGAGCTGGTGTCCGAGGCTCTGGAAACGCACGGGATTCTCAGCCGCACGCCGGACGACCTTCCCAACGTCATTCCGGCAGGTGGCGCGTTTCAGGCGTGGATTGTGGGAATCATCGCGGCGGGTGAGCCAATCGAGACGCTGGAGAAGATGGAGCCGATCTGGTTGCCGGAGATTTACCGGCGCCCGAACGTGACCTGCCTGCGTGTGCGCGGCGACTCGATGTCGGAGCACGACATTTTTGACGGGGATGTGATCATCGTTCAGCGTGAAGTCACGCCGGTCAACGGACAGATCGTCGCTGCGGTTGTGGACGGCGAAGGCGCGACCCTAAAGAAGTGGCGGCGGTCCGGCCGCCAGGTTCAACTCATTCCGGGAAACCCGAAGTATCAGACGAAAATCTACGACATCGAGCGCGTCGAGGTGTACGGCGTGATGCTCGGGTTTCTCCGCCACCAGGACCGTTAAGGCAGGTGCTGCATGAAAACAGTTCCGAGATCGGTTTTGCTTCTGGCCGTCGTCTTTTCATTTTTACTTTCGGCGAACTTACCGTTCGTGTCAGCACACAAAATAGACCAACGGAGCCAGCAAAGCACAAGCCAAGAATATGGCAGTTTTGTGGCGGCCTACGATCACTGCCGTGATCCATATAACGAAATGGCTCGAAAGCAATTCCAAAGTCTGGGAATTCTCGAAGGACTTTGTGAAAATATTAACGGTCAATTTTATCTTCCGACCGACATCAACATCGTTTTGACCGAATGCGGACAAGCGAACGCTCTTTACAACCCTCGAACACATTCAATTCACATCTGCTGGGAACTGTTCAGTGTTCTGCTGGATCTATTTCGTCCCTACTTCAGAAATCAGGCGGAACTGAATCAAAACGCCGCCAATGCTCTTATTTTCATCATTTTTCACGAAATCGGACATGCTCTCATACACGTCTATGATCTTCCGACAACAGGACGAGAGGAAGATGCCGTAGACCAGTTTTCAACGGTATGGATGTATCGACTTGGCGGTGGAGATCAAATCATTCGAAGTGCTGATTTTTTCTATCTTTCGGAAAAGAACCGTGGACCGTTTTCAAAAACTCCATTTTGGGATGAGCATTCGCTGGATCTTCAAAGGTTTTACAACATAATTTGCCTGATTTACGGCACCAATCCCCAAAGGTACGCCAACTTTATTCGACTCGGAACCCTTCCAGTTGAACGTGCCCGTCGTTGCCAGCAGGAGTTCACCCAAATTGATCGGGCTTGGTATCGACTGCTTCAACCTCACGCCAAGCCAGGGTCAGCCTTTTCCCGTCCGTAGATGCACGAACGCCCGGCCATCATTGAGGAAAAACAATGTCAAAACGCAGCGGAAAAACTAAACTGATTCGCGTCTGGACCGACCGGAAAGGAATCGAAGCCATGAATCGCGCCAGTCAGAACGTCGGAAAATTGCCCGTGAAACGGAATCATGGGACGGTGCTGTTTATTTCCCGGAACGAGGAAAAAGTCTTGAACGGTCTGATTGACCAGATTTTGGACTTTTTCAAGGAAGCGGAGCCGCGGTGGACAGCTCAAGACATTCAGTTTGAAAAGAACCGCGCCGAGTTTCAAAGAAACATGACCGAGATGGAGGAACGGTTGGCCCGTGTTTCAAAAAATCGCTGAACTTATCCCCAAAGTCTTTCTCCTGACTCACAAATCGGACGAGCATTCGCGCAAGATTTCCGCGCTTCAGGAAGACGTACGGCGTCTGGAAAACCTTTGTCAAAAACTTTTATTCGAGATTGAAATGCTTCGCCGCGATCAGCGAGCCTACGAAGAAAACACAAGCCTTCGTCTTGAAAACATCCTGCTTCGAAACCAGCGTGGGCTGCCACCCGAAAGCAGTGAATGAGCAGCACAGACGCCCGGCCATCATCGAGGACAGAACCGATGAACACCAATCCGACGAACGAGACGATCTACAACCTGTTAGTGAAATTGGAATCCGACATAGACCAACTGAAAACCGGCATGGATGAAATGAAGGCCGACGTGACGAAGGTCAAAAGCGACATGGCGCACATGAAAGCCGACCTGTACGACCTCAACATCAACGTCCGGGAAATCAACGCCAGCCTGGTGAAAATCGACGAACGGTTGCACGTCATCGAAAGCGAACTTGAAACAGAGGAATTCGACGACGACCTTCACATCGACTGACGCACGAACGCACGGCCATCATCGAGGATGACCGGGCTTTTCATTTCACCAGTCTGAATTCGGCTTTCCGCTGCGCAACCTTCAGGGCTGCTTCTTGGCGTCTCAGTTCGTCGAGTGCGCTCGATGCACGCCGCGCGGTGTCGGCGTCGGTGTTGACGTACCGCAGGAAAGTCGTGATCTGCGTGTGTCCGGTGATTTTCATCACTTCCTTATCGGGCATCCCGGCCCGGACCATCCTCGACGTTGACGTATGACGTAAATCGTGGAACCGCACGCCAGTGACGCCGGCGAGTTCGCACGCGGTACTCCAAGCGCGGCTCGGGTCCGCCTGGATGCCGAAGACGAGGGCCTCGGCGTCACGACGGCCGGCAAGCCAGGCGGCGCGCAGCGCGGCCTCCAGCCGTTCGGTCATTCCGACCATCCGGGCCTTTTCGGTCTTCGTCGTCTTGGCGGTCAGGAGAATCGTCCGCGCCCCGAAGTCCACGTTCTTCCACTGGAGCTTCAACAGTTCGCCGCGGCGGGCGCCCGTATCGAGGGCGGCCAGGATGAGCGGCAACAGATGCGCGCGCGGTCCGACGAGCTGGGCAAGAATCCGGTCTTCCTCGTCGAACGTCAGGATACGTTCGCGCTGGACTTCTTGGGACTTGAGGATGATGCGGCCGACGTCGAACGGATTCGCGCGCAGCATTCCTTCCCTGACCGCCCAACCCAGACAGGCGCGCAGCAGCTCCAGCTCGCGGTTGACGGTGGCGATGGAGCGTTGACGGTTTTCCGATGGGGGTTTCTTCGGCTTGTACGCGGTAGGACCGTTCGCCGACGGCTTCGGCGCGGCCTTGGGTGTTTTCATCCGGCGCAGGCGGTACTGCTCCAGGTCCTCGGCTCGAATGTCCTTGATGAACTGGCGCCCGAAGTACTCGACGAGGGGGAGCAACCGCGACCGCATGCTCTGCCAGCTCCGCAGGCCGGAGATCCGGACGTCGCCGACGTACACCGGCTCGCACAGGAATCGTTCCTGGTACAACGCGGCCAGCTCGGCGAACGTCAGCCGGTCGGACTCGACGAGCTGGTAGCCGTCATCTTCCAATTGGTCCAGCAGTTCGGCCAGTAAGTTTTCGGCGTCTTTTTTGCTTTCGGCCCGGCGCTTGATTTCGCGTTTGCGGCGTTGCGCGTCGGTGTATCTGATCCGGACGTACCATCGGCCGTCCCGCTTGAAAATGCTTCCTTCTCGTTCTCGCGGCATCTGTGTGCGTGCCCCTTTTCATGCCCCTTTTCCGGAGGGGTTCTGGTGGGTCACAGAATGCCGTGGCGGATTGAGATTTTCAATCGGTTGTTGGAAGTGAAGGACTTACGGACCGTCGAACGTCGTGGCTTGCGAAAAACAAGCCGGGGCCAACTCATAACCCAAAGGTCAGGGGTTCAAATCCCCTCCCCGCAACCAAATTCTGAAAGGGACGCGAACATCGCGTCCCTTTCGATTTTCCGGCCCTTTTTTCCCGAAACACAGGCTTCGCGAATCACGGAACTTTGAAGATTCGTTCATCGTACGCGCGCGATCCTTAATACATGTCGCTTGCGCACCCTTTCTTCCCCATGAAAAAAGCGCCCACCGTTCCCGGCGGGCGCTTTTTATTGTCGGGAATGCGCGTCTTAGCGACGGCGCGGACCGCGCGGACCACGCGGACGGTCGTCCCGTTCGCGGCGCGGACGCTCTTCACGGTCTTCCGATCCACCTTCCTCGTCAAGAACGACGCCTTCCGGCGGCGCGGTGCCTTCACCCGGTTCAAGCAGCGCCTTCCGGCTGAGCCGGATCTTGCCGTTTTCGGAACTGAGGCACTTGACCATGATCTGCTGGCCTTCCTTGAGTTCGTCGGAAACCTGACGAACGCGGTAGTTGGCAATCTCGGAAATGTGCAGCAGTCCTTCCGTACCGGGGAAGATTTCAACGAACGCGCCGAAATCGGCGATGCGCGTCACCGTCCCGAGGTAGGTCTTGCCCGGTTCGGCTTCCTCGATGATGGCTTCGATCATCGCGCGGGCGCGGTCGCCGGCTTCGCCGTCGGTCGCGGCAATGACCACCCGGCCGGAATCCTCGATGTCGATCTTGCAGCCCGTCTTTTCGACGATGCCCCGGACGACCTTGCCACCCGTTCCGATGACGTCGCGGATCTTCGCAACCGGAATCTGAATCGTCATGATGCGCGGCGCGAGCGGGTTGATTTCCTCACGGTTGGCGGCCAGAACTTCGTTCATCTTGTCGAGAATGAACAGACGTCCCTGTTTCGCCTGCTGGAGCGCGTCGGCGAGAATCTGGGCATTGAGGCCCTTGACCTTGATGTCCATCTGGAGCGCCGTAATCCCGTTACGGGTTCCGGTGACTTTGAAGTCCATATCGCCGTAGTGATCTTCCGCGCCCGCGATGTCGGTCAGGACGGCATACTTCTTGCCTTCCATCACGAGTCCCATCGCCACGCCGGCCACCGGGGCCTTGATCGGCACGCCCGCGTCCATCAGGGCCAGCGAACCGCCGCAGACCGTCGCCATGGACGACGAACCGTTCGATTCGGTGATGTCCGACACGATGCGCGTCACATAGGGGAAATCCTCGCCCGGCAACACCGCCTGCAACGCCCGGTGCGCGAGCGCGCCGTGGCCGATTTCGCGGCGGCCCGGCGACATCATGCGGCCCGTTTCGCCGACGCTGAACGGCAGGAAGTTATAGTTCAGAATGAAGTTACGCTTGATTTCACCCGATTCGATGTCATCAAGGTACTGCACGTCCTGGCTCGTACCGAGGGTCGTCGTCACAATCGCCTGCGTTTCGCCGCGCGTGAACAACGCGCTGCCGTGCGTCCGCGGAAGCACGCCGACTTCAATCGAAATCGGACGGATTTCCGAGAACTTGCGGCCGTCCGGACGACGGCGCTTGTTGAGGATGTCGTCGCGGAACACCTTTTCCTTGAGCGCGTCGAACAGCGCCTTCGCGGCTTTCTGACGATCCGCGTCTTCGGCGTAGGTTTCCGAAACTTCCTTCTTGAGCGCATCCACTTCGGCGTAGCTTTCCAGCTTGTCGCGGCCCCGAACATCGAGCGCGGCCCGGAGGCGTTCGGTGTATTTTTCATCGATTTCCGCCACCAGCGCCGGATCGTATTCCTTCGCCGCCACAACCCGCTTCGGCTTGCCGACCTTGTCGCGCAGGTCGCGCTGGAGGGCGCACAGCTTCTTGATTTCGCCGTGGGCGAACAACAGCGCCTCGACCATCACTTCTTCGGAAATTTCGCTCGCACCGGCTTCCACCATCACGATGGCTTCTTCCGTACCGGCGACAACGAGGTTGAGCGACGAGTTCTTGATTTCGGCGTAGGTCGGATTGACGATGAATTTGCCCTCGACCAGACCCACCCGGACGCCGCCGACCGGACTTTCAAACGGGACGTCGGAAATGAAGAGCGCCGCCGAGGCCCCGGTAATCGCCAGAACATCGGGGTCATTGAACTTGTCCGCCGACATGACCATCGCGATGAGCTGGGTTTCGCACATGTAGCCGTCCACGAACAGCGGACGCATCGGACGGTCAATCATCCGGGACACAAGAATTTCACGCTCGGTCGGACGACCTTCACGCTTGAAGTAGCCGCCGGGGATACGCCCCGAGGCATAGCCGTATTCGCGATAGTCAACCGTCAGCGGGAAAAACCCGCGATCCGTCGGTTCACTCGCGCCGACCGCCGAGACGAGAACGACCGTTTCGCCGCAGGACATCATCACCGCGCCGCTCGCCTGCTTGGCGATCTTGCCGGTTTCAATCGAAATTTCGCGTCCGCCGCTCAACTGAACTGTCTGCTTCACATACATAAAGAATATCTCCCTTCAACAACGATAAAAGCCGAAACCGCCCGCCGAAGTCGCGCACGGGCGAATCGGACGGGCGGTCGGGAAAGATTGAATTGAAAGCATCCGGGATGGCTGGGCACCGACCAGCGGGTAAAGCTCTCCCGATACCGCTTCGTCGGAAGCGAAAGGGACCGGAGAGCCAAAACCGGGTACAAAAGATGCGCGGACCATCCGCCGAGGGGAATTACTTGCGGATGCCAAGCTTTGCGATGACCTGCTGATAGCGTTCGACGTTCTGCCGCTTGAGGTAATCAAGCAACCGGCGGCGCTGGCTGACCAGCTTCAACAGCCCCCGGCGTGAGTGATTGTCCTTGGAATGGGTTCTGAAATGAAGCGTCAGTTCCTCGATCCGCTTCGTCAACAAAGCGATTTGAACTTCCGGCGACCCCGTATCGGTCGGATGTACTTGATATTGCTCAAGAATGGCGCTCTTGGTTTCACGACTCAGTGACACGTACTTCTCTCCTCCACAATGCTGGAAAAACGATGTAACGACGAATTCCTTACCGCCCGCTCCCGCGAAACGTTACCGGGGAATCCAACCGTCCGGGCGTACCCACCGGACGAAGACTTTGAGGATTGCTCTCCCAAAATTTCTCGTCTAGTATGGCAAATTCGCGTTTATAGCAAACGAACTTGCGCTAGTCAAACCACTTTGTTTTGAGGAGTTTTTTCGTGAAGCGTTCATCGTCATCCATCCTTGCCGCGGCCCTTATGTGCGGCAGCGTCGTCTTTTCAGGCGGCTGCAACAACACCAGCACCGGCGGAGCCGCCGACATTGCCGCCAAGGTCAACTCGGTCGCCATTCCCCTCGCAAAGGTGAACCGCAAGGTTGAACAGGCACTGACTCCGCAAAAAGCCAAGTTGAGCGATCTCAGTCCGATCGAACTGGCCAATGCCCAACTCAAGGCCCTCGACGCGCTCATCTCCGAGGAAATCCTCTTTCAACGCGCCCAGCGCGAACAGATTCAGGTGTCCGACGCCGACGTCGAGAATGAAATCAAGAAGATCATCAGCGCCCAGGGCCTCTCCGAGGAAAAATTCCGGGAGCAACTGAAGGAAGCGGGTGTCACCGAAGACGAATTCAAGATCGAAACCCGCCAGAGCCTGCTCGTCAGCAAGCTTCAGGAAAAGCTCAAGAACAAGGTTCCGCTCCCGTCGGAAAAGGAAATCGAGGAGTTTTTCACTCAGAACAAGGAACAGTTCCGCCTCGAACGCGGAGTTTCGCTCGGCATCATCGCCGTCGATCCCGCCGACAACGGACTCCGAAACGACGCCATCGGCGAGGAAAAGGCCAAGGAAAAAATCGCCCTCATCTCCCAGCGCCTCAAGGCCGGCGACGACTTCGCCACCGTCGCGCGCATCGCGTCGGAAGACATCCAGACCGCCCAGAACAGCGGCGACGCCGGGTTTCTCCCTGAAGAAAACCTCAAGCAGACCTTCGGCGAAGCCCTCGCGACCCGCTTCATGGGAATGCGTGAAGGTGAAATCACCGAGCCGATTCCCGGTTCGAACGGCCGTATCTTCATCTTCAAGCTGACCGGGAAACGGACCGAAGCGGTTGATCCGAAACTGGATAACCCCGAAGTCCGCAAACAGATCGTGGACGTCATCCGCCAGCAGCGCGAAAGCATTCTCGTGAGCGCGCTTCAGGCGTCGGCGATGAACAACGCCCGCGTCGAAAACTATCTCGCGCAGCGCATCCTTGATAACCCGGTCAACTTCGGCTCCGTCCGCCCGGCCAATTCGGCCCTGAGCAAGCCGGCCGAAACCCCGAAACCGGCGGAAGCGCCCAAGCCAGCGGATACCGCCAAGCCGGCTGCCGGAACCGCCAAACCGGCGGACACGGCCAAACCCGCCAGCACCGCGAAGCCCGCCGGAAAGTAGTTCCGACGTTTCGGCTTGAAGGTTCAAAGGTCCGCGCCACCCGGCGTGGACCTTTTGATTTTCAATTGAAGATTATTGGTTCGAGCCTTTTTGAATCCTCTGCAAGCCGTCCGGTTCCGACACGGAAAAATCCCAAAACCGGACAGTTTTCCTCCGAAAACCGCCCTAAATCCTTTATTTTCCTCCGGCACGCGAATTGAAACAGGGTTCGCAGGCCGCGCCGGCCTCCACGTTGCCGCGCGCCGGCATTTTCCGCCGCCCCCGGAGGATTCGCCATGACCAGCCTGACGCGCCACGCCCGATACGGCCTCCGCCTGTTTTTCAAACAGCCCGGCACGTTCCTGATCGCCGTCCTCACGCTGGCCGTCGGCATCGGCGCCAACACGGCCATTTTCAGTGTCGTGTCGGCGCTGGTTTTCCCGCCCCTGCCGACCAGCCGCCCCGACGGACTCGCGATGGTCCGCTCGACCGACAAACGCACCGGGGCCGTCGTCATGGGAACCTCGGAAGAAGAATTCTCCGCGTGGCAGGCACGCAGCCGCGCCGTCGAACGGTTCGCCGGCTTTACCTTCGCCGGTTCAACTTCCGTCACCGAAGGCGGCGCGACCGAACCGACACGCGCCCTCCGCGCCTCCGCCAACCTCCTCGACGTCCTCGCCGTCACGCCCGTTTCGGGCCGGAACTTTTCCTCCGCCGATGAAAAAGCCGTCCCGGAAACCGCAATTCTCGGCCACGAACTCTGGCAGCGCCGGTTCGGCGGCGCATCCGACATCGTCGGACGTCAGATTCGCGTCGATGGCCGTTACCTCACCGTCATCGGCGTCCTGCCGCAAAACTTCGACCTGCTCGGCGCCGAACTGATCCTCCCCCTCGGACTTCAACCCGGAACCGAACCGCGACGGCTTCAGGTCCTTGCCCGTCTTCGCCCCGGCCACTCCCTCGCCGACGTTCAGAATGAACTGGCCGCCATCACCGCCTCGCTCAATACGGACGCGAGCCGCGAAAGCGGCGTGAGCGTGGTCAGCCTGCGCGAATGGTTCGGGGGCGAGTTCGCCCGCTTCGGGGTGGTGCTGTTCGGCGCGGCCCTGCTTGTACTTTTGGTCGCCTGCGCCAACGTTGCCGGGCTGCTGCTCGCGCGCGGCGTCGAACGCGGCAAGGAAATCGCCGTCCGGCTCGCGATGGGCGCGACCCGCAGGAGCATCGTCCTTCAGTTGATGGTCGAAAACACGCTCCTCGCCTTCATCGGCGGCGCGGTCGGCGTCCTCGCCGCGCGATGGCTGATTGACGCCCTCAACGCCACGATTCCGCCCGAATACCGCTGGCGATTCACGCTCGATTTCAAGGCGCTGGCCTTTGCCCTGGCCCTCTGTGCCGTCACGACCTGGCTCTCGGGATTTTTCCCGGCCTGGCGGACTTCACGGCCCCACCTCAACCAGTCGCTCAAGGAAGGCATCGCGAAAAGCCCGGCCACCCACCGCCTCCGCGCGGCGTTCACCATCGGCAACATCGCCCTTTCACTCTTTCTGCTCGTCGCGGCGGGCCTGCTGACGCACAGCCTCTGGAAATTTACCCGTATCGACCCCGGTTTTGACCCGACCGGGATCACGACGCTCTGGTTGAACTTTTCCGGACGCCCCGATTCCCGTCAAAACGACGGCGAACGCCTCACCGCCGCCGCGCTCGAAAGAACCGCCGCCCTCCCCGGCGTCACCCACGTCGCCGCCGCGACCGAACTTTCCCTTGAAACGGACACCGCCACCGGCCTCCCCTTCTCAATTGACGGAAAACCGCCGGTCGCCCTGCCCGCCGACCCGACCGTCCTCGGGACCGCCGTCACCGACGACTATTTCGCGACTTCCGGAATGCGGCTCACCCGCGGAAGAAGTTTTATCCCGACCGACCGCGCCGTCGCCATCGTCAACGAACGCCTCGCCCGCGCCTGTTTTCCCGACGGAGACGCCCTCGGACGCCGCCTCCGCCTCGCGGGCGACGCGCCGGACCGACCGTGGCTGACCATCGTCGGGGTCACCGCCGACGTACGCCACCCGAGCCGTATCGAACTCACCGAAATTCCCCTCGACATCTACGTTCCACTCGCCCAGCGCGCCGCCGTTTTCGGCCAGACCGCCGCCGCGCCGCCGCTCCCCTCGGTCACGCTCATCGCCCGCGCCACAGGCGACCTCGACCGGTTTCAAATCCTGCTGCCGAAACTGATCTGGGAACTCGCCCCCGAACAGGCGATTCAACCCGCGCGCCATGTCCGGACGATGGAAGAACGGCTCTGGCGCGAATCCTTCGAAAAGCGCGGTTTTACGCTTCTGCTGGTTTTATTCGCCGGTTCGGCGCTTGGACTCGCCGCCATCGGCCTCTACGGACTGCTCGCGGGATACTTCCTCGAACGCCGCCATGAATTCGGCATCCGCGCCGCGCTCGGCGCGCGTCACACCGACGTGATGAAGCTGATTTTCCGTCAGGGCTTGAAACTTACGCTCCCCGGCATCGCCGTCGGCCTTGGGTTGGCCTACGCCGCGCCGCGAGTGCTGCAAACCATGCTGTACGACCTGAGCGCGACCGACCCGCTCACCTTCATCCTCGCGCCGCTCTTTTTTCTAGGCGTTGCGACCGTTGCCTGCGTCGTCCCGGCCCGCCGCGCCGCCCGCGTCGATCCGGCAACCGCCCTGCGTTGCGAGTAGTGGCCAGCAGTTAGCAGTTAGCAGTTAGCAGTTAGCAGTTAGCAGCCAGTAGTCAGCAGTCAGAAATTGGTCGCTTGCGCGGGGTTTCCTACTTTTTCGGTTTGAGCTTGAGTTTCTGGACGATGCGGATGGGCGTGCCGAAGAAGTCGAACGACTCGCGCAGACGGTTTTCGACGTAGCGCGTGTAGCTGAAGTGCAGCGGCTTCGGCGAATTGGTGAACAGCACGAACGTCGGCGGGACGTTGCGCGCCTGCGTGACGTAGTGAATCTTCACCCGCGCGTTGCTCGGCGTCGAGGCCCGCGGATTTTCAAGGTTCTGCTCAAAGAAACGATTCAGTTCGCCGGTCGCGATGCGCTGGTAGCGCGCGTCGTACGCCCGCTTGGCGAGATCGAGCAGGTTCGTCACCCGCTGCCCCGTCAGGGCCGAGATGAACACCGTCGGCGCGTAATCCAGAAACTTGATGCGCTCGCGCAATTGCCGTTCGTAGAGGCTCATCGTCGTGCTGTCTTTCTCGACGGCATCCCATTTGTTCAGACCGAGAATGATCGACGTGCCGGAATCGAGCGCGTAGCCCGCGATGGTCGCGTCGAGGTTCGTCGGTCCCTCGATGGAATCGAGCAGCAGAATCGCCACGTCGGCGCGTTCGAGCGCCTTGCGGGCCATCACCACCGACAGTTTTTCGGCCATTTCAAAGGTTTTTCCCTTGCGCCGGATGCCCGCCGTGTCGATGAGCGTGAATTCCGTGCCTTCGTGAATCAGTTCCGTGTCGATGGCGTCGCGGGTCGTCCCGGCGATGGGACTCACGATAACGCGCTCCTGTCCGAGCAGGCGGTTAACGAGCGACGACTTGCCGACGTTGGGGCGTCCGATGATGGCCACCCGGATGTTCCGCTTCTGCGGAAGAACGGCGGGCGGCGCGTTGACGAACTTCATCGCGTCGTCGAGCAGTTCCGCCGCGCCGGTGCCGTGTTCCGCCGACACGGGGTAAACACCAGCGAAGCCGAAGCGGTGAAACTCCTGGGCCGCGTTGAACACCGCCTGCGATTCGGCCTTGTTCGCCACGACGTAGACCGTTTTGCCCGTCGCCCGCAGATGGCCCGCGATTTCCTCATCCAGTTGCGTCGCGCCCGCGCGGGCGTCCACGACCCACAGCAGCAGGTCGGCGGAGTCGATGGCGTAACCGGCCTGCTTGAAGATGTTGGCCGGAATGACCGCTTCCTCGTCGGGCACGATCCCGCCCGTATCCACGATTTCAAAGGCGTGATTCTGCCATTCGACCGTGCCGTAGTGCCGGTCGCGCGTGATGCCCGGTTCGTCGCCGACAATCGCCTTGCGCGTGTTGGTCAGCTTGTTGAACAGCGTCGATTTGCCGACGTTGGGCCGACCGATGATGACCACGCTCGGCAATACGACGTACTCGGGCGCGGGCGGCTCTTCACCGTCGAGGATTTCTTCCCCGGCCTCGACGATTTCGAGGTCGCCGGTCGGTTCGTCGGTCACGTTGTTCTCTTCAATCGGATGATTCTCGCTCATAAATGCCTACTCGCTTTCAAACAAAGCGCGGACTATAGCACGACCCGACCCACAAGCCGCCGGAGGCGGCGAAAAATCGTTAGCCTATGGCGTGGGCCATATGCGGGCGTTGCCGCGCGGGGCGTTGGCTTTTCATCATTTTTCATATGGCTGGCGCCATAGGCTAACGGTATGTCGCCGCCTCCGGCGGCTCGTTGGTTCAGGTTGGACGATGGAATGCCAGTGTCCGTTCGATGCCCTGAAGATCGGCGATGATTCGCCCGCAGGTCCAGCCGGCGGCATCGCCGATTTCGACGATGCGTTCCGCCTGCCCGAAACCGATTTCGCAGATGAACACGCCGCCCGGCGCGAGCAACGCCGGAACGTCCCTCAACAAGACTTCATAGGCTTCAGTCCCGCGAATGCCGCCGATCAAGGCGCGGTACGGCTCGTGGTCGCGCACTTCCCGTTGCAAGCCTTCAAACTGTTCTTCCGGAATGTAGGGCGGATTGGAAACGACTACATCGAATATCGCGTGGTCTTCATTGAAGACGCTCAGGAAATCGCTTTCCAGAAAGGTCATCCGGTCGGTCACGCGATGGCGGGCGGCGTTGGCGCGGGCAACGTCGAGCGCGGCGGGCGAAATGTCCACCGCCGTGACGTGGGCCGAAGGAAGATTGACCGCCAGCGTCACCGCGATGCAGCCGGAGCCGGTCCCAACGTCGAGAATGCGCGGCGCGGTCATTCCCTTCTCGCGGACGTGTTCAAGCACCGCTTCGATGATGTGTTCGGTTTCGGGGCGCGGAATCAGGACGTCGGGCGTGACGGTGAATTCAAGTCCGTAAAATTCCTGGTGCCCGGTGATGTACTGCAACGGTTCGCCCGCCGCGCGTCGCGCAAGCGCCGCGCGCACGCGGGTGGCATCTTCATCGGAAACGGGGCGTTCGGGAAAGGCAATGATCGTTGAAAGTTCCAGGTCGAGCAGTTCGCGGACAAGCAGCGACGCCGTCCGTGGAGCTTGCTCGACGCGCGCGGCGGAAAGGGTGGCCGTTCCTTCGGCAATCAGCTCGCGCAGGGTGAGCATTGGCATTCTCTTTCCTTCTTTTGCTTGAAATCTTTTGCGATTCCGCACATTTTTCGCGAAACGCAAGACAAACACAATCACCCGACCGGGCGCGATGCTCACTTTCGAACAGGCTCGACAACTCGCCCTCGCCAAGATCGGCGACGACTGCGCGCTGGAGGAAAGCGCGTGGCGCGAACTCGTCAACGGGTGGTACTTCGCCTTTCAGACCCGTGCCTACCTCGAAACGGGCAACGAAGATGAAATGCTCATCGGCAATGCCGGGTTCGTCGTTTCAAAGGAAGACGGGCGCATCTTCGATTTCAGCTCGGCGTTTTCGCTCGAACAAAGCATCACGTTTTACGAAGCGGGCTTTCGGTTCGAAACTTACGATCTGACCGTCACGCGCATTCACGACTTCGAACGCACGCTCACGTTGTTTCTCAAACTCAAACTGCGAAAAATGCCCAATCAGGTAACCGGCGCGCTGCTTTGGGAGCCGCCGAAAAACTACGAACGGGACGACCTCGCCGCCGCGCTGGATGCGCTCCCGGTCACGTTTCGAAAACAGAATCTCACCTTCTCCGCCGAGGTGTTCGAACAGATCGACGCGGAGCGGTGCTGCGAGTACGAACTGCACGGCTACTATTTGAAACCGCACTTCGCCTTATGACCTCATCACAACTTCAAACCGACAAGGCCACCATTCGCTTCGGCGGTCTCGTTGCCGTCAAGGATTTCGACCTCGACGTACGACGCGGGCAGGTGTTCGGCCTCATCGGCCCCAACGGCGCGGGCAAGACAACGGTGTTCAACCTGCTGACCGGCGTCTACCAGCCGACCTCGGGCGGCATCACGCTCGAAGGCGAAAGCCTTGTCGGGCTGCGTCCGAACCAGATCGCGGCGCGCGGCCTCGCCCGGACGTTCCAGAACATTCGCCTGTTCGGACAGATGACGGTCCTTGAAAACGTGAAGACCGCCTGCCACGGACGCAGTTCATCAACGTTGTTCGATACGGTTTTCGGCACGAAGCGTCATCACGACGAAGAAGGTCGGCAAACCGATTTCGCGCTCGAACTGCTCGAAATCTTCAAACTCGCGGGACTCCGCGATGAAAAGGCGTCGAGCCTGTCGTACGGCGACCAGCGCCGCCTCGAAATCGCGCGCGCCCTCGCCACGCGCCCCAAGGTTTTACTGCTCGACGAACCCGCCGCCGGAATGAACCCGCAGGAATCCATCGAACTGATGAAGCTTATCCGGTGGATTCGCGACAAGTTCGATCTGACGGTCGTACTGGTCGAACACAACATGAAAGTCGTGATGGGCGCGTGCGAACGGATTCAGGTGCTTGAATACGGCCAGACCATCGCGGTCGGTACGCCCGAGGAAATCCGGAACAACGCGAAGGTCATCGCGGCATATCTTGGGCAGTAAAAAAAGTCTGGGGAGTCTGGGGAGTCTGGGGAGTCTGGGGAGTCTGGGGAGTCTGGGGAGTCTGGGGAGTCTGGGGAGTCTGGGGAGTCTGGGGAGTCTGGGGAGTCTGGGGAGTCTGGGGA
>JBDRAL010000070.1:0-92460 GCA_039793685.1 Blastocatellia bacterium NZW_1522
TCGGGCGTGATGATGTTCGAACACATGGGCTGGAAGGAAGCCGCCGACCTCATCATCAAGGGCTTCGAAAAGACCATCGCCCAGAAGCGCGTGACCTACGACTTCGAACGCCAGATGGAAGGCGCGATGAAGGTCAAGACGAGCGAATTCGCGAACTTCATCGTGGAAAACATGGACTGAACTTTTCGCACGGCAAACACTTTGAAAGAGGGCACGATATCGTGCCCTCTTTTTCTTGTGTGGTGCGCTTGAGTTTTTCCAAAAGTGATACGGACGCTCAGGTTAGGACCGTGTCATTATCTCATTGTCTGGAACTAATTTTGAAAAGGTCAGGGACAAGTCAATGCTTCAAAAACATAGAAACGGAACATCAACCTTTTGGCAAGGAGCTGGAAGGTTTTCAATACTGGTTGCGGTCATTGCTTTCGGGATAGTTCAGATGGTGAGTGCAAATACTCGCCCTGGGAGGAAAGATCCCACTTTCAGTGGACGCCTCAATGGCGCCAGTAATATTACCTTGAAGGTGCAACCGGATGGAAAAATTTTGGTGGGTTCCATCTATTCATTTACTGTCCAAGGAGATAACACGGCAAGAAGATTAGCACGCCTACTCCCCAATGGAAGTTTGGATACAAGTTTCCAGGTTCCTTCATTCCTGACTGGGAATACAAACGCTCTAGTAAATGCGATTGAAGTTAGGCCAGACGGCAAAATTTACATTGTCGGGAGTAACTTTTCTGTCGGGATGGGGACTCCCCCGAGTCTTAGTCAAATTGCTTTGCTCCTGCCTAATGGCGCTGTCGATCCCGGGTTTGTGCCAGCGCCGGGCCAGCCACAATCAGGTGGCGAAGGGGATGTTGCGGTTTTATCTGATGGGTCTGCGGTTATTCGAAATACGGTTCGTATTTTCCGATACTCAGACAATGGGGCCATTGACATTACCTTCCCTGATTTGGTGAATCAGGGGGCCAAACATATTTTAGTTAATGGAAGTCAAGACATTTGGATTTCAAAAAACGATGGGATTGCTCGGATTTGGGGCGGACAAGGCGGATGGAACATGGCTGTGTTTCAAGATGATTTAGGCTTCCCATCTGCGGGGAACTTAGATATCCATCCCAACGGTGGGATTGTCTATTCGAGAATTTCCACTCCCTACCTTATTCGTTTGTTGGCAAATGGGGTTGGCTTTAACCAAGATACGTCATTTTCCGCAACTCCGGTTTTAACCTCTGAACCCCGCAACTTCAAAATTCAGTCAGATGGTAAAATCGTATACAATGACCGATCCAACCCTACCGACAGACTGCGAAGGTTAAACAATGGGGCAAATTCCTTGGATTCCACTTTTTCATCTGCTTCAGTTAATCAAATTGGAGATAGCGTCCAATTGGCAAGACAGCCAGACGGTCATTTTTTAATTGATAGCGCAGGAGGCGGAGGACTCGACCTCGCTCGTGTTTTTGGTGGTCCCAAGGTAATCACCCCAGGCGCATTTCGTCCTTCCAACGGCTATACTTACTTGCGAAACTCAAACACGACTGGTTTTGCGGATATTGAGTTCTTCTATGGCCAAGCGGGAGATATTCCTCTTGCCGGTGATTGGAATGGGGATGGAAAAGACACAATCGGGATTTATCGAAATAATACGTTCTACTTGAGAAATTCGAATTCGGCAGGTTTTGCCGATATTCAATTTCCATTTGGTGCACCCGGCGATATCCCGATTGTTGGTGACTGGGACGGTGATGGCATTGATACGATTGGTGTTGTCCGTGGTAACACCATTTTTCTTAAAAATACCAACACCTCTGGAAATGCTGATATCCAGTTCAACTATGGAAACTCGACAGATACCTTCATCGTGGGGGACTGGAACGGAGACGGTATTGACACGATCGGTTGTTTTCGTCCGACGAATGGCTATGTCTATCTTCGCAATTCGAACACGACTGGCTTTGCTGAAATTGAGTTTTTCTATGGAACGGCTGGAGATAAGCCGGTTGTTGGAGACTGGAATGGTGACGGAATTGATACCATCGGGATCGTTCGTGGTAACCAGTGGTTTCTGAGGAACTCGAATTCTTCAGGTTTCGCTGACATCCAGTTCAACTATGGTGACAGTACCGACATCCCGATCGCTGGCAATTGGACGGGAATTGTCCCGTAGCCATACTTACATTGATTAAAGTGAAAAGGGCGGTCCGCGGTCCGCCCTTTTCTATTTCAAGAATTGAAAAGCAGGGGCACAATGGGCTGATCGAACATCTCCAAAGAGAACAAAGAAAAAAAGAAACTGGAGACCCTGCCATGACCGATTCGCCCCTTTCCCATCCTCCGCTGTTCGCGGAGATCGCGATTCCCGCGTACGTCACGCAGACCTACACCTACCGGGTTCCGGACGCTTTCATCCCGCTGGCCCAGCGCGGATGCCGCGTGGCCGTGCCGTTCGGGCGCAAAATGCAGATCGGCTACGTTGTGGCCCTGCACGACACGCTCGAAGGCGAACTCGCCCCTGCATCCCTCAAAGACATCGAAGCCTGGCTCGATGAAACGCCTGTCGTCGCCGAGGAAATCCTCGAACTGACGCATTGGGTGGCGGATTACTACTACGCGCCGTGGGGCGAAGTTCTGAAAGCCGCCTTGCCCACGGGCCTTGATACGTCGCTCCAGACGTTGGTGACCGCGACCGAGGCCGGGCGAAAGCTGGCGGTCAGCAGCCAGCCGTCAGCAGTCAGTGGTCAGCCGCCAGCCGCCAGCCGCCAGCCTTCGCTGGTGGAAGTGGATGGAGGTGAACATACTCAGCACCCAGCACCCAGCACCCAGCACTTGCCGAAGGCATTGACCAAGCACAAGTTCCTTTTCTGGCTGGTTGAAGCCGGAGGCGAGTCGCCGCTGGATGCCGCGCCGTCCGAGTATTCCGCCAATCGCGCCAAGGCCATTGCCCGCGAACTCGAAAAGGATGGTCTGGTCACCATTCAGCAGCGGGTCGGACGCCAACGCATCCAGCCCAAGCGACAGACGGCGGTCCGGTGGAACAGTAGCCAGCAGTCAGTGGTCAGCAGTCAGCAAGAAGAGAAAAACTCAGCACTCAGAACCCAGCACTCAGCACTGATTCAAAATCCTTCTCCCCAGCAGCAGCGTGTCTTTGAAGTGATGGAAACGGTGACCGAGGCCATCGCCTTCACGGAATTGACGACGAAGGCTGATGTGAGTCCGTCGGTGATTCATACACTTGAAAAAAAGGGCGTGCTGGAAGTGTTTGTCCGCGAGATTCGGCGCGATCCGCTGGCCTATCTAAAGTTGTTGCCGCAAGCCGAGGCGATTACGTTGAACGCCGGGCAGCAGGCGGCCTACGAAACGATCCTCGAAGCCGTTTCCGCGAAGAAGTTCGGTTCGTTTCTGCTTCAGGGCGTAACCGGATCGGGCAAGACGGAAGTGTATCTTTCGGTGATGCAGTCGGTCGTCGAACGCGGACAATCGGCGCTGATGCTCGTCCCCGAAATCGGCCTGACGCCGATGTTTTCGCGACGACTGTCGCAGAAATTCGGTTCGCTCGTCGCCGTGTTGCATTCGTCGCTTTCACCCGGCGAACGCCTCGACGAATGGGAACGCATCCGTGACGGACAGGCGCGGGTGGTCATCGGTACGCGCTCGGCCATCTTCGCGCCGCTGGTGGACCTCGGGCTGATCATCATTGATGAGGAACACGACGGATCGTACAAACAGACCGAATCCATGCCGCACTACCACGCGCGCGACACGGCGATTGTCCGCGCCAGTCGCGCCGGGTGCACGATTGTTTTGGGGAGCGCGACGCCAGCCATCGAGTCGGCGCAGAACGCGCGGGCCGGTAAGTACGTTCATCTCACCCTTTCCGAACGCTTCGGCGGACGCAGTCTCCCAGACGTGACGCTCGTGGATATGCGCGAGGTTTTTAAGCGCCACAAGCGTACGCAGTTCGTTTCGGATGAACTCGTCACGGCCATTCAGAACACCTGCGATCAGCGCGAGCAGGCAATGATTCTGCTGAATCGGCGCGGATTCGCCAGCTTCATGCTTTGCCGAAGTTGCGGACTCACGAGTGACTGCCCGAACTGCGACGTGACGCTCACCTACCACAAGGCCGACCGTCGTCTGAGTTGTCACTACTGCAACCACCACACGCCGGTTCCGGAGCTGTGCCCGAACTGCAACGGGCGCTACATCAACTACATCGGCGAGGGAACGGAACAGCTTGAAGAACGCTTCAAGGAACTGTTTCCACAACTCAGAATCGCGCGTCTCGACCGCGATGTGACGCGGCGGCGGGGCGTGTTCGAGCGCGTGCTGGGCGAGTTCGCGTCGGGTGGAATCGACGTGCTGGTCGGAACGCAGATGATTGCGAAAGGTCACGATTTCCCGAACGTGACGCTCGTCGGCGTGGTGTCGGTGGACGCGGGCCTTGCCGTGCCCGACTTTCGCTCGGCGGAACGAACGTTCCAGTTGCTCGCGCAGGTCGCCGGGCGCGCCGGACGTGGCGACCGACCGGGCCGGGTACTCATCCAGACATATCATCCCGAGCATTACGCGCTCGGCTCAGCCCGCGAGCAGGACTACAACCGGTTTTTCAACGAGGAAATCGGCTATCGGCGCGCGTTGTACTATCCGCCGTTTTCGGTGCTGGCGAACGTGGTCGTCCGGCACACCGATCTCACGCAGGCATCGGCGCTGGCCGAGCGCTTCGCCCAGCTTTTACGCGGCGCGGCGAAGGAAGAACCCTCGACGCGCATCCTCGGACCGGCCCCTGCGCCGATGGCGAAACTGCGCGGGGAGTACCGTTTCCAGATTCTCGTGAAGGCAAGAAAACGCCAGAACATCCGCGATGCGTTTGATTTGTCGTTCGCGCGACTGACGGATGGCGAGCGGCGGAACGTGTTCGTCGAAATCGACCCGGTCGATCTGATGTAAAGAAAAGAAACGCAAAGACGCCAAGGCGCAAGGACGCAAAGAATTTGGAATAACTTTGCGTCTTTGCGTTTCAATTGCTATGGAACAAATGCAAACCCGCCCTTCGGCGGTTGCGGCGCGACGAGGAAATCCTCGACTTCCTTCAAAAACGCCGGGTTGCGTTCCTGATTCGGGACGTGTCCGCATTGATCGAAGACGACAAGGTTGGCGTCGGGCATTTCGGCCTTGAACTTCTCGCCCGACGTGAGTGGAAGCAGCGCGTCCTGCTTTCCCCACAGAATGAGCGTTGGCGCGTTGATGCGGCCGAGCTTGCCATCCAGAATGTCTTCCATGTTGAACATCGCCGCCGCCGTTTTGCGGATGACCCATTCACCTTCCTTGGCGCGGTTGATGAAATCGCGCGCAATCGGGGCGGGAAACTTGGGCGGCTTGAAGAAGATGAGCTTCATGAAGGCTTCAAGATCGGCTTCGTCGTCGCCGGGCGTGAGCATCTCGACCGTTGGTAGCGGATCGAAACGAACCCCCGCGCTGTCGACGAGGATGAGCCGTTCAACCCGTTCGGGATGGTCGAGCGCGGTTTTCGCCACGATCCAGCCTCCCATCGAGACGCCCATCAGATGAGACTTCTTGACGTTCAGGGTATCGAGAAATTTGACCAGTACCTCTTCCTGCATCCGGATCGAATAGGAAAGGTTGTCCGGCTTGTCGGATTCGCCAAAACCGGGCAGGTCGAGGGCGATAACCCGAAAACGCTTTGAAAGCGGAACGATTGAGTTTCCCCAGTCGATGACGGAGCTTCCGCCGAGGCCGTGGACCAGCACCAACGTCGGTCCGGAACCACATTCCTCGTAATGAATTCGCAAACCGTCAATCGTCACGTCATGCCCGCGTACGCCCGCGCGCCAGAGTTGGTAGTTGCCGTACCACCCGATGACGGTCAGCGGTCGGCGATAGATGAAAATTCCAGAGCCGAGAACGGCCATGAGGAAAATGGAGAGAATAGTCAGCCAACGGCGCATTCGTCGGCGTGGCGGCAGAGGTTTGGTCATGGGCGCTTCGATACGGTTTGAAGTCCTTGTCGCGTGGCGGGACGAGATTTAGCATAGTCGGGCCTCGACTGCATCCGAACTCTGTTGGGAGGGACTCCGAACGATGAACCCGAAAGATGACAAGACCCGTTTTGAATACCGCGTGGGGGATGAAGTTTCCTACGCCGGGGCGCACGGCATGATGTACGGCGAGATTTCCCGCGTGGTGACGCCCGGACCCGACGGCGCGGTTGAAATTCAATGGGAAGACGGCCGCCGCGAAACCAAGAAAACCCGCGATAAGTCCATTCGCCTGCTGCGCCGGGCAAGCGGCCGGAGCGAGGCTGACGAACAGCGCGGCGAGCGTCGCCGGTCGTTCGACAGTGAAATCGCCGAAGTCCGGAAAAGCGATGTGAGACGCAAAAGCTGAAGGATGAGGGATGAAAACGAAGGATGAGGGATGAAGGATGAAGGATGAAAGAAAAACAAAAGACGGGGATAAACCCGGTAAGGATGAATTAACCGACGCTCAGAACCATTTTTCTTCATCCTTCATCCTTCATCCTTCATCCTTGATCCCCGTGGTCGTCGGCCCCACCTGTTCCGGCAAGAGCGATCTGGGTATCGCACTGGCGCAGCGGTTCAATGGGGAAATCATCAACCTCGATTCGATTCAGGTGTATCGGCGGTTGAATGTCGGTACGGCGAAAGTCCCGCTCGATGAACGCTGCGGAATTCCGCACCACCTGATTGATGTTGCCGATCCGACCGAGAATTACACCGCCGGACGTTACGCGCGTGAGGCTGGCGCATTGCTGGCCGACATCGAGTCACGCGGGAAAACGGCGATTTTCGTCGGCGGCACGGGGCTTTATCTGAACGCGCTACGCGGACGCATTTTCGATGAGGAATCGCCGACCGATCTTCGTCTGCGCGAGCGGTTGAAGGCGTTGCGTGACCGGCGCGGGGCGGCGTGGCTGCACCGGATGTTGAAACGGCTCGATCCGGTGTCCGCCGAACGGTTGCAGCCGAACGACTGGTCGCGGACGACCCGCGCCCTCGAATTTCTGTTCCACACGAAAACCCGGATTTCGGAGCATCGCCCGAAACTTCCGCCACCGCCCGAATTTGCCGCGCGAATGCGGATCATCGTGCTGAATCCGCCGAGGGAAGCGCTCTACGACAAAATCAACCGGCGGGTGGACGTGATGGAGCGGGCCGGACTGCTTGCCGAAATCGAAGGGCTGATTGCGGACGGCGTGCCAATGGACGCGAAGGCGTTCGAGGCGCATGGATACAAGCGGGTCGTTGAGTATCTGCGGGGAAATCGAACCTACGAATCGGCCATCGAGCAGATGAAGACCGATACGCGGCACTACGCCAAGCGGCAATGGTCGTGGTGGCGTGGCGAGCCGGAGGCTGTGTGGTTTGACGGATTCGGAGGCGATCCCGAGGTGCAGGCGAGCGTCATCAGGTTTTTTGAATAGCCACAGATTACACGGATTACCCAGATTTTTCTTTAATTTATCGTATTTTACGTTTCTTTAATGTTTGGGTTTGAGTCTGTGTAATCTGTGTAATCTGTGGCTTCCCCTTCCTCACCTGACCAGTCGCTCGAATTCAAAACTTCGTTTCCCAAAGTTGAACAGATACCCAACACGCATTCCGGTCGCCTTGAGGTAGTTCAGGGTTTGCGCCTTGTGAATCGGGTTGGTGAATTCGACGGCTTTCAATTCGAGAATGATGGAGTTCTCCACCAGAATATCAGCGTAGAACTGTCCGACCGTACGGCCGTGGAAGTTTACTTCGATGGGATATTGCTGAATCGCGCAAATCCCTTCCTCGGCAAAGAGAACCATCAGCGAATTCTCATAAACCTTTTCCAGAAAACCGGGGCCAAGTTCGTTATGCACCTGCATCCCGATGCCAATAATCCGGTAGGACAGTTCTTTCATCGGAAATGATTTTTCAGTCATTGTCTTTCCTTTCTTTTCATGAGCATCAGTGCCGGTGAAAGGAAAGGCAATCCGTGTGCCAATTAATTGGCCTAGCGTGAAAAGAAGATTTCCACATCTCTGAGCAGATTGGTCGTCGGCATCGTCGGAAGGCTTCGTAGAAACGTGCGGCCGTAGTTCTTCGTCTTCACGCGCGGGTCGAGGATGGCGATGACGCCGCGATCCTCGGCGCTCCGAATCAGGCGTCCGATGCCCTGTTTCAACGTGATGACCGCTTGCGGAACGGTATACGAATTAAACGGGTTTTCGCCCTGCTGTTCGAGCCATTTGTGGCGGGCCGCGACGACCGGATCGGTCGGGACGGGGAAGGGCAGCTTGTCGATGATGACACAGGAAAGCGATTCCCCTTGAACGTCCACGCCCTGCCAGAAACTCGCGGCGGCAAAGAGAACCGCGCCGGGCGTGCGCCGGAATTTTTCGAGCAGGCCGATTTTCGATCCGCGTCCCTGCACGAAGCAGGGGAAGTCCACGCGCGGTGCGACCCGTTCGTACAACTCGCGCATGTGCGCCAGACTCGTCGCCAGCACGAACGCCCGCCCCTGGGTGATGTTGAGCAGGGACACGATCTCATCGGCCGCCGCGCCCGTGAAGCGTCCATCGCGCGGGTCGGGCATGTTTTTCGGAAGATAGAGAATTGCCTGATTGGCGTAGTCGAAATGCGAATCGACGATGAGTTCTTCCGATTTTTCGAGGCCCAGTCGGGCGCGGATGAAGTCGAACTTGCCTTCGCTCGTGAGCGTGGCCGAGGTGAGAACGACCGAGTCGAGCGATTCGAAAAGCTTTTCCTTGAGCAGTTCGGCGAGGTTGATGGGCGTCGCCTGAAGGAACTGCCCGCGTCCGCGACGTTCGTACCAGTAGACAAACGTCGGGTCATCGCTTGTAACGATGAATTCGAGATCGAAACGGAACTGCGAAATGCGCCGTTTGAGGCGTTCGATTTCGACCGGCGGATCGTTCGGACGGTCGAGTGCGTCGTACACATCCTGAAGCGCGTTGTCGAGCACCAGATAGGCTTCGCCCGCCTGGGTCATCACCCAGTTGCTTTCCTCGTCGCGTTTGGCGAAGTAATCTTCTTCAAGGTCGGAGCGACCGTCCGCGCCGCCGCGCCGCCGCGCCAGTACCATCCAGAACCGGTCATTGGCCTCGGTCGCGCGCAGGGTTTTCCGCATCACTTCGGTGGCCACGTCGGCGTCGGGGATGATGACTTTCTGAATATCCTGAATGAGATCAATCAGCCGATAGTTGCTGGCCTGCATCCCGAAGTATTCGGCGGCGGTGTCCTCGATTTCATGCGCCTCGTCGAACACCACCATCGTGTAGTCCGGCAGCACCGCGCCGTAGTCGTTGTTGCGCGCGGCGAGGTCGGCGAAAAACAGGTGATGATTGACGATGACGATGTCGGCTTCCTCCGCGCGGCGGCGCGCCTGCGTGACGAAGCATTCGTCGAACTTCGGGCATTTCGAACCGAGGCAGATTTCCGCGCGGGCGTCGATGTCGCGCCAGAACGACAGGTCTTCGGGCAGGTCGGCGAGTTCGGCCCGGTCGCCGATGACGGTTTTCTGCGACCAGCGGCGAATCGTGTCGAGGTAATGCACTTCCTCCAGTCCGGCGAGCATCATGATGCCGTCGGTCTGGGCGAAGCGATGCAGACAGAGATAATTGCCGCGTCCCTTGAGGTAGGCCACGCGCAAATTGCGTCCGAGCGCCTTTTCAAGAAACGGGACGTCCTTGTGGTAAAGCTGTTCCTGAAGATTCTTCGTCGCGGTCGAAATGATGACCCGTTTGTTGAGTGCCAGCGCGGGAATCAGGTAGGCCAGCGTCTTGCCCGTGCCCGTGCCCGCTTCCACGCAGAGATGCCCGCCGTGCGACAGGGTATCGTGAACCGCGCGGGCCATGTCGATCTGGCCGGGACGGTATTCGAATTTCGGATGATGGCGAGCGAGCAGCCCTTCCGGCCCGAAGATGGATTCCATCGTTGTTCCTGTGCCTGATTTTTTGCTACCAACGAAAAAATGAAAGACCGCATCCGGAGGAGACGGTTTTTCACATTCAAAGGAACATCATACGAACCGGAGGCACAATGAAGAAACTTCTTTTCGCGGGGATGACCGTGGTTGCGCTCGGCGCCGGCATCACGGTTTCGCCCGTCGTTCAAAACGTTCACGCTCAAAAGATCGTCACCGCCGCGCAGGTCAACGGGACCTGGGAATGCAAGACCGGTACGTTCAAAATCCTCGCGCTCGGCAATCAGAAACTGAAAGTCGAGTTTTCGGGCATTTATGAATATCGCGACGGCAACGGCGATCCGACCGCCAATACCGGCGAGGGCAGCGGCACCGCCGACATCGAAGGCGACACGGCAATCTTCAATCCCTATCCCGATGATGCCGAGTGCAAGATTACGATGAAGTTCACCGACGGAAAGATGATCGTCACTCAGGAAGGGACCTGCGGCTTCGGTCACAACGTCACCGCCGCCGGAACCTATCGCAAGACGAGCAGCGCCAAGCCGAAATTTAGCAGTTAGTGGTCAGTAGTCAGCAGTTAGCCTTTGCTTTCTACTAACTACTAACTACTAACTACTAACTACTGTCCGCTAACTACTCCTTCACTACTTCCAGCTCGAAATACAATTCCTTCCCGCGCATCAGGGCGTTGAGGTAGTGCTCCCAGAAACGACGGATGAACCGCAGCTTCGGATGGCGTTGGTCGAGATTGACCAGCCATTCGAAGCCGAGCGATTTCCAGACGTTGAGCAGGGTTACGCGCGCCAGTCGTTGTTTGAACCGTACGTCGGCGTAAAAATCGAACACCTCGCGGTCCACCGTCAGGTTGCGGAACGAGTAGCTGTTGAGGTGATTGCGGTGGGTGAGATCGGTCGCGAAGTCGGGGTTGGTCCAGTGCGGCGCGACGAGTTTGACGATGCCGCCGTGTTTCGTTATGCGATGAAGTTCGATCATCACGCCGAGCGGGTTTGAAACGTGCTCAATGACGTGGCGACCGATGACTTCATCGAACTCGCTGTCGGCGAACGGATAGGGAATGTCGTCGAGGCTGTGAATCACGTCGGCGTCGGTGCGCGGATTGCTGTCCATGCCGATGGCGCCAGGGGTCTTGTTGCGACCGCAGCCGATGTCGAGAACGCGCGGGGTGGTCATGATTTGAATTGCACGTCCTTCCACTCGGCGAAGCTCGCCTTGAGTTTGTTGCGCTGGTACTTGCCGGTCGAGGTCACCGGAATCTCGGTGCCGAAGACCACCGCTTTCGGCGATTTGTGAAAGGGAAGGTGCGCGCGCGCGGCGGCGATGATCGTTTCGGCGTCGAGCGTCGCGTTTTCTTCAAGCACGACGTACGCGCCGACTTCCTCGCCGTACCACCGGTTTTCAAAACCGACCGCCAGCCCGCATTTCACGCCTTCGATTCCGTTTAAAACTTCGTCGATTTCAAAGGGCGAGAGATTCACGCCGCCACGAATGATGAGTTCCTTGATGCGGCCCGTGATGAAGAAAAACTCGCGCCCCTGCTCGTCCTTTTCAAAAAAACCTTCGTCGCCCGAGCGAAACCAGCCGTGGGCGAAGGCTTCCGCGTTGGATTCGGGACGGTTGAAATAGCCTTCCATCACGGTCGGTCCGCAGATGACGATTTCGCCCCGCGTTGACGGCGGTAGGGTGTTGCCTTCCGGATCGTGAATCGCCATTTCGCAGCCCGGAATCGCCGTACCTATGCTGGGGAAACCGAAATCGCGCATCCAGTGTTTGTGTTCGTCGGGCGTCAGCGCGAGCGGCAGCATCGAGGAATAGCAGGTCGTCTCGCTCAACCCGTAGCCGTGCAGCACGCGGGCGTTGAACGTGTCTTCAAACTGCCGCGCGAGGTCCACCGTGAGCGGCCCCGCGCCGCAGATGATGTGCGACAGGCATTCTACGTGGTGACCTTCGCGCAGTCCCGGATTTTCAAGCAGAAACGCGAGCAGGGTCGGAACGACGCTCGCGATGCGGACCTTTTCTTTCGAAATGCGTTCCCAGAAGTTCGACGGCGAAAAGCGCGGATTCAAAACCGTGCTGGCCCCAGCGTACAGCGGGGTTACGAGCGTCACCACGATGCCGTTGACGTGGTGAATCGGCAGTACGCACATCATCCGCTGGTCGGCTTCGAGGCTATTCCATTCCGCCAGCGCGCGCGCGTCGCACAACAGGTTGTTTTGAGTGAGTACAACGCCTTTCGGCGCGCCGGTCGTGCCCGAGGTGTAGACGATGAGCGCCTCCGCCGTTGGCGAATTGAGAATTGAGAATTGAGAATTGAGAATTCTGCCGGAGTTCCACTTTGTCGGGGAATTTTCGGCTTCATCGCCGGTGAGTTGAACGACGTGGGCGATGTTCGGAATGTTTTCGGCGAATTCGACGGCCTGCTCCATGTATTCGCCGAGCGCCAGCAGGACCTTCGCGTTTGAATTTTCAAGAATGAACTGCTTGCGGTCGTCATCCTCGGTCATGTTCACCGGTACGACGCACGCGTCGAGCGTCCACGCGGCAAAGTAGGCGATGACGGTTTCGACGTGGTTGCTCGCGAAGGTCGCGACGCGGTCACCCGGTTTGACGCCGAGTTTGACGAGGCCCGCCGCCGCGCGGCTCACGCGATCCGCGAACTGACGATAGGTAAAAACCGTGCGCGTGCCTTTCGCGTCGTACCCGACCAGGTAGGTCGCGTCGGGGGCGCGTTCGACGTGGGCCGCGATCATCGCGGGGATGGTCGGGAAGGCGGGGGGGAAGGCTTCCTTGTTTCGAAAGGTTTGCGCGAGGCGGATATTGGTCTGCGTGTCGGTCATTGACGTGGGGGAGGCGTGAAGTCGGCGGGATCGAGGCCGGCATCGCGCAGGCGTTCAGGGTCGAGGGTGCGTTCAAAGGGAATGACGCCGAAGCGTTTCAGGTGTTCGCGTATGCGCTCGGCGTACGCATGAGCAAACGCCTCTTTATCATGCGACGTTTTCGTGTCGAAAGCGGTTTCGGCTTCTTCATCGGTCCAACTGTTCCGCCAGTCCACGAAATGACCGATTTCATGAATCACCCTGCGGTAAAGGAATTTTGTCCTGACCGAATAAAATCACCTGATCTGAAAAAAGAACGCGCCCGATGAGAGCGCGTTCTTTGGTGAAGGTTCGGTTCGTTCAGCTATTTACGAACGCTTGATGATGTTGGAAAGCTTCGTGAGGTCGGTCGGCTTGTCGCTGGTTCTGAGGCAGAACGCCATGTACAGCAGAAAGTTGTTCGACGTTTCCTCGTCGATGGTATCCGTCACGATGCTGCCGAAAAGAAAGACGCGGTTGTTCCGGAACAGGGAAAAGTAGGTCTGTTTCTTGACATTTGTCTTCGCGGAAGCGGGTATATCGAAGTGCCACAGCAAGCCTTCGTCCCCGTTCGGAAGTTTTTGCCACGATTTTTGAAAGGTCAGTTTTTCACCGAACTGCTTTTCCAGATACTCACCTTCCCACTCCTGATGTTTCGTCAGAAAGGTTTTGTCATCCGGGCGTTTCATCTCCTTGTAAAAGGAATCCGGCGTGACCGTAATCAACTGGAAGAATTTCCCGTCGATATTGAACTGAATCTGCTGAGTCGAGAGCGGCTCCACCTTCTTCCCGTGAATGTCGAGGATGAAGTTGTTTCCGGGGGAATTCCAGACGAACAGAAGTCCCCATTCGGTTTTGACCGCGCCGGTGCGAAAGTCCTCCTTTTCCGTTTCCTGCCCTTTGACGGGGAAAAGAAAAAGGGAGACAAGCAGAAGGAGTGTGCAGAGCGTGGTGCGTAATTTCATTTTTTCTCCGATCCGTCACTGCTTGGGGCGCGTTACCGTCCCGCTCGTGCCGATGACGACGTTTTCCGTGGGGTAGGTCCAGTTGACCGTGACCGAGCCAACGCCACTCGCCGGTACGGTATAGCTGTGAGGAAAACCGCTTTCCTGCTGAATCTGCCCGTTGCTTTTGATTTTAATGAACTTGAACCGGATGGTCTTACCCGCCGGGACGCTCGTCGTGATGAACCAGTTCGGATAGTTCGGCGTGTTCATCGGACCGACCGCCGACATCGGCGCATAGTTCCAGTTGCCAAGTTCGACACCGTCGCCGACGACGTAGATTTCATCGCCGATCTGCGTCGGGTCGGCGTTGTTGACCGTAAACGTCACCGGAATCAGTTTGGCGTTCAGAATGGTAAACGAGCCTTCATTGGATCGGTTCCCGTTTGAACGCACAACCTTTACCTGATATTCGGCGCTGGGCAGGTTCGGAACGGTGAGCGTGATTTTTGTGTCGCTCCACGACACGATGTCCGCCGCGACTTCGCCGATGCGAACCGCACCTTGGGTTGCGCCGAAATTGCGTCCGCCGACGGTGATTTTCACGCCCGCCTGCGCGCGCGTCGGCCCGACCACGCCGAGTTGGGGTGTCGTGCCCGCGCCTTCCGCGATTTGCCAGACAGAAACCGATTTCGCGGGAAGGTTCAGGCTGGCGATGGTGTTGTTGCCGCCCGTGCCCGCCGCGACCGTGAGCGATGTGCCGTTGAGAAGACCGTTCAGATATTCGGAATAGGTCCCGGCGGGAAGGGCGGTCGTCAGGTTCGTGAGCGTGGCCGGGGTCGTGTCGTTCTTGTTGATTGCGACCAGCACCGTGCTGCCGAAGAATTTGCGCTCGTAAACGTAGGTATCCGCGCCGACCGAGCGGACCGTCGTCGTGCCGTAGCCGAGCGCCGGATTGTTTTTCCGCAGTGACGCCAGCTTTTGAATCGTCTGGTAAGCCGTCGTGGTGGTCGAGAATCCCGGCATCATCGGGCGGTTGTAGGGATCGTTGCCGCCGTTGGTCGCGTTGAACAGATACTGCTCGGTCCCGTAGTAAATACAGGGCACGCCACGCATCGTCAGCAGGTAAGCCAGTGCCTGATGCAACCGGTCGATGTTCGACGTACGGTTCAGAAACCGCGGAATGTCATGGTTGTCGATGAAGGTGACGAGGTCCTGATTGTATTTGAAATCGCTGTCGATGCGTGATCGAACGGCGTCGAGTTGCGAGAACGTTCCCGTACTGGCGAAGGTGTTGAGAATGCTCTGGGCGTGCGGGAAGTCGAGTTCCGACATGCCGCTGCGATTGCCGAAATCGACACTGTTCGGATAGGTCGAATCCGTGACCGCGCCCTGAAACCATTCACCGAAGATGAACAGGTCGCGCGTTGTGTAGGCGTCGTTGACGAGGCTGTGTTCCCAACCCCACGTCAGGTGCTTGATGGCGTCCACACGGAAGCCGTCCACATTGTGCGCGATGAGTTGCTGCATTGCACCTTTCAAATAAGCGTCCACCGCGCCGTTTTCGCTGTTGAGGTCGGAAAGGTCGAGCAACTGGTAATACTGAATCTGATACCGGTCGTCGAAGTTGTTGATGTCGGGGGCATTTCGGAAATATCCGGTCGGATCGTTGGCCCGGCTCGCAAGAAACTGTCCGTTGTTGTAGAGGGCGCCAAATTCTCCGCTGCTGCCCGGCGAGGTGTGGTTGGGCACGAAATCCACGATGACCTTGATGCCCGCGGCATGGGCTGCCGCGACCATCGCGTCGAAGGCGTCCCACGTCTGGTTTTCATCGGCGAAGTGTTCTTCGAGCCGTTTGAAATCGCGGGTCCAGTAGCCGTGATAGCCGGTGCCGAAACTGTATTGAACGTTGGCGTTGTCAAGCGGGGGGGAAATCCAGATCGCCGTCACGCCCATGTCCCGCAGGTAGGGAATTTTCTGCGTGACGCCCGCGAAATCGCCTCCCCAGTACTTGCGGAAATCCGTGCGGTTCGGGTCGTACAACCCGAAACTCTGGGCAGGATTGTTGTTGTTCGCATCGCCGTCGAAAAACCGGTCAGTGACGATTTGATAGATGACTTCGTTGCGAAAATCATCCGCCAGCGCAAAGGTCGGCGTCGCGAACAGAAAGAGGCAGAGCGTGAGACAAACCAGAAACGAACGTTTCGGCGTGGTCATGGGGTTGAACCGTCGAAAAGTGAAAAGTGTTCGGGGGGATACACTTTTATAACCCAATCCGGAGGTGGTTGGGAACGTCAAACAAAGTTCCAGTGCCGCGCAAGTCCCGTACTCCATAACGCGCGGCAATACCAGTGATCCCGCATAAGGTATTTAGTGACGAATGAATGCTGGCCCGGTTCGCTCTATAGTCAATAAAACGGAATCCGAAGGGAAGTCAGCCGATGGTCGTCGAAGTCGTGACCGGGGACCTGCTTGATCAGCCGGTGGAAGTCATCGTCAATGCGTGGAATCGCAACATCGTTCCGTGGTGGCTGTTACTGCCGCAGGGCGTTTCCGGCGCGATCAAACGGCGTGGCGGATACGCGCCGTTTCGTGAACTCGGAAAACATGGGCCGATTCCGCTCGGGCAGGCGGTTCTCACCGGCGCGGGACGCCTGCCGCACCGCGCCATCATTCATGTCGCGGGAATCAATCTCGTCTGGCGGGCGTCTGAAAAATCAATTCGCGGATCGGTGAAATCGGCGATGGAACTGGTCGACCGCCATGAATTTCGCTCGGTGGCATTCCCGATCATCGGCGCGGGGTCGGGCGGAATGAACCAGTCGAGGGCGCTCAACTTCATGCTCGATGAATTCAGGTCAATCAAGTCCGCTGCGGCAGTCATGGTCGTGCAATTCCGCCGGTAGTGACCTGGAGAATTTGGAAACTCTCAATTCTCAATTCTCAATTGATCAGTAGCCGCCGCCCGAACCGGCATCGCCCGCCTTGCCGTCCACGCCCTGAACGATCTTTACCCCGACGCTCGCGCCGATGCGGGTCGCGCCCGCCGCGATCATCTGCTGGGCGCCGACCGTGTCGCGGACGCCGCCCGAAGCTTTCACGCCGACGTTCGGGCCGACTGCGCGCCGCATCAGGGCGACGTCCTCGACGGTCGCGCCGCCCTTGCTGAATCCGGTGGAGGTTTTCACGAAGTCCGCGCCCGCCGCCTTCGAGAGCATGCAGGCCGCGACCTTTTCGTCATCGGTCAGTAGCGCGGTTTCAATGATGACCTTGCAGATTGCGCCGTTTTCGTGCGCCGCCTCGACGACCGCGCGGATGTCGCGTTCGACGTGGGCGTGATCACCCGATTTCAAGTGGCCGACGGCAATGACCATATCGACTTCACGCGCGCCGTCGTAGATCGCGCGGCGGGCTTCGAACGCCTTCACGTCGGGCGTATTCGCGCCGAGCGGAAAGCCGATGACGGTGCAGACGGCCACGTCCGTGCAGTGGAGGATTTTGTGGGCTTCGCGGACCCAACCCGGATTCACGCAGACGGAGGCGAATCCGTACTCCGCGGCTTCGTGGCACAGCTTTTCGATTTCCGACCGCGTGGCCTCGGCCTTCAGCAACGTGTGGTCGATGTAGGCCGCCATGTCTCTCGCTTCGCCGGACAGCGCGGCGCGCAGGCCGAACCGGGCCGCGCCGCATTCGATGGCGTGGCGCATCTCGTCGCAATTGCAGGAAGCCGCGATGTCGTGCATCAGCCGTTGCAAAACCGATTCGGTGATGTGCGCGGAGAGCTGTTCGAGCGTGATCGGGTGGTTGAGGTGGTTCATCGGTGTGAGGGTGATCCTTTTTTTCACGCTTGCCTATGGCTTGCGCCATAGGCTAACGGTGTTTCGGGCGCCTCCGCGCCCTCCGGGATTCGTCGTTCTGTCGGCTTGTATTGTAGCGACACCCGGTATTGCCGGAGTGTTCGAAAACCCTTGTTTTTCAAACGCGCCGCCGGGCAGGCTCGACTACTGACTACTGACTACTGACTACTGACTACTACTTCCGCAGGTACGTTCCTTCGATGGCCTTGATCTTGTCCACGCGGCGGATGTGGCGTTCCTCGCTGATGGCGGTCGAAAGCCAGACCTCGACGACTTTCAGCAAGGTTTCCTCGGGGACCATCTTCGCGCCGAGCGTGAGGACGTTGGCGTCGTTGTGTTCGCGGCTGTTGCGCGCGGTGGCCTCGTCATAGCACATCGCGGCCCGTACGCCGGGGACTTTGTTGGCCGCCATGCACGAGCCGATGCCCGCGCCGTCGAGCAGAATGCCGACCGGGAAGTCGCCGCTCCCGACCGCGCGGGCGACCGCGTGGGCGATGTCGGGATAATCCACGGCGCGTTCATCGTAGGTGCCGAAGTCCTGTACGTTCACGCCGCGTTCGGAAAGCCGCGCCTTGATTTTTTCCTTCAGCGAAAAGCCGCCGTGATCGGCTCCGATGGCGACTTTGGTGATGCGTCCGTCGCCCTTGCGCTTGCGGACGACCGACAGCCGGTTGGCGGCGGCGAAATCCTGCGCGAGCGGGGTCAGGCGCGCGTCGAGATTGAGCACGATTTCGGCTTCCATCGGGACGCCGCGCAGGTCGTCTTCGGTGATGATGTGCTTTTCAGTGAGGTTGACGGATTTGGTGGACATGAAAGTTTATGTTCCCTGAACGACCTGCGAGGCCATTTCGCGGGCGAAACGGTCTTCGCTCTGCATCAGTTGAAGCAGGGAAAGTTCACCCTGTTCGCCAAGTTTCTTGAGTGCGTGGGCGGCGTTGTGGCGGACCCACCACGCCTTGTCGGAAACGGCCTTGCAGAGATCGGGAATTGCTTCCGTCAGGCTGAGGTCGCCGAGCGCGCGGGCGGTGACGGCCCGGACTTCCCAGGCGTTGTCGTTCAGGCTGCGCAGCAGGTTTTGCATGTCGCTGCTCGATTCGATGCCGAGCGCGGCCATCGCGCGGATGGCGCGGGTACGGATGTCCACCGATTCGGAACGCATCAGATCGCTCGCGGCATGGCGGCTCGCGTGGAGGTTGAGACGGTCGCGCGCGCGCAGGCCGAAATCCGAGATGAGGTCGAGAATGGTCGCGGCGATACGTTCGCGACGTTCGCGCATGGCCCCGGCGGCGTTGAGCAGATCAAGCAGGGGAAGCGTCAGATCGACCTTCATTTCCAGCAGCCGATTGGCCGCCTGCATCAGTTGCCAGCCGTCGGCTTCGGACAGCGCCACCACGACCGGCTGGACGGCCCGGGTATCCCCGATTTCCGTCAACGACCAGATCGCCACCAGTCGCAATCCCGTCGAGTTATTGCGGGTCGCCGTCGTGAGGGCTTCGATGGCGCCGTTACAGCGCAGGCGGCCGATACGGAAGATCGCCCTGGATTTGGCAGTGATCGGCCCGTTGTAGATTGCGCGTACATCGTCGGCCATCATTCCTGAAACTTCATAAATCGTGACGAGGTTTTCGCGCCGGCTTTCATTCGATTCGCCGTAAACGTCGATGATGGCGTTCTTGAACGCCTCCATCGTTTCTTTCCCCTTCGGCTGGATGGTTTTCGTGACGTAGGTGATGCCGTTGTTGTCCGGTTTGGCCAGTTCGAGCAGCGCGGCGCGAAGTTTCTGCCGGAATTCCTCACGCAGAAAACGTCGCCGCTCGGTGTTTTGCTCGTTGAGCAGACGCAGGATGATGATGGCAATCGTGGCTGCCATCAGTCCGCCCAGAAGAAGGCCGAAGAAGAATTGGATGAAGACGGTCATCGGGATTGGAGTCCTTCTTGAACTGCGTGTCGCGCATCCTAGGAATTTCGCTACCCGAAGTTCAAGGTTCCATTCACGTTCGGCGGGCGATAAAGATGAATCGCGTCCGGTTGTCGGCGCGGTCGGCAATGTCGCGGGCGAGGATTTCGAGGCCGTAATGGGCGGCGGCGAGTTCGCTGGCGATGGCGAGATGTTCAGGGACACCCGCTTCGGCGATGAGTTTGGCGCTGCCCGCCGTGTCGTATGCCTCGACCACCTCAAGTTGCGGATTCGCCGCCAGAAACACGCCGCACTGTTTCAGTGCCTGCCAGTGCGACAGCGCCCGCGTGGCCCCGGCGAGCGTCGCGCCGGGCAGTCCGAGCAGGCAGTGGCGAATGTCGATGACGGCTTCGTCGATGACGGTGACGGGGAAGCGTTCGAGCAGTTCGACATTTTCGGGAATCGGGCCGCCGATGTTGTTCTCCATCGGAAGCGCGCCGAGGTCGGCCGCGCCGGAGACGACGGCTTCGAACACTTCGGGAAAACTGCGGCGGGGCAGGGGCGTACCGTGGCGGCGGGCGGCGATTTCGCTGTACGCGCCGGGTTCGCCCTGAAAGGCGACGATAGGGGCGGTCTGGCTGGACGAATTCATGGTTCGGTTTCGGCGGTTTCGGATTCGTCGGTGTCGTCTTCGACCGACGGCGGAAATTCGATGCGATTGTAAATATCAACCAGCGGGAGCCGACAGTCGAGCGAGACCAGTTCAAGGGTTTTTTCGAGACCGCTGATTCCGTGCGCTTCCCAGCGGTCGGCGTCGAGACGGCGATAATGGAGAACGAATGGCGCGTCCTGCTCGATGAGAATGTAATTCGTGAGCGTCGGCAGCCATTTCTGATACCGAATGAACTTGCCTTCCTTGTCGAAACCGGCGGTGCTGTCGGAAAGCACTTCGATGATGACTTTGGGATTCAGCAGAATGTCGTGGTGCTCGTCCATGAATTGCGGCTCGCCACAAATCACGATGATGTCCGGATAGGAAAACAGCCCTTTTTTCTTTTTGAGGGATGCAAAGCCGGTTAGAACTTTGGTGTCCTTGGCGCGGAGTCGGCAGGGTGAGTTTTTTAACTGGATATACAACTCACCAAAGACATTCGCGCAGATTTCTCCGTGCGCGTTGCTCTCGCCCGCCATGGCTCGGATGTCGCCGTCGAGATATTCGTGCCGTGTTTCCGACGCGCGTTCATAGGCGAGGTACTCCTCGACCGTGAAGCGGCGGTTTTCGAAAACTTTGGTACGCGGCGTCGCCATCGTGAACTCCGGATGTGAAAAAGGAAAAAGACCGCGGCCAGTGTAGCACCGCGGTCCTTTCGTTGGCGAAACCCGTGGAAAAACGTTCGCGAGCGGTTCAGTTTTTCGCGCGCACCACGCGGAAACCGCCGTTGAACCAGTAGTTGAGCGACGGTTCGAACCGGAAACGCGAGGTGGCGCTGCACGGAACGGTGCTGAAGTACCACGAGCAGCCGCGCAAAACCTTGTGCGTGCCGCGCGGCTGGCCCTTCGGGTTGGTTTGCGGCTTGTCGGAGTACGGGCTGTACCAGTCGGCGCACCATTCCCACACGTTCCCCATCAGGTCGTAAACGCCCGCCTTGTTCGGCTGGCTCGTGCCGACTTCGTGGGGGGCGCCGCCGCTGTTGTAGCTGTCCCATCCGAGTGGCGCGTCGCGCGCGACGGATTCCCACTCCGCCTCGGTCGGCAGCCGGTAGAGATCGCCGGTTTTTTCACTCAGCCAGACGCAGTAGGCGTTGGCGTCTTCCCAACTGACGCGCACGACCGGGAAATTCGGATATTTTTCAAAGTAATCGCGGATGTTCGGGAAGTTCGGCTCCTCGGGGTATGGCCGTCGGGTCGCGTCGCAGAAGGCTTTGTACTGCGCGTTGGTCACTTCGTACTTCCCGATTTCAAACGCCGCGAGCGTCACGTCGTGGAGCGGCTGTTCGTCGGGCTGGCCCTGAGCGTTCCCCATTTTGAAAGTTGTGCCCGCAATCGCGACGAGCGGCGGCAGGTCGGCGGAAACGTCGGCGGGAGCCGTCGCCGGGGCCAGTTTGGGCCGGGCCGGGCCGCCGACCGCCGGGACGGTTTGCGCCTGCGTCGCGCCGGGACCGCCTTCGCCCGCCGTGACCTTGTCCACGACACGAAAGATGGCGAGTCCGATGACGAAGAGGATGAGACAGCCCATTCCGGCGAGAAAGTATTTGAACCCGACGCCGGTCGGTTTTTCCCCGGTGTCGCTCAGGTCGGCGAACGCCTGGGCGAGACGGTCCACCACGTTGGCCGGTTCGGGCGGCGCGGCGTTGGTGGTCGGGCGCTGGGCCTTCAGTTCGCGCTCGTTGGTGACGAAGCCGGTTTCATTCGAAACGACCGGGAGCGCCCGTTTGGAGAGTGTGACCTTGGCTTCCGGACGTACCGGCGCGCCGCTCGCGTCGGTTTGCGGTGCTTTCGGCTCGACTTCGGCGGTCGGGCCGGCCTTCACTTCGGCCCGCTGAAGCGGGGTTTCCGGCGGAAGTTCAAATATTTCAAGCAGTTCCCGGACCGACTTGGCGCGTTTGAGGGGATCGCTCGTGGTTGCGCGGGCGACCGTGATGGCGATCAGTTCCGAGGTGTTCGGGTGACTGAGGCGCGGATCGGGCAGCGGCGGACGGTCGAGAATGTCGGTTTCGGCGCGGAAGTTGAAGGTCGTCCGGCGCTGCGGCGGAAGCTGGCCGGTGGCAAGCTGGAACAGGACGACCCCGAGGTTGTAGATGTCCGTTTCGACGCCCTCGGCGATTTCCGTCGGGGTGGCCGCGCGCGCGCGTTCACGCGATTTCGGCACGCCGCAGTCGAGGATGCGCGGCGGATCGTCATCGTTCAAAATGATCTGCTCGACTGACAGTTCCTCGTAAACGGCGAACTGTTCGTGCATGTCGCCGACCATTCGGGCGATGGCGGAAAACAGGCGGAGGACTTCCGGTGTCGGAAGTGGTCCGCCCTGATTTTTCAAATGCTGGCCGAGATGAATGTTTGTCACGGTCGGCTCGAGAAGGGTCGGCATAGCGGCATCTTTCGCGGGGACGAAGATTTGCGCGCACTCATTTTTCGTCTTGGACGGAGGTTGTGAATCGCTTGTATTCACTGTACTGATTTTCGACGCTCACATTCAATCCGGCGACCAGAAAGATTTTGATACCCGCGTTGAAATCCTCCCGCAGCGGCAGCCAGACGCCCTCCGCCGTGCGGGTCTGTTCGTAGGTAAACGCCGCGCCCCGCTTGAGCGAGGCGACCAGTCCGCCGCCCACCTTGAAGTCGGAATCGAAGCGGCCTTCGAGCCGGGAAACTTCCTCGTCGGTTCGGTCCACCCAGACCGTTCCGACCAGCTTGTTCAGGATTTTCTCGGCGTCATTGCCCGGTTTGAAGTTTTTCCGGGGGCGGAAATCACAGACGATCACCTCGCGGCCCCGCAGCGTTTCCAGACGCGGATTATAGAACTCGCAGGCTCGCAGAAAGTCGGAAATGCTCGGCTGGCGACGCTTGGCGTTGTCGTCGTCCTCGGCTTTGCTTTCCTTCTTCTTTTTCTGGCGTTCCTCGTTTTCCTCGGTGAATTTGGCCACCCGGCGGGCTTCCTTTTCGGCGTCGCCCGGCGAGAGCGGCTTGCCGTTGACGCTCACGAGCTTGCGCGCGCGGACGCCGCCGGGTAGCGGATACACTTCATAAACCTTTATTTCCGTGTCTTTTACCTTGCCGTCACCGTCGAGTTTCCGGACCGATTCGGTGAGGATGTAGGTGTAATCCGTCACCCGTTCGTCGAGTTTCTTCTGATTGACGCCGATGCGGGCGAACAGGGCGGTCAGATCGACATCGGCCGCCGTGGCGGGAACGTCGAAGTGATTCTCGGCGAATCCCGGCGCGTGGCTCACCCGCTCAACCGCGAGCGCGACCGGCGCGCCGTTTCCGCTCTGAAACTGAATCCGGAAGGGTTCGCGGATGCCGTCCACCGGCCGAAAATCGGCGAATTCGAACCGCCGCAGCCCGTCGCCCTCGCCGCCTTCCAGCCGGACGGGCAAAAAGGTGGCCGCGTCGAAGTACATCCGGGCCGTCACCCGCTGCCGCGACTGAAACTCCACGGCGTAGCAGGTTTTCCCGTCAATTTGCGCCAAGGGCAGGGAACGGGCGTTCACCGCCTGCTTTTTGAGGTCGAATTTCCGCTCGGCGAGCAGCGCCGCCATCAGCTTTTGAATGCGGGCGGCATCGTCCACGAGCGTGGCCGCGCCGTCGCGCCCGGTCGCCTGCCACGCCGAACTGCCGTTGGAGGCAAATGCCCGCCGGTCGGCGTCGAGGAGGATTTCCAGCCGGGCGCGGTTGGGCGCCTGAAGATCAAGCGTGAACCGCCCGCCGTCGGCAGTGCCGGTAAAACTCGTCGCGGGGGCGGCCTTGACCGCTTTTTCCTCGCCGAGCGCACGGACGTACTTTTTCAGAATGTCGTTGGCCGAAAGCGTTTTCGGTGGTTTCGCCGGTCTGGTTTGGGCGGCGACGGGAGAAACGAGGAAAAGAAGGAGGAAGAACGGGAGCGCGCGGAACGGAAAAACAAAGCGCATGCGGGGGAAAACAACTCCGGCACAGGATTCCGACGGATTTGAGGACGCCGGAATCTACCCATGCCGAAGGCGGTTCACAAACGAGGCTCCCGAAAATCAGACGAATGTTTCGTCAGCGATTGGTTTTTCGAGTTCGATGCGAATGAAATCCCCCTCGAACGACATGCCGAACTCACGGCAGGCGACGTGGACTTCCTCGATCGTGAGGTCGGGCCGGCCGTACCACTCGCGCGCCCTTCCGACGACCTGCGCGGCCCGGCGTTCGGCGGCTTCTTCCGGGGAGTCGGGCGGTCGCCGTTTCAATCGGGAAACCGTCTCCGATTGTTCCCGAATGAGTTGCAACGGAAGGAGGTTCCGCTGTTCCGGCGGCATCGGAACGACCTGATCCGCCTCATTTTCGGGTGTTTTCAGGATTTGCGTCAGCCGTTTTGAAAGCTGCGACGAATCCATTGCCCGCGCATTGTCGCGCATGAGCCGGGCGGTCGCGCCGCCAGGTTCGACTGGATTGGCGGCGGCGGGAACTTCGCGAGCGGTGTCGCGGGCGGCTTCCTGAACGCGGCGGAACAGTTCGGCGCGGTCCACCGGCGGCGTCGAGCGGTCGGTTTCATCGTAGACCGGGTCGGTCATTTCGCGGCGTTCGGCTTTTGCCGGTTCGCGCTGGAAGTGGCGGACCGGTTCCTCGATGAAGGCGGTGCGTCCGGCCCCGGCGGTCCACGCGGCGCAGGCTTCATAGACCGGAAGCAGGGCGGCGGCGAACAGTTCGTAGCGGTCGTCAAGTCCGGGGGTGTTGATCACGTCGTGAACCGCCGCGATGGCGTCGTTGAGGGACTGTTCAACCGCGTGGTGCAACCGGGCGGCGAGCGGCGCGGCTTCCCGGAGATTGAAATACCAGGCAGCCAGATTGTCGGGATTGTCGATATTTCGTGGAAGTCGCAGTTTTTGAATGAAATGAGCGATATCGGGCGACGGATCGGCAATCGGCGGGTGAGCCGGTTCGGAGCGTCGGCCCCGTCCCGCCCAGACGCCAAGCGCGAACGCGGCAAGCATTCCGGCCATCGTCGAGAGTAAAAGAAGCACTTCCGTCGAGCTGTTCATACCTCAAAGCCTTCGGGAACGAAAAATGAGCTGAATGTGTGTGTGGATACACTTCGACTCCTGATTTACCCTACATCGCGAAAACCAGTGGTCCAAACAAAAATGTCAATTTACTTTACGGACGAGGTGGGTCAGGAACGAAGGACCGACGAATCAGGAAGGCGCTCAGGCCGATCGGACCGAGCATCAGCGTGAAGAAAAGAAAAATGCCGGTGTGGATGTTCAACCGGCGGCCTTCCCGGTAAATCCAGAACCCGGTGAACAGATCGAGGCAGAGGTAGTGGGTCCACGCCGCGATGAAGGCGATTTCACGGGAGAGGCCGGTGCGAAGGGAGTTGAATCCGAATCCCGCGCTCGCGGGATCGGTCGCGATGGCCCAGACCAGAAAGACAAGGTAAATCAGGCCGAGAAGGACGCAGATCCAGTAATTTTCGGCCATCCGGCGGGTGAATTCGCGTTTCGGAAAGACGATCATCGCGAGCCAGAAGGGCATCGGCAGGCAGTTGGCGATGTTGAAGATCGTCTCGAACACGTCCGCCTCACTTGTTCCCGAATCGTTTTTGAAGAAGTTCGACCACCGGCAGATTCGTCGGCAGAAATTCGATGGTGTCGAACTCGTCGGCCCGAATCCAGCGATAATCCTGAATCCCGAGGCAGGCGATGTCGCCTCCCGTCAGCCGACATGAATAAAAGATGACGGCGAACGCCTGTGTGTCATCGAGCGCGTAATGAATGACATGCAACGGGTCGCCGATCTCGATGGCGACGCCGAGTTCCTCGCGGATTTCACGCGCCAGCCCGGCTTCCGGCGACTCGCCCCATTCCAGCTTTCCACCCGGAAATTCCCACAGGTCGGCAAACCGGCCCTTCGAGAGCCGCTGCGTCACCAGAATGCGGTCCTCGTCGAACGTCACTGCCGCCACGACGAGGTTGAGGAAACGGGAAGACATGGAAATCAGAGAAAGGATGAAGGATGAGGGATGAAGGATGAAAAATTCGGAAAGAGTGTTGACGAAAAGAGTGGTTGAGCAAGAAAAGGCTTGATTTCCAAGGTAGGGAAAAGGAGTTTTTCATCCTTCATCCTTCATCCTTCATCCTTCATCCTTCATCCTTCATCCTTCATCCTTCCGCTCAGGCTGCCGCCGCTTCTTCCTGCATCTTGAGCGCCTGGAAGTGCGTGATGAGCGGTTCGATGGCCGGGTCGAGGTCGCCTTCCATGAAGGAATCAAGCTGGTGGATGGTCAGACCGATCCGGTGGTCGGAAACGCGGTTTTCCTTGAAGTTGTAGGTCCGGATTTTTTCGCTGCGCTCGCCCGTGCCGACTTGCGAGCGGCGTTCGCCGGCGATGGCGTCCTGCTGTTTCTGCTGTTCGAGTTCGAGCAGGCGCGCGCGGAGGATGCGGAAGGCTTTTTCGCGATTTTTAATCTGCGACTTTTCATCCTGCATCGAGACGACGATGCCCGACGGGGCATGCGTCAGACGGACCGCCGAGTAGGTCGTGTTGACCGACTGACCGCCGGGGCCGGATGAACAGAACGTGTCGATCCGGACGTCCTTCATGTTGATTTCAATTTCGACTTCCTCGGCTTCGGGCAGAACCGCCACGGTCACGGTCGAGGTGTGAATCCGGCCAGAAGTTTCGGTCGCGGGCACGCGCTGGACGCGATGCACGCCCGATTCGTGCTTGAGCCGGGAATAGACGCCATTACCCTCGATGAGCGCGACGGCTTCCTTGATGCCGCCGACTTCCGAATCGGATTGGCTGAGAACTTGGGTTTTCCAGCCGAGACGGTCGGCGTACCGGATGTACATCCGGAGAAGTTCACCGGCAAACAGCGATGCTTCGTTGCCGCCCGTGCCCGCGCGGATTTCGAGCAGGACGTTTTTGGCGTCGTTCGGATCTTTCGGAATGAGCAGCCGCTTGAGGTCGGCTTCGCAGGTTTCCTGACGGGCGGTCAGGGAGGCGAGTTCTTCCCGGGCCATTTCGGCCATTTCGTCGTCGCCCGACTCGGCGAGCAGTTCGCGGGTTTCGGAAATCCCCTGCTCGATGGCCTTGAACTCGCGGAATTTCTCGACGACTTCGCGTAACTCGCTCATTTGCTTGGCCAACTTGGCATAGCGAGAGGGATCGGTGACGACCTCCGGATCGTTCATCTGATTGGTAATATCGTCGTACTTTTCTTCAAGCGAAACCAGTTTGTCGAGCATACAGCGAGCCTTTCCCCGTCATTTTCCAAAAGCGGAAACGGTACTGTAGCCCTCCGGCCCAAGTCAAGAAACGACACCTTCTTGGAATTGCCGGTCCCGGCTGCGTCGGGATTCACTGGACACCCAGATCGGACAGATATTCACGCGCTTTTTTTGCGGGGAAGCCGGTGTCGATTTCAATCACTTTCCTGAAATCGGCAATGGCCCGCTCCTTGTCGCCCTTGCTTCGATACGCTTGTCCGCGCAGCAGGTACGCCGCGCCGTCCCTGGGGGAAAGCCGGATCGCCTCATTGAAGTCCGTAATGGCCGGGTCGAATTCGCCGCGTCGCCAATAGCTGAGTCCCCGGCTGATGAATGCAGGTCCAAACTTTGGATCGACTCGAATGGCTTCGGTGAAATCGCTGATGGCTTTTGCCGAGTCTCCCTTTGCGCTATAGGCATTGGCCCGGTCCATGAGGGCCAGTGTAAACGTGGGATTCAGTTGAATGGCCTTTGTAAAATCCGCAATGGCTTTGTCCTCCTCGTGCAGGTCCGCGTAAATCGCTCCCCGGTGGAACACATACCACGCCTCTTCGGGATCGAGCCGGACGGCCTGTTCGGCATCCACAAGCGCTTTCCGGGGTTCGTCGTTGACGTAGTAGTAAAAGGCCCGGGCGTCGTAGCCCTGAGCATCCTTGCGGTTTACCTGAATTGCCAGATTGAAGTTTTTGAGGGCTTCATCGTTGCGTCCCAAATCCTGATAAAGCTTTCCGCGTTCAACGATTGCCTCCACAGGGTCCGGTGCCAGCCGGATTGCCTCGTTGTAGTCGGCCAGTTCCTTTTCCCGGTCGGCTTTCTTGGAAAAAGCCTGGGCGCGTTGAAAGTAACCGTCGCCGTAGTCCGGTTCCTGGCGGATGGCTTCGCTGAAATCGGCGATGGCTTTTTCGATTTCCCCGAGTTCGACGTAGGCCTTCCCGCGATTGATGAAGGTGAAAATGTCGGTGGGATTGTATTGAATTGCCTTTGTATAAGCGGTGACGGCATCGGCATACCGTTCCTGATCGAATGCCAGATCGCCTTCCGTGGTGGCTTCATCGGCGAGGGCTTTCCGCTGCTCCTCCGAAAGCACCGACCGGGATGACGTTTTCCGGTTTTTTTTCGGGCCGGCTTTCGGTTTTCCCTGTGCCCCGACGGAAGTTGAAACCGCACCGAGCAGATTCAGGGCGAGCAGAAACGAGAGGAAGGACACGGAGTAGCGCATGGTGACTCCTTCGGAAGTTGCCGAAAAAGCTGGCGGATGGATGGATTTTTGTGTGTGGGCGATTCAACTTTGAGTTGGGGAATCCGTCAAGGGGCATTACCGGGGGAGCATTTCGAAGTCTCCGAAGAAATCCCCCTTCCTTGACAACGCTACGCGCGGTCATTACCATTCGCGGCTATTGTTGCGGACGTCGCCTATGTATTGAATGTAGAAGACTTTTCCGTCTCGACGTTCTCATCTCCCGAAGGTAATTTCCCAAAGATGCTAAGCGAGCGAATCGGCCAGGGCGGCAAGCGGATTTTGGATGCGCTGGTTGCCCTTCTCGCGCGCGTGTTCCCGAACCCGAACTGGCTGACGTTCATCGGATTACTGATAAATATCTGGTGCGCGGTACTTTACGGGCAGGGGCACTTCTTTTTCGCGGGACTGGTGATGATTTTCGCGAACCTGTTCGACATGCTCGACGGGAGCGTCGCGCGGGTGACCGGGCGGGTGACGCGGTTCGGCGGATTCTTCGATTCGGTGCTGGATCGCTACTCGGACGTGCTGGTGCTGGTCGGCATCATGGTTTTTTACGCCCGCAACACCCCGCAGCACAGCACGATGTATGTCGCGCTGGCCGGGATCGCCCTGATGGGTTCGGTGATGGTGAGCTACACGCGCGCCCGCGCCGAAAACCTCATCAAGCAGTGCAAGGTCGGATTTCTGGAGCGCCCCGAACGCGTAGTGCTGCTCATCATCGGGTCACTGACCGAAATCGGACCGGTGGACAACTGGTTTCTGCACAAAATGCGGGCGGTTTTATGGATTCTGGCTGTTTTATCGCACTGGACCGTCGTGCATCGGATGTACCATACGTTTCGCGAAGCCGAGCGGCTGGATGAATTGTCCTTCGGTCCGGAGAAACCTTCCGCCGACGATGACGCATCCGACACGTCCGTGAACAATCGTGACGGCGCCCAGTGGGCGTCGGCCGCCGCCGGGAAGTCCGCGGCGTTTCGTTAAACCTGTTTTGAATCGAGCGAGATATAAAGAGGAGAGAACCTGAATGCTGTGCCCCTGCTGTGGACGTACCACGGTTGATTTGCGCCAGGGTTGTGAATGCGGCGCCGTTGCGGTCGCCGAACCCCAGACCGATGAAATCGCCTCCATTCCGCGCATCGGTCGTCCGATGGCCGGCCTCTTCCTCGCGGTTCTCGGCATCGGCTGCCTCCTGACGAAGTGGATGTTCGTCCCCGCCGTGCTCGGTGCCTGGTTCAGCTACACCGGACTGCGCCGCATCCGCGCCGATCGCGAACGGTTCGGCGGACACCGCATGGCGCTCGCCGGGGCGACGCTCTCCACCGTCATCGTGGTCATCATGCTCGGTGTCTTCGCATTCAAGATTTCGTGGTGGCTGGAAGGCGAACGCGATGCGCAACTGGCGGCGACCCGCTCGCGCATGATGGAACTCGCCATCGCGCTCGATGGGTACAAGAAGAAGCATCAGACGCTGCCGTCGCAGTTGAACGACCTCCGCTCGGAAGGGCTGCTCTCCGGCCCGGCCGCCGATTACTGGGAAAAGTCGCTCACCTACAAGCCGACCGGCCAGATCGCTTCGGCTTCGACGACGACCGTTCCGACGTTCACGCAGTATCAGTTGACCTCGTCCGGTCCCGACGGAATGCCCGGCACGGCTGACGACATCATTCTCAACGACAGCGTATTTATGCCGGCGACAGCCGAAATCGCTTCGGCCAAGTAACGGCCCGACGCTCGAAACTTCAACAAGGGGAATTGTTTGTGGCGACACAAACCGCTTCGCCACCCGAACGCGGACTGCGGGCGTGGTGGCGAAAGTTTTGGAAAAAGGAAGATCCGGAAGTCCGCCGTCGGCGGGTCCTCCGGGAAACGGGCCGGATTGTCGAAGGAGAAGTAATCGACGTCCGGAAGGAAGCGAACGGGGGAATCCTGGTCGCCTATCGGTACGAGGTGGCGGGTGTGTCCTACGAATGCTGCCAAGACCTCGACCAGACCCAGAATCCCGCCGATTACTGGCTCGGCAAACGGGTGAGCGTCCGCTACACCCCGCGCTTTCCGGCCAATTCCATCGTGGTCTGACGCCGCGCCGATTCTTGAAACTTTCGGAAACGTTCAATCGTACGCGCGCGATCCTTTATTACATGTCGTTTTGAAAAGTCGTCGGGCCGGGAGGATTCTCCCGGCCCGATTTCGTTTCATCCGAAAAAACGCCGAAGGGAAGTCCGGTCTCGACATTCGGCCCCGACTCCAGACTCACGACTGTATTCTGGCAACCTCGAAGTGCATGCCGTCGGGGCGCGAAAAATGTCCGCCCCAGTAAAACCCGTGTTTATGGGCGATTTCGACCAGTTCGCGGACGCTCCCGGTCTCGCCCTTGAGCGCGGGGCGCACGCCCAGTCCGTTCCACTTCGCATTGATGTCGAACGCCGTCCCGAACGTGTGATTGCTGAGCAGTTCGCGACTGCCCCGGACGAAGCGCGGAACGTAGGTTCCTTCCCACGACAGAATCAGATGCTTCAACCCCGCCGCTTCCCATTCGGCGAACATGGCGACGAGTTGGGCGTGGGCTTTGACGTGAAACTGAATGGCCCCATCGCCCGGCGCGCCCGCGACGCCGACGAGTTGCGGAATCGTCACCATCCCGATGTTCGCGCTTTCCCAGTCGTTCGTGATGCGGATGCCTTCCGGATTGCCCTTGGTCGGGGCGGGTTCAAATTCAATCGGTCCGAACACTCCCTGCCGCTGCTCGTTGGTCGTGAGCGGGCCGAAGTCGGGCGGGGCGGGCCAGTTTGAACCGTCGCCGGGGTCGTACCCGAGGGTGAACGCTTCCTGAAGCGTTCGCGGACCGACCGTCCCGTCGGGCGAGATGCCCATGCTTTCCTGAAATTCCTTTGTCGCCGTTGCCGTCGCCTCGTCGAAACTTCCGTTGACGACCACGTCCTCGAAGTTCTGCCCGCGCAGAAATGCTTGCCAGCGTTCGACTTCCGGGCCGCTGACGCCCGCTTTCATGTCGCTCATCGGAATCACTGTCCTTTAAAAGTCTGGAGTCTGGAGTCGAGAGTCTGAAGTCAAATCGGGGAAAAGAAAAGCGGGAAAGCAGTATTTGACTCAAGCGGCGGCGGACGGCACGTTCCTTGTCTCCCTGTCTTTCAGTCTTGAAGTCCGGCTTTGACTTCAGACTCTCGACTCCAGACTCAAGACTGTATTTGAGCGATTTCAAAGTGCATTCCGTCGGGTCGCGAAAAATGCCCGCCCCAGTAGAACCCGTTGGCGTTGGCGATTCCGACCAGTTCGCGGGTACTCCCTTTCTGTCCCTTGAGCGCCGGTTGCGCGCCGAGCGGATTCCACGCCACGTTGATGTCGAAGGCGGTTCCGAACGCGTGGTTGCTGAGAACGGTCCGGCTGCCACGGACGAAGCGTGGAACGTACGACCCGGCCCACGACAGCACGAACGGCATCAGGCCCGCCGCCTCCCATTCCTTGAACAGCGTGACGAGTTGGTCCTTGCCCTTTTGGTGAAAGGCGACCCGCCCGTCCGCCGGAGCGCCGAAAATGCCCGCCAACTGAGGAATTTTCACCATCACGATGTTTTTCTTGTCCCAGCCGTTCGTGATTTTGATGGCTTCGGGATTGCCCGACACCGGCGCGGAGACGAATTCGAGCGGTCCGAACAGTTCCTGCCGCTGGCTGGTCGAGACAAGCGGGGGAAAATCGGGCTTCGGCGGCCAGTTCGGGCCATCCTCGGCCTTGCTCGTGTCGGTCACGGCGCTGAAACCCATGGTCATCGCCTTGGCATAGGTCATGTTGCCCACCACGCCGTCGGGGTTGAGGCCGTTGCTTTTCTGGAATTCCGCCGTCGCGGTTTCGGTCGTCGCTCCGAAATTTCCGTCAATGACGACTTCGTCGTGGTGCTGGCCGCGGAGGAATGCCTGCCAGTCTTCCACGTCCTTGCCTTTCGAGCCTTTTCGTAAAACACGCATGGGGGGCCTCCTGAAATCGGGTTTTGGAAAAACGTCCCCGATCTTTATTCATTCGGACCCACCCCGTGAGAAAATTCCGGGCAAATTTCAGACAAATTTCTCGGAAAGCGAGGAAAAAGCAAAGGAAAGTTGCCCGCGCGACTGGCGGGGCAGCATGTTCGGCTGGGAAAACCGGTTTTCGCAGTGGAGCGCGGCCGCGTTCATCTTTTTCGGAGGCATCGCCGTGACCAGAACGACCATCCGCCAGAGCCGCCGGTGCTTGTCGAGCAGTACTTCAACTTCCGGATGCCGCAGCGCGGCGAGCGTGCCGGTCGTCGTTTCGTCGATTCTCACTTCCACCCGCGCTTCCTTGAGCGCCATGCCGGTTGACGGGCAATAAACGATGACGCCGCCCGGCGGCAGGCCGAGCGTTTCGGCCAGTTCGGCTTCGATGCGCGTCCGGGCGTCGTTTTCGTTCAAATGGAACATCCGTTCGAAGGATTTGAGGATGTCATCCGGAATCGGCGTCTCAAAATCGCCGAGCGTCAGCAGGTAGACCGGTTTGTGAAGTTCCCGGCGCTCCAGCGCGTCGAGCAGTTTCGCGAGCGGCGGCAGTTTCGCGGCGCGGGTTCTCAAAACGTGGAGAAACGCGTCGTCGCGCAGGCCGTATAACTCCTCGTATTTGAACAGTTTCGCGGCCAGCGCCATTTCGAGCGCCTTGGAAATCATGGCCCCGGCGGAAACCTTCGCGTGGTGGTAGTAGACCCGCTCGGTCAGCACATAGCGCATTCTTAAAAGATGAACCAGTTCCGACAGCGCGTCGTGACGGAACAGCCCGTGGCGCTGAAGATCGAGAACGAGCCGTCCGCCGATGCGGGTGAACAGGGAAAAGACCCGGTCGTCGTAATTGTGCGCCAGCCCGCAGTGGAAGGCGTCGCGCCGGAGGTAGTCGAGCAGATCGGCGCAGATCGTTCCGGCAACGATGTCGTACAGAATCGGCGGTCCCGGCTTTTCCGCGCCTTTGGTCAGCAGCCGCCGGACACCGTCGAGCAGGTCCTGTTTTTCGAGTTCTTCGCCGAGGCCGCGTTCGAACACCGCGTCAAGCCGCTTCGCGTCGCGGTCGTGGCGTTCGCCGATGCGGCGTTCATCTTCAAAGGTATGTCCGAACGGAACGTGCGTAATGTCGTGGAGCAGGGCGGCGGCGCGCAGGAGGCGGCGTTCATCCTTGGTAAACCGTTCGCCGGACGAGACTTCCACCGCGTCGGCGATTTTTCCGGCAAGAAAACAGGTCCCGAGCGCATGTTCGAACCGCGTGTGGACCGCCGACGGATAGACGAGATTCGCCATGCCGAGCTGGCGGATGCCGCGCAGCCGCTGGACGGCGGCCGTGTCGATCAGCCGCATTTCCTCGCGTGAAAAAGCGATGTCGCCGTGGACGGCGTCCCGGATGGTCTTGGTCTGGCGCATGCCGCGAACCTATCCGCAGGGCGGAGAAGCGTCAATGGTTTGAATCGAGTCGGAAAAGGAATCGATTTTCGGCGGTGTCGCGTTTTTTGTGTTTTCCGAAAAGTCGTTCGCCCGCGGGTTGAAGAAAAATCTTGAAAGTATTGTTCCCGCTAGAGTTTTCGCCTGTTGACGGAATTGACAGTACCGGGGAGCGGTGTTAGTTTCGCAACACTTCAAGACACATCCACGGGCATCACGACGGAAATTCCATCGCGCGGGAGAACGGTTGCCGATGCGACGCAAAATTCTGCTTGCGGACGACAGCATCACCATTCAGAAAGTCGTCAATCTGACCTTTTCGGACGAAGGAATCGACGTCGTCACGGTTGGAAACGGCGAGCTGGCCATCAACAAGCTGGCCGACGTGCGCCCCGACATCGTGCTGGCCGATGTATGGATGCCGGGTCGCGACGGATACGAACTCTGCGAGTACGTCAAGACCACCCCCGAATACAAGCATCTGCCCGTTTTATTGCTGGTGGGCGCGTTCGAGCCGTTTGACAAGGTCCGCGCCGCCGCCGTCAAGGCTGATGGTCATCTGACCAAGCCCTTCGAATCGCGCGCGCTGGTCGCCACCGTCAAGAAACTGCTTGAACAGGCCGCGCCGGTCATTACGGAAGCCTTTACGCCGCCGCCGCCGCTCACGGGAGATTCCGGCCGGACGCAGATTTTCGGCTCGGTGGTGAATCCCAAGCCGGTCGATTCCCAGCCGCGCCCGGTCGCGTCGGACGTCGAGGTCCCCCCGCCCACCATCAAGATTTCGCCGTCGCAGCTTGAAGACGGGCGCAATACCGACCTTGACCCGCTGATTCCCGTGCCGCCCGCCGAGCCGGTGGCCCCGTCGCCGAGCGCCGAGTCGGTGCTGGAGTTGACGATTCCCGAGCAGAACGAGCCGATTCTCGTCTATCCGGAGCCGCCCCCGACCCTGGCTTCTCCCATCGAGCCACCGACTTTCGCCAGTCCCGAACCGCCGGCCATCGGCGTGGCGACCTCGCGGCTCGCGCCGGGTGAACTGGAAACCATGCTCCAGCAGCCGTCGGCACCGAAGCCGACGACCGACACCTCGCCGCTCGAAATCGACGACGTCATTGAAACGACGCACCACCCGGTGATGCCGGAGTCCGCCGCCGTTCGCGATCCGTTGCTCGACACCTTCGCCGATGTAGCCGAGTCGACGTCCAGCATTCAAAGCGCCTTCGATCCGGCGGTGGAAACCACGGCCTACACCGGGACCGAAGCCGCCTTCGTTTCGAAAGTCGCCGGCGAAGCGCCTTCCGAACCGACCGCCGCCCCCATCCCGGCCCCCGATTTTGCCGTGCCGGTCGATGCGCCGCCCGCGTTCCAGCCCTATGTCGTGGAAGAATCGGCGTCCGCGCCCTTCGTCGAGCCGGAGTTGAAGGAGACGACTCCTCCCGCTGAAACAACGGAAGACGCCGCCGCCACGGCGACCAACCGGACAACCCTCGAAGTCACATCGCCGGTTATCGAAGTTGCGCCCGAACCGGTGACCGGAACGGCTCCCATCGAGACCCCGTCGGCAACCGAACCCGCCGCCGAGACACCCCCGGCGCCGGTTTTCGAAGTTCCTGTTGAAGAAGATGAACGGGTGCGCGGGACCGATCTCCTGCCTGCTGAACTCGTTGCCTCCATGCGCGCCCGCGAAGCCGCGAAAGAACTCGAACCGGAAGCCGTCGCCGAGCCGGACGCCGAATCGCCGCCCCCGCCCGGCTTTACCTTTGAACTTCCCCCCGACAACGAACCGGTTGTCGAAGCGGTCGTCGTTCCACCCTCCGCCGAAGCCGCGCCGGTTGCGGAAATCGCTCCGGAACCCGAAATCGTCGCGGAACCGATTGCCGAACCGGTTGCCGAGACGCCCGTCGAAGCGCCGACCGAAGACGCACCCGTCGCGACAGCCGAGGAAGCTCCCTCCGCCGCAGTCATCGTGCCCGCCGTCGTCGCGGGCGTGGCTGCCATCGCCGCGCCGATGGTCGCTGAAGCGGTCATCGCCAAACCCGCTCCGGAAGAAGAAACGGTCGAACCCGAAGGACCGACGACCGGCGAAATCAACCCCGTGCCCGTTACCGGCGAACTCGTTGCGCCCGAAGGTGCGCTCGACGCCGGCCAGGTTCCGCAGGCCGTCATTGATGAAATCGTCAAGCGCGTGGTGACCCAGATTTCCGAAAAGGTCATCCGCGAAATCGCGTGGGAAGTCGTGCCGGACCTCGCCGAACTGCTCATCAAAAAACATCTGGCGAGTACGAACGGCGCGAAATAAGCCGAACGCGCCGAACGTCGCCACCGTACCCTGAACGGCAGCCGGAAACCCCGGTTGCCGTTTTTGCTTTTGGAGGGAACAGGGGCCGGGGATCAGGGATCAGTCGGAATAATCCATTGACGTTGAACCGAATCGAACGAAAGTTCTAACCTGAAACCTGAAACCTGAAACCTGAAACCTGAAACCTGAAACCTGAAACCTGAAACCTGTTTTTCGCCTGATCCCTGACCCCCGATCCCTGATCCCTTCTTCAACCGACACCCAATAAGGAGTTAACCACGGAAATGACCACCGCAGTACAAACGGATTTCGCCGCTCTCGAAGCGCGGTACAGCCTCGGACTTTTCACCCCGCGCGGCGTCACGCTCGCGCGCGGGGAAGGCTCGACCGTGTGGGACAGCGAAGGCCGCGAATATCTCGACTGCACCGCCGCCTACGGCGTGGCCAGCCTCGGCCACTGTCATCCGGCGGTGGTTGACGCCATCGTCGAGCAGGCGCGGACGCTCATCGCCTGTTCCGCGTCGTTCGGCAACGTCCAGCGCGCGCACCTGTATGAAGAACTGGTTCAGGTTCTACCGGAAGGCATGGACCGCGTGTTTTTCTGCAACTCGGGCGCGGAAGCGAATGAAGGCGCGTTGAAATTTGCCCGGCTGACGACCAAAAAACACGGCGTCATCACCGCGATGCGCGGGTTTCATGGCCGGACGATGGGCGCGCTGACCGCGACGTGGGAGCCGAAATACCGCGAGGCGTACGAGCCGTTGCTGCCGGGGTTCAAATACATTCCGTACAACAATCTGGCCGCGCTCGAAGAAGCCTTTACCGATGAAATCGGCGCGGTGATGCTCGAACCGGTCCAGGGCGAGGGCGGCGTGCGTCCCGGCGAGCAGGAATTTCTCTCCGGCGCGGAACGGCTCTGCCGCGAGCGCGGCGCGATGCTCATCATTGACGAAGTGCAGTCCGGTTTCGGTCGGACGGGCACGTTTTTCGCGGTCGAGCAGTACGGTATCCGCCCGGACATTCTCACGATGGCGAAAGGTATCGCGAGCGGCTTCCCGATGGGGGCGTTCGCGCTCGGTGAACGGGTCGTCAAGGCGGAAATCGGCCAGCACGGCACGACCTTCGGCGGCGCGCCCCTCGCGTGCGCGGCGGCGCGGGCGACCCTGCGGGTGATGCGCGAGACGGATCTGCCCGCGCAGGTGGCCCGCAAGAGCGACTACTTCTTCACCCGGCTGAAGGAAATTCAGAGCGACCGCATCCGCGACGTACGCGGGCTGGGCTTCATGATCGGCATCGAACTGAAGGAAAAGGTCGCGCCGTTCGTCCAGGCGATTCAGCAAAAGGGCGTCCTCGTGCTGAACGCCGGTCCGACGGTCATCCGGATGCTCCCGCCGCTGGTGCTGACCGAAGCCGAAATCGACCGCGCGGTCGAGGTCATCGCGGAAGCGCTGGCGTAGCAGGCAGCGGTTAGTAGTTAGTAGTCAGTAGTGAGTATTTCTTTCCACCGCTAACTGCTGACCGCTAACTGCTAACTGCTAACTGCTAACTGCTGTCCCCGCCGGAACTATTTCCCGTTCGGTTCGTAAGGTGCGTGTGCTAAAACAGTTCCGTTTCAAGTACACGCATTCTCCTTTTTCCGAGGAATCCAGCGATGTTTTGCCCCAGTTGCGGAACGGAGGAACGTAACCCGAGTCAGTTCTGCCGCGCCTGCGGCGCCGACTTGCGGACGGTCCGAACGGCGCTGCTCCGGCCTGATGAGGTGACGTCTTCCGCTGCCGGTGCGCGGGAAGAAATCGGACGCGCCTTTGCCGAGCGCATCCGCGCCGCCCAGACAACCAAGGATCTGGCCAAAATCACCGAGGACATCCTTCCCGAAATCGAGAAATTTCTCGAATCCCCGGCTGAAAAGCGGCTCCGGCGTCTGCGGGTCGGGACCATTACCGCCGCGGTCGGACTGGGTGCGATGATCGTTCTCCTGACCAGCGGCATGCGGTTTCCTTTCGGGCCGTTTGCGGGACTGCTCGTCTTCTTCATCGGCCTCGGAACGGTCATTAACGGGTTGTATTTCACCCTTCCCGGAAAAAGTGTCCCGGATCGTCACCTCGACGGGGAAGCGCAGGCATTTCTCGACAAGTACCCCGTGGCGATGCCAGTCAACCAGTTGAATCCGCCGCCCGCCGGTTACAACACCGGTCAGTTGCCTCCGCCCTCGGTCACGGAAGACACCACGGCCCATCTGCCCCACGAACGGCGCGAGGCGCAACGCCAGACCTCCTGACGTTTTGAGAAAAGCGAGAATCCGATGCAGTTTTGTCCAGCGTGCGGGGCGCAACAGCCCGGTCAATTCTGTCGCGGATGCGGAGCGGATTTGCGGAACGTACGAACTGCCCTTCAGTCACCTCCGGGGAATTCGGATGCAGCCCGGCTTGAAATCGCTCGAGCCGTATCGGCGAAAATTGCCGCGATTGACCCGAATGATGCCCAGTTGGTCACAAAAATCGCGGTTCTTCGTCAGGAATCCCAAAAACTGCTTGAATCTCCTGAAGATCGCCGCCGGATGGGGCTGACGATTACCATTGGCGCGGTCGGCGGCGGTGCCCTGTTCTTTTTTATGATTCTGCTTGGCAAGATCATTCAAAGCGGCGACCGGAACAACATTGAAGGATTGTTCATCCTGATGCTGGTCACACTGCTGGCGACGCTTGCTTCCCTGGTTCTGACGAGTATTTTCCCCCGTACGCGGAAGGTGAATCCCGATCTCCCGGTGCCTTTTCAGACCGGCAACAGTCGCCCGAACCCGACCGCGGAAATTCAGCCCCCGCAACCGATGCTTGGGCCGCCTTCCGTGACCGAGGAAACGACGCACCAGCTCTCCCGGTCAGCCGTGCCGGTTTCGCGGCATACGGCGTAAAGAAAGGAGTTCCCGATGCAATTCTGTCCGGCCTGTGGCGCGCAACAGAACCAAGCGGGCCAGTTTTGCCGAGGATGCGGCGCGGATTTGCGCTCGGTCCGGACTGCCCTTCAGTCACCTGTCGCGCCGGTTGACACGGCCCGGCTCGAAATCGCGCGGGCGATGACGGCCAAGATTGCCGAACTCGACCCCAGCGACCGCCGCCTTGCCAAGAAAATCCAGACCATTCGGGCGGAATCGGAAAAAATGCTCGATTCGCCCGAAGGAAGGCGAAAAACCTTCCTGATGTACGCCATTGCGTTCATCGGAGGCGGAACGATTTGCGTCCTGGCCGATCTGGTCAAAAAGTTTCTCGACCGCGGCGAGTCCGGGGCCATCGGCGGCATCTTCTTTCTGATGTTCTGCACGCTGGTCATCACGCTTGTCTCGCTGGTGATCACGCACTTCTTCCCGCGAAACCGGCAGTCCGAACGGGCCGACCTTCGGGGCGTGCCCCTGCCGCCGGTTTCGGTTCGGACGGCACCGACCTCGGAAATCTCGAATGCCCAGCCGATGCTCGCGCCGCCATCGGTGACGGAAGGCACAACGTACAATCTACCGAAGGTGGGCGTCCCCGTTCCGGTGAGTGAACGAAACACACGGTAGAAACTTTTCAACGGCCAAATGGATTTTCGAAAAGCGTTGAATTTGAAAATTCTGGCCTTGAAAGTTGCCGGGGGCCCCCACCGGTGTCCGGTTGTGACCATTCGGGATTTCTTTACCGGAAATACCGACGCGGCTTCGATCGGATGCAATTTGTTTGAGTCTCATCCCGGGCTGGCGAAATTTCATGAAGTTTTCGTCAAGGTTGAGCAAAAACCGGAGGTATTTGCCGTTCGGATTTTCATTTATGAAATTCAGCCTGAACGTCCGGATTTCTGGCCTTTTGCCGACCGAGCTTTTGTCGTCACCAAAGCCTCCATTCCTGAAGTCAAGAAATGGTTTGCCGATCTGCTCCCGGATGATGTGTATGAAGAACAAAGCCTGGAACTTATCGGAATGCCTTCCGTTCCGCACGGCTACCGCATTTTGACGGTCTGGTGGGACTGAACCGGAACCACATCGAATTTGACAGGGCGCGTCCGCGCGGGTAGCGTGCGGACGCGCCTTTTGACTTCATGTGATTTCTGAGGGTTCGATGCGTTTTTCAATGAAACTCATACCTTTTAGCATTTTTGTCCTTTTTCTTTCGACCATCGGTTTCGCCCAGTCGCCGCAGGAAAAAACGCTGGCCGATCTGGTCAGTCCGGAGGTGAAAACCCGTCGCCGGGCCGCCCGCGAACTCGGGGAACGCCGCTTCCGCGAGGGCGTCGCGCCGCTCGTCACCGCACTCAAGAACGATTCCGATCCGGAAGTCCGGGCGAATGCCGCCGTTTCACTCGGAATGATCAAGGACGCAGAAGCCATTCCGACGCTCGTGGAGGCCCTTCGCGACCCCGCGCCGGATGTTCGCCGGGCGGCGATTCGCGGCGTCGTTTCCTATTCCATCGAAAGTGACATCGGCTTCATCTTCGCGCGGCGCAAGGGGTTAAACACGTTCAATCCGTTTCTGGAAACGAACGAACCGGTCATCGTCGCGCCGTTCACGCAGGTGGACGAGCGCATTCTGACCGGGCTGGCCGACCAGATGCGCGACGATAGTGACGTGGACAACCGGCGGTCGGCGGTCCGGGCGCTTGGCGTGTTGCGGGCCGATTCGCAGGTTCCGGCAATGGTCGGCGCGCTGACCGACCCGATGCTGCGAATCGAAATTTTTCGGGTGTTCGTCAAACTTGGAAATCCGGAATACGGCAAGCACGTCATTCCGTACTTTTCCGATCCCTCCGGCGACATCCGCAATCAGGCGATTGCCGCCGCCGGGCTGTTGCGGACGAAGGACGCCGCCGCGCCGCTCAACGAGTTGTACCGCAAGTCCACATCGCCTGAAGAACGTGGCCGTCGGAAGGTAATTCTGGAAGCGCTCGGGCGGATCGGCGATGCGTCGAGCGAGGAGATTTTTCTGGAAAACTTCGCCGATCAGGATGACGACCGGCGGCGGTTTGCGTTCGAGGGTCTCGGACGCGCGAAAAACGAGCAACTGATAACGCGCATTTCATCGGCACGGCTCAATGAGAAAAGGGAAACCGTGAAACTGGCGCAGGCGTTTGCGCTCTACAAGCTGGGGCGTCCCGAATATTTGCTGGAAATCGTTCGACAGCTTGATTCGCTGTCCTTTGCCGATCAGGCCGAAGGCTATTTGTCGGAATTGAACAGCCCCCAGGACCTTCATCCCTACTTCAACCGCTCCACGCCGCCGGGAATCATCCGGATGATGCGCGCGATGGGCAAAATCGGCACCTCCGCCGACCTTCCCGCGCTCGACGCGATGCTCCGCAACCGAGACTCGGGCGTGGTCAACGCGGCGAATCTGGCGATTCAACAAATCAAACGGAAGCAATAAGTCCGGGATAAAAAGTCTGGAGTCTGGAGTCGAGAGTCTGGAGTCAAAACCAAAAACGGCGAAATCTTTGATTTCATTGAGAATTACCTCTGAAATCGAAGATTCCGCCGTCTTTTTGTTTTGGGTGTTTTGGAATTTCTGCCTTTGACTTCAGACTCTCGACTCCAGACTCCAGACTTTCTGCCCAGACTCCCCAGACTATTCCGCGATACCATGCCGCTCGACCATCCGGGCGAGGGTCTTGCGGTCAATACCCATGAGTTCGGCGGCTTTTTTCTTGTTCCCGTGGGTGTAGCCGATCATGTACTCGACGTAGCGTTTTTCGATTTCGTCGAAGGTCGGCGGGCGTTCGTTATTTTCGCCGTTGCGAAATTGCAGAACCTCATTCGTGAAACCGACGGGAACCGATGGGACGGGCGAGGGTACGGGGCGGTTGGCGCAGAACTTGGTGGGAAGGTCTTCGAGGCGGATGATGCCGCCGTTGGCGAGGGCGACGAGGCGCTGGATGGTATGGCGGAGTTCGCGGACGTTGCCGGGGTAGTGCCAGGCGATCATCGCCGCGCGAGCTTCCGGCGCGAGTCGGACCGGCGGCAGATTCGGCGGGGAATAGCGCGCCAGAAACGTTTCAATCATCAGTTCAAGGTCGGCGCCGCGCTCCCGCAACGGAGGCAGGTGGATGCTGACCACGTTCAGGCGGTACATCAGGTCTTTTCGGAACGTCCCGCCCGCGACCAGTTTTTCCATATCCTGATTGGTCGTGGCGAGGATGCGGACGTCCACGGCGACGGATTCATTCGATCCGACACGCCGAATTTCGCTTTCCTGGAGTACGCGCAGCAGCCGGACCTGAAAACCGGGGCTGGTTTCCGTGACTTCATCCAGCAGCAGCGTCCCGCCCTCGGCTTCCTCGAACAGCCCCCGCCGGGTCGTCGCCGCGCCGGTGAAGGCGCCCTTGATGTGGCCGAACAGTTCGGTTTCGAGCAGCGTCTCGGTCAGCGCGCCGCAATTGACGGCGACAAAGGGCTTGCTGGCCCGGGGGCTGTTGTTGTGAATGGCGCGGGCGATGAGTTCCTTCCCGGTGCCGGATTCGCCAGCGATGAGGACGGGCAAATCGGTCGGCGCGACCCGTCCGATGGTCTTGAAGACGTCGATCATGGCCGGGCAGCGGCCGATGATGGCGTACCGGTCGGCGAACGCGGTCGCCTCGCGGACCGTCGGCGGCGGCTGGCGCTTGAGCCGGATGCGTTCCTCGGCCTCGCTTGCCACACGGCATAAGTCGTTGACCGAAAAAGGTTTACAGATGTAGTCGTTGGCTCCGAGCTTAACCGCGTTGAGCGCCGCTTCAAGGGAAGCAAAGCCGGTCATCAGAACAATTTCGGCATCGGGCTGGAGGCGTTCGCGGAAGGCTTGGAGAACGGTGAATCCGTCCACTTCCCCAAGCCGTACGTCGCAGAGAACCAGATCGAAGCTTTCCTTTGCGCCAAGGTCCAGTGCCGCACCACCGCTCTGGACAGTGGTCACGACATGGTTCTCGTTTTCCAGAACCTCCCGAATCAGCAGACAGACGGTCGGTTCGTCATCGACGACAAGGATTCGCATTGCTTACGGGGCTGAATAAGCAGACTGAAAAAAAGATGTGCTGCCCGAACTTGTGGGGCATTTTGCCACACGGCTGTCAGTTCGGCAAGGTTGGAAAATAAATCCGAGATTGACACGGAACGACCGCAACCCATAGCATCACAACGATTTTCACGCACAATCCGTACCTGCCCGGCAATTCCGTCCACAAGAACTTTTCGCCTTCCGGCCCTCCGGGCGGAAGCGGTTTTGGACGGTTTCGTACGTTTCTGAATCTCCTTTATCGAAAGCGGAATCAGCCGTTATGCCTCTTGCTCGTCTTTTTCGGACCAAATCAGTACAGCGAATCCAGGCCGACGCCGCCGCCGGACTTGGCGATGGCGAACACACCGGTCTCGCCAAGGAACTCGGCGTCATTGATCTGACCGCGCTTGGCGTCGCGGCGGTCATCGGGGCCGGGATTTTCACGACCGTCGGAAACGCCGCCTTCAACGGTGGCCCCGGCGTCTCGCTCCTGTTCATCTTCACGGCGGTCGCCTGCGGATTTGCGGCGCTCTGTTACGCGGAATTTGCGGCGATGATTCCCGTCTCGGGATCGGCCTACACGTTCGCCTACGCCAGTTTCGGAGAACTCGTGGCGTGGATCATCGGCTGGGACCTTTTGCTGGAATACGCCATCGGCAACATCGCGGTCGCGATTTCGTGGAGCGGGTATTTCTGTAACCTGCTGGAAGGATACGGGTTATCGATTCCGGCCTATTTCCGGATGGACTTTCTGACGGCGGCGCGCGGCTTCGACGCGGTCAATGACCTGCTCAAGCAGGGACAGACGCTCGACCAGATCAAACAGAGCAGCAGCTCGCTCTGGCTCGCCTATCAGGCGTGGACGACCTCGCCGCGAATCGGCGACCTCCACGTCGTCTGCAACCTGCCCGCGCTCGGCATCATTCTCGTCATCACCACGCTGGTTTTCATCGGAATCCGCGAGTCGCGCAACGTTTCCAACGCGATGGTGGCCCTCAAGGTCGGCGTGATTCTGTTCGTCATCGGCTTCGGCGCGTTCTTCATCAACACGAAAAACTGGTCGCCCTTCACGCCGAACGGCATGGGCGGCGTTCTCAAGGGCGTGTCGGCGGTGTTTTTCGCCTACATCGGGTTCGACGCGATTTCGACGACCTCCGAGGAATGTAAAAACCCGCAGCGCGACCTGCCGCGCGGCATTTTGTACTCGCTGGCAATCTGCACCGTGCTGTACGTCGCGATCTCGCTCGTCCTGACCGGGATGGTGAGCTACAAACTGCTCCAGGTTGACGATCCGATGGCGTTTGTTTTCGGTCCGCAGGGCATCAACAAGCCGATCGTTCTGGCCATCGTCGCCGTCAGCGCGGTCGTCGCGATGACCACCGTGCTGCTCGTGTTTCAACTCGGCCAGCCGCGCATCTGGATGGCGATGTCGCGCGACGGGCTGCTGCCGAAAGTTTTTGCCGCGATTCACCCGCGCTTTAAGACGCCGTGGTTTTCGACGCTCGTGTCGGGCGCGCTGGTGGCGATTCCGTCCCTGTTTCTGAATCTGACGGAAGTGACCGACCTGACGAGTATCGGGACGCTGTTCGCCTTCGTGCTGGTCTGCGGCGGGGTGCTGATCCTCGACAAGTCCGACCAGAAAATCGAACGCAAGTTCCGCGTCACCTACATCAACTCGAAGTTCATCATGCCCGCCGCGCTGCTGATCTTCATCGTGCTGGCCGTTGCGTGGACGCCCGTGCGGGAATTCATGATGCATGCCGTGACGGCGACGCCCGCGCCAGGCGAGTCCATGCTCCGGGCGTACTCGCACAAAATTCCGTTCCTCGTCTTCTGCGTCGGAACGGTTGCGCTGACGGCATTGTGTTTCCTGAAAAACCTGTCGCTGATTCCGGTTCTCGGGCTGCTCACCTGCGGCTACCTGATGACCGAACTCGGCATCGTCAACTGGACCCGCTTCCTCATCTGGCTCGCCGTCGGGCTGGTGATTTACTTCCTGTATGGCTTTTCACACAGCCGGCTGAACGCGGAAAGCGGGAAGTGAAGAAAGGGATGAGGGATGAAGGATGAGGGATGAAATTGGAGTATGGAAAGAAGTCACTTCCTTTCTTCGACTCCGGCTTTTCATCCTGAATCCCTTTTGCGAACGGTCGGCTGAAAGCGGAAAGAGGTCGCGCATGGGGATGGGGGAATTCCTCCGTCCCCATATTTCATTGAAGAAAAAGGGTTTAGGGTAAATTTCAAACTTCCGCCGGGGTGTGGAAGAGTTTCGGCTGGAAACCGGGCGGGACGTCCACCTTGCAGAGCGCATTGCTCGCCCGGACGATCCAGATGCCCGCCTTGAGCGTCCGGTTTCGCATCGCCTCGGGAATATCCACGGCGGCAATCACGCCGAACAATTTGTAATCGTGAAATTCGGGAAAGTGCCGTGGGAAGGCTTCGAGGATGCCGAGCGTCTGTTGAAGTTCGTCTTCGCCGAGGCTGCTTTTGATTTCGACGACGAAGGCTTCCTTCCGGCGGCGCGAAACGCCGAAAACGTCGAGCTGGATGTGGTCGCCGCCGTCCAGCCGGTTCCGCATGTTGCAAAAAACGCTTTCGACCTTGAACCGCCGGTAAAGTAGTTTTTCAAGAGAGGGCGTGAGCAATCCTTCGGTGAAACGCCCGAACTTGTTGCCGAGACCGCCGATCTGCTTGTTGAGATCAGCCATCTGCCGTTTCAAAATGCGGTCGGTTTCCTGAATCTGCGCGGAGGTTTCGCGGATTTTGCGGTCCGTCTCGGCGAACATTTCCTGTAACTCGGGATTTTGAATCATTTCCTGCTTTTCCTTCCGTTCTTTTCGTTTTTCGAAACCTTGTCGGGCTTCGTTGGAAAAGTCAATTTGCAAGCCGTATGCCACAACCTGCGTACCCGGTGATCATCGTCGGCGGATTTCTGCTCGACGCCTCGAATTATCGTTCGCTGGCGGAAAAGCTCAAAAGTCATTGTTCGGCAACGGTTTACACTGTGCCGTTCACGCTCGGAAGCTGGCTGGCGGCCTCCGGCGCGAGCAGCTACGCCAACCTTTTAAAGATGACGCACGAGACGGTCACGCGCGCGCTGGCGGAAACCGGGGCGGAAAAGGTCAATTTTCTCGGCCACAGCGCGGGTGGGTCGGTGGCCCGGTTGTACATGGGCGATAAAGACTATGACGGCGTGAATTTCGCCGGGTTTGAGCGTACCGCGTCGCTCGTCACGCTCGGGTGTCCGCATTTCAGCCGTCTCTCCTACACGTTGCGGACCATCGACTTCATCAACGAGCAGTATCCGGACGCCTACTACCCAGATATCGTCTACGCGGCGACCGTCGGGCGCTCGGTCGAAGGCAGGATTCCGGGGACGTTCGGGGAAATGTTCGCCTACAACAATTACCGGCTGACCTGCGGGAAGGGCGGCGTCTGGGGTGACGGCGTCGTGCCGGTCGAAAGCTGTCGGCTGCCGGGGGCGGACAACACGGTGTATGAGGGCGTTCACCACACGCCGAACCGGCCCCACCGGTGGTACGATGCGGAAATCGACCACTGGTCGCAATTTCTCCTCTGATACCTATGGCTTGCGCCATAGGCTAAAAATCTTTCGGACGCTCCGCTCTCCTATGGCTTGCGCCATAGGCTAAAAAATCTTTCGGACGCTCCGCGCCCTCAACGGAATTTTTTGAGAGATGGACGGTTCTTTTCCGCCATGGTTGAACGGATTCTTCCCGGCATTTATGTCCATTTGCCGTTTTGCCATTCGAAATGTACTTACTGCGGGTTCGTGACGGGGAGCTACGACGCGGACCTCGCGGCGCGTTATGTCGCGGCGCTCGAAAAGGAAATCCGGACGTTTTTCGAAGTTCATCCTTCATCCTTCATCCTTCATCCTTCCGCCGACACGCTCTACTTCGGTGGTGGAACGCCGTCGATTCTTGCTCCCGACGACCTCGGGCGGATCGTCGCCGCCTGCCGGGACACGTTTTGCCTGACGGAAGACGCCGAAATCACGCTCGAAGCCAACCCCGGCGATACGGCGCGGGCAGGGGAGTGGCGCGAACTGGGTTTCAACCGGGCGAGTCTGGGCGTGCAGTCGTTTCTCGACCACGAACTCCGCGCAACCGGGCGCGATCACGACGCGACGGACGCCCGCCGGGCGTTCCTCGAACTTCGCGAAGCCGGATTCAACAACCTCAGCATCGATTTGATTGCCGGACTGCCGAACCAGACGCTCGCCGACTGGAAATCGAACCTCGCCCACGCGCTCGCGCTCGAACCCGACCATCTTTCGCTCTATCTGCTTGAAATCAAAGAGGGTACGAAATTGGCCCAGATGGTTTCGGCGGGCCGACTGCCTGAGATAGACGACGATCTGGGCGCGGAAATGTACGAACATCTGGTTGAAACCGTGACCGCCGCCGGGTTCGACCCCTATGAAATCTCAAACTTCGCCCGTCCGGGACGGCGCTCACGGCACAACTTGAAGTATTGGACCGACGTGCCGTACGCGGCCTTCGGCGTCGGCGCGCACGGCTACGACGGGGAGGAACGCTTCTGGAACGTTGGCAGCATCCACGAATACATCGAAAAAATGGAGCGGGAAGGGACGGCCCGCGCGGGGCGCAGCGAGCGTACGGCCCGCGAACGCTGGCACGAGGCGCTGATGATGGGCTTGCGGCTGCGCGAGGGTGTGTCGGTAGGCCATCTCGAAACGCGCTACGGCGTGGACATCCGGCGCGAGTACGCCGGGGAACTCGACCGGCTCGACGCGGCGGGCGCGATTGCGTTCGAAGGCGACGTTTTAAGGCTTACCCCGCGCGGCGTACTTGTCTCGAACGAAGTTTTTCTGGCATTTCTCTAGCCGATAAGGGACATTTGAAGGGGAATTGAGAATTCAGAATTGAGAATTGAGAGTTTTAAAAAACGCCGCCCGATTCTCATCGGAGCGTTTCAAGCCCGTATTCCATTCTCAATTCTCCATTCTGAATTCTCAATTATCCTCCCAGGTCCCCGTAAATTTTCTCCCAAAAGGACTTGGAGACAATGCCTCAACGAGTCAACGTATTGTGCATCCGTGATGCCGAAGGCCGGATTTCACCGCTTTCCGGCCGGGAACTCGACATCCGCCGGATTTTCGGCAACGCGCTTCCGGTTTTTGCCCGTGAGGAAGGCAGTACGTCGTTCCTCGCCCGCTTCGCCTCGCCTGCCAGGAATGAATACTTCATCACGAACTATGACGGGATCGCGGACGTGCGGAAGTTCGCGCAACAGAACAACTTGGCTCTGTGGCTCGATCCGCAGTGCGATTTTGATGGAAATCTGATTCCGGAATCGGGGATGAAGGGCGATCCGACGAAGGTCGCCAATTACGTTCTGACGCTGTAAATCATTCCATTATTGTTCAGAGTTCCCCGCTTGAGCGGGGATATTTCGCAAGGTTTTTCCCGCTCAAGCGGGGAACTCTGAACAATGAAACGTTTTAAAAGCCCGGCGGCGTCTGGCCTTCGACCCAGACCTCGCCGTCCTCGAAGAACTCGCGTTTCCAGATCGGGACCGATTCCTTCACGCGGTCAATCGCGTAGTGGCAGGCGTGAAACGCGGTCTTTCGGTGCGGCGACGTGACGACGATAAGGACACTCGTTTCAGTGATTTCCAGCCGTCCGAGCCGGTGGACGATGGCCAGTCGGTCGAGATCGGGAAACTCTGCGACGGTCCGCTCGGCGATGCGGCGCATCTCCTTCACCGCCATGGTTTCGTACCCCTCATATTCCAGATAAAGCGTCCGGCGGCCCTTGGTGTTGTTCCGGACGACGCCGTCGAACGTCACCACCGCGCCCGCTTCGCCGCGCAGCAACCGCGCCACGACCGCTTCCGAGTCGATGACCTCGTGGGTCAGTTCGATAAAAAAACGTTCTTCATTGATTTCAGGCATGGTGGTCATCCTCCCGAAACCGGCGGGAAAATGGCGACCTCGTCGCCCGCGCGGACCGCGTCGTCGGGTTTCGCGTAATCCTCATTGACCGCGATGAGCAGTTTTCCGTCGAGCGCGCCGAGTCCGGGAAAGCGCATCCGAACCGCCTCGACGACGCCCGCCGCCGTCGGCGTCGCAACCTCGACCGACGCGCGCCCCGCGCCGACGATTTCACGGCATTGTCCGAAGAAGAGAACGTCTACGTTCATATTCAAGTCTGAAGCCTAGTTTTCAGTCTGGAGTCTGGAGTCGAGAGTCTGGAGTCAAAACCAAGACAAGGAGATCGGGAGACTTGGAGACAGGGATGCACTTGACGTGAAAACTTTCCGATAGAACGCTCCTTGTCTCCTTGTCTCCTTGTCTTTGAGACTTGAAGTCCGGATTTGACTCCAGACTCCAGACTCTCGACTCCAGACTATTTTTAGACAAAGAAGTCCGGCAGTAATTCCGCGCCGGGTTGGTAGGCGTACTGATCGAAATCCGTGACGCCGGTTTCGCGCAGCAAATCCTCGTCAATGAAGAAGTTGCCGGTGCATTCGCGGCTCGGACGGGTGAGGATGACGTGGGCCGCGTCGCTCATGATTTCGGGACGACGGCAGCGGCGGATGCTTTCGTCGCCGCCGAGAAGGTTCTGAACCGCCGCAGTGGCGATGGCGGTACGCGGCCAGAGCGCGTTGACGCCGACGCCCTGTTTCTTGAACTCGCCCGCCATGCCGAGGACGCACATGCTCATCCCGAATTTCGCCATCGTGTAGGCGACGTGCGGCGCAAACCACCGCGTTTCCATGTTGAGCGGCGGCGAGAGGTTCAGGATGTGCGGATTTTCGGCTTTCAAAAGGTGCGGGAGGCAGGCTTGCGAGCAGGCGAACGTGCCGCGCGTGTTGATGCGGTGCATCAGGTCGTACCGCTTCATTTGGGTTTCGAGCGTCCCGGTCAGGCTGATGGCGCTCGCGTTGTTGACCAGAATGTCGATGCCGCCGAAGGTTTCGACGGTTTTCGCCACCGCTTCGGCAATCTGGTTTTCGTCCTGAATATCGACCTGAAGGGGAAGCGCCTTGCCGCCCGCGGCCTCGATTTCGGCGGCGGCGGTAAAGATCGTCCCCGGCAGTTTCGGGTGCGGTTCGGCGGTTTTGGCGGCGATGGCGATATTGGCGCCGTCACGCGCGGCACGCAGGGCGATGGCGAGGCCGATGCCCCGGCTCGCGCCTGTGATGAAAAGGGTTTTCCCGGCGAGACTCATTTCGGATGTCCTTGGGTGTACTGGGATGAACGTTCGAAGGCGCGCATTCTACCGTGGAACGCGCGCCTTCCGAAACCGTCCAGCCCCGGTCAGGACCGCAGTGCCGTCAGTTCAGATGGATTGATGAGCAGGTTGTCGATAATGGAGGACGTGGTTTCGGTCATCTTGCCGCGTTCATCGGCCTTGAGACTGACTTGTTCCACTTTCAGTGCTTTCGTCACTTTACATTTTGGGCAACTGTGGAGGTTGGCCCGATAGAAAGTCGGCTCGCCTACCCGGCGAGGAAAGGTCAGAAGCGTGCCGTAATCCTTCCGGCGGACAATCTTCTTGAGTTCCTTCTCCGACACGACACACTGAAATTCGCGGATACCCTTGACCTCTTCAGTCCAGCGGTCACAGGTCTCACAGAACGGGGAACTCGCGGTCAGTCCTCCGCACAATATTGGGGCGAGAAGGATGAGCACCGTTTCGACAATCCAGATGAACCAGAGGAAGCCGCCGGAAATCGCCGCGTCCTTATCGCCCCAGTACCCGGTCGCGCCGATTTTGAGAATGATGCCTTTGACCATGAGCGGGCTGGTGAGAAGACCGAACAGGTTGACGTCCTTGTTCCCCACCCCTCGCAGCAGGGCGAAAATCCAGAAGGTCCAGGCAAAATAAAATGCAACGAATGAAATGATCCCACTCAAAAGCAGTGCAACCGGAGTATTTCGGATTTTCCCCATCTGGAGTCCGAAGGCGATGATAAAGGACAGGGCGAGGGGGTATCCGATGGGAGCGAGTGCCCGGAAATAGATGAAGGGGAAATAGATGATGATGTTGGCGTAGGCAAACGCAGCCACGATGCTGAGGCTGATGCCGATGCCGAGCGTGGTCAGCATGCCGCGGAACGGGGCTTTCCCGGAATGTTTGTAGTAGGACTCGGGCAGCGGCGTGAAATTCAGTGGCGCGGCGGGGGGGACGAACCGTTGCGGTTGCTCGGGCCGCGGTTTGTTCAAATCAATCGACACGCGGGACCTCCTTTTCGGTCGGACAAAGCCTGAACGTTTTTCGGTTGGGGGAAGGCGCGGAAACCGGCAAACCCGTCAGCTTCCCAAAGCCGCCATTTCCGAGGCGTTGATGAGGAGGTTTTCGACGATTGGCGTTTTCGACTCGTTCGCCTTGCCGTTCTGGTCGATGGCGAGGGTGATTTCCTCGACCTTCAGAACGTGGAACACATTGCAGTTTTTACATTTGTGGACGCTCGCCCGGTAAAAGACCTCGTCGCCCGCCCGGCGCGGATGGCCGAGCAGCGCGCCGTAGTCCTTCCGGCGGAGGATTTCCTTCAGTTCGGCTGGCGAGGCGACACGCTTGAACTCGCGGACGGCGTTTTCTTCCTCCGTCCAGCGGTCGCAGGTTTCGCAGAACGGGTCGGAGACGAGTCCCCAGCCGCCGAGCAGTGGGATTGAAAAGATGATGACCGCCTCGACAATCCAGACGACCCAGAGCGCGATGCCGGAGACATTCGTCCCGCGAAAGCCCCACACGCCGGTTTCGTTGATCTTGTGGATGACTTCCCAGAGGACGAACGGGCTGGTCAGCACGCCGATGAGCGTGACGTCTTCGTTGTCCGCGCGTTGAAACTCGGCGAAAACCCAGATTCCCCAGACGAAATAGAACGAAATGAGGGTGACGACGCCCACGATGGCGAGCGCGACCGGGGTATTTCGGATTTTTCCTGTCTGAAGGCCGAATCCGACGCCGAACGCCAGCGCAAAACCGTACCCGATGGTGGCGAGGACGCGCAGATACACGAACGGCAGATAGACGATGACGTAGGAATAGGCGAACGCCAGTCCGATTCCGATCAGCAGGCCGCCGCCGAGTCCGGCGAGCAGGCCGAGGAGCGGGGCCTTGCCGGAATGTTTGTAGTACGACTCGGGCAGCGGGGTGAACGTGAGCGGCGGCGATGCGGGCGCAACCCATTGCGGAAGCTGGGGTTCCGGTTTGGTGAAGTCAATCGGCACGCGGGAATTCCTTTCCGGCGGGGCGGTCCGTGGAAGTTTGTGATATGTCAGGAATACCGCATCCTGCCATGACTTTCGCCGAAAGGCATCGGATTTTTGAATTCTTTTTTCCCCGGTGCGAAACGTCACACTTGAAGAAAGAAACCGCGTGGTATTGAACCCGCAACGTTCCCCATTCCGGGTCCGGATTGATTTCCGAAAGGAGACTGCGCGATGGAAGACATCAACAAGGTGGCGTGGGCCTGTTTCGGCATCCTCGTCGGCATTTGCGTCATCGGCCTGCTTGCCAACTACGTTCCGAAAATCTGGTAGAAAATTGAATTTGAAACGCGAACCGCCGCCTGAAATCCAACAGGCGGCGGTTTTGCTTTTCGGTCGGCCTGGCGGACGGCCGTTGATCGGGTTTTTTACGTTATTTTTCTTTATTTTAACGTAAGGCGACCCCGGAACATTCGGGTTGGCGGGTAAAAACCTTCATGAACATTGAGAAGTTCGTTCTGATTCGTTCCGTGACCGGCGAAGTGACACGGCTTGATGAAATCGTCGCCGGATTCATCCGCGACGGGATTTGGGGCGTCTCCGTTTTCGGCGAAAAATGTGTCGAAATCGAAGATCTGGTGGATGCAATCTGCGTCGGCGATGCGTCCGAGCCGTATTTTCTGTGGACGAGGAGTCATCCCGACGAGCCGTTCGAGGAAGTCGTCGAGTTTCTGACCGGCATGGCCGGGCACGAAAATGACGGAATCCGGATTGTCGAGATTTGACCGGCTGTTCGCCCGGCCCTCAAGGACCGGGCGATTCCTTCCGAAGCTCCGTAATGGTTTTTGAAAAATTATTCCGGTAATAACGATGGGCCAAATTGCCTCGGACAGGCGCGGATGCGCCGACAGGTAATAGCCCCACCCGTGAGGGTGGGGTACGCAACGGGTAAAACGCCGAGCCGCAACGCGGCGACACCACCCGTATCGCGTCTTCGACGCTTTGAAATTGCCTCAAACGCCACCCCACCCTCACGGGTGGGGCTATTGTCTGACGGCGCATCCGCGCCTGTTCGGTGCAATTTCAAACCCACCGTAAATTCCGTTTTAAATTTTCAAAGATCATAACGGAGCTAAAAGCAAAGAAATCAACTTGTTAGCCTCGTTCACGAGGCTTGCTTTCGGGTAGCCCGGTCCTTGAGGGCCGGGCTGAAAACGCAAAGGGATTCACCGTCCGCTCGGCGGCGCTTCCGCCGGTTTCTCCTCCGGCTTGACGAGCGGACCGGGTTCGACGTTGAGCAGGGTGAAGGATTCGAAAAACGTCTGTACGTCGTCGCGGTCGAGGTCGTTGTAATTCGGCGAGGTGTAGACCATCTGGTAAAACTTCATCTTCACAACCACGAAGTCCACCCGCCCGAAAACCGTTTTTTCCTCGAACGTCCCGGTGAAAAACACCGCCCGCGCCGGGTAGCCCTTCACGACGTACGGGTCTTCCTGGTCAATCGTCGCCTTGAACTTCGGCAGCAGGGTGTTCCGGGCGGCGTCCATGACCTGATCCGGCGTGGCGGTGCCGAGTTCGGCCTTGTCGAAGGTCCGGACGGCAATCGAACAGTACGGCCCGGACGGCGACAGGCTCGAAAACGCCGTCACCTTGCCGTTCGCGCTCTCCTCGCGCTTGGGTTGTTCGAATCCGCCGGGAAAAACGCACTTGAAGTTGTTTTCCGCCGAGTCCACCTGCCGACCGATGCGCGGTTTTTCCGTCCGTCCGGGCGTATTGCGGCGTCCGCTCTGGCCGGAAACCGACCCGAAACCAACCAAAAGCACCAGCAACACCGGGATGAACCTGCTTTTCATCGCAACACTCCAGAATTTTTGATTGAAGATTGAAGATTTTCGATTGAATTGAAGATTGTAGAATGAAGATTTTCGATTGTTTTTCAAAAACTTCAAATTTCAACCATCAAATAGCCCGTTTTTCGATTGCGGGAACACCGTCCGCGAAAACCGAATTCGAATCCTCTGAAATCGAAAATCTTCAATCTTCAATCTTCAATCGAAAGGCTTCAGCCTTCAGCCATCCGCCGTTCGTTTCCGCCGTTACCGCTCCGTCGCGGCCGGTTTGCCAGAGGCGCGCGGCGGGAAGCAGTTCGCGGTAGCGATTCACCACTTCCGCGTGCGGATGCCCGAACGGAGAGCGGCGCGGCGCGCAGAATACGACATGCGCGGCCCCGACGGCGCGGATAAACGCCGACGTACTCGAACTTTTACTCCCGTGGTGCGGCGCTTTCACCACGTCGCAGCCGAGGGGCACGCCCCGCGCGAGCAGATCCGCCTCGGCGGCGGCCTCGATGTCGCCGGTGAACAGAAAACTTCGCGCGCCGTAGGTCAGTTTGACCACGAGCGAGCGGTCGTTGTCGGTTTTCAAACTCCCGGAAGGGCCGATGATCGAAAGTCTGACCGCGCCGAACGCGAGTTCGAGCGGGGCGGAAAGTTCGCGGAGCGGCGTCCCGTGGCGGTGCATCGCCGCCGCGAAGGTTTGAAACGTCCGGTCGGCGGGGTCCACCGGACCATGCCACGCCGCGCCGATGGGAAAGTTCTCCGCGATTTCCGAAAATGCCTGAATGTGGTCGGAATCCGGGTGCGTCGCGATGACCGCGTCGAGTCGCCGGATGCCCCGCGCCCACAACACCCGCGATACGACCCGCTCGCCGATCCCCGGCGCATCTTCTTTAATAAAGGATGAGGATTTTCCCCACTCGCCGGTGCCGCCGCTGTCGATGAGGAGGGTCTGACCATCCGGAAATTCGACGAGCGCGCAGTCGCCCTGACCGACATCCAGAAAGGTCACCCGCAACACGCTCGGCGCGGGCGCGCGTCGCGGGGGTGCGAGCGTGTACCCGCCGAAAACCGCCACGAGTAGAAAACCGGCGATCATTTCGAACTTGATGAATTTCGGACGCCGCGCGGGCCGGTCGAGCGGTCGCCAGCGGTCAATGGCGTACCCGAGGATGAAAATCCCGGTGCCGAAACCGAGTCCGATTGAAAACGCGCCGGTTTCAAGATGCGGGACGCGGTGGTTGGCGAAGGGAAGCGCCGCGCCCAGCCCGGCGATTTTGACGAGCAGGGAAACGGCGAGTTCGGCAGCCTGCGCGAGCGGTGAGCTGAGCGACAGCGCGGAGGCCGCGAGGTAGGCCGCGCCGACCAGCATCACCGCCGTCATCGCCAGTTCCGCCGCCAGATTTGAAATCACCGCGAACGGCGCGCAGCGGTTGAAGTTGTAAATTTCAAGCGGCAACAGCGCCAGTTGAACGCACCCGGTCGCCAGCGCCATTCCGAACAGCCACCGCAACCCGTTCTGAAGATTGAACTTCCCGACGCCGACCGCCTCCAGTCGCCCGGCCAGCCGGGATTTGTCGAGGTTCATCCGGATCGGCGCGGTTTTCTGCTCGGTTCGAAATTCGCGTTCGCTCCAGAACAGAAGTTCGGCGAAGCGGCGCACGCCGCGCGGTACGGCGGGAGGGAAGGGCGTCCCGCGCCGGGGCTGCCACGCCCCGATCCGGCGGAGCGTCCGGTAGAGCGGCGCGGCCCCGCCCGCGAGCGCAATGACCGCGGTGAACGTCAGTTGAAAACTCGCCCCAAACAGTTCTTCCGGCGAAATCGCCAGCATCGCCAGTCCGCTTGCTCCGATGACGTTGAGAAAATCGGGCTTTCGGTGGACGAGCGACGCGAGTTGCCAGACCGTCACGGCCACCGCCGCGCGCAGGACCGGCGGTTCGTTGCCGACCAGGATCGCGTAGCTCCACACGACGCCGAGCAGAATCGCGGCTTTCGGTCCTTCCTTTTTCAAAAAACGGTCGAGCAGTTTGCGGAACGCCGCCGCGAGCAGGGCGAAATGCGAGCCGGAAATGACGAGCAGGTGAAATGTGCCGCTTCGACGGAAGGCGTCGGCCCAGTCGCTGTCCAGAAAATGCTCGCTCCCGAGCAGGGCGGCGGCGAGGAGTCCGGCGGTTCGGGGTTGAAAATCGCGGCTCAGGCGGTCGAGTGCTGCCAATCGCAACCGACCGAGACGCGAAAAAAGACTTTTTCGGTTTTCGGACGGTTCACGGACGATGGAAATCGCCTCGCCGCTCGCGTCAAACCCGTTCCGGTCGAGCCAGTTGCCGAAATCCGGACCACCGGGATTGTTGTACCGGGCGGTGCGTCCGATGCGTGCCGTCAGCTTCAGCCCGTCGCCGGGCGAAAGCGCGAGGTTTCCCCACTCCGCCACGGTTTCCGGACGATCCAGCGGCAGCGTCAGCCGGATGCGTCCACGCACGGGCCGCCAGGTTTCGGTTTGTAAACCTGTGACTGAAACCGTCAGGCGGACCCGTCCAAGGGCCGGCTCCGGCCAGTCTTCGAGCGCGCCGGTCAGTTCAACCGGATCGTCGTCGTTCTGTCGGAGAATCAGATTCCGGAGTCGGTCCGGCGCTTCCCGGCTTTGACATTCGGCTGATTCACGCCACCCGCCGCCGGAAAAACAGGCCAGCAGGAAAAAAAACGGCATGAGTCGGCGAATGGCAGGCCGCTTCCGGTTGAACGCGCCGAAAAGCAGGAAAAAAGCGACGGCGACCAGCCACGCCGATGGAGGGGTGGGGAAGGCGTACCGGGAGAATCCGACGCCAACCGCGAAAAACCATGCCGCCGACCACAAGGGACGGCGCATGAACGGGATACGGGGATTTGTTAAAAGTGCTTTCATCGTCATTTCCGACTAGCACTTTGAATGCCACAATGCTTGACATCATCCCGGCCCTTCACTATTTTGCGGTCAGTTCCGCTCACAATTGTACGGTTCAGCCTTCTTCCAGGGTTATCACCCCCGCACTGACGCGTTTTCGTCGCATTTCATCTCTCTAGGTGAAGCCGCATGTCCGCAAAGCTCGGCGAAGTCCTCCTCAAGGAAGGACTGATTACACCGCAACAGCTCAAGGAAGCGCTCGATTTCCAGCGCGCCAACGGTGGTCGCCTCGGTTCGATCTTCGTGACGCTCGGTCTGGTCAAGGATGAAGCCGTCACTTCCGTCCTGAGCCGACAGTACGGCGTGCCCGCCGTCAATCTCGACATGTTCGAGGTTGACCCGAACGCCGTCCGGCTGCTGCCCGAGGAAACATCCCGGAAGTACATGGTGCTTCCGCTCGCCCGCAACGGCTCGACGATGACGCTCGCGATGGTCGATCCGGCCAATGTCTTCGCGATTGACGACATCAAGTTCATGACCGGTCTGAGCGTCGAACAGGTCGTCGTCTCGGAACTCGCCATCGAGCGTGCCATCGCCCGCTACTACGCCCCGGAAAAGGGCCTCGTCCTCGCCGACAAGCTTGGAAGCGAGTTTGGCGCGGGCTTCAACGACCAGTTCAACGCGAACCCCTTCGGCGGGATGAGCGGAATGGGCGGAATGGGTGGAATGGGCGGTGGCCCCGCGGCTCCGCCGGTCAACCTTGAGGAGGCGATGAGTGAAATCGCCGACAACCTCGATACCGACGTTGACCTCGTGGACGAGCCGGAAGACGTTCTCGACGCCACCGGACGCGGTTCGGAAGAAGCCCCGGTCGTCAAACTGGTCAACATGATTCTGGTGAGTTCGCTCGAATACGGGGCCAGCGACATTCACATCGAGCCGTATGAAAAGGAATTTCGGGTCCGCTTCCGCGTGGACGGTATCCTCAAGGAAGTGATGCGCCCGCCGATGAAGATGCGCGCTCCGCTGACCTCGCGCATCAAGATCATGTCGAAACTCGACATCGCGGAAACCCGGCTTCCGCAGGACGGCCGCATCAAGATCAAGCTCAAGCGCGACAACGGCACGCGCGACCTCGACTTCCGCGTTTCGACGCTTCCGACCCTCTGGGGCGAGAAAATCGTGCTTCGGCTGCTCGACAAGGAAAAGCTGATGCTCGACATGACGAAGCTCGGCTTTGAACCGGAGAGCCTCGAACGCTTCAAGCGGCAGATTTCAAAACCGTACGGGATGGTTCTCGTCACCGGTCCGACCGGCTCCGGCAAGACCAACACCCTCTATTCGGCACTTTCCAGCCTGAACACGCCCGACACCAACATCATGACCGCCGAAGACCCGGTCGAGTTCAACCTCGCCGGAATCAACCAGGTCCAGATGAAGGAGCAGATCGGCCTGAACTTCGCCGCCGCGCTCCGGTCGTTTTTGCGACAGGACCCGAACATCGTGCTGGTCGGCGAGATTCGCGACTTCGAAACCGCCGAAATCGCGGTCAAGGCGTCGTTGACGGGCCACCTTGTACTTTCGACGCTGCACACCAACGACGCGCCCTCGACGGTCAGCCGCCTGATGAACATGGGCATCGAGCCGTTTCTCGTCGCGACGTCGGTCAATCTCATTCAGGCACAAAGACTTATCCGGCGCATTTGTACCGAGTGCAAGGCTCCGGCCCGGGCCCAGCCGCCTGCCCAATCCCTGATCGAACTTGGTTTCACCCCTGAAGAAGCCTCCAAAATCAAGATCGTGGAAGGCTCCGGCAAGTCGATCAACGGCGGGGAATGCCCGAAGTGCAAGGGATCGGGCTACAAGGGCCGCGTCGGCCTTTACGAAGTCATGGAAATGAACGACGAACTGCGCGAACTCATCCTGATCGGGGCTTCGGCGCTGGAACTGCGCAAGAAAGCCATCGAACACGGCATGCTCACGCTGCGTCGCAGCGGTTTGCGAAAAATCATGGACGGCGTCACGACCATCGAGGAAGTGGTGCGGGAAACCGTTTTGTAAAGGTGTCGGGTATCGGGTATCGGGTTTCAGGTAAAACCGGTTTTGAGTGTTCTGTGTCGAGTTTTGAGTTTTTCGGCTGAAATTCGTTTTGAACTCAAAACTGAAAACTCGAAATTCAAAATTTTGTCTTGACCTGAAACCTGAAACCCGACACCCGAAACCTTCTTTTTGGAGGGCACAATGTCAACGAACCTGGTGTTGAGCGATTTGCTGCGCAAGATGATCGAACTGGGCGGTTCGGATCTTCACATTACGACGAACTCGCCGCCGCAGGTTCGCGTGGACGGCCATTTGCGCCCGCTTGATTTTCCGGAAATGACGCCGGCCGACACCAAGCAGTTGGCCTATTCGGTGTTGACCGACGCCCAGAAACACCGCTTCGAGGAAACGCTCGAACTCGACTTCTCCTTCGGTATCAAGGGGATGTCGCGCTTTCGGGCGAACCTGTTCAACCAGCGCGGCGCGGTGGGCGCGGTCTTTCGGGCGATTCCGTATGAAATCCGGACCTTCGATGCGCTCGGTCTGCCCCCCATCGTCAAGAAATTGTGCGAAAAGCCCCGCGGACTGATTCTTGTGACCGGACCGACCGGTTCGGGCAAGTCCACGACGCTCGCCTCGATGATCGACAAGGTCAATCAGGACCGTCACGAGCACATCATCACCATCGAGGACCCGATCGAATTTCTCCATCCGCACAAGAACTGTCTGGTGAACCAGCGGGAAGTTCACGCGGATACCCACAGCTTTTCCAACTCGCTGCGCGCCGCCCTCCGTCAGGACCCGGACGTGGTGCTGATCGGGGAAATGCGCGACCTTGAAACGGTGGAAACGGCGCTCCGCATCGCCGAAACGGGCCACTTGACGTTCGGTACGCTCCACACCAACTCGGCCTACTCGACCATCAACCGTATCATCGACATCTTCCCGGCCCACCAGCAGTCCCAGATCCGGACCCAGTTGAGCCTCGTACTCGAAGGCGTCCTCTGTCAGTCGCTGCTGCCGAAGGCCAACGGGCAGGGCCGGTGCATGGCGCTGGAAATTCTGGTGCCCAACTCGGCCATCCGGAACCTCATCCGCGAGGACAAGATTCACCAGATTTACGGGATGATGCAGACCGGGCAGGACAAGTTCGGGATGCAGACCTTCAATCAGGCGCTGCTGAGTCTCTATCTGCAACGTCAGATTACGCTTGAACTGGCCATGGCGCGTTCGCACAACGCCGACGAGCTTCAGGATCTGATCAACCGGGCCACCGCCGGAATGGCGGGTGGGCCGGGCGTGCCGCCGGGCGGACGTCCGATGCCCCCGGGCGGACCGGGCCAGCGTCCCGGCATGCCGCCCCCTCCGGGCATGCGGCGCTGAACCGGCTGGCCGAAATGACTTTGAAAAGGGAAAACACTGGATTTTTCACGCTCTCGTCCGGGTTTCCCTTTTCCCTGCTTTTCAAGACCAGGGCATCCATCTAAGATGACGGCACGCTGAACAACGTTCAAGGAAATCGTGCCGCCCTCAGTCAAGGGGAAATCGCCGAGTCGGGAGACGTGTAGGTACCGCACAGGTTCCTCCGGGTTCTCCACCGGCCGAAGGAGCTGATTGACTATGCCGACCTACGTCTATACCGGACGCAACCAGATGAATCAGGCCGTTCGGGGCGAACGAAGCGCCCAGAACCGTGAGCAGCTTGAATCGATGCTTCGCAAGGAGCAGGTCACGCTGCTCAGCGTCAAGGAAAAGGGCAAGGACATCTCGCTTCCCCGACTCGGGGCGTCACAAAAGGTCAAGTCCAAGGAACTCGCCATCTTCACCAAGCAGTTCTCGGTCATGATCGACGCAGGTCTTCCACTCGTTCAGTGTCTTGAGATTCTGGCGAGCCAGCAGGAAAACAAGTACTTCAAGCAGGTCCTGACCCAGATTCGGTCGGACGTTGAGTCCGGAGCGACGCTTTCGGAGTCGATGGGACGGCATCCGAAGGTTTTTGAAAACCTCTATGTCAACATGGTTGCCGCCGGTGAGACGGGCGGTATTCTGGACGTCATTCTTCAGCGGTTGTCGATTTACATCGAGAAAATCGTCAAGCTGAAATCGGACGTCATCTCGGCCCTGATTTACCCGTCGGCGGTCATCGTTCTGGCGATCGTCGTCGTGTCGGTCATCATGATCGTGGTGATTCCGGCGTTTCGGAACATCTTCGAAGGTCTCGTCGGTCCCGGCGAACGGCTTCCGTTGCCGACCGAAATCGTCATCGCCATCAGTTCCTTCATGTCGAGTTACTGGTGGCTGCTCGGCATCATTCTGGCGGCCATCTTCTTTGCGCTCCGGTCTTACTACAACACCCCGAACGGACGTCTTCAGATTGACGGGATCATGCTCAAGCTTCCCGTTCTCGGCCAGATTCTTCTGAAAATTGCGGTTTCCCGCTTTTCGCGTACGCTCTCGACGTTGCTGTCAAGCGGTGTTCCGATCCTCGAATCCCTCGACATCACCGCCCGTACCGCCGGAAACGTGGTCGTCGGGAATGCCATTTCACGGGTTCGGACTTCAATCGAACAAGGGCAGACCATCGTTGAACCATTGAAAGCCAGCGGGGTGTTCCCGCCGATGGTGTGCCAGATGATCGGTGTCGGCGAACAGACGGGCGCCCTCGACGCCATGCTTTCGAAAATCGCCGATTTCTATGAACAGGAAGTGGATGCCGCCATCGCCAACCTGCTCACCCTGATTGAGCCGGTCATGATTGCCTTCCTCGGGGTGACCATCGGGGGCATCGTCATCGCCATGTACCTGCCGCTGTTCACGCTGGTCGGAAAACTCGCCGGAAAGTAACCGTTCGAACGGGCAAACGTTCAAAAGGGCCGCGGTGGCGGCCCTTTTTCGTTCAAAGCTGAATCGTGACCGGCGTTTTCATCGCACAGGCAATCCAGAGTTCTTCGATGTCGGCGTTTTCGAGCGCGACGCAGCCCCACGTCCAGTCCTGACCCGTCCCGCCGCCGTGAATGCCCACTTCGCCGCCGAGACCGGTATTCCACGGGGGGCGGGATTTCGTCCGGTTGGCCGAAAGAATCTGCTGATATTCGCTTTTGGTGATGAGCTTCTCGCGCAGGCCGCGCTCCGCGTCTTCCTCATTGGGATAGCTCAATCCAAGGAAAAGGTGGAATTTGCTCAGGTCGTTCCGGGTGCAGACGTAAAACTCTCCCTCGGGTGTGCGGTGGTCGCCCTGACGGAATTTGTCGAGTTCCGGGTCCGCGCCGAGCGCGACGGTATAGGACTGAACCAGCTTGTCTTCCGCCCAGAGTTCCAGCCGCCGGGCCTTTTTGAAGACCTTGAGTCGGGTTGATTGAAGCGGCCAGGCGACACCGGCCTTTTGGGCGGCGTCCTTCAGTCTGGTTTCCGCCGTTCCGGATGGCGCGACCCGCTGAGTTTTGACCGGTTGCGGGGCATTGTTGCCCGGTGATGATTTCTTTTCCGGCATGGATTTGGCTCCGGCGCACCCGGCAAGCAGCAGAAAAGCCAGAAAAATCAACCCCGGCGGTTTACGCCGTCGCTGCCCCCCGTGTAGATTTTTCCCGCATCGATCGCTTCGCATTGCCGCCCTCTCCTGAAGTGAAAATATGTGAAAGGAACTCCGCGTACGATGATTCGCGTGCTGTTCGTGTGTACCGCCAATATCTGCCGTTCGCCGATGGCGGAAGGAATTTTCAAGAAACTGGTCGCCGAATCGGGGCTGGGCGGAATGGTCGAAGCCGATTCGGCCGGAACGTCGGCCATGCGGCTCAATGAACCCCCCGACCCCCGGACCCAGCGCACCGCGCTCCGGTACGGAATCGACGTTTCCGCGTTGCGGTCCCGCGAACTGCGTCGGACCGACTACGAACAGTTCGACTATCTTTTAGCGATGGATCGCACCAATTACAACTATCTGCGGTCGCTCTGTCCGAAGGGGATGGAAGGCAAAATCTACATGACGCTGGAGTTCGCGCCGTTCGACGATCTCTCGGAGGTTCCCGACCCCTACACCGCTGGAGAGGAAGGCTTCGACATCGTGTTTCAGGTCCTTCAGGTCGCCACCCGCGGCCTGCTGGCGCACATCCGGAAAACCAACCTGCTTCCGGCCTGACCGGGTTCGTGAATTTCCGTCAGGCTTGACTTTACGGAGTCAAGTTCACTACAAACGATGATTGGCGATTTTCCCATGTCGGGGCGTGGCTCAGCCTGGTAGAGCATTCGCTTTGGGAGCGAAGGGTCGCAGGTTCAAATCCTGCCGCCCCGACCAATCAAACTCAGTTTTATTCAGAGTTTCAGGTTCAAGGGGCGAGGTCGTACACACGCCGCCGGTCTTGAAATCCGAATCTCGGACATCTCCCGGAACCGATGACCATTTCGACCCTTGCCGCGCCGTTCCTGAAAACCATTACACAAAAACTGGAAGCGTTCGGCTGGTGGCTCGCCGGATTCGGTCTGTTCGGCGTCTTTGCGCTGATGATGATCGACTCGCTCGTGCCGCTCGTCGGCGTGCCCGAACTGGCGCTCGTCGCCCTGATTCTCGACAAGCCGGGGCTTTGGATTTTCGCCGCCTGCATGGCGGCCCTCGGCTCGACCACCGGTTCGCTTATTTTCTACAGTTTCGTCCGGCTGGCCGGTCAGCGGTTCGCGAATTCGATTCCCGCCGCCCGCCGGGCCAAAATCGAGGGGCTGATTCGGCGGTACGACATTCTGATCCTGATCGGCGCGGCGGTGATGCCGCCCCCGTTTCCGTTCAAGCCGTTCGTCATCTGCGCGGGACTGATTGACTTCAAGTGGTGGCGGCTGTTCGTCGGCCTGCTCGTCGGACGCCTGGTTCGCTACGCCATCCTGTCTTTTCTGGCCGTTCGGTACGGCAAGGAAGCGCTCGACATCATCCGGCACAACGCGGGCTGGTTTTTCCTCGGCGTGGGCGTACTCACCCTGATCATCGTCGCCTACAATCTTTTTTCCCGGCGGGGAAACGATGAGACCTCGGAAAGCGCCGCCGGAAGCGCCCGTCCGCAGGACGCCTGACTGGTCCCGGAGAACGGCAGATGGGCAACCTGTTCCGCTACGGCTGTTCGACGTTTCTGGTTCTTGGCGGGGCGATTCTCGCCTTTCTGGCCTGTTTCGACGCGTTTCGGGCGGAACGCAACTGGCTCGCCATCGGCCTGATGCTGGTCGTCGGGGTCGGCGCGTTTCTGGGCGGAACAGCGGTCATTGAAATTTCAAACGCGCGGGTCCGGCGCGCGGGCGAGGCGGACGCGCTGACGCGCCTACCGATTCTCGCCGCCGAACATGGCGTCGTGACCGCGCGCATGCTTTACGATCTGACTTCCCTGAGTACGATTCAGGCCACCCGGTTTCTCGAACGGCTGGCCGACAGCGGAAAACTCGAACGCGTCCCGCGGGGCGCCGAGTGGGGATACCGGCTCAGGAATGATGAATGATGAACGCGGAACGATGAAATCGCGCCGCTTCGATCCCCGGAACTTTCGGGATTCATTCATCGTACGCGCGCGATCCTTAATATATAGGCGGTTTCTCCGACCGCATCGGTTGAAGTTCATTCCCGAGCGGCTTCCCGGAAAGCCACACCCGCCTTCGTTCAATTGACCACTCGGGCAACCGGCACGTCTCGATTCCCAAATTTTCCTCCTTCCTCAGCCATGAAACACACGATCACCCTGATTCCGGGGGACGGCATCGGTCCCGAAGTGACCGCCGCCACCCTGCGCGTCATCGCCGCCGCCGGCGTTGAAATCGAATGGGAGCGCTATTCCGCCGGGGCCGAAGCCCTTGGCGAATACGGCACCCCGCTTCCCGAACAACTGCTGTCGTCCATCAAGCGGACGCACGTCGCCCTCAAGGGGCCGGTCACCACGCCGGTCGGTACGGGATTCACGAGCGTCAATGTCGGATTGCGAAAAGCACTCGACCTGTACGCCAACGTCCGCCCGATTAAATCCATCCCCGGCGTGAAGTCACGCTATGAAAACATCGACCTCGTCATCGTCCGGGAGAACACGGAAGACCTCTATTCCGGCCTTGAACACGTCGTCGTTCCCGGCGTCGTGGAAAGCCTGAAGGTCATTACCGAGCGCGCCAGCACGCGCATCGCGCGGTTCGCCTGCGAGTACGCCCGGAAGAACAAGCGCAAGAAAGTCACCGCCGTTCACAAGGCGAACATCATGAAGCTGTCCGACGGGCTGTTTCTGGACTGCTTCCGCAAGGTTGCCGAGCACTATCCGGAAGTTCATCCGAACGACAAGATCGTGGATAACGCCTGCATGCAACTCGTGATGTACCCCGAGCAGTTCGACGTGATGCTGATGGAGAATCTCTACGGGGACATTCTTTCGGACCTCGCGACCGGACTGGTCGGCGGTCTTGGCGTCGTGCCGGGGGCGAATCTCGGCGACAACATGGCCGTGTTCGAGGCTGTTCACGGCAGCGCGCCCGACATCGCCGGACGCGGGCTGGCCAACCCGACGGCACTCATCATGACGGCCTGCATGATGCTCCGCCACATCAGCGAGGGCGCGGCGGCGGACCGTATCGAATCGGCGCTGTTCGCGGTTCTCGCCGAGGGAACAACCGTGACGCCCGACCTCGGCGGCACGGCAAGCACGACGCAGTTTACGGAAGCCATCGCCGCGCGGATTCCCCCGGTGGAATAGGTCAAAATCCTGAAAAAATCCTCATAAAGCGGGTAAGTGGCCCTTTCACGGTCACTTACCCGCTTTTTTCATGGGTGTTTTCTTCCAGTCGAACCTTTCCAAAATGCTTCGGGGCAGGTAATCTTGGCGGGAATTCCGACGCACATTTCGAAAGGCGACCGTGACGACCTATGGCGGACACGATGGACCAGACCATGCGGCTTGACCGCGTGCAGATCAAAACGTCCGAGGGGGCGTATGCCACGTTGATTCTGCTTCAGGACGGAAAATTTCGCGGAACGGTCGTGCTCGACAATGTCAGTACCATCATCGGTCGGAGTAAAAACTGTACGGTGTCGCTTGAAACCGACACGGTTGCTTCGCGCGAACACGCCAAAGTCCGGCTGGACCTTGAAGGACCGGGCGGGCGACGGCAGTACCTGCTTTCCGATCTCGGCAGTACCAATGGGACCTATCTCAACGGAAAGAAAATCGATCCCAATCAGGAAGTCCTGCTGGCGGACGGCGACCGGTTCGTGGTGGGGCAACATACCTTCAATTTCGCCTCGCCGGATGCCTCCGCGGAGAAATTCCTGACCGGCAACATCAGCCAGATCACCATTTTCGACCTGATTCAGATCGTGGAAACGAATCAGTTGACGGCGACGCTCTCGATTCGTGCGCCGCAGCGGACCGGTCGGCTGTTTTTCAACAGCGGACTGATTGTCGACTGCGAAGTGGAAGGGAAGCGTGGTACCGAAGCCTTCAAGGAACTGGTTGGTTTCACCGAGGGATTTTTTGAAATTGAGCGGTCGGAAACCGATTTCCCGAAAGTCATCGACGCATACAGCAATACCAATTTGACCCTCGACACCCTCCGTGAACTCGACGAAGCGAACGCCGCCGAAAACGGCGAGTTCGACGAAGACGCGTTGTAGTCGTCAGTGGCCAGTGTGGTTAGTAAAAACTCCCAGTTTCTTACTGGCCACTGGCCACTGGCCACTGACGACTGATGATGATTTCCCGCTCCGTGTCGTCCGTAATCCGGATTGAAACGGCAAAGGCGTTCGGCCACGGGAAATTCGGGAGTCGCTCGCTCCACTCAACCGCCACCACGCCCGGTTCTTCCAGCATTTCATCCAGTCCGAGCGCCTCGGCGATTCCTCCGCCTTCCGGAAGGCGGTAGAGGTCGAGGTGGCGGAACATTCCACCTTCAAATCGAAATTCGTTCACGAGCGTGAAGGTCGGGCTGTTGACCTCTTCCGGGTCCACGCCCAGGGCCTCGGCCAACCCCTGTGCAAAATGGGTTTTTCCCGCGCCGAGATCGCCGCTGAGCAGGATGGTGAAGGGATATGTCCGGGCCAATTCCCGAATGGTCCGTCCGAGTTCGACCCCGACAGCCCTCGTTTCTTCCGGTGAATGGGTCGTCCGACGTGTTTCCGGTGCGTTCATCATTGGGAGTCGTGAAAAGAAAAAGGGGCAAGCCTTGTGGGCCTGCCCCGATTGGTAAGAAGTGGAAACCGACTATTCGGGGCGCTGGGCGCCTTCCGGCACGACCGTGATGGTCACGCGACGGTTGTTGCCACCGGGCGCCTGAGCGGCGCGCTGGTCGTTGAAGGTACGGATTTCGATGCGTCGGTCGTCAATGCCCTTGCTGATCAAGTAGGCCTTGACGCCTTCGGCGCGCTTCTGAGCCGTGCCCTTGCGCTCGCCCTTCTCGGAGTGGCCGTCGATGATGACGACCGCCGTCGGGTCGGACTGGAGGCGGGGGATTACCTGCGTATCAAGCTGGGCCTTGCACTGGTTGTCGGTGCGGGCGATGTTGCGCTTGAACGGCTGGTTCGGGAACGTTCCGTCACACGCGAGCGAGTAGGCCTGCGGCGGCGGGGGCGGCGAGAGAATTTCAACCGAGGTCGAAGCTTCACCCGTGCACTTGCCGTCGTTGACCGTCACGTTCACGACCACGCGACCGGCCGAGAGGCCCTTCGTGTTGAGCGTGACGTTCGGGCCGCTGCCTTCGATGCTGCCGGCCGAGGTGGACCAGGTGTAGGTCAACTGGTCGTTGTTGGCATCCTGACCAACGGCCGTCAGGGCGACGCCGGTTTCGGAGCCTTCCTTGATCTGCGCCGGCGAGGCGGAGACCGAAACGGTCGGGCAGATGTTGCCTTCCTTGATGTTGACACCGAGCGACGCGGTCGCCGTGGCGCAGCAGGTGTCGGCGACGGTCACCGTGATGGTGGCCGGGCCGGTCTTGCCGGCGGGCGGCGTGTAGGTCACGTTCGGGCCGGAACCCGAGATCGTGCCGAGGCTGGCCGTCCAGTTGTAATTGAGGGTCGTGTCGTTGGCATCCGAGTCGCTGGCGGTGGCCGTCAGGCGGATGCTGTCGCCATTGCCTTCGGTCACGTCCGTCTTGTCGGACGAAAGCGTAACCGTCGGGGCCGTGTTCAGTTTGCAGGGATCAACCGCGACGACTTCCTTGCGACGGTAGCCGATGACCGCGTTGATCACGAAGCCGTTGACATCACCGCCGTTGCGGCGTTCGTTGGACTGGTTGATGAACCGACGCCACGCGCCACCGAAGCTGAAGTGGGTCTTGTGCTTGTTGCCGAAAGGCGTGAAGCGCGCGCCGACCGTGAGATCGATCGGGTTGACCGGGTTCAGGTTCGGGGTACCGCTGCCGAAGTACACGTTCGACGTCAGTTCGGAGATGATCTGGAAGTACTGATTGACCGGAACATCCAGACCGACCGAAGCGATGAACTTGTTGCGGCGGTCGAGGTACTTGATGCCACCCGCATCCGGATCGCCCGTCTTCACGACGCCGACGTTGGTGCTGATGCTGAAGCGGCCGAAGCGCGGGGTCACCGCGAGAATCGCGCCGTAATCAACTGCGCCCGCGCCGCTGCCACGGACCGTCCCGTTGCCACGGTTGCGGAACACCCCGTTGTCGAACGAGGTCGGGATTTCAACGAAGCCGATGAGGGCCACACCGAAGCGGCGTTCGGGGCCGGTGAAACGATACTTCACACCGAGCGTCGTGTTGCCGCTGGTGTATTCGGAATTTCCGTAGAACGGGAAATCATTCAGGTAACCCGGCAGGTTGCCGATGAGGCGACGCTGATCGCCCGGCAGGGTCGAGGTCGTCCGGATAACGGTACCCGACTGGGGCAGACCCGGAAGGACGCCCCCAACGAGCGCGCCCGCGGTGGACGTGTTGGTGACGCTCGGGCCAATCAGGTTCACGAACGGAGCGCCGGCGGAACTGCCCGGGCCGGCCGGAACCGGACCGGCAAGGACGCCGGGGAAACGCACGTTCGGAAGGAGGAAGCCGCTCAGTTCCTGCGGCTGCTCGGACGTCAACTGCTGGCGGAAAACCGAGGCGGCGAAGAATTCGAGCCGATCGGTCAGACCGACCGCGCCGCTGACGATTTGCTGGCTGATGTCGACGTTGCCCGGATCGCGGTCGAAGTTGTTGTAATAAGCGGCAATGTTGAATTCACCACGCTTCAAGGTCGAAGCGTCGTAAACCGTGAACAGCCCGGTCCCGCCGGTGACGGTCGGGTTCAGCGACCGATCCTGTTCACGCGCCGCGGCCGTTTGCTGCGCTGAGGCCACTCCGCTGCTGAGTAAAACGGAAGCCAGCAGCGCAAGTAAGCTGTTTTTTCCAAATTTCATTCCTTCACCTCCTGGTGATGAAACCAGTTTTTTTCTCGGGATCTCGCCTAAAGCATCGAAAACAACGACGCTGCAATCACTTAAGCGAACGCCGGACGAACGCCCCGAGGGGCTTCCAAAAGGCGTACGCTGGTTATGTCTTTTGAAATAGAACCTTGCAAAACTGATTGCAAACGAGTTGCGTGAAACTACCACAGGCAACTTGGAAAACCAAAAAATTTCGGCGATTGCGGTTTCCCTTCATTCACATGAGCAATTCCAGTGCCTCGAAGCAGGTTTTTCAGGGATTCCCGGAAAAACCCCGAAATTGACAAGTTGAACATCATAAAGGAGTTAATCTTCTTCGGCGGGGAGGTTCACGGGATACGAAAAAATGCTGAAAATTCAAAAAAATGGATTTTGAAAAGAGAAAAGGCGGGGGTGTGAACCCCCGCCAAATCGTTTCCGGATGAGCCGTGATCAGGCGTAAATGCCGCGCATCTTGGTTTCGTAGGCGACCCGGTCGATGGCCAGCATGTAGGCCGCCGTCCGCATGTCCACCTTGTGCTTTTCGGAGAACGCCACCACGTCATTGAAGCTCGACACCATGGTGTCCTGGAGACGTTCGTTGACGAGGTCTTCCTTCCAGAAGAAGCCCATTCGGTTCTGGACCCACTCGAAGTAGGACACCGTCACCCCGCCCGCGTTGGCAAGGATGTCCGGCACGACGAAAACGCCCTTGCGTTCGAGAACCTGGTCGGCGGCGGCGGTCGTCGGGCCGTTCGCGCCTTCCACCAGAATCCGGCACTTGATGTTTTCGACGTTCTTGGTCGTGATCTGGTTTTCGGTCGCGGCGGGCATCAGCACGTCGCAATCGAGTTCCAGCAGGTCGGAGTTGGAAATGGTTTCCGCCCCTTCATATCCGTCGAACGTCTTGTTTTTCTGGAGGTACGCCAGTGCCTCGGGGATGTTGATCCCGTTCGGATTGTGGATGCCGTTCTTGATTTCGGAAATCCCGATAATCTTGTAACCCGCTTCATACAAAAGGGTTGCCCCGATACCGCCGACGTTGCCCGACCCCTGCACGACGATTCGCGTTTCGGACGGCTTGAGGCCGAACTTCTTGCAGGCTTCGTTGATGACGAACATCAGGCCGCGTCCGGTGGCCTCACGACGGCCCTGCGATCCGCCGAGGGCGACCGGCTTGCCGGTGACGACCGCGTTGACGGTATGGCGGGCGTGCATCGAGTAGGTGTCCATGACCCACGCCATGACCTGCTCGTTGGTATTCATATCGGGCGCGGGAACGTCGCGTTCCGGTCCGATGATGTCGAGAATTTCCGAGGTGTAGCGACGGGTGAGCCGTTCCAGTTCGCCCATCGACATCGAGCGCGGGTCACAGATGATGCCGCCCTTGCCGCCGCCGTAGGGAATGTTGACCACGGCGCATTTCCAGGTCATCCACGCCGCGAGCGCGCGGACTTCGTCGAGCGACACGTCGGGGGCGTAGCGGATGCCGCCCTTGGCCGGACCCCGCGCGAAGTTGTGCTGTACGCGGTAGCCGACGAACACTTCGTAGCGTCCGTCGTCCATGAGGGTCGGAATGTAGACCGTCATTTCGCGCGTCGGGCAGCGCAGGATGCGGTAGATGTTCGGGTCCAGATCGAGCAGTTTCGCCGCGTTGTCGAAGCGCGACATCATCGACTCGAATGGATTGTCTTCCTTGAAAGTTCTTGCATCGTCGACGAATGCGGTTGGCATGGGGAGTTCTCCTTCGTTTGAACGAGGTAAGGGAGTTTCCGGGTGGTGAGTGCGCGAACGCCGACCGGGAGAAAAACGGGCTGGTGAAGGCTCGACGGTGCGAGGGAAGGACAAAACATAAGGACAGAAACGAAAATGTCGCTCCGTCCCGCCCGCTCACCCCGAGTTTCGACCTCCGGCGTCCTGACTCGTGAAATTCAACGCCCCCGACCGGAATCCTTCCAGGTCGAGGGCGATGAACGTGAATCCGAGCGGTTTGAGCCGCGTGACAATCGCGTCCGCCATCGTGACATCGAGGGCGCGCGCGAGTTCGGCGCGGGAAATTTCGATACGGGCAGTGTCCCCGTGGTGGCGGAGACGGAATTCGACGAAGCCGAGTTCGCGCAGGGCGCGTTCGCCTTGTTCAATTGTTGAAAGTTTTTCGAGCGTGACCGGCAGGCCGTAGGGAATGCGCGACGCCAGACAGGGGGCGGCGGGCTTTTCGGCGGTGGGCAGGCCCCAGTGGCGGGACCGTTCGCGGATTTCAGCCTTGGTAAAACCCAGTTCGAGGAGCGGACTGGCCACGCCGCGTTCGCGTCCGGCGCGGCGTCCGGGGCGGAAATCGGTTGCGTCGTCGGCGTTCGAGCCGTCGCAGACGGTTGCGATGCCTTCCGCGACGGCCAGCGGCCCGAGTGTCTCGAACAGTTCGCTTTTACAGAAATAACAGCGGTCGGTCGCATTGGCCCGATATTCGGGGCGTTCCATTTCCCGGGTTTCGACAAACCGGTGGCGCAGGTTGAAGCGCGTCGCGAACCGCGTCAGGTCGTCCCGCTCGACGCTCGCCAGACTCGGACTCACCGCCGTCACGCACAGGGCGCGGTCGCCCAGTTCATCGTTGGCGATAAATCCCAGATAGGCGCTGTCCACCCCGCCCGAAAAAGCGACCAGAACCGGCGCATGCTGACGCAGCCACGTTCTGAGAGCAACTTCTTTCTGAGCGGATGAACTCACCGCCGGTGAGATGGATGGGGAAGCTGACGGGCCGACCACGTAGAGAAGACTCCGGGCACGGATAACGGGAAAGCATCGGCGAATATACTGCCAAGCCGTTCCGCAAGGCAACCCGCTTCTTTGTCGGCTCCGCTGGTTTCTGACGCAGTCCCGAAATGAAAAACGCCCGCGCCGGAGGCACGGGCATTTTCGAAAAGGGAAGCCGTCGGGAATTAAAAGTCTTCGACCGGAATTGCATTCGAAAGGTCGTTCTGCGACGCGGTGATGATGACCCGCTCGACCAGCGAATCATCGACCTTCAATTCCTTGCTGTCTTTCAACCGGCGCTTCACGCCGTCGATGTAGGTTTCGAACATCGTGTTGGCGCGGTCGCCGCGCAGGCGCTCCTGAATCGATTTGACCTGGTCGTTCAGCTTGGTCAGATCGGCATTGGTCCGCTTGGTCACGGCCACCACCGCCACGGAAACCTGAATGGATTCGCGCGAGGAATACAGCGGAACCGCGATCAGTTGGCCTTCCTTCGCCTTGTCGGCATTGTAGAACGCCGCCGGATACTGCTTGCCGCCGATGAGCGCCGAGGCGCCGAAATCCTTGGCTTCTTCAATCTTCAGTCCCATCGCTTCCGCCGCCGCCTTCAGGCCCGCCGCGTCCTTGGCCTTGGCAATCAGTTCCTTGGCCTTTTCATAGGCCATCGTGACCGCCTTTTCCTTTTTGACCTTGGCGACCACCTTGGCCTTCACGTCCGCGAGAACCGGGTCACCCGGCTTGCGGATTTCAACGAGTTGCGGGATGGCGAAACCGCCACGAACCCCCACCTTTTCGCCGACTTCGCCCGCAGCCGTCAAAACATTCGTCTTTTCCTCGAAGGACGGGTTGCTGCCGATGTTCTCGAGATCGTCGCCGGGAACGAAGAACGGTGTTTCGCGCTTCACGTCTTCCGGCTTCAGGTTGAGCTTGGCCGAAATCTTCTTGGCCGTTTCGTCGAAATTGCGGCTCTTGGCGAGTTCCGCTACCGCTTCGTCGGCAATCTGGGACGCCTTCGAATAGGAAAGCCGGTTGCGGACCAGGGCGAGCAGGCCCGGCTTGGCTTCCTCGAAGGTCTTCGAGGTCCGGTCAACCACCTTGAAAATGAACAGTTGTTTCCCGCGCCGAACCGGTTCGCTGATTTCGCCCGGCTTGACCGAGAAGGCCGATTCCAGGGCGTCGCCCGACTTGACGGCGGACCGATCGATGACGCCGAGGTCGCCATCCTTCTGGGCGGTGGCGGTGTCCTGCGAGTTGCCCCGGGCGAGCGCGCCGAAATCTTCCGGCTTCGCACCGTTCTTGCCGCGCGCGCGCTGAATCAGGTCGTTCGCCTTCGCCATGACGGTTTCCTCGTCCTTGTCGGTGAGGATGTTCAGGACAATCTGGCTGACGCGGATGGACTTGATCTGCTTTTCGGGGTCGTATTCCTTTTTGAGTTCTTCGTCGGAAACCGGGACGGTTTCAGCGGCCTTGTCCTGGCTGACGTAGATGTAGCGAACCTTGCGCTGGTCCTTCGTGACCCGGAACTCGTCCTTGTGGCCGTCGAAATACGCCTGAAGTTCGGCGTCCGTCGGCTCGGCGACGGTCTTGTCGAAGTTACTGTCCGGAATCGCGACGAACGACAGGTCGAACTTCGTGTTGGTCCGCTTGTAGTCTTCCTCGACTTCGCGCTGGGACACCTGCACGCCGCTGGTAATGTAGTTGCGGAGCTTTTCTTCGGTAATCGAGTAGGCGAGGTCGCGTTCGAAATCCACCGGCTCGCGGCCCTGCCGACGAATCAGTTTTTTGTACTTTTCGTAGCCGATCCAGCGGCCATCCTGATTGAACTGTTCAACCAGCTTCTGCTGGAGTTCGGATTCCGTGCAGGTCAGACCGAGTCGCTTCGCTTCCATCTCGACGACTTTCTGCCGGATGAGCTGCTGGAGAATCGCCTTGTCGGTGCCCCGCTGGCGCAGGTCGCGGATGCTCATCGGGAATCCCGAATTCTGCTGCGACTGCTGTGCGAAGTTGCGGTACATCGAAACGATGCGATTGAGCGCGTCGGTGTATTCCTTTGCCGTGATTTGGTAATCACCCACCGTGGCGATGACTTTGTTGTCGGCAACGGGTTCGGCGGTCTTCGGGCCGGTCGCTCCGAAAAGCGACTTGGACGGGAGGCTGTAAGCCGCAACCATACCGAGAACGACAACGGCGGTGACAACCAGAAGGATCGTGTTCTGGGAACGGCGGTAACGGGAAAGAACCTGCAACATAAGGGGAAAAGCGACCTCTTGGGTGGATGAACGTGAAAACGTCGGAGTGAAACCGCGCACATTACCCGATGGATGCTTTTCGCGCAATCCCCTGCGAATCGCGGTCAAGCGGCCCGGATAAGCCCTGCGAAAGAGGGGGCGCTTGACGAAACCGGATGAATTTCAGGGAAGCAGGCTCGGCTCGTCGTCCGTTTTTTTGACGGCCGGCAGGGCCGCGGCGGGTAAGGTGCTGACCGGATGCGGTTTATGCCACATCCGGCGGACGAAATCCTTGGCGTAGCTCACCTTTTTTCGCTGCATGATCCGGCCGAGATAGTTGTCGAGCCGTTCGGCGAAGACCTCCGCCGCGTAGCGCAGGGCGGTGGCGACCGGCACGATGCGGGCAATCAGCTTGAAGCCGACCCGTTTGGCGATGGGGACGGCGTCGCGGATGCTGTCGAATCCATCGTCAAACCGGATGGCGACACCCTCGATGAGGGTGGCCATTCTCAAAAGATAAACCATCTGTCGGGGCATCCGGAGGTGATGCAGGATGCGGGTCTTTTCGAAAAGCTCCTCGACCGCCCGCTGGACCTGCCGTTGATTGGTCCGCGCGAGGTGGCGCAGGTTCATGATCGATTCGGTCACCATCCGCAGGCTGTCCGGCGGGGTATCGTCGGCCACCATTTCCAGTTCGTAGAGCTTGTCCACCACTTCGTCGAACTGATTGGCGTTGGCTGCGAGAATCAGGCCGAGAAACCGGTCGCGCGTGGCCGCGTCGAGCTCATCCACCATGCCGTAATCGAGCAGGATGATGTCGCCGCGCCGGTTGATGAGAATGTTTCCCGGATGCGGATCGGCATGGAAGAACCCGTGGACGAGCAGTTGCGAGAAGACGATTTCAAGCAGGCTCTCCACCAGACCTTCGAGGTCCACCCCGTACCCCCGAATCGTTTCGACCCGGTCGATCCGGACGCCTTCGCAAAATTCCATCACGAGCAGGTCCTCGCGGGTCAGCTCGTGCGCGATTTCCGGAATGATCAGTCGCGGATGGCGCGGTTGCTGCGCGCGGAGCCGTTCGGCGTTTCGCGCCTCGATACGGAAATCGAGTTCCCCGACGACAATCCGTTTGTACTCGGCGAATAAAACTTCGAATCCCCGGTAAAGATAGTGTTCTCCAAAAAAAGGCCGAAGAATGTCGAGCAGAAGGCCGAGAATGGCGTTGTCGAGGGCGATCGTTTCGACCACCTGCGGACGGCGAATCTTGACGACCACATCCACGCCCTTGTAGCGCGCCTTGTGGACCTGCCCGATGGAAGCCGACGCGATGGCCTCCGAACTGAAGTCCTCGAAAACTTCCTCAACCGTCTTGCCGGTTCCCCGCCGGATGACATTTTCAACGTAGGCCAGATTGGCGGCGGGCGTCTGGTCGAGCAGCCGGGAAAACTCGGTGGCGTAGACTTTCGGGATGAGATCCTCGCGGACGGCGAGAATCTGAGCCAGTTTGATGTACGACGTACCGAGCCGCGCGAACGTATCCACCAGCTTCCTGGCACGCCGGGCATGGGCGGTATCCGAGTACGGTCGCGGTTCGCCCCATTTGATCCACCGCCGGCGATCCCGCAAAAAACCGATAAGAAACGGGAACAGGGCGTAGGAAACGATGAGAAACCGCCACAGATGACGGGTGTTTTCGGTCATTGACATCCCGCGCGAAAAAATCGTGGTTCCAGTGGCGGGAGGTGCGGACATTCCGGGAAATACCGTGAAGGAGGGCGAAGTTCAGGCTTCGGGAAGGGGAACAATGCCGAGCCTGCGTATGAAAAATCACCATACCAGATTGCCGGTCAGGGAAGCGTACGGTTCCGCTCTTTTTCCGTAAATCAGGCATGGAATCCGGAAAAGTGTGTCCGGGCGGAGGCGGGGCCACAACCGGTTTTGTCTTTCCCGGCCCCCGTCCGGTTCGGTCTCAGTGACTTTTCACGAATGCCTCATACCGGCGACGGTCGTTGCGCGGCATGTCCTTGATGTAGATGTAGACGATCCAGTTGATGCCGTCCGGCGCCCGGTTGTAGCGCACCGCGAAGCCGTCGATGTGGATGGTGCCGTCGGGCAGATCAACTTCGATGTCGAGGCGGTTCTTGAACGCCACCGTGTGGTCACGGACGATGTTGAGCTGGCCCGTGCTGACCGTGCCGGTGATGATGCGCATCCCTTGAACGGAGGCGTCCTCGACGCGACCGGGAATGGTCCGGGATTTGTTCCCTTCGTCGTCCGCGTCAATGATGGTCAGGCGCAGCGGAAGGTCGAGCGACGGCGCTTGCGGTGGTGGCGCCTGAGGCGCGGGCGTTTCGCTCGGCGGCGGCAGCGGCGTCGGCTCGGCGCTTGCGACGTAAAGTTCGGTGGCTGATGACCGCATCAGGATGTTGCCGCAAATGTCGCGCACGAGTGGGAGTCCCTGAAAACGGTCCTCCGGTTTTTTGGCGAGCATTTGTTCGACGACCGAGGCCACATCGTCATTGACTGAAGTGTTGATCTCCCTGATTGGCGGCGGCGGTTGCGTGACGTGCATGACGAGAACGCGCGCGGGGACTTCCGACTGGAATGGCGGATGGCCGGCGAGCATTTCATAGAAGATGACACCCAGGCTGTAGATGTCGGATCGGACGTCGATGGCCTCTCCCTGACATTTTTCGGGCGACGTGTAATAGGGCATCCGGATGGTTTCCGAACCGGTGTCGAAGGTCACCGAGCCTCCCATTGACGCTTTCAGGCAGGCCAGGCCGAGGTCGGCCACCTTGACGCGCAGTCCCTGCGTTTCGGCGTCGGCCAGCAGGAGAAGGTTTTCCGGTTTGAGATCGAAGTGGGAAACGCCGACGGCATCCGCCGCGGCAAGTCCGTCGGCGGTTTCACGCACGATGGTCAGCGCGCGTTGCGGAGAGAACGGTCGCTGGGTGACGAGTTCGTGCCGGAGGTCATGTCCAACCACAAACTCCGTGGCCAGCCCGATGTGACCCTGTTGAAGTTCAAGGATGGCCAGATAACGCACCAGTTGCGGACAATCGAGATTGATGAGCTTGCCCGCGTTTTCCAGAAAGCGGGATTTCGCGGCGGCATCGAGAAAAAGATGTGGCGGCAGAACCTTGATCATGACCTGTTGGGCATCCTTCAAGTCGAGCGCGAGGTAGATGTCTCCCATGCGGCCATTGCGAAGCAGATGCATGATCTGGAAGCGCTCTCCGATCAGGCGAGGTCCGGGAAGGGCTTCAACCAGTTGCGAGCCATCACGAATGCAGAAGCGCGGCTGATCGTCATAGGCCGTGTGACACACCGGGCAGAGTTTCATACGTTGTTGTTCTCCAAGGACATTGACTGAGGCAAAGGCATATCACGCCGCTTTCCCCGAACTCAACGATATCGCTGTTGAGATGCAAGGCCATTCTCCCTCGCGCGGGCAATGCGTTCAATCCCTGTTTCATTTGGACAAAAGAAAAAGGGAGACCGTTGAACGGACTCCCCTCGCGGAATGAGTTCGGTGAAGAAGTTGGAACTACTTGCCCTTCTTGGGAGCAGCGGCCTTCTTCGCCGGAGCAGCGGCCTTCTTCGCCGGAGCGGCGGCCTTCTTCGCCGGAGCGGCAGCCTTCTTCGCCGGAGCAGCAGCTTTCTTCGCGGGGGCAGCGGCCTTCTTCGCCGGAGCGGCGGCTTTCACCGCAGCTTTTTTCGCCGGAGCGGCAGCCGCTTTCGGTTCACTCGCTTTTTTCGTAGCCATCGTCATTCTCCTTTTCAGTTGGTTCGGAAATTACCACAAGATAATGTGGTGCAGTTGCCCTTGTACGCAATCTTATAAGCTCCACAATATGTGGGTGTATAAAGCCGTGTGTATACCTTGTCAACTCATTTGTTGGGCCATTTCCGTAATTTCAGGGCTTTTTCCTTCAACGACTTTCACGCCCGTCGAAACGTCCTTTATTCAAGGGGGCGAAGACCGGCTCGTGAGGTACATCGAAGGCTTGAGGGAGGTTGGGTTCCAGCTCGGTTTCAATCCGTCTGAATTGATGTTTTCAGGCGCGTCGCAACAACGTACAATCAGACCCTTATCAAGCCGTCAAGGTCGTGCCTCGGGCACGCCGCGAGGAAAGGAAATTTTATCTCCATGTCCATTTTCTCCGCTCTGGGACTCATGATTTTGCGAGTTGACAGGTCAGAGGGCTGGCTTGCAGGAAGGCGTCGTCAATGCGTCGTATGGTCGATCGGCGTTGTTTCGTGCTGCCTGATGATCGGTTTTACGTCACCGATTCAGGCCGGTTTCCAGAACGACGAGAAAGAGCCGCAGTCCGAACAGCAAAGAGAAAACAACACTCGCCGTCTCATCATGCGCGAGGAACAGTTGTTTCGAGAGATGAAGACCTCGGCGACCGAACTCGAACGACTGGCAAAGGTTTTCGCGAAGCGATGGGAAGCCGCGCCGGCCAATGTGAAACCGGTCTTCACCGAGGACGATCGCGAGCAGTTGAAGCAGATGGAGAAACTCGCAAAGAAGATTCGGTCCGCGCAAGGCGCGTATGGCGGAGACGACGATTCGCCGTTGCCGGTCGTGTTCAACGAACAGGTCGCGTTGCTGGTCAAGCTCACCGATGAAGTCCGGCAACAGGCGGACAAGGCCAAGCGTCAAACCCTCTCGGTAGGCATTCATTCCCGCGTCGGACGTATCCAGCGACTGGTCAAGGCACTCCGTTCCGCTTCCAATTCGTGAATCCATGAAATCACAGAAAAACTCATACCGTGGCCGCTGGTTGACGACGCTTCTGCTTGTCTTTTCACTGATGGCTGCAACGCATCGGGCGGGCGGACAACAGGATGACGAGCCGCTCCGGCTCAGTGCGGATCTGGTTCTGACCACCGTGACCGTCACCGATTCAAACGGAAAGTTCGTTCCCGGCCTGACGATTGACGACTTCGTTCTGCTTGAAGATGGCGTGCCTCAGAAAATCGATCACTTCAGTGCCGAAGACACGCCGTTCAGCGCGGCCATCCTGATTGATTCGAGCGGCAGCATGCGCACGAAGATCCGGCAGGCCCGCCTCGCCGCCGCAAAGTTTCAGGACCTGATTCGACCAACCGACGCCGTGGCGGTTTATTCCTTCAATACCGAAGTCCAGCGCGTTCAGGACTTCAGTTCGGAGCGCGACATCTCGAATCGTGTCTTCAATATCGAGGCTCGGGGACAAACCCGGCTGCTCGACTGCATGAACGCGGCGATCGAGGCCCTTGATGAACGCACCGAACGCCGCCGTGCCATTGTGGTCATTTCGGACGGGGCGGATACCAACAGCCAGATCGATTTCAAGACGGTTCTGAAGCATGCGCTTCAGGCCGACGTGCTGGTCTATACCGTGGACCTCGTTGATCCGTCGTTTCCGAGCCGTTCGCCCGAGGATGTGCGTTCGTCACTCCTGCTTCAGGAAATCGCGGAAAAGAGCGGGGGGCGCTACATCAAGTCAACCGGCGGCCCGCAACTCGACAAGGCGTTCGAGTCGGTCGTTATGGAACTTCGCCGGCAGTACACGCTCGGTTTCTATCCCCCGAAAGGCTACACCGGCGGGCAGTACCACAAACTGGACGTGAAGCTGAAACGGCCCGGCCTCAAGTGGCGGTCGCGGCAAGGCTACTTTTAAAAGTCAGGAGTCGAGAGTCTGGAGTCGAGAGTCAAAAGCATCGGTTTTTCGGGAGTGAAGAAATCTCCATTTTATGAACTTCGGGCTGCTCCCTTCGCGTAAAAGGACTCACCGGATTCGTTTTGACTCCAGACTCTCGACTCCAGACTTCAGACTTTTTTATGAGAAGTATCCTCTTCATCCACACCGGCGGGAACGTCGAATTTCTTCTGAGTCTGCCGGCGCTGGCGGCGACGCGGGAGCAGTTCCCCCGAGCCGAAATCACGCTGGTGGCGAGCGATTTCGGATGCGATGTTGCCCGTGTCGGCGGGTGGGTGGATACGACGGTTTCGCTTGGGCAGCGGCAGAATATTTCAGGGAAGGCCAATCTTCCGATCTTCAAGTTGATGGGCGCATTTGCGCGATTGCGGGTCGCGAAGTTCGATGTGGCGGTCAATCTGCACACTTCAAACATTGAAGGCATCCTGACCTATTTCTCCGGGGCGAAGGAGCGCGTCGGCGTGCGAACCGGCGGTTTTCTTTCGAGCGCGCTGACGCAGCATGCGCCGATGCCGCGTCCCGGATGTCATTTGACGGATCAGTACAACGATGTCGTTGAAATTCTGGGCGTGCGCGAGCTTCGTGACCGCGTACGAACGCAGGCTCCCGTGCAGGCGTTACGCGCGATGGACACGCGGCTTGAAAAGGCCGGGTGGCAGGGACGGTTGCTGCTGGCGTTGCATCCGGCGGTCGGTTTCGCTCCGCAGGTGTGGCCCGCCGATTCATTCGTCGAACTCGGCCTGATGCTGATGACCGAGTTCGGTACGCAACTGGTTCTGCTTGAAACGCCGGAGGAGCCGGGGCTTTCGCAAAGAATCGCGGCCGAGTTCAAGCGGAAGACCAAACACGTCCCGATTGTGTTGAAGCGACTGACCGTACCCGATCAGATGGCGGTATTGGCGCGATGCACGGCGATTGTCGGCAACAACCGCGCGCCGGTTCATCTGGCCTCGATGGTGGGCACACCGGCGGCGGTCGTGATGGACGGTTCGTGGGATTCGAGTATCACCGCCGTTCGAGGTTCGCGGCATCGTCTGCTTTATGCTTCGGGGGTAAAACCCGCTTCGCTTGAAGACGTTTTCGGAATCACGGCTGAAGTTCTTCAGAGCAGTCGGACGGCGTCGTTGTTCGAGCGGTGAAGCAATACGCCGCGAAACCGACGGCAACCATCGTAAAGAATGAAAACGTTTCCGCGCCGATGCGTAATGCTTCGGGGATGAACCGAAAACTCGACCAGAAACACAACAACGCACCGAGTGCCAGCCAGCGGCTGGCCTTTTTCTTTTCGTCGAGCGCATTCTGGGCGACGAGTGCCGCCGGAAGGGCCAGCATCGTGAAGTGAACCACCCAGCTCAGTTTTGAAAGCAGCAAGCACGCGCAGGCGGCGAGGGCCGCGGCGTGCGCCGCTTGTTCATTTCGAACTGATTGGTACGACCGCCACGCGCTGAAGCCGAGAAGAAGTCCGCACAGGCAAAGAAAAAGCGTGGGCGCGAGCGATCCCGTGTCGAGAATGGTGACGGACGGGAAACGCGGCGCGTCAGTTGGAGCAGTTGTAAGGAAACGCAGAAACGCGCCGTTGAGCGATTGATTGCCCGACACGGCGAAGTTGAACTTCCAGCCGTTGACGATCACTTCATTAAACCATCCGCGCAGGATGGCGACGCGGTCCGGACCGAGCGCGAGGAATGACGCCCCGTTGAGGGCGACGCCGAATCCGGCGCACCAGGCGAGCAGTTTCCACGAGCGCCGCGCCGCGAAATGAACCAGCAATACGGCGGGCGTGAGTTTTATCGAGATCGCGAGTGCCAGTGCGAGTCCGGCGGACCACGGCGTGCGCCGTTCGAGGTCGCGCGTGAGTGCGAAAGTGGCGAGAAAGGCGATCCAGAGATTGACCTGTCCGAGTGCGAGGTTGCCGAGGAGCAGTGGAAGGAATGCGATGAGCCACGCGAGGCGCGGTCCGGCGTTTGTTTCTTTTATTTGTTGAAATGAAGCGGCGAAAAGAAGCGCGAACGCGACGCAGTTCCCGAATGTCCAGAGAAACGAGGCGACGGGCAGGGAAAGAAACGTCAGCGGCGCGAGCAGATGGGCGAACAGGGGCGGGTAAAGGTAGGGCGTGTGTTCGCGGATGGCGATGTCGTACGGGTTGCCGGTTGCGACAATGCGTTCCGCCGCCGCGTAGAACACCGTGAAATCATTTCCGTAAAGGCTGGACGTTGTACCGGCGCGCGGGGCATTCCAGAGACTCAAAAAAATGGCGGCAAGTCCGACGAAGGCATACAACGCTGTTTGGCGTCGGATTTTTTCCCGATTGGAGTTCAAGAGATGAGGGCGGTTTTCGATTGTGAGCGACCAATGAAGAATGTAGCCCACAGCCGGACCGAAGGGAGGCTGTGGGAAAACGATGTTGCGTGGAAACACATTTTTCCCCATATCCTCGCCAAAGCGCTCCGGATATGGGCTATTTCCCTGGCAAGCCTGCCGCTTGCGGATTGAAACCCTACAAGAACGTCAAAGGTTTTCGAGCCTTCGGCGCAGCGAGAACCGTTCTTCCTGAAGTTTCAGGATTTTGCGGTTCCCGGTCGGGTTGAAGATGAGGTAGTAGGAAACGGCCAGCAGGACGACGACCCCGAGCAGGGCGTAATAGAAGTTGTCGATGCTGCCGTCCGGTTCGGACGCCCGATACAGAAAATAGAAGGAAACGAGAAGCGTCAGACCGGAGGCGCCGAGCGTCCACAGCCCGACGCGCTCCAGTCTTTCGGCGCGCGCGACGCGGTCGATGATGTCCGCGTCGAGTTTCTTCAGTTGGTCGGTGATGCGTGCGAGTTCTTCGTTCGCCATCGGGACATCACGAAAACGGAGTTCATCCGATCCAGCTTTGAAGGGTGGAGCCGGGACGCACGATCGTTTCATTGCGTTCCGGACCGGTTGAAACGAGGCCGATTTCGCAGCCCACGAGCGATTCGAGACGATCAATGTACCGCCGCGCCTGCTCGGGGAGTTCCGCGAAGTCGGTGACGCCGACGGTCGAGGTTTTCCAGCCGGTGAACGTTTCGTAGACCGGCTCGATGGATTCCAGAATGACCGCGTCGTGCGGAATGTCGGTCAGAATCTCGCCGTTGTACTTGTAGCCCGTGCAGATGTTGATTTCGTCGAGTTCATCCAGCACGTCGAGTTTCATCACGGCAATCGAGGTCAGCCCGTTGACGAGTTTGGCGTAGCGGGCGACGACGCAGTCGAACCAGCCGCAACGGCGCGGACGACCCGTGGATGCGCCGTATTCGTGGCCCTTCGCGCGGATGTGTTCACCGGTTTCGCAATGAAGTTCGGTCGGGAAGGGACCGCTGCCGACCCGCGTGGTGTACGCCTTCATGATTCCGAGAACGCCGGTGATCGCCATTGGGGGCACGCCCGTGCCGATGGTCGCGCCGCCCGCCGTGCCGCTCGATGACGTGACGTACGGGTAGGTCCCGTGGTCGATGTCGAGCATCGTGCCCTGCGCGCCTTCGAACAGGACGCTTTTTCCGGCGGCGATGTCGCGATTGAGCGCCATGGCCGTGTCGGTGACCATCGGGGCGATGCGTTCGGCCTGCGCGGCGAGGTCGTCGGCGATGCGGTTCGGGTCAAGTTCCTCCGCGCCGCGCACCCGCAGCACGTCGTTGGCTTCGGCGATGGTTTCGCGAATCCGTTCGCGCAGCCGTTCCGGATGGAGCAGGTCGCCCGCGCGGATGCCGCGGCGTCCGGCCTTGTCTTCATAAGAAGGACCGATGCCGCGCAGGGTCGTACCGACCTTGTTGGCGCCGCGCCGGTCTTCGTTGGCTTTTTCGAGCGCCCGGTGATGCGGAAGGATCAGATGGGCGCGGTTGCTGATGAGGAGACGACCTTCGACGCTCACGCCCTTGACGGCGATTTCGTCGATTTCCTTGAGTAGGGCCGTCGGATCGACGACCAGCCCGTTGCCGATCACGCACAGCTTGCCCTCGTGGGTGATGCCCGAGGGGATGAGGTGCAGAACGTACTTTTCGTTGTTGACGATGACGGTGTGTCCGGCGTTGTGGCCGCCCTGATAACGGGCGACGATGTCGAAGTGCGGCGCGAGAAGGTCAACCACCTTGCCTTTGCCTTCGTCGCCCCACTGCATGCCGATGACCACGATGTTCTTCATTTTTCCATTCCTTGATGACTGATTGGCGCGCAAAAAAAGACCGCTTCGCCGGAGCGTCGAGCGCGCCGGGCGAGCAGAGCGGCGGGAATGTGCGCGGTGTCGAATGAAACATCACCCGGCGCGGGTGGGTCAAGGCAAGTCCGGTTTTCCGAACGGTTCGTGGGTGCTACTCGCTGTCGGAGATTCGTTCTGGAAGATAAATGATTCTTTTTTTTCCTTCCTCGATTGCAAGATTAATCAACTCCCCGGTTTTGTGTTGTGGGTTCTCCATCTTTGATTCCAGGAGAGACAAAACCTCCGGGTAGCCTGTTTGAAGCTCCAGAATTTCCATCCAGAAATCAGCCTGTCCCCAATCTCTTTTGGTGGCGGCTTCGGATTTCCAGATTTCCGTAATCCCATCGAACAGTTCGCAAAGTTCTTCCGGGGTAACGTCGGGTCGTTTGATCGCTATCGGTTTTACGACTCCGTAAACGAACTCTTCGGCGTTATACGCCCCGTAGAAGGAGAAATCCTCAAGTTTTAATTCTGTCCCGGCTTTTCGGTTAAAGGTGTCAACCAATTCCTGACAAGGCTGGATTCGTGGGTCGCAGCCGTCCAGTTGGTCGGCAAGATCGGCCAACTCCTGAAGTAAGTCTTCGTCAATTTCGGGAAAGAGAAATTCCGGCCTCACCTGATCCACTCCCTAAATTCATTTTCAAACCCTGATTCGGCTTTTACCATTTGTCGTATTGGCAAGTTGTGACATTTTCGGTTGGTTCATTCCTTTTTTTCGTTCCGGTGGGTGGAAGATCGTGCGCGACCGATTTTCGAAATCCATGGTCGGCGTTGTTCTGTCGGTCATTCTGACGATGGCCCTCGGGGCGGTCGCGCGCGCGCAAACCGATGAACTCCCGGCGGGGCGTCCGGCGTCGCGCGTGTTTACCGGTCGCGATGGTTTGCCGCAGGCGTCCGGGATGGCGTTGACCACCGACGCTCGCGGCTATCTCTGGATTGCCACGCAGGACGGCGCGGCCCGCTTCAACGGGCGCTCGTGGACCGTCTTCAACATGCCGGATCGTACGGTTTCAAACTTCGTCCGGGACGCCCTCGCCGCGTCGGATGGCAGCGTCTGGTTCGGACGGCAGGACGGCGGCGCGGCGCGGCTTGCCCCGGATGGTTCGTGGGAGTCATTCACGACCCGCAACGGTCTTCCCGACAACCGCGTCAACTGCCTTTTCGAACGGAAAATTTCCGACACCAAATCCGAAATCTGGCTCGGTACGAACGCTGGCGGCATCGCGGTCTTCGCGGATGAGCGCTGGACGGTGTTCAACCGCAAGTCCGGCCAGGTTCCGAGCGACCGGATTCTCTGTTTCACTCAAACCGTCGAAGGCGCGAAAAAGACGCTCTGGATCGGAACTGGCGGCGGACTGGTGCGGTTCGACGGGGCAGGCTGGGAGATGGTCGCCACCCCGGCGAATTTCAGCAATCAGCGCGTCCGGGCAATGTTCGTTTCGAAGCTGGATGACGGAAGTCAGGCGCTCTGGATCGGCGGCAGTGACGGCGGGTTGGCCCGGCTGGCGCGGGGTGAATGGGCGTCGTTCAAACTTCCAAGCACCAATTTCGTCAACGCCATCACCGAGACGCGCGCGCCGGATGGCGTTCGAACGTTGTGGGTCGGCACGGACGGCGACGGCGTGCATCGTCTTTCGAAGGGCGTCTGGTCGCGGTTCGATGGCGTTTCGGGACTGCCGAACATGACCATCTGGAGTTTTCACAAATCGGACGCGCCCGACGGGAACACAACCGGTTTGTGGATTGGAACCGATGGCGGGTTGATGTCCGTTCGGTTCGGGCGCTGGACTTCGTTCGATGGAAGTTCGGGGCTGCGCGGAAACAGCGTCTACGGGATGTTTCGGGCGAATGACGGCAGTGGCCGAATGTGGTTCGGCACGCGGGGCGAAGGGCTGCTCAAGTTTGAAGGCGGCAAATGGTCGGCGGTCAACAAGAACGACGGCTTGCCGAGCAATACGGTTTTCAGCGTGTGCGAAACCCGGCGCGACGATGGTCGCGTCACCGTCTGGGCCGGGACGCAGGAAGGATTGAGCCGTAATGACGGCTCGGGGTGGCGGTGGATCAACGAATTTCCCGAGATGAAGACAACCAGCGTTCGGGGATTCGTCGAATCGGACGGTCTGAACGGGCGGCGCGGTTTGTGGGTCGTGACCTCGACGGTCGGATTGTTGCGGTTCGAGGATGAAAAATGGTCGCGGATTTCCACCGCCGACGGGCTTCCGACCAACCAGCTTCACTGTCTGCTGGAGACGAAGAATCGCGATGGCGGAAAGGTGTTGTGGGTCGGTACGGAGACTGGCGGGCTGGCGCGGTTTGAAAACGGGAAGTGGCGCGTTTTCAACACGCGGTCGGGATTGCCGAACAACACGGTGATGAGTCTTCAGGAAGTCGTCTATCCCGATGGGAAACGGCTGTTGTGGGCCGGGACCGAGGGAAGCGGCGTGTGTCTGATTGACCTCGACGCGCCGGACGTTTCCTTTCGGGTCATTTCAGACGAGACGACCCCGGCGATTCCGAACAACACGGTTTATCAGGTTCGGGCTGATGCCCGGCATCGGGTGTATCTGTTCACCAACAAGGGCGTGGCGCGGCTGACGCGCCGGGCCGGGGCGGACGTTGGGTTCGAGGCCGAAACCTTTACGGGCGAAGACGGTCTGGTCAGCGAGGAATTCAACGGAGGTGCGTCCTTTGTCGATGCGGCCGGGCGCATCTGGGGTGGGACACCCGCCGGAGCGGTTTTGTTTGACCCGGCGGCGGAAGTTCGCGATTTACAAAAGCCGCCGCTGATCATCGAGTCGGCCCTTCGATTGGGCGAGATGAAATTGCCGTTTGGATCGGGGAGTTCGCTGACTTACAAGGAATGTAATCTGGCGTTTGAGTTTGCTCTTTTGGGCGGTGTACCCGATTCACGATTTCGCTATCGAACCCAACTGGTCGGATTTGAAACCGAGCCGACGGCCTGGTCGGCCGAATACAAGCGAACCTTCACGAATCTTCCGGACGGGGATTACCGGTTTCAGGTCTGGGCGAGGAATGACGCGGGGATCGAAAGCGGGCCGGTCGAATGGGCGTTTTCAGTTCGTCCGGCCCCGTGGCGGACGTGGTGGGCTTACGTTCTGTATTTCCTGTTGGCGTTCGGGCTGGTGTATGGCGGCGTTCAGGCGCGGTTGCGCGCGCTGAGGCAGCGTACCCTCGAACTTGAGGGGAAGGTGACCGAACGGACCTCCGAACTGGCTGAAGCCATTGAGGAATTGAAGGTCGCCAAAGGGGAAACCGAAAAGAAAAACGAACAACTCGTTCGAGCCAATAACGAAGTTGAACTGAAAAACCTCGAACTGGACAAAAAGAATCAGGAACTCGACCGCAAAATCGAGGAACTGGTCGTGGCGCAAAAACGCGCCGACCGGATTTTCTCGGCGCTGGCCGAGGCTTTGCCGGGGACCGTGCTGGACGGCAAATATCGGCTTGATGAAAAGATCGGCGCGGGTGGGTTCGGCGCGGTCTTTAAGGCGACCCATCTTTCGCTTGGAAAGCACGTCGCGGTCAAAGTTTTCCGGCCGGCTCCCGGTAACGACACGAGTGAAGCCGTCGAACGATTTCGGCGGGAAGGGATCTCCGCCAGTCGCGTCAGCCATCCCAATGCCGTTGCCGTTCTCGATTCGGGAGTTTCAACCGACGGAATTGCCTATCTCGTCATGGAACTGCTTGACGGACACTCGCTCGGTCATGAGCTTCGGCTCCACGGACGACTGCCCCTCGGACGTTGCGCCGCGATTCTCAAGCCGCTTTGTGAAGTTCTGGAAGCCGCACACTCACAGGGGATCATTCATCGCGACATCAAGCCGGACAACGTCTTTCTTCATCAAGCGCCCGACGGGGAAGTCGTGAAAGTCGTGGATTTCGGCATCGCCAAAATGCTGGGCGAACATTCCGAGGGGAATTCGAATGAACTCACCCTGACCGGCAGTTTTGTCGGGACGCCGATTTACATGTCGCCCGAGCGGTTCAACCGACAGCCATTTGATGGGAGAGCGGATGTGTACAGCGTGGCGGTTCTCGCTTTTGAAATGCTGTGCGGACGTCCCCCGTTTGTACTTGGACCGGCGGGGCCTTTCGCGCTGGTTCTGGATCATCTTCAGAATCCTCCGCCGCTGATGCGGGCTTTTGTTTCCGACCTTCCTCAGGAAATAGAGGAGATCGTCCAGGAGGGGCTTTCCAAAGACCCCGAAGAACGTCCCAAGGCGTCAACTTTCGGGAACGGTTTCTGGCTGGCTGCCCGAAAATATGTCCCGGTTGACGGGCCGGAGATCTCCGAGGTGGGCATTCATGACGATCTTCCCACTTCAACCGGTCTTTCCACGCCCGGGCGAGGAAAGCTTACGCCCGATACTGACGCTCAAATAGCCTCCCGATTGACGGTTCAAGGTGAAGACGATCAGTGCGTTACCGAAGGTTTCTCCCTTCCTGAATCTCAATAGAGTGCATCCGACTCAAGTAAAAAAACGCCCCCGAACGACGTGCGACGTTCGGGGGCGGCGAAAAGGAGAACCGTGAAGATTGTTTGTGGTGGATAGTCGCGGCGTGTCTTCACGTACACGAAGCGAATTGCGTCAAGGGAGACATCGAGGAAACCGTTCTTTATTTACCCCCCTGGAAACCTTGTTCTTTGCCGGTTTCGAAATGTCTTCGCGTTGAACCTGGTCGAAAACCCGTTTTAGAGACCCCCTTGAAACCCCTTGTTACCCCTTGAAGCGAGATTCACGCGGAGATGGTGGTGAAGTAGCCGCCCTTGGGCGGTCCGGCCACCATCTTCATGAATTCCTGGATGAGTTCCTTCGGAATTGCTCGTGCCGCGGCCTGATGGTCATCCTTCGATTCCCAGATTTCGATGCCGATAAAGCGTGCCGGATCATCCGCACTTTGAAAGAACTGACAGGATTTACACCCTTTGGAGGAGCGGATGGAGGGTTCCACCTGTTCTTTCAAAAAGTTTTTCAAAGTGGCGACCTGATCGGGTTTTGCCTGTGATTCACCGATGAAGGTAACGGACATGGTCGTCTGGCTTTCTTTTGAAAAGGGGATGCCTTCGGGAAAGCATCCGGCGGCGACCAGCAAGGCAATCATTTCACGACGGGTGATGGTGAGTGCCATGATGGTTTCCCCGGGTTAAACAAGCGGTTTCCAGAGGCCGATGGCGTTGCCATCGGGATCGGCGAACCACGCGAAGGCCCCGGTATCCGGGATCTCGACCGGCGGAACCAGCGTCTTGCCTCCAAGTGATTCGGCCTTGTCGAGATAGCCCTTCAGATCATCAACCTGAACATAAAACGTGACATAGTTGTGGGGTTCATGGCCCAGGGCCGTGATGTGGCCGTGGATGCCGGTGTCGCTACCGGTGTGAATCATTCCGGCACCGTGGCTCTGACTGATATTCCAGTCGAACATCTGACCGTAAAATGATTGTGTCTTTTCCTTGTCTCGGCATCCGATTTCGAAGTGGACAACGGGGAGTCCCATGTTTTTTTCCTTTCCTTTCGTTCGTTCTTTTAGCCACCAGCCGTCAGTTGCCAGTCGTCAGTTACTTGAAGAACATCTTGACGTTCGTGGTTTGAAAAAAGAGGCTGCTTCACTGACCACTGACCACTGACCACTATTTGATTCGGGTGGCGGTGATTTCCATCACCTTGACGAGGCCCTTGCCCGGAATTGTGTCGTACATTTCGGAGACGATTGTATCGTCATCCACCCAGCGGTCGGTCATTTTGAAGGTCTTGTCCCGTTCACCGGTCATCGGTTCGTCCATCTTTCCCGACATGCTGAGCGTACGGGTTGCCGGATCGAACTTTCCTGTCATCGTCATCATTCCCGTCCCGGCATCGTCAACCCAGACACTTTTGAATTCTTCGCGGAAATTGTCGTAACCGGTCATCGCCATTCCGTTGAACGGCTGCCCCATGAACGCGCCGGAGTATTCCTGAACGAGGTAGCGTCCACCCATCATCAGTCGATATTCGGTGGTTCCTTCGGACGTCATCGGCGGCTGGCTCGGGTCCATCCACATCTTGTCGGTGTGCTTCCACTTCCCGACGTACTTGGCGAGCAGTTTGTGATGTTCGCCGGGCTGGCCGTATTTCTGCATCGCGGCAGCTATTTCCTCCGGCGACGGGGCTGACGGCGTTTTTCCTTTTTTCTTGTCCTGCCCGACGACGGGGGAGAGCAGGAACAAACTCAGACAGAGCAGGGCGAAAGCGCGTTTCATGATGAAGGGGCCTCCTTGGGGGAAGAGACGCCATTGGCAATCAGCGGGAGGAAGGGGTATCGGGGCCGGTTCGGTCATGTCTGTTCAAAACTGCCGATCCTTTCGTTCTCTCTTTTTCTTTTTTGCCGACCGACGTTCCGACAATCCCTTCCGTGTGGCTGACGGCTGCCAACTGACGACTGGTTTTAGGAAACCGCCCGCAATTTCGGGCGGCGCTTGAGGGCGAGCGTGAAACCGGGCACGCGCTGTTGCGCGTGGAAGTGAGCGCGGCGAGCAAGCGCCGTCACTGCGGGGTCGTTGAGTGTCCGCTGGGCGGCGCCGATGCGAATCGGCGCGATGTAGCATTCCTCGCAGACGAAGGTCCGCACGACGCCGTGACTGAGGGCTTCCTCGCTGGCTGGCTTGCCGCAGAAGGCGCAGTGGTGAACGACATACTCAAGCGCGTCGCGCATGGCCGCCGTTCGTTGGTGCGTGGCTTCGGGGTCGGCCATCGCGTGGGCGAGCCGGGCAAGTTTCAGATAGCACTCGGTAAAGCGGTCCTGCTGGGATTTGGCGGTCCTGGTCACCTTGGAAAGCTTCGTGGGTCGCATTCGAATTCGTCTCCTTGCGAGTTGCGTTTCAAAAACCTGCGGGCAAGTTGTGGCGTCCGTCGCGCTCAGGCAAAGCGGCGCAGAAGGCCGATGACGATGCCCTGAATCGTCACCCGGTCGGCGGGGACCACGATCGGGTCGTAGGCCGCGTTGGCCGGAATCAGCCGGACCATCGCGCCGTCGCGCTGAAAGCGCTTGACCGTGGCTTCGCTACCGTCCACCAGCGCGACGACGGTTTTTCCGTTTTCCGCCGTCGGCCGGGATTCGACGACGATAATGTCGCCGCTGCAAATGTGGTCCTCGATCATCGAGTCTCCCCGGACGCGGAGGGCGAAGGTGCGTCCCCGTCCGAGCATTGCCGCCGGAATCACCACGGTTTCCTGGTCGAGCACCGCCTCGATGGGCCGGCCGGCGGCGATGACCCCGAGCAGCGGCACTTCGCATTCCGACGGGTCCTCGACGACACCGACCAGTTCGATGCCCCGGCCCGCATTCGGAATCCGGCGGATCAGTCCTTCCCGTTCGAGCGCCGTCAGCAGGTGATGGACCGTCGAGGGCGACCGAAGTTTGAAGTGGGCGCCGATTTCGGCAATCGTCGGAGATTCGTTCCGTTCCTCGATGAACTGGCGAACGAAATCAAAGACGTTTCGCTGGTGAGGCGTAAGCGGCATCGCTTTTTCCTTTGTTTGAGACCTTGGTTCGAAGTGATTCGAAAATTATCGAAAATTATCGAAACTAGCAAGCGAAAAAATGATAAATTTTGAAAAAATCCTATAAATTCTTCATTTATAAGGCCTTGTGTGATTTCTCAAAATAAACGGGACTGCACCGCAATAGGCGGGACTCATACCGAAATAAACGGGACTCGTACCAAAATAGGCGGGACTGTGGTATGCCTTGAGGCATGCCGAAGGGATTCGATTTC
>JBDRAL010000008.1:0-27605 GCA_039793685.1 Blastocatellia bacterium NZW_1522
GCGCCGATCTGATTACCGCCGCGTATCACAACACCTACGGCGTGCCGGTCGCGGTCGCCCGCTGCGGCAACATCTACGGCGGGGGCGATCTGAACTGGTCGCGCATCGTGCCGGGCACGATTCTCGCGCTGCTCAACGGCGAGCGGCCCATCATTCGCAGCGACGGAACGTTCGTCCGTGATTACATTTATGTGAAGGATGTGGTCACGGCGTACCTCTGCCTCGGAGCAGCGCTCGACCGCGACGACATTCGCGGCGAAGGCTTCAACTTCAGCCCCGAACGCGCCTTGAACGTACTCGAACTGGTGGACCTCATCCGCGGCGCGATGGACTGCCGCCACATCGAACCCGACATCCGCAATACCGCGAAGGGCGAAATTCACTCGCAGTATCTCGACTCCACCAAGGCGAAAACCCTGCTCGGCTGGGACGTCCGCTACAAGCTCGACGAAGCCCTGGCCGAAACCGTCGCGTGGTATCGCGCATTTCTTTCCAACGAGGATTCAAAACGATGATTCACGGCGTCGCCGTCACTCCGCTCCGTCAGATTCCCGACGAACGCGGCAAAATCATGCACATGCTCCGCTCCGACGCGCCGCATTTTCAGCAGTTCGGCGAAATCTACTTTTCGGGCGTCTATCCCGGTGCAATCAAGGCGTGGCACATCCACCACAAGATGGTGCTCAACTACGCCGTCGTCGTCGGCCACATCAAGATGGTGCTTTATGATGATCGCGCCGATTCGCCGACCAAGGGCGAACTGATGGAACTGTTCATCGGGGAATCGAACTACCAGCTCGTGACCGTGCCGCCGCTCGTGTGGAACGGTTTCAAAGGCGTCGGAACGAGCATGGCCCTCGTGGCCAACTGCGCCTCGATTCCGCACGATCCGACCGAAATCGAACGAATGGACCCCTTCACCGACAAGATTCCCTACAAGTGGGATTTGAAACATGGCTGAGGGACGCTTCCTGATTACCGGCGGCGTCGGGTACTTCGGTGCCCGACTCGCCGAACGACTCGCCGAACTGGGTGAAGTGGTGGTCACCTCGCGTACGCTCACGCCCGAGCGCGAACGCTGGCTTGCAATGCACCCACGCATCACCCACGCTTTCGCGCCGCCTGAAACGGGCGATTTCGACTGCTATTTCAACCTCGCCACCGCCGGGGCTGGCGAGGCTGCCGCCGACCCGCAAGCCGCGCACGCGGCGGCGCGGGCCAACGTCGAAACCTGCCTTTCGTTTCTCAGACAGGGCCGCGCGAAAAAGGTCATCCACGCCTCGACCTTTCACGTTTTCGGCGCGCAACCGCGCGAGGTCTACCACGAAGGCGCCGAGCCGACACCGACCCATCCCTACGGCGAGGCCCACGCCATCGGCGAAAAACTTTTCCGTGAAAACGGGGAAGGGCTGCCGGTGTTCGTGGTCCGTCCGACCAACATCGTGGGCGCGCCCGCGCACGCGGGCATCGGTCCGCAATGGCGACTGATTTTTCTCGATTTGTGCAAACAGGCAGTCGAAACCGGCACGATAAAACTTCTGACCGACGGTCGTGCTTATCGCGATTTCGTCACCCTGCCCGATGCCATTTCGGCAATGCTGTTTCTTCTTGAAGCAACCCCCGACAGCCCCGCGCCGATGCACCTCGCGCTTGGCCACTCCATGCGGCTCGACGAACTGGCGGAACGTATCCGCCACATTGCAACCGGTGAACTCGGCAGGGAAATCGCCCTTGAACGCGGTGACCGCGCCGACGCCTTCCGCGAACCATTCACCGTTGAAACGCACCGCCTGAACGCGCTCGGCTGGAAACCCTCGCCGGCCGCGCTCGACGAAGAAATCCGCCGCACGCTCGCCCTCGTTTCAAACCGATGACCAGTCTTCCGCGCGTCTTTTTCATCACTGGACACGCCACGCCGTTCATGGTCGAACTCGGCGAGGCGGTCAACGCACTGGGAAAAGTCGAATACCACGTCGTCTTCGTCGAACCGCAAGTCGGAGAAAATCGCGGCAAGCACTGGAAGGCCATCGAGCCGTCGCCAGTCGTGCATTTTCGTGATGCCGGCACGCCGCTTCGCGAGTATTTGAGCGGTCTTTTTCAACATCACGCGCCCAGCGTGGCGATCTGCGGTTTCGGTCGCGGCGAGCCGTATGATGTGTCCTTCGATCTTGCGAAGCTTCACGGAACGACCTTCGGCGTTTTCGCCGAGCAGCCGATGATCAGTTCCTTGCCCAAACGCATCGCTCGCCGCGAACTCTACCGCCGACTGTGGAAGAAAATGCCGCCCGCGTTTGTACTCGGCGTGGGAGATCGCGCCGTCGAGTTCTATCGCGGCCTGCTTGAAAACCCGCTCAACGCCTGCTTTTTCGCGTACTACCAGGACCTCCGGCCTGTTTTCGAAATCCCCGACCGCGCGCCCCGCGAAAAACTCCGCTTCCTTTTTTCCGGACGCCTTGTTGAACAGCACAACATTCTCGCGCTCGCCGAAGCCTTCGAAAAACTTTCCCTTTCCCATCCCGGACGCTTCGAATGGTGCGTTTCCGGAACCGGCGCGGAAGAACGCTGGATTCGCGAGGCGATGAACCGTTCCGCCGCGCTCAAATCCGCCACGGTGTTCGATACCGAATTCACGAGCTGGAACGACCGCCTGCGGCCCTTCGCCGAAGCCAACATGCTCGTTTTACCCAGCTTTCACGCGGGCTGGGGCCTGGTTGTGCCGGAAGCGCTCGGCTCCGGCATCCCGGTCATCTCGACGCGCGGCGTGGAAGCAGCCCGCTACTTCATCGAACACGGCGTCAACGGACTGTTCATCGAATCCATCGCCTCCGACATTTACGCGGCGCTTGTTCACTGCGTTGAAAATCCGCCGACCGTCCACGCCATGGCGCGCCACGCCCGCGCGAGCGCCCGCCGGGGCGACGTCACTGTTGGGGCCGAGAAGATGCTTGCCATCATCGGACGATGGATTGGAGAGGGATGAGGGATGAAGGATGAGGGATGAAAAATGGTTCGGTAGGAATCGGGTGTCGCGATAACGGCGCAGTTTCCGTTTTAATTGCATTTCTGTTTTTTTAATCGGTATCGCTTTTTCTGTTCGAAAAAAGGGGTTGACAGAAGTGTCCGCTATCATCCATTCTCTCGCCGTTATATTTGCGATGACTCGCAAGCCGACTTGAAAACTTTTTTGTAAGACGTGGCGATTTAGGCAACTTGCTCCACGATAAAAACTGCTAAAGAGCCGGACGTTTCCGAAACCGAGGTTTCAGAACCCCCGCACTCTTTGGACAGGGTGCGGGGGGTTTTCTTTTACTCCGTACCGGTCCGCCGTTGGTTGCCGCCGATTGCCCTTCATCCCGAATGGAGAGCCTTTCGATGTCGAACGAAACGACGCCCAGCTTTCATTTCAATACCCTCGCCATCCACGGTGGACACGCGCCCGACGCCGTCACCAAATCGCGGGCGGTTCCGATCTACCAGACCACATCGTACGTCTTCGATGACGCGGATCATGCCGCGCGGCTGTTCGCCCTTCAGGAATTCGGAAACATCTATTCGCGCATCATGAATCCGACGACGGACGTGCTCGAAAAGCGCGTCGCGGCGCTCGAAGGCGGTGTTGCCGCGCTGGCCGTCGCTTCGGGACAGGCCGCCGAAACGCTCGTCATTCAGACGCTGGCCAACGCGGGTGATGAAATCATCTCGACGAATTCGCTCTACGGCGGAACGTACAACCTGTTTCGCTACACCTTCCCGCGTCTCGGCATCACGGTGAAGTTCGCCGATGCAAAGGACTACGACGGCATCCGCGCGCTCATCACCGACAAGACCAAGGCGATCTATTCGGAAACCATCGGCAACCCGAATCTCGACATCACCGACATTCAGAAACTGGCCGAAATCGCGCATGAAAACGGCCTTCCGCTCATCATCGACAACACGTCGATTTCGGCGGCGCTGACCCGGCCCATCGAATGGGGCGCGGACATCGTGGTCAACAGCGCGACCAAATTCCTTGGCGGTCACGGGACGTCCATCGGCGGCGTCATCGTTGATGCGGGCAAGTTCGACTGGAAGGCTTCTGGGCGGTTTCCCGATTTCGTAAATCCGGACCCGTCGTATCACGGCGTGGCTTACACGGAAGCCTTCGGCAATCTGGCCTTCATCCTGAAAGCTCGCGTGCAGGGCCTGCGCGACACGGGCGCGTGCCTGTCGCCGTTCAATGCCTTCCTCATTCTGCAAGGAATTGAAACGCTTCATCTGCGGCTTGAACGGCATTCCGAAAACGCGCTCAAGGTCGCGAAATTCCTTGAATCGCACCCGAGCGTCGAGTGGGTCAACTATCCCGGACTTGAAGGCAACCGCAACTTTGAACTTTCGAAGAAGTACCTGCCGGACGGCGCGGGCGCGCTCGTGACCTTCGGCATCAAGGGCGGATACGAAGCGGGCAAGCAGTTCATCAATTCGCTCAAGCTGTTCAGCCTGCTCGCCAACATCGGCGACGCCAAATCGCTCGTCATTCACCCGGCTTCGACCACGCACCAGCAGTTGAACGAGGAGGAGCAGCGCGCGACGGGCGTGACCCCGGAACTGATCCGGCTTTCCGTCGGAATCGAGGACATCCGCGACATTCTTGCCGACCTCGATCAAGGTTTGAAATCGGTATCGCAGCCGACGGCGCAAGCCACGGCGGCCACCGCGTAAAGGAATTTTCGATTTTCGATTGAAGATTTTCGATTGCCCGTGACTGCCGACCCAAATCGAAAATCATACTTCTTCAATCGAAAATCCCACGGCCTTCGCCGTCGGCGCGCTTCGAGCTTCGTTTCGTTTCTTGGGTTGACTGGGCAGTTTACCGGGAAGCCTCGAACGGCGCCGACGGCGAATCATCTTTTTCAAAGTCTGGAGTCTGGAGTCGAGAGTCTGAAGTCAAAGACAAATCAAGGGGACAGGAAAAGAAGACTTCAAGTGGCAATTGAAAAACGGACCATCGATATCAAACCCGCCAATGTTCTTGTCTTCCCGTCCTCTGAATTGCTTTTCTTCGAGACCTGACTTCGAGTCTTGGCTTTGACTCCAGACTCTCGACTCCAGACTCCAGACTCCAAACTTTTTTTGAACCAGACTCCAGACTTTTATGCCCGCGCCCAGCCCGACTTTCGAAGGTGATTTCATCGTACCGGAAACGCCGTTCAGGCTTTCGAACGGTGAGGCTTTGCCGGAGGTTCGGCTGCGATACGCGCTTTATGGAGAATTGAACGAGGCGCGCGACAACGCGGTTCTGGTGTGTCACGCCCTGACCGGATCGGCGCGCGTCGCGGACTGGTGGGGCGATCTGTTTCGCGAAAAAGACGGAGCGTTCGATCTCGAACGGCAGTGCGTCATCGGCGTCAACGTCGTCGGTTCGTGTTACGGCTCGACCGGGCCGGGAAGCGTGAATCCGGAGACGGGCAAACGATATGGCGGTAGTTTCCCGGTCGTCACGTTTCGGGATGTGGTGCGGGCACAGCAGGCGCTGGTTGAATCGCTGGGTATCCGGCGACTCGCCGCCGTGGTCGGCGGTTCGATTGGCGGAATGCAGGCGATGCAGTGGGCGGTCGATTTTCCTGAAATGGTTCGCGCCTGCGTTTCCATCGGGGCCGCGCCGCTTTCGGCGATGGGACTGGCGCTGAATCATCTTCAACGGCAGGCAATTATGAACGACCCGGCCTGGCGCGGGGGTGATTATGAATCCGATGCCCAGCCGGTCGCGGGACTGGCCCTCGCGCGGGGCATCGCGATGTGCAGCTACAAATCGGCGGAACTGTTCGAGGAACGGTTCGCCCGCAGCCCCAATCGTTCGGGCGAGAACCCCGGGCGGTCACTGGGTGAGCGGTTCGATGTTGCGGGCTATCTCGATCACCAGGGCGAGGTCTTCATCAAGCGTTTCGAGGCCAACAGCTATCTGGCGCTTTCCAAGGCGATGGACCTGTTCGATCTGGGCCAGGATTACTACTCGGAGCACGAGGCGCTTTCCCGAATTACGGCCAGAACGCAACTGGTCGGCATTTCATCGGACTGGCTCTTTCCGGCCGCCGATGTCAGGGCGCTGGCCGAGCGAATGCGGGCGGCGGGCGCGCCGGTTCAGTACAGCGAAATTGAAACCGCTCACGGACACGACGGTTTTCTGGCCGAGCCGGACCGCGTGGTGTCCGTTATCCGGACGGCGCTTGCCACGGGCCGGGCCGCTTGCGGTGATTGAGGATTCAAGTAGTGAGTAATCAACAGGAAATTCGCCCGGTTGTTTTGAAGTTCGGCGGAACGTCCGTTCAGGATGCCGCGGCCTTCCGGCAGGTCGCCGACATCGTCAAAGACTCCATATCGAGGAAGCCGGTGGTGGTGGTTTCGGCAATGTCAGGTGTGACCGATGCCTTGCTGAAAGCCGTTGCCGGGGCGTGGCGGAATCCGGCGGCAAATCCGCTCGATATTCTCGATCCGCACCTTGACCGCCATGTCGAAGCCGCAGAGTCGCTGCTCAATGGAACGCGGCAGGGCGAATACTTGCGTCATCTCTCGGATGTCCGTGAAGAAATCGCTCATCTGTTGCGGACAATCCGTTCCTATCGTGGCGTTCTCGCCCCGTTGCAGGATGAAATCGTTTCTTTCGGCGAGCGTTTGTCATCACGGCTCCTGGCTGATTTTCTGGCTGGGTCCGGGCAGCCGAGTCTGGTTGTTGATTCCCGACGTTGCATCGTGACGGATGAGGCATTCACTCGCGCCACCCCACAATTTCGAGAAACCTTTGAAAATACTCGGGCCGAAATTGAACCGATCATTGCAAAAGGCGTGGTGCCGGTCCTGGGTGGTTTTATTGGGGCCACCCCGGACGGTGCCACGACAACCCTCGGTCGAGGAGGATCGGATTATTCCGGGACGATTGTGGGCGCGGCGCTTGACGCTGCCGAGGTTCAAATCTGGACCGACGTTTCGGGCATCTATTCCGCCGACCCGCGGTTGGTCACGGAGGTTTGTCGGGTTGAACGGATTTCCTATGCCGAAGCGACTGATCTCGCGCTGTACGGTGCGAAGGTACTCCATCCGAAAACCATTGAACCGGTTGAAAAACTCGGCATCCCGGTCAGTATTCGCAATACCTTCAAGCCCCACAATGGCCATTCGGTCGTCGGACCGGATTCCGCGCTGGCGGAAGGCGAAATCGGGGCGGTCACACACCGAACCGGTGTCGCGGTGGTTCAATTTGCCCCCTGCGGCAGGCTTTCGGCGTCCCGCCAGTTGAATCTGGTCGCCGAGGTGCTTGAGGAAAACGGAGTCCCGATCGAGCATCTTTCCGCATCCCGGTCCGGTGTCTCGGTGACGGTCGAGGAGGGGGACGCGCTCGACGCGGCACTTCGGCGGCTGGAACGCCTTGGTTCGGTCGAGGTGACTCCGGCGGTTGCCGTGGTGTGTCTGGTCGGGAACTTCAGGGACGGCCGAATTGACGCCTCGCGCTCGGTGGTCGAAACGTTGGCCGCATTCGATGCCCGGCCCCTCCATCCGCATCCTTCTCCGAATGCCCGGCTTTTCCTCGTTCGTGAAGCCGTTGTGGGCGAAGCCGTCCAAGTACTCCACCGTCGCTGTATCGAGTTGCGGTAGCCCGGTCCGGTTGCAACCGGGAAACCAACTGAACTACATTCCTGCGCATCTGGCGGTTTTTTACAGAATCCACAATATGTGGTCCGGTAACCGGTCGATTCCTTTCGATTGTAGAAGTACAGGTCCTGCAATGCGCTTGAAGATTTCCTTTTTCCTCGCCTCTTTTCTGTGTCTTGGTTTTGCCGCGAGTGCCGCTTTGGCGCAACAAACTCCGGCACCTCCGGTTTCGCAACCGAATGCGGCCGCAACCGCTACTCAGAATTATCCGGTTCAGACGGGTGATTACATTATCGGCGGTGGTGATGAAATCGACGTCAAGGTCTTCAAACAGGCCGACATCACCGGAAAATATCGGGTGACTGAAACCGGGTATGTCGATTTTTTTCTGATTGGTCGTCAGCGTCTTGGGGGATTGACTGAAGGAGAAGCGACCGACCTGCTCCGACAACAGCTCCGCAAATTTTTGAAGCAGCCCGAAGTGACGGTCACGGTGACCGGATTCAACTCCCAGCTCGTCACGGTCATCGGTTCGGTCCGCAATCCGGGACGGCTGCCCCTGCGGCGTTCGATGCGGTTGCTCGATGTCGTTGCTTTGTCGGGTGGATTGCTTGAGGACTCCGGTCGGTTTGTCCACCTGATCAGGTATGTTCCCAAAGCCGATGCCACGAACAATGGAACGGTCGTTCCCTCCGACCCGGGCGTTACGCTGACACCGGAATCACAGGATATCGACGTTCAGACCATCAACGTGGACGAGATCATTGCCGGGAATTCCGCAAACAACCTCGCCCTGAAACCTGGAGATATCATCAGCGTGCCGAAGGCCGACGTCATTTATGTGGCCGGTAATGTGCGCGCTCCGGGGGCGAAGGGAGCACGCGATCCTCTGACCGTTCGACAGGCCGTGGCCCTCTCCGGGGGATTTTCGGAAGGTGCAAAGTCTAACGATATGAGACTTTACCGGACGATTCCCGGCAAGCTCGAACGCGAAGAAATCAAGATCAGTTGGAATGACATTCAAAAAGGCAAGCAGAAGGATTTGCTCCTTCAGGCCAATGACGTTCTGTATGTTCCGAATTCGGAGTTGAAAGCCATTGGTTCAACGTTCCTCCGAAATATGCCGCAACTCGTCACCAGCGCGCTTCTGCCTTTCCTGATTCGGTAATTCCGGAAACTGAAAAAAACAACCGCCGCGATCCCGGCTCCGGGTCGCGGCGGTTCGTCTTTTATGGACGTTTTCCGTTTATTTGACCATGCGGGAAGCGTCGTACCGCATCGCCACGACATCCCAGTTGATGATGTTGAAAATCGCCGAGACGTAATCGGCGCGCTTGCTTTGGTATTTCAGGTAGTAGGCGTGTTCCCATACGTCGATCACGAGCAGCGGCAACGCCCCCCAGACGGTTAAATCCTGGTGCTTTTCGACTTGCAGGATGCTCAGGCGCTTCTCAAGCGTGCTGTAGGCCAGAACCCCCCAGCCCGACGCTTCCACGCCGACCGTAGCCTTTGTCAGATGGAGTTTGAACTTGGCGAAATCGGTAAAATCGGCGGCAATGGCTTTCGCCAGATCGCCCTTCGGCTCGCCGCCCCCCTTGCCGCTCAGATTTGTCCAGTACAGCGTGTGCAGCACATGTCCCGAACCGTGGAACGCCAGTTCGCGTGACCAATGCTTGACGAGGTCGAAATTCCCGTCCGCGCGGGCGGCGGCCAGTGCAGCCAGCGCCTTGTTTCCACCATCGACATACCCTTTGTGATGAACGTCGTGGTGAAGCTTGACGGTCGCCTCGTCAATCACCGGTTCCAGAGCTTTGTAATCGTAGGGAAGCGGGGGAAGGACAAATTTCCCGGCAGCGTCAGTCAGTTGCGACGCGGCCATGAGTTCATTCTGAACGCCGGCCTTGGCGACCGAGTCGAGGACAGGCAAGCCGGCGAAAGTAACCCCGGCAGACGTGAGTGCGGCGGTCTTGAGAAAGTCGCGGCGGGAATCGCGCGTGGTGGGCATCGGTTGGGCCTCCGTTAAAAGAAATGCGGAATGCGGAATTTCGAATGCGGAATGGTCGGTAGCGAAGCGACTATTGATTGTGGGTTCTTGAATTGCAACCCAACCACGCGACGAAGGTTGGTAATGTGCGAGCGTTGATGTCGAAAACGGTTTTGAAGACAAGAAAATTCCGCATTCGATATTCCGCATTCCGCATTCGAACTAAAAACTTTCCGACAGGTGTTGCTCCGAGGGGAACTGCCGACTATTCTCCGGGGTTTCATGTCTCCGTTCGGTTTTTGGTGGTTGGTTCGCTGGATGGAGCTTTTTTCGCACGCGGAAGAACGGCATTAAAAATGAACGTATCGGAAAAAATTGTACACCTGTTCGATGAGGAAGTTCGTGAACGCGGACGGAGCTATCTGACCAACGCGGCTGTGAAGATCGTGCAGACCCGCAACGGTTTTGTCGAAGCAAACGTCAAGGGGAGCATTACCTACCGGGTCGAACTTCTTTGTGATGAGGACGCTCTGGTGGCTTCCTGTACCTGTCCGCATTACGAAGAAGGCAATTTCTGCAAGCACATCTGGGCCACCATCCTCACCGCCGAGCAGCAGGGGGAGTTCCCCGACATCGCGGAGGAGCATCCCTTTCGGCTGCTTTCCGAAAACGACCTGTTCGCCGTGCTCGATGACGACGATGATGAGGATGAGGACTTCAACGATGCGGTCGATGAATCGATGACCGCGTTTCTTGAAACGCCTCCATCCGGGACGGGGAATTCGCTGACACCCGAGGGGAACGGAAACGGCAAGTCCCGGCGTGGAATGTCGCGTGCCCCCCAGTGGCGGACCCTCTTTACCCAACTCGGTCAGCGCGCCCGAATTCAGGCGGATGCCATCCGTGAAAGCCTTTCGCACGCCGGACGCGAACTTTTGTACTTCATTGACGTTCCGACGACGCTCCAGCAGGGTGCGCTCGTTCTGGAAGTGCTCCAGCGCGAACTCAAAGCCGACGGAAAGTGGGGCAAGCCGCGCAATCAGCGGATTCCCTTATCGCAGATTGCCCACCTCCCGAACGTGGCCGACCGGCAGATTCTGTCGTTGCTCGTGGGCGCAAAGGAACAGTCGGAATGGCTCGTGACCTCGTTTGATTACGCCACCGCGCCGACCCGTTACCGCCTTTCCGAGCCGATGCTCCACGCCGTGTTGCCGCTCGTCTGCTCGACCGGTCGCTGTCACCTGCGTCAGGAAGAGGAAGCCGATTCACTTGAATTTCCGCTGACGTGGGAATCGGAAAAGTGGAAGTTCGAACTTGAAATCAGCCGTTCCGTGACGGATGAAGGGCATTACCAGATTTCCGGGGCCTTGCGGCGCGGTGATGAGCGGATGCCGCTCGCCACGCCGATCATGCTGCTGGCTGGTGGGGTGATGTTTACCCGTACGACGGTGACACCCCTTGATGATTCCGGCGCGTTTTACTGGCTCGGACTTCTGCGGCAGGTCGGGTCCTTTCAGGTTCCGCTCAACGAAGGTCTCGAACTGCTCGACAAGGTTCTTTCCCTTCCGGATGTGCCACCGCTGGAACTGCCGGAAGAATTGATGTTCGAGACGGTTTCGGACGCGCCGCAACGAATGCTGAAAGTGCGTCCGGGCGATCGTCAGCGGGGAGATACGTCCTCGCGGATGCTGCGCGGAACGCTGGCCTTCGATTACGGCGGAACGGTACTGGACGCGGGGCTGCCCAAGCGTGGCGTTTTCGACGCAATTCACAAGCGGTATGTCGTCCGCGATGTCAATTCCGAACGTGACGCCGCCGAACGGTTGCGTCAGTTGGGATTCCGCGCCGAATACAACCCGCAGCGACGGACGACCGAATTCCGGATTTCGCCGAACAACCTGCCGCGCGCCGTCCGCCTGCTGGTTGAGGACGGTTGGCGGGTCGAGGCGGAAGGAAAACTGTTCCGCCAGCCGGGCAAAATGTTTCTCGAAGTCAAATCCAACGTGGATTGGTTCGAGCTTCACGGGCGCATCGACTTCGGCTCGGCGACGGCGCGCCTGCCGGAATTGCTCGCCGCCATCCGTCGCGGACAGAACACGGTTCTGCTTGATGACGGCAGCTACGGCATGCTTCCCGAGGACTGGCTTGAAAAATACGGCTTCCTGGTCGGATTGGGATCCGAGGAGGAAGACCATCTCCGCTTTGCCAAAACCCAGGTCGGAATGCTTGACGCCCTGCTCGCCGCGCAGCCGGAAGCGAGTTTCGACGCGCAGTTCCGCAAGATTCGCGAGGAAATCTGCCGGTTCGACGGAATCGAGGCGATGCCCGAGCCGCAGACCTTTGTGGGCGAGTTGCGTCCGTATCAGCGCGAGGGCGTCGGCTGGCTCCACTTTCTACGCCGGTTCGGTTTCGGCGGCTGTCTGGCCGATTCGATGGGTCTCGGGAAAACCGCGCAGACGCTGGCACTACTCGAATCGCGCCGGACGCAGCGCGAGGCCGGTTATGCCAATGGCGCGGGCGTTCCCCCGCCGTCGCTCGTGGTGGCGCCGCGTTCGCTGATTTTCAACTGGCGCCAGGAAGCCCAGAAGTTCACCCCGCGCATGCGGGTACTCGAACACACGGGCGTCGAACGCGCGCGTACGATCGACAAATTCGGCGATTACGACCTGATTCTGACGACCTACGGCACGCTTCGCCGCGACGCCGTGATGTTCAAGGATTTCGAATTCGACTACGTCATTCTCGACGAAGCCCAGGCCATCAAAAACGCCACCAGCGAATCGGCCAAGGCGGCGCGGCTTTTGAAGGCTCGCCATCGCCTTGCCCTGAGCGGCACGCCGGTTGAAAACCACCTCGGCGAATTGTGGAGTCTGTTCGAATTCCTCAATCCGGGAATGCTCGGCTCGTCGTCGGTGTTTCAACTGACCGGCGCGGCAGCCCGCAATCCCGACCCCGAAGCCCGTGAACTGCTCGCGCGGGGTCTCCGGCCGTTCATTCTGCGCCGAACAAAGGAAAAGGTGGCCCACGACCTTCCGCCGAAGCTGGAACAGACCATCTTCTGCGAGATGGAGGAAAAACAGCGCAAGCTTTACGACGAATTGCGCGATCACTACCGCCAGTCGCTGCTCGGGATGATCGAATCCGGCGGCATCAACAAGGCGAAAATGCAGATTCTCGAAGCCCTGTTGCGGCTGCGGCAGGTGGCCTGCCATCCGGGGCTGCTCGACGAACAGAAAATCACCGAGCCGAGCGCGAAAATCGACACGTTCATCCCGCAGTTGCTTGAAGTGCTCGACAACGGCCAGAAAGTGCTCGTGTTTTCGCAGTTCACGAGCCTGCTCGCCATCGTCAAGGATCGCCTTGATCTGCACGGCGTGAACTACGAGTACCTCGACGGTCGGACGCGCGACCGTCAGGCCCGCGTCGAACGTTTTCAGAACGATCCCGAATGCCGGCTGTTTCTCATCAGTCTGAAGGCGGGTGGCCTCGGGTTGAACCTGACGGCGGCGGAATATGTGTTCCTGCTCGATCCGTGGTGGAATCCGGCGGTCGAGGCGCAGGCGATTGACCGCGCGCACCGCATCGGCCAGACGCGGCGGGTGTTTGCGTACCGTCTGATTACCAAGGACACGGTCGAGGAAAAGGTTCTCCAGCTTCAGGAAACCAAGCGGGAACTGGCCGACGCGATCATCAACGCCGACAACAGCCTGATTCGGACGCTCGAACGCAAGGACCTCGAACTCCTGCTTTCCTGAAACACCACCACGGGCGACGCAATCCATGCCCGGATTCAAAAAACCGTACGCCGCGGAGATTTCTTTCTTCGTGGCGTACGGTTTTTTCGTACCTTGACAACTTTTTTTAGTGAGTCTTCAAACGAAAGCGACTTTTCAGGCACGCCGAAGCTGTGCGGGGATGCCGCAAATGGTTGCAGCCTTGGGGGAAAAGGAAAATATCGGACCGGAAAACGATTTATCGCCAGGTGAAAGCGCGCAGGCTCACCCTTCATGCAATGTTTTTCCGAGTGCATAAGGGTTAATCCAGCCGGAAGGTGTGCAGCCTCTCCCGGAAAGGCGCATGTCTCGGTGGGAAAGCGTGCAGCCTGTCCCGAAAAGTTGCGATGGCGGGGTGAAAGGGAAAAGTCTCGGCCGGAAAACAAAAATCGGAAGGGAAAAATCCTTCAGTGAGGGCTGAAGCCGGGCAGGGGATAGGTCCCGGCGGGCAAAACAGCGCGACGCAGGCGGCGTACAACTACTTCGCGAACGGCTTGATTGAAAAGGCGACCGACGCGCGCGGAGCAGCGGATCGTGCCGGAAACGTTGAAGCTGAAGATTCAGGGCGAGCCGAAGTGGCTGGAAGTGTCGCCGGATCATCCGTTCTTCGCGAAACGCGCCAGAAGCAACACCTCAACCGAAAAAGATGCCGACGGCGCATGGACGGAAGCGTACCGTCTGCGCGTGGGCGATCTGGTCAAGACCCGTTCGGGCAAGTGGGTCAGGGTACTGAAAGTCCTTCACTCGAAGACGCCCAAGGTGGTGTATAACTTCGAGGTTGCCAAGAGCCATACCTACTTCGTCGGAAGTCAGGGGGTGTTGGTTCATAATTCGGAAGATGTTTGCCCAATTACTGATCCAGCACGGTTACTTGGTCCGCCAAAACAACGTGGTAATCCTGTTTCTAGCCAACAGTTGGGACCATTTTATTTCGTTGAAAGAGATTTTCGTGGAACACCTTTAAGTGGATTGGTCTCAGGTAATGGAATTATTAGAACCGACAGGGCCAACAGAGTTATTTTTGAGGGTATGGAGTTTAGAGCAGTAAGAGACCTTTCACACATTCCTGAAAGAGACTTAAGGGCAATGGCTCAAATCGGTTTTGCGGGTACAGATAGACAGGGTAGACGGCTGGTCCTTCATCATTTAGGCCATAATTCTAGCGGGCCAGTTATTGAAATTCCCCGAATCTTTCATAGGAATGGGAACAGGGTTCAACATCCATTTGGAAATACTCCCGGTACGGGAATTCCTACTGAAATTCGAGAGGCCTTTAATTTGCTTCGAGAGGAGTATTGGAAAGCAAGAGCTTGGGAAGAGTTAGGTAGGAGAGGACTAAGATGAATGAGAATTTAATTGAAAAGCTAATCATATTTTGGAATGAGTTCCCTTCACTTTACGGTTCTCCAGTAAGCCCAGATTTAATTTTGGAAGCCGAAACCGATTTAAATTTCTCATTTCCAGAAGACTATAAGGATTTTCTTCTGAATTTTGGATCGGGAATCGTGAGGTCCTTTCCTATTCTTGGTCTTTCCCCAACACCTGCAATGGGAAATGATTGGTCTGTTTTAGAAGAAACCAAAAGATTTTGGCTAGATGAAATCCCTGAGATTAAAGAAGTCGTTGTATTCTCAATCGATTTATCAGGGAATCCCATTGGTTTTAAAAATGATGGAACCATATGGTTCTTTGACCATAATTCTTCTTCAAATGAAAGAATAAATAATAATTTTGAAGATTTTATATTTTCAATTCTTAAATAAATAATAAATCTAAAAGAGTTCTTGGTTTTTTATAAAAAACTTTGCTTAATTAGGTTTAAAAAAATATTCTGGTTCTTACACAAAGTACCCTGGGGTAAGCACACTGACGTCGCGCAACGACGTGACGTGGGGCGAGAACGAGGCGGTCCAGACTTCCTGGCGTGGGTATCAGTTTACGGACGCACTGGGTTCGGTGACGCAGACCTCGACGGGAGCGGAGATTGAGTACGACGACACGCAAAACCTGGAAAAGATGACGGACGCGCGTCTGAAGGAGACGACGTACGAGATTCATCCGAAACTGAATCGGGTGGAATCGGTGATGTACCCGATCAGCTTTTGGGACGAAAAACCTTCACCGCTTCCGCGTTTCCTTCAATGAACGGCCCGCCGATGAGATCGACGCAGTAGGGAATCGCCGGAAAGACCGCTTCCAGGCATTCGCGGATGGATTTCGGCTTGCCGGGAAGGTTCACGATGAGGGTTTTGCCGCGAATGCCCGCCGTCTGGCGCGAGAGAATCGCCGTGGGGACGTACTTCAACGACACCGCCCGCATCAGTTCGCCGAAGCCGGGCATCATCTTGTTACAGACGGCTTCGGTGGCTTCAGGCGTCACGTCGCGGGGGGCCGGTCCCGTACCGCCGGTCGTGACGACAAGGCAGCAGCCTTCGTCATCGGCCATCTTCATCATTTCTTCCTCAATGAAGGGCTGTTCGTCGGGAATCACGCGGTAGACCGGTTCCCATTCGCCTGAAATGAATTCCTTCAGAACCTCGATGATGGCCTTGCCGGAAAGGTCTTCGTACACGCCCTGACTGGCCCGGTCGGAAACGGTCAGTACACCGATCCGGATGGTTGTCGTTTCGCTCATGGCTGTTTGTTTTCGGCTTTCGTCTCGGAAAGATTCCTGATGTGGTTCAACACCCGTCCGTGGATGCGGTGGATGATGGCGTCCGACCAGATTTGCCAGTAGGCAATCGGGTGGATGCGTTCTTCATACCATGTCGTGCCTTCGAGGCGAGTCCGGTTTCCCGGAAGCGGAACAAGCCGGAACTGGCCGCGCTGCGAGCGCATGAAGTCGTCGAGATGCGGCGGATGAAGGTGATTGTACGGACTCCATTCGTGCATCGTGTCGGGCTGTTCGGCGACGGAGAACTTTAGTAAACGGGGTTCGTCCCAGACGTCGATGGGTTCCACGAACGAACCGGTCGAAAACGTGCAGTAGCGCACCGCGCCGGGACCGGTTCCCTTGATGGTCGCGCGCAGCGGGTAGGCGATGCCGGTTTTGAACACCCAGTCGTCGGTCGGCGGAATTTCGGAAAAGGTGACGACGTTCTTCCAGACGACTTCCGGCGGGGCGGAGATGTCCACGGTCGTGACGACCGGACGAAGCGTGGTCAGCTTCGTCGCCGGGGCCTCCGCGCCCATCAACGCGGGGAGGGATAGAAACATCGCGAGCAAGACCTTTACCGGCGAGGCGTCAAGTGCCGGTCGGCGCTGGATGAAGTAGCCGACTGTCGAGCCGATTCCGGCCAGAAACATGGCGATGGGTGAAGCCATGATGAGGCAGATCGCGCCTTCGAAGGCAAGAAAGAGCAGGGCGAATCCGACCAGAATCAACGACAGCTCCGCCGCGACCAGGCAGCCTGCCCAACTCCGCTCCTGATGAAAACCATGCAGCAGGGCTGCGCCGAGGCCCAGGCAGAAGGGCAGGACGAAGAAAAGGCTGGCCCCGTATTGCTGGAGCACGTTGGTCGAAAAGGCCACGATGGCGATGCCTGGCGGGACGACCAGAAAGGCCGCCATCAGCGCGCTGCCCCAGACCGAGCGCGGAATCAGTGTCCCAAGGAACTTCCCCAACCGTCCGGGTGGCGGCATCTCGGCTTCGTGATCGACCTGCCGGTTCGGAAGGACCGACAGAACCAGGAAGAAGATCCAGTTCGCCGCCGGAAGAAAAAAGCCCAGCACCAGCCACGAGGGAAGGCCGACCGACCGAAGCCGCCGCCGGGTCAGTACAAGGCCGGCCCAGATGAACGGCAGCGAGAGCGCCATGCGGATGATGTAGTAAGTCATCCGGTCCCGATTCACATCCGAGGGGTTGTCGGTGAGAAGCGTAAGGGTTGGCGAAAGATATTCGTAGATATGCCACGGCTGTTTGGCGGTGGCGGCGATGAGGGCATCGACCGGCAACTTCACGAGCATCAGCAGGATGCCGAGCACGAGGTACCGTATCCGGCTGATGTCGCCGCTCCATTCCCAGAGGTCCGCCGTTCGAAATGCCCGGAGCGGGGCGGTCACGCGATAAAGGGCGGTGTCCGGGCGTGAAACACGGATCAGTTCGGCTTTCGCTCCGGTTTCGCAGCGGGAGCAGATGCCGGTGGTCGGATCGAAGCAATCCGACTGGTGGCAGATTTCGCAACGAGTCGGCGGGAGTTCGGTCTTGATCTTCATCGGGGAGGACCTCCGAAGCGACTGGAACGATTCAAGTTGTACGGTTTGTGAGGGTATCGTCCGCCGAATGGTCGGCGTTGGTCAAGCCAAACCTGTCGTCGGGATTTCGGATTTTTAATGCGTTTTTCAATCGCGAGGCGTATGCTGCGCCATGTCACGCCGCCTTTTGGCGCGCATTTCTGGTTTCAAAAAACACGAGGCTTCGCAGGCCATGGCCAACGGCACCAAGCCGCTGTTCAAAGTTCCACGCAAGTTCAAGTTCTGGTTTCTCGAAGGGATTCGGGACAAGACCGTCAGTCCCAATACCACCACCGCCGAACACGCGAAACATCACGTCAAACCCTGGTGGCAGGTTATGTGCCTGACCGGGGTGGACTACTTCTCGACGCTTGGCTACCAGCCCTACCTTGCGTTTCTGGCGGCCGGGGCGCTCGCTCCGCTGGCCACCGTCTTCCTGGTTCTGTTGACGCTTTTCGGCGCGCTTCCGATGTATTTCCGGGTCGCGCAGGAAAGCCCGAACGGTCAGGGCAGCGTTTCGATGCTCGAACATCTGTTGCCCGGCTGGCGCGGAAAAACGTTCGTGCTCTGTCTGCTCGGATTTGCGGCGACCGATTTCGTCATCACCATGACGCTCTCCGCCGCCGACGCAACGGAACATATCGTCAAGAACCCGCTCGCGCCGCACTGGATGGACCACCAGATGGGCGTCACCGTCCTTCTTCTTCTGTTGCTTGGGGCGGTGTTTCTCAAGGGCTTTTCGGAAGCGATTTTTGTCGCGGTCGGCCTGACGGTCACTTTTCTGATCCTCAACATCATTGTCGTGGTTCGTGGACTGTATGAAGTGGCCACCCATCCGGCCGTTCTCGGTTCATGGAAAGAAGCGCTGATTACCGGTCCGTCGCATGGCAACATCTGGTTGGCGGTCGGACTTTCCCTCATTGTCTTCCCGAAGCTGGCGCTGGGTCTTTCCGGTTTTGAAACCGGCGTCACGGTCATGCCGCTCATCAAGGGCGAGATTACGGACACGAACGCCAATCCGGCGGGCCGGGTTCACAACGCCAAGAAACTGCTGACGGTATCAGCCCTCATCATGAGTACGCTGCTCATCGGAAGTTCGCTGGTGGTGACGATGCTGATTCCGGCGAAAGAGCTTCAAACCGGCGGCGAAGCCTCGGGACGAGCGCTGGCCTACCTCGCGCACCATCAGTTCGGCAACGTTTTCGGGACGATTTATGACATTTCGACGGCGGCGATCCTCTGGTACGCCGGAGCCTCGGCGATGGCGGGGCTGCTGAACCTCGTTCCGCGCTACCTGCCGCGCTACGGCATGGCCCCCGAATGGGCGCGGGCGAATCGTCCGCTGGTGGTGGTCATTACCACCGTGACCTTGGTGGTGACGTATCTTTTCGACGCGAGCGTGGAAGCGCAGGGGGCGGCGTACGCGACCGGCGTGCTGATGCTGATGCTGTCAGCCTCGGTGGCCGTGGTCATTTCCATCTATTCGAACGAACGCGGGTGGAAACTCGGGGCCTTCATCATCATCACGCTCGTCTTCGCCTACACGACGGTGCAAAACGTTCATGAGCGTCCAGAGGGATTGAAGATCTGCGCCTTCTTCATCGTTGCGATTATCGGCGTCTCCCTGTTTTCGCGGGCGTTGCGGGCGACGGAGCTTCGAATCCGGAAGGTTGAACTCGATGAAATCGCCGAGCGATACGTCCGGGAAGCCGTCCGGAACGACAATCTCCGGGTCGCGGCCAACCGGGTTCAAACCGGCGACGACGCCGAATATTTCCGCAAGCGGGCCGAGCTACAGCGAGTACATCGCATCCGACCCGATGAACCGGTGCTGATTTTCGAGGTCAACGTGGTGAATCCGTCGGATTTTTCGGACGACACGCTCCACATCACGGCGACCAATGTCGGAAAACACCGGATTCTCCGGTGCGAGAGTCCGGCGGTGCCGAATGCCATCGCGGCGTTCCTGATTCATGCCCAGAAGCTGACCGGCGTCGTGCCGGATGCCTATTTCGGCTGGACCGAGGGCAGTCCCGTAACCTACGCGATGAAATATCTGTTTTTCGGCGAGGGAGATACGGCCCCGGTGGTTCATGAGGTGTTGCGACAGGCAGTGGACAAGCCTGAGAAAAGACCGCGCGTTCACGTCGGGTGAATCGTTGTGGAAAAGAAAAAGGCCCGCCGAATTCCGGCGGGCCTTTTTGACGTTACGGTGAACCTTTTACTGATCCATGAATTCCTTGAACTGCTTGAGAAACAGGACATAGGTCTTCATCCATTCCTTGACGTTCTGTTCGGTGACGCCGCCGGTCAGTTCATAGTCGCTTTCAAGCACCGGATCGCCTTCGTTGTCGATGTAGGCCTTGGCGAAGCGTTTGGTCTTGTTCCATTCGTTGATTCGGCTCAAGGAAACCTGTTTGCCGCTCCAGCCGCAATAAAGGAGCAGGGTTTTGTCGTTTTTCTTGAGCAGGATTTTCGTTCCTTCGAGATTGATTCGATAAACGTTTGTGTTTACTTCCTCGTAGGTGACGTCCCCGAAGGAGCGCAAAATCCGTTCGACCCGGGTGGCAGTCATCGTGTCAAACACTTCCGGCCCTTCCTGGGCGAAAACGGCGCTTTGCGGGGAAGTTGCCGGCACCGCGAATACAAAGCCGAACAGAAGAACGGCCACGAGAAGGGCGCGCAAGGAAGACGAAGAGAATCGAGAGGTCATTTGATAGGTTCCTTTCAAATCGGGGCGAGCGATGGTGGACGGAAAAAAATTGTCGGTTCCGGAAAAGCTGAGGAAGCGTTCCGACTGATGCGGGGGATGAAAATCCTGTTGCCTGAAGTGAAATTTGGGCTGGTGACGGTACAGGAAAAAATCTAAACCGCCCGATACGTTCTCGCAAGGTTCATTTTTGTCGCCTCGAAGTGAAAACGGAAAAAAAGCACGCACCGCTTGACGCGCCCCGGTGGCGGGGCGAATATCGTCCGACGCATTGCCCTGCGAACACTTTTCAGAAACGGTTTTTCAGCGTGCCGACCGCAACCGCACAAGCCACCGACCAGACGAAACTCGACGCTGCCTACGAACATTGTCGGCGGGTGGCCCTTGGCCATTATGAGAATTTCCCGGTCGGTTCGGTCCTTTTGCCCAAGGTGGTCCGGAAACACGTTTACGCGGTGTATGCCTTTGCCCGGGCAGCCGATGATTTCGCCGACGAAGGGAAATTCGAACAGGCAGAACGACTGGCCAAAATCGAGGACTGGCGACTTCAACTCGATACCTGCCTGGTCGGGGAAGCCGTTCATCCCGTCTTTCAGGCGCTGGCGGCCACGATTCCGGCCTACGACCTGCCCCGCCAACTTTTTCATGACCTGCTCGACGCCTTTTCCATCGATGTCGTGCGTTCGCGTCATGCCGATTTCGACGCCATCGTGGACTACAGCCGGTGTTCGGCCAATCCGATTGGTCGGCTGATGCTTCTTCTGTTCAAATACCGGGATGAAACGTGGCATCGCTGGTCGGATGAAATCTGCACGGCCCTCCAGTTGACGAATTTCTGGCAGGACATCCTGATTGATCTCGAAAAGGACCGGCTTTACCTCCCGATTGCCGAAATGGAACGTTTCGGATACTCCGAAGACGATCTCCGCGCGCACCGCTACAACGAGGCATTCGTGGCCATGATGACGTCGCTGGCCGACCGGACCCAGGCGATGTTTGAACGTGGAAAACCGCTCTGTCGTGCCGTGCCGGGACGCCTGGGCGTTGAATTGCGTCTCGTCTGGCTCGGAGGGACAAGCATTCTGGAAGCGCTCCGCCGTCGAAAATTCGATATTTTTTCGAGTCGTCCCACGATTTCGACTCGTCAGAAAGTCAAACTTCTCTTTAACTCATTCGCGCCTTCCGCCTTCCCGGCCCCCCGTGGCGGAACCCGATCCTTGGATTCGTTATGACCGTTCCAACGTCCTCAACCGCGCTCACCGCCGGGAAAATTACACACCAGTCAAAAACCAATTTTTTATATTCGTTCCTGTTGCTTCCAAAGGAACAGCGGCACGCCATCGAAACCGTTTACGCTTTTTGCCGGGTGGTTGACGATATCGTCGACGACGAACAACCCGCCGGGGACCCGCGTGACGACCTGAACCGGTGGCGGGGCGAAATCGCCGCCTGTTTCAACGGACATGCTCCCAGCCTTCCGCTCGCCGGGGAGTTGAAAACCGTGCTTCGCGACTTCCCGATTCAGCAGGAGCACTTTCTGGCGCTGATTCGGGGAATGGAAATGGATCTCGAACAGCGGCGGTACCGGACCTTCGAGGAACTTGAGGATTACTGCTACCACGTTGCCGGCGTCATCGGGCTGATGTGCATCGAGATTTTCGGATACCGGCACAAAAGTGCCCGTGAGTACGCCGTGAATCTCGGCAAGGCCCTCCAGATGATCAATATCATCCGGGATTTGAAGGAAGATGCCGAACGTGGTCGGGTTTATCTGCCGTCCGAGGAAATCGAGGCTGCCGGTTATTCCGAAAAGGAATTGTTCGAAGGCGTTTACAACGAAGCGTTTCGAACCTTGATCGCAAAGCAGGCGACGCGCGCACGAGAGTTCCGGCGTAAGGCTCTGGCGGCGCTTCACGCTTCCGACCGGAAACGGATGGTGGCGGCGGAGATTATGGCCAAAATCTACTTCAAGATTCTGGATCGGATTGAAACCGGCGGTTTTGATGTGTTTCGGCACCGCCCGAAACTGAACAAAGCCGAAAAGGCGTATCTGGCCGCCATGACCTGGGTTCGGGTGAAAATCTGAAATTCGGGCCGGGGGAGAGATTTTTGAATCCGGATTCCCCGGAGTATCGATACAACCAAGGTGGTGACTTTTCCCGGGAGGAAAACGGACTATGAAGCGTGTGGTACTCGCAGCTACCTTCGTTCTGGCCTTTTCGGCGGCCGGAATGAGCCAGGAATCCTATAAGAACGGTTCGGGGACCTCACGGGGCACCGGTGAGGGAACTTCCAGTCCCTACGGACGAAATGCTCCGCCGCCCCGGTCGGGTGGTTTTTCCGCTTCGCACATTCAGGCAACGCGTGAGTTTTTTATTCTGGCCGGGTTGAACACCATCTATGACACGGCCATCGAGGTCGAACTCCAGAAACAGATCGCCCAGAACCCCCAGCTCAAGCCCTTTGCGGAAACCATGCGACAGTTTTTCCGAAAGTATGCCTCATGGGCAGCCATCGAAAGTGACGTGGCGACCATTTACATGAGCAATTTTACGGAGCCCGAGATCCGCCAAATGAACGCTTTTGCCCAGACCAGCGCGGGAAAGAAGTTGTTCCGCAATCTGGACCGATTCACACAGGGCGGCGGTCTGCCATCGGAAAGTGAACTTCAACGAATCTTCACGCCGGTCGAGCAGAAGCAGTTGTTGACCTTTACTCGAACGGCTGTGTACCAGAAGCTGATTGAGCGGACACCGGTAATGGCCGAACAGGGGGCCGCCATTGGCAAACGGAAGGTCGAGCAGCATCAGTCCGAACTTGAGGAAATGATTCGTCGCCGGGCACAGCAGCTTCAGCAGCAAAACGGGAACTGAAAATAAAAAAAGCGAAAGAACGCGCCGCTCCGTGATGTTCACGGGCGGCGCGTTTTTCTTTAACTCATTGATTCAAAAGCTCCTCTTGTAAAACCGGGGGTGTTTTTTCCCACTCCTCTGAAAAAAAATTGAGGAGGGAAATTTGTTCATTGACAACCCGAAAACGCGGCATTATGGTTTAAGTATTGAAAGTCATTTTCAATTTACCTCGGTTCGCCACTCGGCGTTATTCTGCGTTCTTTCGGATTTTTTCCCATGTTTTCCCAAGTGAAAGGTAAGTTTTCCATCCTCGGCGTCCTCCGGGTGGTCGGGGTCGTGTTTTTCTTTGCCCTGAACGTCTCGGCCCAGACCGAAACCAGCGGTGCCGTTCGCGGACTGGTCCAGGATGCCTCGGGCGCGGCGGTTGCCGGTGCGCGCGTCACGGTGACAAGCCCCTCAACCGGCATTCGGCGTGAAATCGTCGCCGATGAACACGGCCGTTTTCTGGCCGTCGGACTTCCGCTCGCCGATGATTTCATTCTGGCCGTCTCGGTTAACGGCTTCAAATCCGCCTCGTCACCCAAAACCGCCCTGCGTTCGGGTGAAACCGCCACTGTTGATTTCACTCTTGAAGTCGCTTCGGTGGACGAAACCGTGACCGCGGTTGCCGATACTCCGGCGGTCGTTTCCGACGCACCTGAAATCAGTCAGTCGGTGGATGCGCGTCGGCTGACCGAACTGCCTTCCAACGGTCGCAGTCTCAACCGGTTCGCGCTGCTCGATCCGCGTGTCCGTAACACCGCCGGACTCGGCAGCGACGGCAGCAGCGCCGCGCGGCTTTCCATCAATTCCAGTTCATTTCGCCATACTCACTACAAACTCGACGGAAACGCCAACTACGAGTCGATTTTCGCGAACGCACCGCAACAGCAGGTGTCACTGGCCGCCGTCCAGGAATTCAAGGTGATGACGAACCAGTACTCCGCCGAATATGGCGGATCGAGCGCGGGAATCGTCAGCACCACGACCAAATCCGGCGGCGAGCAGTTCCACGGGCAAGGGTTCTACTTTCTGCGGCCGAGCGGCATCCAGGCCCGCCCGCCGGTCGCCAATCAGGGCATCCCGAATCAGCTTCAGCAGTTCGGCGGCTCGCTCGGCGGACCGATCATCGCCAACAAGTTCAATTTTTTCATCAATTACGAGCAAACGCGGGCCAATCGCGGCGCGTTCATCCAGTCGCCCACGCCCGGTTTCTTCATAGGGCATCTGCGGGAACATCTCGCGCTTGCCCGGTTTGATTACCGGTTCGACGACACCCACTCGCTCTCCGCCCGTGTGAATGGAAATTACAGTACGAACGACAACGCCAACGACGCCGTGAGCGGTTTCACCCAGCCCAGCGCCGCCCGGTTGAGCGTGACCCAGGGCGTGGCGACCCAGGTAACTGACCGTAAAATCTGGGGCACGAAGGTGAACGAGTTCCGGTTCAGCTATTCGAATATCGTTCCCAGTTCGAGTTCGGCGCTGTTCCCGCAGGTGACGGTGACGCGACCGAATTACGCAACCGAAGGCAATTCGGCATTCAGCGCCGTCCGGTCACGGAATTTTCAATTTGCCGACGTATTTGCGGCCCAGTTCGGCAATCATGACCTGAAATTCGGCGCGGACTTCATCCGAAACAAGGTTTCCGATTTCAGTTACACCCAGTTTGGGACCTACACCTTCGCCCCCGGACCGCCGACCCCGAACCAGACCCCCATTCAGTATTCGCAGACGTTCGGGGTGGCCGATTTCACCTACGGCCAGACGCTGATTTCCGGCTTCATTCAGGACAACTGGCGAATTTCGCCCCGACTCACGCTCAATCTCGGGCTGCGGTATGAACACCAGTCCATCACGGACGACCGAAACAACTTCGCGCCTCGATTCGGGTTCGCGTGGGACGTTTTCGGGAACGGAAACACGATCGTTCGCGGCGGTGCGGGCGTGTTTTACGACCAGTACTACTTTTACATCACCCGCCGGTTTTTCACGGAAGGCGTCAATTCGCCGACCGCGAGCTACACGCTGCGGGCAGGCGCGGCGGGGTTCCCGACCTTCCCGAACTCGCTCGTGGCGCCTCCCGGCGGCGCGACGGTGGCCGCGCGCAATCTTTATCTCTCGCCGGATCGCCGGTTGAATCCCTACAGCGGTCAGTTTTCGTTCGGAATCCAGCAGAAACTCTGGAACGACTGGCTTCTGACCGTTGATGCCGTTCACTCGCGGACGCTTAAGCAGATGCGGATTCGCGACATCAATGCCCCGTCGGCCTTCACTCGTACCGCGCCGGGCCTGATCCGGTCGCAGGCGGCGGCGGATGCCACCCGTCCGGTTTCGACCTTCGGCGGCGTGGCGGTGCGGAATCTGGCGGTGGTTGAAAACACGGCGACCAGTCAGTACGACGCGCTCGATCTCGGCCTCGTCAAGCGGTTTTCAAAGCGCTATCTCATTGAAGCGCATTACCTTTACAACTCGGCGATAACGGATTCGATGTTTTTCGGCGAACCGAATACGGGCGTGCCGAACGACTGGGCCGGCAACGACCGGCTGGAACGTGGACCGAGCGATTTTCATCAGCGCCACCGGCTCGTTTTTCAGGGACTGGTCGAACTGCCCTTCCGCTTTCAGGTTTCCTCGGTCGTGACCATTGCTTCGGGATTGCCCGTCGATCCCCGCACCGGCGTGGATAATAACGGCGACACATTGGTTGTGGATCGCCCCGTAAACCCTGCTACCGGAGTTGTTTACGGGAGAAATTCCTTCCGCGGGCCGGTTCAGGCGAGCTTCGACCTGTCGGTGGTGCGACGGATTCCCTTGCGCGAGAACGTCTCCCTCGAACTTCGCGCCGAAGGTTTCAATCTGTTCAATCGCTCGAATCTGATTCGCCCGAATGCCGTTTTCGGAAACGGTACAACTCCGGCGACGTCGTTCCTGGCGCCGGTGGCGGGCGTTTCAAACACTGACCCGGGACGACAGTTCCAGTTCGGAGCGCGGGTGATTTTCTAATCCCTGCGTGGAACTTCGGGCGGAGGAGACGGCCATCCGTTGTTCACCGAGGTAAAACGGATTCCCGTTTCCCCTCCCGAATTCATTTTCTTTACAAAAAGCCGGTTGACGAGGGTGTTTTTCAGCGGCTTTATTGCGATTCCATGAACATTCGCCGTTTTTCTCTTTTTCTGCATACCGTTTGCGGTATCGGGGTGGGGGCCATCCTGCTCGTCACGGGGTTGACCGGTGGTCTCCTGACGTTTCGCGACGAAGCCGATGCCACGCTCAATCCGTCATTGATGAAGGTCGAACCGAAGGGTGAAAAGGTGCCCATCCAGACCGTTCTGGACAACGCCAGAGCGGCTCATCCGGGGGCGACCCTCCGGCTGATGCGTTTGCCGGAAGCGCCGAACGGGGCGATTCTGGTTCAGGTGCGCCCTCCGAAATCGTCACCGGTCGAGGCGTATTTCAATCCGTACGACGGGAAGGAAATCGGAACCCGAAAACGCGAGGAAAGCGTGATGGTCTGGGTGTTCGACATCCATTCCAAGTTGCTTCTCGGCGAAGCTGGAAAGATCGTCCTTGGGGTTTTCGGCCTCGGGCTCCTGATTTTGTGCCTGTCGGGGCTGCATCTGTGGCTGCCGACGGGAAAAACGGGGAGTTTTCTTCGTTCATTTTCCATCGGTTCGGGAAAACGGATGATGTATGACGTTCACCGGCTGGCGGGAATCCTTGCCGTCTCGGCCCTCACCCTGACCGCGACGACCGGCGTCATCATGGCGCTCGAAGACTGGACCCAGCCCCTTTTCGGGATCACCCGCGGAACACCCCCGCCCGCGCCGAAATCGGCTCCGACGCCGAACCCGGTCCCGCTCGACAAACTGGTTGCAACGGCTGAAGCGTCAATTCCCGGATCGAAGGCGACCATCGTCAACCTGCCGGGAAAACCGACCGAGCCGGTTCAGGTGCGGCTTCACGGACCGGGAGAATGGCATCCGGTCGGGCGGAGTGCGGTTTTTCTGGACGGTTTCTCCGGGGAAGTACTTTCCGTACGCAACGCGCGCGACGCATCGGCGGGCGTCCGGCTCTACAACACCTTTTACCCCCTTCACACCGGAAAAGCCGGTGGCCTCATCGGAAAGCTGTTTCAGCTTCTCACCGGAGTTGCTCCCGCAATCCTTTTCATCACCGGTTTCGTGATGTGGCGGCGGAAATTGGGGAAAAAGTCCTGAATCCGAAGTCTGGAGTCGTGAGGAAAGCGTTCGTTTTCAATAGAGCGGTGGTGGGGGGGGGGGGTGGGGCCCTCTACTTATTTTACTCCCCTCCCCCCCCGCCTGGGGGGGGGGGGCGGGCGGGGTGGGGGGGGGGGGCTGAACAACGCCAAAAACAAAAAGAAGGGC
>JBDRAL010000071.1:0-122037 GCA_039793685.1 Blastocatellia bacterium NZW_1522
ACCGATCACGCCCAATCAGGTCGTCCCCGTCAACTTCCAGATTGCGATGCCCCAGTTGCGTCGCTTCCGCTTCCTCGTCAGCGTCTTCGCCACCACGACCGGCAGCGTCACGCGCAACGGCCAGACCTTCAAACTCGGCAATCTCGCCGTTGAAGCCACCGGCTTCGACAAGGCGGGCAATCCGATCCTGTCGTCCACTTTCATTCCCGAAAAAGGCGCGCCCACATTCGCACTCAATCGGGTTTCCGTTACTCGCGTGAAGTAGTATCTTTCGCGCGCCGTTCTACTCCGGGCGGCTGAATCTCTCACTCGCCCGGACTCACACATTTCAAAAGGAGAATGTCCATGACCGCTTCGGAAAACGTGCGTTCCGCGCAGCCGGAAACGAAAAAGCCGTTCGTCGAGCCGACCCTCGTCGAATTCGACAGCCTCGAAAAGCAGATTCAGGGTCTGCGGATCCTCGAATCATTCACCGGCAGCATCCTCGCGCCGTAACCAGTAAGCTCGTCTTCCTTTCATTGGGCGAACCGGCCTCGCGTCGGTTCGCCCGATGCTTTTTTTGGAACGGCCTCAGCCGAGTTCGGTGTATTCCCGGTCGCAATCCACCACCTGCTCGGCATCCACGGCGGGAACCGCACTTTGATCCCGGCGATACAGGGCCTTCAGAAACGGCGGCGCAATCAGCGTCGTGGCGACCGCCATGAGGACGACCACTCCGAACGCAGCCTCCGACACCACGCCCGCCGACTTTCCGACCTGTGCCACGATAATTCCCACTTCACCGCGCGGGACCATGCCCATCCCGACCTGCATCGCCGGACGACGGCCAAGCCCCGAAGCGGCGAGGCCGCAAGCGACGAATTTCGTCACCACCGCCAGCGCCGTGACGGCCACCGCCAACCAGATCGTCGTTGCCTTTGAAAATACCGACAGGTCGAGCTGCATCCCGATGCCGACCAGAAAGAACGGCACGGTGAATTCCGTCACCGCCGACGCCTGCCGACGCAGGTCGGTGTCCGCTGTCTCCTCCGACAAGGCGATACCCGCCAGAAACGCGCCAATGATCGCCGCCGCGCCGAATTTCGCGCTCACCCACGACAATCCGAAACACAAAATCATCCCGGCCAGAAAAAACGCCTGCCCGACGCGCAGCCGCTCGATGGCCGGGCGCGTCCGCCGGACGATGCGCGACCCGAAAACGAGCATGAACAGCGTAAAAATAACCGGAATCGCCGCCGTCAGCGCCAAACCGACGTAATTGACACTTCCCTTTGTGGTGGCGTTCACGACACTCAGCACGATCAGCCCCAGAATATCGTCGATGACCGCCGCGCCGAGAATGATCTGGCTCGATTTCACGTCGAGCATGTTCATCGCGCCGAGGACCCGCGCCGTGATGCCGACGCTTGTCGCCACCAGCGCCGCGCCGATGAACAGCGCTTCCGGCGTGGGTGTCCCGAGCAGGTGCATCAGCCCGTACCCCGCGATGAACGGCACCACCACCCCGCTCACCGCCACGATCAGCGCCGTCCGGCCGACCGCGAACAGCGCCCGCGGATTGATTTCCAGTCCGACCAGAAACAGCAGCAGGATGACCCCGATTTCGGCCATCGCCTGCGTGACCTCCGTCGGCGAAACGAGTTTCAGCACGCCCGGGCCGATGACGACCCCCGCGACGATTTCCCCGACCACGGCGGGCTGGCGCAGCCGTTCGCAGAGTTCCGCCGCCAGCTTGGCCGAGGCGAAAATCAGAAAAAGGCTGAAAAGGATTTCGACCTGTCCGGTCGCGGTCGCGAGGATGGGCATCATGGGAGTGAAAACCGACCAGGGATTATTTTCGATTGAAGATTGAAGATTTTCGATTTTGAAGAATTTCTTCCATTCAATCGAAAATCTTCAATCTGCAATCTTCAATCTGCCGACGGCTTGCCGCCGGTTGTGCCGCGCCGGTCGGTCGCGTATGTTTCCACAGGCTCAACGCTTTCCAAAGCTTTCCAACCAAAACTTGAAAACGAGGAAGCCCGCGTGAACGTCCAGCAATTCTTTCGGCTGGCCAACCAGCGAATCGCCGAACTCCAGCAGGCGCTCAACCAGCTTAAAACCGATTATTCGAAACACGATCAACGGACCGGCGAACTTCAACAGACGCGCGAGGCGGCGCTGACCGAACTCGCCACCGTCAACCTGCCCGCGCTCGTTCCGCAGGCCATCGCCGAGGTTGAAACCCGCACCGGATACGGCAAGTTCCGCCAGATCGACCCGATTGAATACAAGCAGCGCGAGCGCGTCCGGCTGTCGAAGCTCATCGCCGACATTCAGGCTGACCCGAAGTTCATCAACCGCCAGCAACTCCTCGAACCGACCGCCGGGGAACTCACCCTCAAGGCTCAAAAAGCGAAACAGGAACTCGACCTCATCCAGTCGGCCATCGGTCGTTATGAAGCCGAGCCGGATTTCGTCTCGCTCTACGAACGCGGCTACGACACGGACGACTACAAGGAAAGCATTTTCAGCTTCCGGTTCTACGGCGACTGGCGCCGGGGCGACGCCATCGTCGAGAAATTCGGCGTCGAAAACTTCGCCGTCCTGCGCGCCGCCTATGAACCGCTCCGTCGGTCCCGCGAACTCTATTCGAAGGATTATCAGGACGCGCAGGCCGCCATCGAGGACGTTCGGCGGCTGATCGCGCAGTTCAATGAAGCCAAACAGCGGCTCGACAACCTCGCTCACGTCGTGCTTGAGGAATGCCAGACCGCCCTGCGCGAACATCTCGCCTACGTCGATCGCGAACAGCTTTTCGAATGGTCGAAGGGCGACCGCATCCGCGAGGCGCTGGTAAAGAAGATTCACGGCCTCGAAAAGCAGATCGAATACACCAAAACGATGACCAGCCGCCAGATGCAGGAGGAATCCCGCGTTCTCAACGAGGCCATCATCAAGATCAAGCGGAAAATCACGAAGTTCGGGCGACCGAAAAACGCCTACGTCACGCTCAATGACGCCGAGGTATATGCCTGGCTGGCCGATCCGCGCCAGAAACTGTCGGCGCGGCGCGAGCGGTTCTGGCGGCAGTACGACCGGGTGGCCTACTACGACCGCTACGATTACTACGACTACACCCGCGACATGCTCTGGTGGGATCTGATGACCGACGGCCGGGTGGACGGCAACTTCATTCCGGAAGTCTACGAATACCACCAGCAGAACCCGAATTATCACTGGGATTCGAGCTACGCCGAGCCGACGCCGGTGCTGACGCCCGATTACAACGACATCCCGAGCGGCGTGGAGGTTTCGTAAACGATGCGTTCGCTGACCGTCGTCGCCTACGCCGTCAACGGCGCGGGACTCGGCCACCTCACCCGCGTGCTGGCCGTGCTGCGCTGGATGCGCCGCATCGCGAAATGCGCCGGAACCCGCCTCGACGCCTATGTTTTAACGACCTCGGAAGCGAGCGATCTCGCGCTGCGCGAAGGTTTCGCGGCGTTCAAGCTCCCGTCAAAAACCGCCGTCCGGGACGCCGAAATTCCCAAGGAAGACTATCTGCGGCTCGCCCGCCAGTGGATATGGCACAGCGTCGGCCTGCTCAAGCCGGACCTTTTACTGGTCGATACCTTTCCCGGCGGGACCTTCGGCGAACTCGGCCCGGTCCTCGACGTACCGGCGAAAAAAGTGTTCATCCACCGCGCGGTAAAAGAGGACTTCGCCCGGCTCGACGGCTACCGGGCATTTCTCCCGCAGTACGACCGGATCATCGCCATCGAGGAACCCGGCGCCGAGCCGACCAGCCTTTACGAAGGCTTCGAATGGCGCGCCCGGACGGTCGGGCCGATTCTCCTGCGCGGCCGCGACGAACTTCACCCGCGCGCCGAGGCCCGGCGACGGCTCGGCATTCCCGGCGACGCCTTCGCCGTCTGGGTCGGCGCGGGCGGGGGCGGCGATTTCACCGCCGAAAAAACGCTCCGTTCCATCGCGACTTACTTTTCGGAAAAGAAAAACGTTCATCTCGTCATCGGAGCCGGACCGCTCTATCGCGGCGAGCCGCTGCGCGGGCACAACATCACCTGGCACACCGAACCGCTCGCGGCGCTCGATTTTCCCGGCCTCGACGCGGCCATTTCGGCGGCGGGGTTCAATTCCTTTTATGAACTTCTCAACGCGGGCATTCCGTCGGCCTTTTTCGCGCAGGAAAAGATCGCCGACGACCAGTCCCGCCGGATTCAGGCCGCGACGGACGCCGGGGCGGCCCTCTTCATCACCGCCGATTCCACTGGCGAAATTTCAAATGACGCGCTCGATTTCTCGTTTCGTCGCCTGACCGACGAAACGAGCCGGACCGCGCTCTCGGAAGCGGCGACGGCGTTCGTTCCGACCAACTTCGCCCGCGAAGCCGCGCGGCTGGCGCTTCAGGTCGTCATCGACCGTCACGAACTCGACGACGCGATGAATCTGGCGACCCCGGCATTTTTCAAACTCCTCGACAGTGGAAAAGCGACTTCGGAATCGCTCGAACGGGCCTTGAAGTGGTTCGACGGGGCCACCGATCTGACCGGCGACGAAATGGCCGATCTGTTGAGCCGCGTCCTGTCCGGTCCCGGCGATTCCGACCGGCTGCGCTGGTTTCTGACGTTCGCCAAACGGTTTCCGAAACCGACGGATGAACATCAGTGCGAACAACTCGTCGAAGGCTGGCTCGCCGTTCAAAACGCGCTCGCCGCGTTCAACAATCCGCGCGGAACGGGCGGATTCCTGAACGGGCTTCCGCTCGCGCGCCGCGCCGATTTCGAAGCGCAAACCGTTGCGCTGGAAGAATTTCTGCGGGCCGTCCACGCGGGGGGCGAAACGATTTACCGGGCGCAGGCGCTGATTGACCGCCACCACGACGCGTCGCTCGGCGATCGCGCGCTGCTCGTGGCGCTTGAAAAGGCCACCGAGGAGGTCCGCGATGAACAGCGCATCTAATCCGCTCAAAATCGCGCGCAAGCTGCGGATGGCCGGCATCGCTGAAGGCCGCGTACTGGTCGGTCCACAGACCGTCCACATCGACCTCGCCAACGGCTGCAACACCAACTGCACGACCTGCTGGGACCACTCGCCGCTGCTGAATGAAGCCCGCCCGGTCGAGTGGAAGCGCAAACAGTTCGATTTCGAAACCTTCAGCGAACTGGCCGACGACCTCGCCGGGATGAACTCGGTCGAGGCGGTGATTCTCTCGGGAATGGGCGACCCGTTCGTGAATCCGATGATTTACGAGATGATCGAACTTTGTAAGCGGCGCGGCTGGCACGTCACGGTACTGACCAACGCGCTGCTTGCCGACGCCGACCGCATCGCCGCGCTCGGCACCGACATGCTGCTCGTCTCGGTCAACGGCGTGAGCGCAAAGTCCTACACCGCGTTTCATCCGAATCTGACCGCACGCGATTTCGAAAAACTCCAGACGCTGCTCGCCCGCTGGAAGACGCTCGGCACGCCCTTCAAACACGTTCAGGTCATCAACCGCGACACCGCCGAGGAACTCGTGGAAATGGTGCGGTTCGCGGCGGAATACAGCGCGCAAAGCATCACCTATAAACTCGCGAGCCTCCGCGCCGGAACCGAAGCCTGCGCCATCACGGAAGATCAGCGAACGGCATTACTTGAAACGCTCGTCCCGGAAGCCAAAGCGGAAGCCGAACGGCTCGGCGTCGCGACCAATCTCGACGTGTTCGAGGCGCAACTTCGCGCGGGTGGTCGCGCCACCGCCCCGATTTCCGAAATCGGCTGTTTTATGGGGTGGTACTACTCGCGCGTCACCGTCGAAGGCAAAATCCTTTACTGCTGCTCGACCGAAGTCGAAGTCGGCGATCTCGCGCACGGGACCTTTTCCGAGCAGTGGTTCGGCGCGCAGTGGAACGCCGTGCGCGACCGGCTGATGCGCGGCGACTACTTCCCCAACTGCGACCAGTGCGGCAAAGTCAACCAGAACGTAAAAATTGGCGCGAAAGTCCGCGAACGCTTCGGCGAAGCGACCTTCCGCGCCCGGACCGGACGCCCCCTCCCTGACGGTCGGGATTCCATACCCCAGGAAAAATGATGCGGACACCGACCATCGAATGGCAGACCAACGGCGTGTGCAATTACGACTGTTCGTACTGCATTCAGTCGAAGAAATACCGCACCGGCCACCCGACCGACGAAGAACTCGACCGCTTTCTCGACTTCTTCGCCACGCTGCCCGGCGTCTGGGAAATCAAGATGTCCGGCGGGGAACCGTTCGCGTTCAAGGGCTTTATGAACCGGGTCATCCCCGGACTGGCGCGGCTGCCGCACCGGGTTTCGGTACTGACCAATTTTTCCGCCCCGCCCGGCGTGCTGCGGAAGTTCGTGGACCTCGTCGGCGATAAGCTGACGGTCGTCTCGGCGAGTCTCCACCGCGAGTTCACCACGCCGGAGGACTTCATCGCGAAAGCCGTCGAGTTTAAAAGCTGGCTGCGACCCGAAACGGCGTTCGTGGTGAACAACGTCCTCGTGCCGGGCACGGTCGCCGACCTCGCGGCCGTCAAGGCCGATGTCGAAACCGCCGGGCTGAAATACTTCCCGCAGGTGATGAAAACCAAGCACGGCGTCTTTCAATATGAAGAAGACGAACGCGCCCGCGTCGTCGCGCTCACGGGCACGAACCCGACCGCGCGCGAGGCCAACGTCGCGCCGTCCTATCGCGGGAAGAAATGCTGGTCCGGTGTCGAATATTTCGTCCTCGACCAGCGCGGCAACGCCTTTTCCTGCCGGACGGCCAAGCGGTTCGGAGAGGGCTATCTCGGCAACGCCCTCGACGGCACGTTCAAACTCAACCCCGCGCCGCTGGTTTGTACTTACGACATCTGCCCCTGCACCGTCCCGGCCAACCGGGGAATGATTGAACTGTAGCCCGACCGTAAGGGAGGGCTGTCCGCCGCCCATGACCAACGCCGCCGAAAACCGGTTCCCGCCCACTCCGCGCCCGGCGGAAGGCGTCGTCATGTGGAACATCAACACGGCGTGCAATTACCGGTGTTCCTACTGTACGCAACGCTTTCTCGAAGACCGCAAACGCTGGGCGACCGACACGCCGCGCTTTCTTGACGGGTTCACCCGCTTGCCGGGCCGCTGGGAGGTCAAACTTTCGGGTGGCGAGCCGTTCCAGCATCCGACGCTGGTCGAAATCGTCGGCGCGCTGGCGAAAATGCGCCACGCGGTGAGCGTCGTCACCAATTTTTCGGCCAAGCCGGAACTGCTTGACGCCTTTCTCGATGCTGCGGGTGATTCAATTCGCGTGTTTTCGGCGAGTCTGCACCGCGAGTACGTCGGGAGCGACATCGAACTCGACCGGTTCATCGAAAAAGGCGTGAATGTCGCCGCGCGGCTGCCGGTCGGCGCGAGTATTAACGTGACCTGTGTCGCGACCCGGGCCAATCTGCCGGACCTCGACCGGCTGGCGGCGAAGTTCGCGCGCGCGGGGCTGCGGTTCAAGGTCCAGCCGGAAAAACAGGCCCGCGACGTGATTGATTACACGGACGAAGAAAAAGCGACGCTTTTGAAATTCGGCGGCCACAACGGCCTGGGCGAAATCGCGCCGTCGTTTGCGGGGCGTCCCTGCTGGTCGGGCGCGCTGGCGTTCACGCTCGACGACCTCGGGCATGCGTGGCGGTGCTATCCGGCGCGTCGCTACCGGAAGGAGTATCTCGGGAATTTCCTCGACGGTACGTTTCGGCTGATGGAAGATGCGCGTCCCTGTCTTTATTCCTATTGCAACTGCACGGTGCCCATCGAGCGGGGGATGATGCCGCGTACCGTTTCGGAGGTTGAAAACCGATGAAGTTCAAAACGTTTATCGCGCTGGTGGTATCGGGAATCCTGATTGTCGGCGTGGTCCTGGGCGGTTCCTGCGTCTGGCTCCTGAGCCGGTCGGGATCGTCGAACCCGCCGCCCGCCGCCGCGGACCCCGGGCAGCCCGACCAGCCGATCAAATCCACGCGGCCCACCCAGACCGGCCAGCCGACGATTCCCAACGTCAACGCCGACATTCCGACCGGCGCGCGCCCGGTGGATCAGGACATTCTGACGTTTCTCCAGCAGCCCGCGAACGGCGACAAGGTCAAGGACGCCTTCCCCGGCAAGTCCTACAAGGTCAGCTTTTATCAGGACACGCCCGGTCAGGGCTGGAACCGGGCCAAAATCGACCTCAACCGCAACGGCAAGTGGGACGAAAAAATCACCATCGAAAACGGCCAATTGACCAAGCGACAGGTGGCGACGCGCGACGACGAGAATTACGACATTGAATTCCGCTGGCGCGGCGGCCAGTGGGCTTTGAAGCAGAAGTAAAACCGGGAACGCAAAGACGCCAAGGCGCAGAGACGCAAAGAAAAAGCAGGTTTTTCAACTTCTTGCGTCTTTGCGCCTTGGCGTCCTTGCGTTCCTTTTTACACCTTCGTCACGTTTCACCTGCGAAACGACTTCTGCCCGCGCCGGATGGTTTGCTACACTCCGGCGCACACATCAAAACCGACGAATTTCCGGACCGTTGAAAAGAACCGGGTGACGCCATTTTTCGTGCCTCCGTTGTGCGTGGCCGCGTCTTCCGGGGAGACCACGATGCGTTATTTCGACAGCCAGCCGGCCGATGACCTTTCCGCCATGGGCCGCATCACGCAGGACATCGGCGACGTCTCGGGACGCGACCCGCTGTCGGCGCTCAAGGAACTTGAAGACCTGCTTTCGATTTCCGTCCCGCCGCTCGACTCCCTGCGTCGTTGTCAGATCGCCGAACAATGGGAGGCCCTGGGAAACTATCCCGCCGCGCTCCAGCAACTCGCGCAAGTCGATATCGAACGGGTTCCCTCCGACATCGCCGCCATGGCCTGCCTCCGGAAAGCCAGCATCTGCCGCTGGCAGAACGACGCGCCCCGGGCGATTCACGTCGGCAAGCAGGCGCTCGCCTACGCGCGCGACGCGCAGGACGAGGAGTGCATGGCCGAAAGCCTCGCGGTCATCGGGTACGCCTACTGGATGCTCGAGGAAAACGCGCTGGCCTACGAGAACCTGAAGGACGCCTACGACATCCTCATCCGGACCAACAATCTCAAGGCGTTCGCGCAGGTCTGCTGGTCGCTCGCCTTCGTCTGCAACCTGATCGGAAAAACCGAGGAAGCCTGGACCGTCACCGAACGGGGTATCCACGCGCTTTCTTCTTCCTCGAAATCGTCCTCGACCTTCGCCCAGACGCTGCTCGGCCACCTGCACGCCTGCCAGGCGGTCATCGCCTTCGAACGCGGACAGATCGGACGCGCCCTGCTCACCCACGAACGCGCCCTCGATTACTGGATGGGGACCAACGATCCGCGGCTGCTCGCGAACGGCTACCGCAACCTCGCGGAAGTGCGGTTCGCCACCGGCAACTGGGATCAGGCCGAAACGCTGCTCGAACAGGTCACCTACCTGCTCGGCGACGGCGAACCCGCCGTCCGCTGCTCGACGCTCGTCACGCTCGCCCGGCTCGCCTCGCGCCGCGGCCGCTACGACGACGCCCGCCTCAAACTCGCCGAAGCCATGATGCTGGCCGCCCAGACCGGCGCGAAATCGCTTGAAGCCGACTGTCGCGACGCCCTCGGCGAAACGGCGTTTCTGAATCGCCAATTCGACGAAGCATTCGAACATTTCACGGTCAGCCGCGAGTTGTACCTGAAAGTTCATCACCCGACGAAAATCACGTACGGCATGCTGCGGCTCGCCGAGACGCACCTTGAACGCGGCCAGCTCGACGAGGCCCGTGAATGCCATCGGCAGGCTGAAAACCTCGCCTCCCAGCAGGCGAACCGGTTGCTCCAGGCGCTGAACGACCGGGTCGGCGGACGCATCGCCATCGCGCGCAACGACGCCGTGACCGGGCTTTCGCTGCTGACCCGTTCAATCGCCGTCTGCGAATCGCTCGAATTCATCTGGAGCGCCGCTTTGGCGCACTACGACGCGGGCGGCGCGAGCGGTCCCGGCATCGACATCACCCGCTCCCGCACCCACCTTGAAACCGCGCTCGAACTGTTCCGGCGGCTCGGCGCCATGCCGCACGTCGTGGCCGCCGAAGCCGCCATCGGCGAACTGGCCCGCCGGACGCCGATCACCGCGCAGGACGTCCCCGGCGTGGACGTGCTCCGCATCGAACGGCTCACCGCCGCCGCCACGACCTTCGAAGCCCTCGCCCGCGAATTTTCCGCCATGCTGTCCGCCGACTTCGAAACTGACTCCGCCTTTTTCGTCGAGCAGGCCGACGGAACGCCGTTACTGCTCGTCCGGCGCGGCGTGGACGCCGACACGGCGACCGATCTCGGCAATCTGCTGCACCGACGGATTCAGAACGGCTCGGCCTTCGATTCGGGCATTCAATTCGAACCGCTCTGGCGACTGGAAGGCGCGGCGACATCCAAAACCGTCCGCGGCCTGTGGCTGTTCGTCGGCAACGCCAGGGCAACCACCGAGGTACGCTTCGCGCCGCTCGTCAAACTCGCCCGCCTCTGCGCCGAACTGAGCTACCTGCGCAACGCCGTCACCGATGTCGCCGTCGCCCAGCGTACCGTGGACTTTGAAATCGACGCGGAAACCTCGTCCGAACTCGGTCTGGTCTGCGAATCGCCGGTGATGAAGGAAATCGCCAACCGGATTCTCAAAATCCGCGAATCGAGCGTCACCGTGCTCGTCACCGGCGAATCGGGAACCGGCAAGGAAGTCGTCGCGCGGGCGATCCATCGCTCGTCACGTCGCAACGACAAGCCGTTCATCGCGTTTAACTGCGCGGCGGTCCCGGCGGAACTCGCCGAAAGCCAGCTTTTCGGTCACAAACGCGGATCGTTCACGGGCGCCGACAAGGACGCCCTCGGCGTCATCCGCGCCGCCGACGGCGGTACGCTTTTTCTCGATGAAATCGGCGAACTTCCGCTCCATCTCCAGCCGAAACTGCTGCGGTTTCTTCAGGAACGCGAAGTTCATCCGGTCGGCGCCGACCGCGCCGTGACGGTGGACGTCCGCGTCATCACCGCGACCAACCGCGACCTCGCGCGCGAAGTCGAGCGCAAGACCTTCCGCGAAGACCTGTTCCACCGATTGAACGTCCTCAACATCGACCTTCCGCCGCTGCGCGAACGGCGCCCCGACCTGCCGGTTCTCATCCGCAACTTCTTCCGCGAAAGCATGGAACAGAGCCGCAAGCGCGTTTCCCTCTCGGAAAACGCCCTCGCCGCGCTCGTCGTCCACGACTGGAGCGGCAACGTCCGGCAACTTCGCAATGAAATCGAACGGGTGGTCGCGCTGGCGGAAAACGACGCGGTCCTCGTGCCGGAAGATTTCAACCTCGCCGCCCAGGCCCCGCGCAAAACGCTCGATCCGCGCCCGACCGACGAGGGCGAGGTGATTTTCACGTCATCCACCCTGCCTTCAAAAATTGCCGACGCGGTCGCCGAAATCGAACGCCGCATGATTTCCGACGCCCTGCGCCGCCACGCCGGCAACGTCACCAAAACCGCCACCGAACTCGGCATCAGCCGCCCCAGCCTCTACGCCAAGTGCAAAACCTACGGCATCACCGTTACCAAAGCGGTCGGAAACGGCTGAGAAAGCAATTGAGAATTCTCGATTTTAGATTTTTGAATGAAGATTGAAGATTTCTGAATTCAAAACCAATCCTGTGCCGAAGTTCTCCAATCGAAAATCTCCATTCTCAAATCTAAAATTCAATCCATTGAGAATTCGGCATTTTCGGCGCAAAGTACGCGGCACGCGCTTCACAAAAAATAAAGCCACCCTGAGTCGTCCCTTGTCGCCAACCGCGTCATGCCGATTTCGACCATTCTCAATTCCCAATTCCCAATTCTCAATTTCTTCCATGCCAACGCGGTGGGCGAGTTTTTCCAGACCTTCGGTCAGGAACTCGCCAAGCAGCGCTTTCTCATCAGTGAAATCGCGATCCTGGCCCTGTCGTTTCTGACCTTTAAGTACGTCCAGCGGAATCGCGGGCTGGTCCGCACCAACGTCGTCATTTTCGTTCTTCACCTGCTGTCCATTCCGGTGACGGCCGTCCTGACCTTCGCGGGATTTCCCGCGGCGGCCGGTTACGTCCGGGTTTTCGGCGACTTTCTTTATTTTGCGACGCTCATTAACGTTTCCGCCCTGCTGCTGTTCGAGGGCATCGGGCCGCGCCTGCCCATCGAAATTCCGACCATTGCGCGCGACATCTCGATTTTCATCGCCTACGTTTTCGCCGTCCTCGCGCTGACGCGCGCGCTCAACTTCAACATTTCCGGCATCATCGCCACGTCCGCCGTCATCACCGCCGTCATCGGTCTTTCGATGCAGGACACGCTCGGCAACACGATTGCGGGCCTCGCGTTGCAAATCGAACAGCGGGTCCGGGTCGGTGACTGGATAAAAATCGACCAGTACAACGGGAAGGTCCGCGAAATCCGCTGGCGGCACACGGCCATCGAGACGCGCAACTGGGACACCGTTCTGATTCCGAACAGCCAGATCGTGAAGGGGATGGTGACGATTTTCGGGCGGCGGACGAACGAGCCGCTCCAGACCCGTCGGTGGATCTATTTCAACGTGGATTTCCGTTTCAGCCCGAACGAGGTCATCCAGTGCATCACCGACGCGCTGCGGTCCGCGCCGATTGAAAACGTCGCCCAGACGCCGCCGCCGAACGTCATTTTGATGGATTTCAAGGAAAGCTACTGTCAGTACGCCGTGCGCTACTGGCTGACCGACATCGCGGTGGACGACCCGACCGACTCGGCGGTTCGCGTCCGCATCTTTTTCGCGCTCAAACGGGCGGGCATCACGCTGTCACTTCCGGCGCACGCGGTGTTCATGACCGAGGAAAACCGCAAACGCCGCCAGCGGAAGGAAGAAGCCGAAATCCACAACCGGGTCGAGGCTTTGAAAGGCGTCGAACTGTTCCACACGCTCACCGAGGACGAACTTTCGGAACTCGCCCGCGAAATCGTCGTCGCGCCGTTCGCCAAGGGTGAAACGATCACCAAGCAGGGCGCGGTCGGTCACTGGCTCTACATTCTGACCAAGGGATGCGTATCCGTCCGGGTTGCCGCCAATGCCGCTGAAATCGGCAAGACCGGGGCGCTCGAAAAGGAAGTCCGCCAGCTTTGCCGGGGGGAGGTCTTCGGCGAAATGTCGCTGTTGACGGGCGAACCACGCGCCGCCACCGTCTTCGCGCTGGAAGATTGCGAGTGCTTCAAACTCGACAAGGAAGCCTTCCAGAGCATCCTTGAAAACCGTCCTGAAATCACCGACGACATCTCGCGCATCCTCGCCAAACGGAAACTCGAACTCGATTCCGTCCTCGAAGACCTCGACGAAGCCACCCGCCAGGCCCGGATGAAACACAACGAAAGCCACTTTCTGGAACGGATCCGGAGTTTCTTTGCCCTCGATTAAAAGGTGTCGGGTTTCGGGTGTCGGGTTTCAGGTCAAACCGAGGCGTCGGGCAAAACAAAAGGTGTCGGGTTTCGGGTGTCAGGTTTCAGGTCAAACCGAGGCGTCGGGGTTTCAAATCAGAAAACCGGAAAGGAGTCGGAATTATCCGGCTCCTTTTTTCTTTTTTTGACCGGGTCATCGGTAACTCCTCATCAAAAACCCCAGAACCCAGTCCCCAAAACCTGTTTTTTGAACCCGAAACCCGACACCTTTTCTTCCTTGACACTATTACACCATTACTCTTAAATTACTGCAATGAACGAACCGACTTCCATGACCATTGAGGAACTCTGCCGGGAAACCGAACGCGAACTGGCGCGTCTGGGGTTGGCGAACGCCCAGTTGGACGGGCGCGTGACGGGCGCGCCGGATGTTCGGGCCGTGCGGTACTACGGCACGCTCGGCCTGCTTCCCCGCCCGCAAATCGTGGGCCGGCAGGCAGTGTACGACGCCGGGCACGTCCGGCGACTCGTCGCCATCAAGGCACTTCAACTGGAAGGGCTGCCGCTGGCGAAAATTCAGGAACGGCTGTTCGGTCGTAGCGACACCGAACTCGACGCCCTTATTGCCGCCGTGACGGGCAACGGAAAGGCCGCGCCGCGCGGGCCGAAACCGATTGTCTGGCGGGAACTGACGCTTTCACCCGGTCTGAAACTGATGGCCGAGGCCGAATGGACCCCACCGGACGATCCGGCGGAACTCGAATCACTTTTCCGCGCCGCGCTCGCCGCGCTGCGCAACTCGAATTGAACAAGGCATTTATTAAAGGAGACGTTTATGACCCTGCCGATTGCAATGCTGAATGAAGACCGCATCACCCGTACGCGGGAGGTCGGTACGCTGGTCGTCGAGCAGCCGACCGGTCGCGCGTCACTGCCGCTTGAGCGCGTGAGTCTGAGCGCGCGGGTGGTCGAGCGCGTGGCCGAAGTCGAGGTCCGGCAAACCTTTTCGAACGGATTCTCGGAACCGCTCGAAGCTGTCTACATCTTTCCGCTGTCGGGCGGGGCGGCGGTGACGCAGTTCGAACTGACCGTCGCGGGCCGCACCATCGTCGGAACGGTCGCCGAACGGCAGGCGGCGCGTCAGCAGTACGCCGAGGCGATTCAGGCGGGCCATCGCGCGGCGCTGCTCGAACAGGAACGGGACGACGTTTTCACCGTCCAGGTCGGCAACCTGCCGCCGGGCGAAACCGCGGAAGTCAGAATCGTGTACGCGGAATCGCTGCCCTTTTTCTCCGACGGGACGACCGAACTGCGTCTCCCGACGGTTGTCGCGCCGCGCTACATCGCGGGAAATCCGGTGGACCGCGACAGCGTCGGACAGGGCGTCGAAGCCGATACCGACCGCGTCCCCGACGCCTCGCGCATCACCCCGCCGCGCCTCGCGCCGGGCTTCGATCCGAAGGTCGGGCTGGCGATTTCGGTTGAATTCGGCGGCGGCGATCTTGAAGAACTCGCCTGCTCGCAGCACGCGACGAAACTCGGACTTTCAAACGGCGGCGCGCGCGTTTCGCTCGCGCTCGAAAACGAACCGCTCAACCGTGATTTCGTCCTGCGATGGAAATCGGCCGGCGGGGAAATTCAGCCGTCGGTGAAGGTTTTTACTTCCGAATCCGGCGAACGCCACGCGCTGCTCACCCTGACGCCGCCGGTCGGCGCGAAGGCCGTCGCCATTCCGCGCGACGTAGTTTTTCTGGTGGATCGCTCCGGCTCAATGGGCGGGGGCAAGATGACGAGCGCCATTCGGGCGAGCCTCGGCCTGCTCGGGACGCTCACCCGGCGCGACCGGTTTGCGCTGCTGGCGTTCGACGACCGGATGGACTGGTTTGAAAAAGGAGCGTTCCGGGTTGCGGACGAGGAAGGACTCGCCGTCGGTGAAAAATGGCTTCGCGACGTTGACGCGCGGGGCGGCACGGAACTCACCGGGGCACTTTCGAGCGCCCTCAAGATTGTCGCCAATCGCGGCGCGGACGCCCACCGGATGCCGATTCTCGTTCTTTTAACCGACGGCGAAGTGGGCGACGAATCGAGCGCGATGAAGGAAGTTCAACGCAACCTCGGCGATGCCCGGCTTTTTACCATTGGCATCGACACGGCGGTCAACGACGGTTTTCTGCGGCGGCTGGCCTCGCTCGGCGGCGGTACGGCGACGTTTGTCGTCCCCGGCGAACAGCTTGAAAGCGCCCTGCGCGGCGTCGGTCGCGAAATCGGACGCCCGGTTTTAACCGATCTTCGCGCCGTCGAAGCCGAAACCGGCGAAAACGTGGCGATGCTGACGCCCGCGCCGATTCCCGACCTCTTTGTCGGACGACCGGTCGCGGCCTTTTTCAAAATCGGAAACGGCACTGCGATTCGCGTCACCGGCAAACTTCCCGACGGAACCGCGTGGGAACAAACGCTGCCGGTTGAAGAAAGCGGCCTGCCCGCCCTCGCGAACCTGTGGGCGCGGCGGCGGATTACCGATCTTGAAGACCAGTTCCGGCTCAAACCGCAACGTCACGCCGAAATTCAAAAGGAAATCATTGAACTTTCCGTCCGGCACTCGGTTCTGACGCGCTTCACCGCGTTTCTGGTCGTGGACAAGGCGGAAGTCGTGAATAAAGGCGGAAATCAGGTGTCGGTCGTCCAGCCGGTCGAAACGCCCGCGCAGTGGGAGATGGACCAGATGCTGAACACGGGATCGTTCGCACCGCCAGCCCCGATGGCGGGTTACTCGGGCGGAATGCCCTCGATGCCTCCGATGGCTCCACCTCCCCCACCGATCATGATGGCCCCTTCCCCGGCAATGATGCCTCCCGGCGCGCCACCGCAGGCGCGAAGCGCCGCGCCGAAAACCAAAGGCGGATCGCTGTTGAAACGGGCGATGAACGTTTTCGGAAAAGCGGCGGAACTTGACGAACCGGAATACGAACGGGCGATCACCATGCCGCCCGACCAGAAAGTCGAACGGGCCGAATTCACCGCCCGATTCGCCGAACTGGCGAGCGTGTTCGAGGAAACCGCCCTCGCAATTCTCGAAAAGAAACCGGTGGACGCCACCGCGCTCGACGCGGCGCGGAAAGCGGCGGTCGCCGCCGTCAACGTCCTGCACGACGCGGCCGAACTGACCGAAACGCAGCGCTTCCTGCGGAGCGTGCTGCCCGCCTTCATCGCCGCCCTCAACGCCTCGCCGGACGGCGCGGAAACGCTCATCGCGGAAACCGAGGCCCAGTTGAAGAAGGCCAACGAAGAAATCGCCGCCCGGTTCGGCGGTGGCCAACCGACGGGCGGCGGAGGATTCTGGTCGGGAAGTATTTGAGGTTGTTTCTTTAACGGGAAGACGCCAAGTCGCAGAGGCGCAAGGAATTGGTATCAATCCAACGCTTTGCGCCCTTGCGCCTTGGCGTCTTTGCGCTTCTCTTTTTTCACTTCAACCGGTTGTTCAATGGAAGGAACCGCCTCCAACGGCGCGGCGACATTGCCCTGTCGAACCGATTCCAGCTTTTCCCATGCCTGTTTCAATTCCGCCATGCGCGGGCCGGTCGCGCGCCAGGCGTACATCCGGGCGATATGAAAATTGCGCCAGTCGCGGGTTTCCGGCGGCATCCAGTTGCGGAACAACCGTTCGCCGAGCGCCGTCCGGTCGGTTTCCGAGAAGCGCGGCAACGCGGCGACGAGTTCCGGAATGGCGTCGGCGCTGAGTCCGCCGTTGTAGGCAATGTCAAACGCCTTCCCCTGCGCCATCCGGTCGAGATTGACCCGGACAATCAACCGGTCCGGATTCGCCAGATTGAGCGCGACCGCCATCGCCAGCCCGGCGGCAAGCGCGTGGAAGGCGAATTTGTCGCGCCGGTCGCGCAACACCGTGAAGATGAAGATGATGAACGTCGCCGCCATCCAGAGCATGAATGACGACACATAGAACCGCAGTTCCGTCAGCCCGAATTCCTGCTGGTAGAGCGCCATCCGGTACACCGCCGACCCCATCATCACGAACAGAAATCCGATCAGACTGCCCGCCATCAACTTGAACGTCACCGACTGCGAGCCTTCTTCGCGGCGCGCGATGCGGTCCAGCACGATGAGAAACGGCAGCGTCAGCGCGGCGACGGCGGCGAGTTCGAAAAAGCCGCTCCGGGCGTATTCCGTATAGGTCACGCCCCCGGCCAGCACGCGCGAGCGTCCACCGAACAGGTAGGCGAACTGCACCGCCACGAAACTCCCGAACAGCAGGTTCATGCTCCCCAGTACGACCGACGTTTCGACAAAACCGATCTTGAAGAATTCCGTCACTGGTTTCGGGGTTTCGGCGTCCTTGTCGCCAACCGACTCTTTCGGAATTTCGATGGAATCGGCGAATAGTGCCCCACGCAGAAAGCCGATGACGAACCACCCGAAAAATCCGATGAGAAGTCCGTGCAGGATGATCTCCGCCGGGTCAATCGCGAAAATTCCCGTCACGATGTTTTTGAAGGCGACATCGGCGGACATCAGCAGCGCGCCGAAGATGACGAGCAACGGAATCGCCAGAAACACGCCGCGCAGGGCGGCAACGCTCCGCCGGGTCCAGTCGTTGCGCGGCGCCAGATGCCACTTGATGTCGTTGAAAAGAATTAAAAACGGCGACACAAGCGAGGTCCCGAGCAGCGCGAGGATTCCGAAGACGAAATCGAACAGCCGCGCGCGGCGGAGTTTGCGTCCGAGGCCGTGAAGCAGAATCAGGCTGAACACGAGGATCGTCGAAAGCCAGTTGACGGCGGTGAGAAACGGCGAGTCACGCCAGAGGGCGAGCGCCGGAAACAGCAGCAGCGCGGGCCAGAGCCAGCGTTCGCGGGCAAGGAGTTCGTGCCGGGCGCGACGGGCGAGGACAATCAGCGCGCCGCCGATGGCCGCGACGAAGAGAAATCCGTTTAAACCGAGCGGCCACGCGCGCAGAAGGCCGTCGCCGAGAATCCCCACCCCCAACCCCGCCGCGACAATGCCCCACGCCAGCCGCGACCGTTCCTCGACGGCTTTGTCCGTTTCAATCTGTTTCAGATCGAGCGCTTCAATCATGTTCAACCTCCGATAAACCTGTCCGATGATGGTGTGAAAATCCGGGCGGCGCGATGATTAGCACAAGTACTTTATAATTCAAAGTACATTTTCAAAAAGAACGGCGCGCCCGAAGACGCGCCGTCCGAACCGTGACCGCCTGAAGAAGGCAGCACGCTGAACTTTTTACCAGATGCGGCAGCCGGCCTCGCTCACCATCGGCGAGCCTTTCGGGCAGTTGAACGCCTTGGCGAAGGTCGGCATGTTCGACACCGTGCCGTTGACGCGGAACTGCGCGGGCGAGTGCGGGTCGGTGAAAACCTGCTGGCGCAGAAATTCGGGCCGCGCGTTGGTCCGCCAGACCTGAGCCCAGCCGATGAAGAACCGCTGGTCGGAAGTGAAACCGTTGATGACCGGTCCCGGCTTGCCGTTGAGTGACTTCTGGTAGGCGAGATAGGCCAGCGTCAGCCCGCCGAGGTCGGCGATGTTTTCGCCGAGCGTCAGCTTGCCGTTGACGTTGACGCCGTCGGCAACCTTGAACGTCGAGTACATATCGGCGATGCACTTGGCGCGACCGTCGAAGTTGTCGCCGTCGGCCTTGGTCCACCAGTCCTTCAGGTTACCTTCCTTGTCGTACTTCCGGCCCGAATCGTCGAATCCGTGCGAAATTTCGTGACCGATGACGGCACCGATGCCGCCGTAGTTGACCGCGTCATCCGCTTCCGGATCGTAGAACGGCGGTTGAAGAATGCCCGCCGGGAAGACGATTTCATTCATCACCGGGCTGTAGTAGGCGTTGACCGTCGGCGGCGTCATGCCCCAGCGCGCGCGGTTGACTGGCTTGCCGATTTCCTCAAGGTTGCGCTTGATGGCGAACTTGGTGCAGGCGCGGACGTTTTCAAGCAGCGAATCACGGGTGATTTTCACGCTCGAATAGTCGATCCACTGGTCGGGATAGGCGATCTTGACCACGATGGCGTCGAGCTTGGCGATGGCCTGCTTGCGGGTTTCGTCGCTCATCCAGTCGAGCTGCATGATGTCGTCGCGCAGCGCGGCCTTGATGTTGCCGACCAGTTCGAGAACCTTCTTCTTCGCCGCCGGGCTGAAATGCTTCCGGACGTAAATCTGGCCGAGCGCCTCGCCGAGCGAGCGGTCCGCCAGACCCGTCATCCGCTTTTCGCGGGGCAGGTTTTCGGTCGTGCCGTTGAGAATCTTCCCGTTGAAGGCAAATTCCTGATCGACGAACTGCTTCGAAAGGAGCGGGGCCGCGCCGCTGATGACGCGCCACCGGAGATAGGTTTTCCATTCGGGAATGGGCGTGGAACCGAGCATTTTCCCGAGCGCCTGCATGAAGCCGGGCTGACGGACGTTGATCGCCTGCACCTGCGGCGCGCCGATGGCCGTGAAGTAGGCGTTCCAGTCGATTTCCGGCACCAGCGCCTGAAGTTCGGCCCGCGTCTTCTTCAAATAGGTCTTTTCCGGATTGCGCTGTTCGACGCGCGTCATCGAAACCTCGGCAAGCTTGGTTTCAAGCTTCATCACCACCTGCGCGCCAGCCGCCGCCGCTTCGGGGCTATCGCCGAGCAGTTCGAACATTTTGGCGATCTGCTTGACGTATTCCTCGCGCACCGATTTCGACTTCGGATCGTCGCGGAAGTAGAACTCGCGCTCCGGCAGTCCGAGGCCGCCCTGCGACAACTGGCCGATCACCTGCGTGCTGTCCTTCGCGTCCTGACCGCCGCCGAACCCGAACATCGTGCGGATGCCGTTGCTCTGGAAGTAGGCGATGGTTTCCTGAAGCGATTTCACATCGGAAATGGCGTTGATGCGGTCGAAATCGGGCTTGAGCGGCGTCGCGCCGAGCTGTTCGATTTTGGCTTCATCCATCGCGGCGGCGTAGAAATCGCCGATTTTCCGCTCGATGCTGCCGGGCTTCGCCTTGGTGTCCTTGGCCGCCGCTTCCAGAATTTCCCGGAGATGCGTCTGGTTGCGTTCCTGAAGTTCGTTGAAACTGCCCCAGCGCGGATAGGCCGCCGGAATCGGCGTGCGGGCCATCCAACCGCCGTTGACGTACTTGTTGAAGTCGTCGCAGGGTTTGCAGGTGGTGTCCATATTGGACGGATCGAAGCCGAGTTTTGCGCTCTTGGGCTTGGCCGTGTCGGCCCCCGAAAGCGCGAGCGTCGGAAGCGCGCCGGACAACGCAAGCGTGCCGGCCAGCGCAACGGTAAGAATACGCATAGGGAAAAACCTTTCCGTACGGAATGAAGTTTGAATTGTGACGGACCGCGGAGGGTGACGCCGCATTGTGCCGAGGCTTTAGGAATGAACGCAACCGGTTGGTTCGGATTTAATTTTTCAGGCGGGTTCGCCCTTTCTGACGCGCTCCTGTTCGCGGAGCGATTTCTCCCTTCGGCGCTCGGTGTCGGGGGTTGTCTGGCCATCGCGCTGGCGATCACCATCGTCATCCTCCGAATTGCCCGGTGGATCGTCAAACAGACGCCGACCGACACGGATGACCGCCTGCTCGCGGCCGTTTACGGTCCGCTCCGGCTGTTTCTGCTGCTCGGATTTTTCAATCTCGGCCTCGAATGGCTGGCCCTTCCGATGACGGTCATGAGCGTCATCGAGCGGACCATGACGGTCACGCTCACCCTCATCGCGCTCTGGATCGCCTTCCGCGCGGTGTCGGTCGGGTCGGAAATCACGCTCGAACGGCTCACCACCGGCGACATCGACGAGCAGCGCCGACGGGGCGCGGCAACCCGGCTCGCCATTCTTCAGCGGACGGTTCAGGTGACGCTCGTCATCCTCGGCGCGGCGCTCGTGCTGATGCAGTTTTCGGTCGTCCGCAACATCGGCGTTTCCCTGCTCGCCTCGGCCAGCATCGTCGGCGTGGTGGTCGGTATCGCCGCCCAGAAATCGCTCGGGAACTTCGTCGCGGGCGTCCTCATCGCCGTCGCCCAGCCGGTGCGCGTCGGGGATTCCGTCGTCGTCGAGAATGAATTCGGGCAAGTTGAGGAACTCACCCTCACCTTCGCCATCATCCGCCTCTGGGACAAGCGCCAACTGGTGCTTCCCGTGTCGTACTTTCTGGACAAGCCCTTCCAGAACTGGACCCGCTTCACCCCGCAACTTATCGGGACCGTCTTTCTCCAGGCCGATTTCGCCACCCCGGTCGAACGGATGCGCGAGGAACTCAACCGGCTCTGCGAAACCAGCGCCAACTGGAACGGCCAGACCTGCCGGCTCATCGTCTCCGACATGTCCGACCGGGCCATCACCCTGCGCGTGACGGTTTCCGCCGACGACACCGACAAGCTGTTCGACCTGCGGTGCGAAGTCCGCGAGGGCCTCATCGCGTGGTTGAGTCATACCGACAACGGACGCTTCCTTCCCACCTCGCGGCAACGGGGCATCGGGTAACGGCGCGCGGGTTCCCCATAGGTCTCTCATCGGTTTCCCATAGCCTCACTCGCGGACTCGCTCCGGCTATGGGCGATCTTCCTCAAAAAATCCCCAAAAACCTTGAAACGCCTGAAACGGCAGCCTGACCGTGGGGGAGGGCTTGAACTTTTTCTCGGGAACGAAACCGCGCGCCGCGCGTCCGCTTGCGTTCGAGAACATTTTTTCATCGAATCGCAGGAGTTTCCCGAATGAAAGCCATTTCGCTCGCGCTGTGCGTCGCCATGCTGTCGCCGGTCGTTACCGCCCAGAGTCGTACCGACAAACCCGCTTCAACTTCAAATCCAACTGCTTCAACGGCTTCCGCCGACCGGCAGACGCTTCCGCTCAAGCGGGTCGTGTTGTACAGCAATGGCGTGGCCTATTTTGAACGCCGGGGCCGCGTCACCGGCCGCGCCGAGATCGCGCTCGACTTCAAACAGACGCAGGTTGACGACGTGCTGAAATCAATGGTCGTCCTCGATCTCGGCAAGGGCCGGGTCGGATCGGTCAGCTACAACTCGTCCACTCCGCCGGGCGCGCGCCTCGGTGAGATTCCCTTCGCGCTCCAGCCGACGACCGACGCCAACGACCAGAAAGGCGGCCTCGCGGGCGTGCTCGCGCAGTTGCAGGGCGCGCGCGTAACCGTGGCGGCGGGCAGCCGGACCGTGACCGGCGCGGTGCTGACCGTCGAACACCGGAAATCGCAGCTTGCCCCCGACAAACTCCCCGTCATCAGCAACTTCCTCGTTCTTTCGGCGGAAGGCGGTGAACTCGTCAGCGTCGATTTTTCGGAAATCCGGTCGTTGAAACTTGCCGACGGCGAGGCCCGCAAGGATATCGAAACCTTTACCGAAGCAACCGCCGCCGCGCGCCGCCGCGATTCGAAAACCATCCTCATCACGTCCGACGGGGCGGGCGAGCGCGAAATGGTCGTCAGCTACACGCTCGCCGCGCCGATCTGGAAAACGACCTACCGCGTAGTGCTCGATCAGGCCGGCAAGCCCTTTTTTCAAGGCTGGGCCATCGTGGACAACGTGAGCGAGGAAGACTGGTCCGACGTGGCGCTGTCGCTCGTGTCGGGGTCGCCGACCTCCTTCATCCAGCCGATTCAGCAGCCGCTTTACAAATATCGGGAAGTCAAACCTTTACCCGAGGGCGTTCAGGAAATCCCGCAGGATTACGTCGGCGACAACGGCCGGACCCTGAAAAGCTGGACCGACGAGGCGAATGAACGAAACATCACCGCCGTCGAGCAGGAACGCGCCAGAATTCCCGAACCGGCCAAACCGATGACCCGGTCGGCGGACCGACGGCGGGATGCCGGGGCAAAACTCGACAGTGCGCAAAACATGTCCACCGGCGGCTTCGGACGCGGAATCGCAGCCGAGGATGCGCCCGCCGCGTCCACGGCGGAGGCCATCCGGACCGGCGACGCGGGCGTAGCGGCGGCGGCCACCGGCGGCGACATCGGCGATCTGTTCGAGTACAAGATTTCCCAGCCCGTCAGCGTCCCGCGCAACCGGTCGGCAATGATTCCGATTGTTCAGGAGCAGTTCGACGGCGAGCGGGTGTCGATTTTCAATGAAGCGCGGTCGCGCGACCGGGCCTTCATCGGTTTCCGTTTTGAAAACAGCACGGCGCTGACCTTCGAAAGCGGCCCGCTGACGGTGATCGACGGGGATTCCTACGCCGGGGAATCGGCCATTCCGCGCGTCAAGCCGAAGGATCGCCGGTTCGTGGCGTTCGGCGTGGACCTCGCGACGCGGGTCGAAATCAGGCCGGAGACGGTGCGCGACCCGGTGTCGCTCATCAAGGTCGCCGACGGCAAGCTGAATGCCTTCTATTTTCTGGCCCAGAAAAAAACCTACACGCTGACCAACCAGACCGACCGGCCGCGGACGGTCTATGTCGAACACCAACTGCGTGACGGCTGGCAATTTTCGGACGACACCGAAAAGCCGAGTTCGAAGGGCGAAGGCAACCTCCACCGTTTCCGGGTCGAACTCGGGGCGCGCGAAACGAAGACGCTGGTTGTCACGGAACGCCAGAAATCCTTCGATGCCTATGATTTGACGCAGATGTCAACAGCGGATTTCGAACTGTTCGTGAACAAGAAGTACATCGACGAAGCCTCCCGCAAGGGGTTCGACAACATTTTCCGCCTCCGCAATGCGATTTCCGCCATTGAAACCCGAAAGGAAAAAATCGAAGCCGAACTGACCTCGATTGAAGAAGATCAGGAACGGCTGCGAAAGAACATCGAGGCGCTCGGCAAGAATCTTCAGGCGCGGCAACTCATCGCGCGGTACGTCGCGAAGGCCAACCAGCAGGAAACCCGCATCGAGCAACTCAAGGCCGAGCAGGAAAAGCTGGAGGGTGAAACGGAAAAGCTTGAAGCCGAGTTGCTGGAGGCGACGCAGGCGGTGGCGTTCGAGCGGAAAATCTAGGAAAAGGTGTCGGGTGTCGGGTGTCGGGTGTCGGGTGTCGGGTGTCGGGTGTCGGGTGTCGGGTAAACCCTTTAATTCTCAACACTTCAGGTCAAGATGTTTTACCTGAAACCCGATACCGGACACCCGGTACCTTTGTCTTGACCTGAAACCCGACACCCGATACCCGACACCTTTTCAATCCACTTTCACATCCGCCTCAAACTTGCCGTATTTGTAGAACGTGATGCAGTTGAGGTTGGTGAAGCGTTCGCGGCGGAAGGTCAGCGCGACGCGGGCGTTGACGGGAAGGAAAAAACTCCGGTCGCCGATGGTCACCCACCCGAACTCCACGACCGACATGGCGTCGGAAACCGGAAAGTCGGCGGGAATGTCGAAGCATTCCGATTCCATCCGGACGACCTGCCGGGTTTCGGGATTGACGAAGATTCGGCCTTTGTACCCGACGATGACCTTCGAGTCGCTGACCTTGAGTTCCTGCTGGGAAGTTTTGGTCGGTACGACGAAGGAGAAGACACGACACGACTGACCGTAAAGGGTGAGCGTGCCGTCATCCTGAAAATCGGTCTGCGAAAGCGGCTCGAACAGCGCTTTCAACTGGCCCGCAAACTGTCCGGTCGAGGTCAGCCCGCCGACCTTGTCGAGGGTCAGCGAGGTCGAAACGCCTTTCTGCAACTTGAGTTCGAGCTTTTCACCCTTTTCCTGGGAATAGGCGATGGCGATTTCGAGCGAATCCTGAAGCTGCCAGCGCGCGCTCCCCTGTTTGTAATACCGCTGGACCTGCTGGCGGACGATGAAGTCGGGCAGTCCGGCGACGTAGGCCAGTCCGGTACTCCGGGTCTGCTCGATGAACGGCGCTTTCGGGTCGTAGGCCGGTCCGCTCGCCTCGTCGCCGGTAACCGCCGTGACCTGCGTCGGATTGGTCGGCTTGGCGACCACGGCCTTGCGCCGATCTTCGGCGCGCCAGAGGGCGCTTTCCACCGATGACGCCTTTAAAAAGCGCATCTTGCGTCCGAACGCCTCGTCCATGACGAATGAAATGCCGCGCCGGTCGATGTCGGCGGCGATGTCGTCCACATCCTGATTGAGGGCGATGGCGTCCCGGACGCGTTTTTCGATTTCAGCCTGTTTGAGCGCCAGCTCGGTGGCGTCAAAGGCCGGAACCGACGCGCGTCCCTGTGCGGTCACGCGGGGTCCGGAGAAATTCGCTCCGAAGACGAGAAGGCCGGTCAGCAGGGTCGCCGGAAGGACTTTCCGAAGGCCGCCCCGACCAAAATCCATCCGGTTTCCCGGTCTGCCCGTAAAAACAGAAAAGACACAGGTTTTCGCAACATGAAATCTTGCGAAGGATGACATAAGCGTGCTAGAAACGGCTCGGTTCAAAACTGTCATTTTCCTTTACATTTCCCTCGGAAGTTCCTGTTCTGACGCACTTTAGATGCAGTGCGTCAGACTTGAGTGAACGCATCCGGGCTGGTTTCGTTCGCATTTTTATTCGGAATTTTCTTCCACTTCAATCCAACCAAGGCCCAAATGCGGGACGCGGGTGCGTTCCGCGACAATAACCAAGGAGTCAACCCCACCATGTTCAATAAGCTCCGCGCATGGATTCCGCTCGCCGTCATCGGTGCCCTTTTGTTGCTGGCACCCGGAGCGGCGTTCGCTCAGTCGCAAACCAACGCGGCTGACCTGCGGGGGACCGTCACCGACGAGGCCGGCAAGGTCATCGGGGGGGCGAAAGTCACCATCCGCAACGAAAAAACCAGCATTTCTCGCGAAACGACGACAAACGCGGAAGGCGTCTACCAGTTTCTCGCCCTTCCGCCCGACCCGTACGAACTGACGATCGAGGCGCAGGGCTTCTCGAAGTCGATCAACAAGAACATCGTTCTCACGATCGGTTCGGCCTCCGACCTCGACATCACGATGCGGGTCGGCAGCCTTGACTCGGAAGTCGTCGACGTCAACGCCGACACGCAGGTCATCGAATCGAGCAAGACGGCGGTTTCGGAAACCATCAACCAGCGCTCGATCACCAATCTGCCGTCCAACGGACGCGGGTATGTGAACTTCACGCTGCTGACCTCCCAGACCACCCGTGACAACCAGCCGTCGCTCGGGACGGCGCCGACCTCGGGCCTCAACTTCGGCGGTCAGCGCGCCCGCGCCAACAACGTCTCGATTGACGGGGCGGACGCGAGCGACAGCGCGACCAACGGCGTCCGGGCGACGGTTTCGCAGGAAGCCGTGCAGGAGTTCCAGATTCTGACCAACAGCTACGCGGCGGAATTCGGTCGCGCCTCGGCGGCGGTCATCAACATCGTCTCGAAGGGCGGCGGCAACGACATTCACGGGAACGTCTTCGCCTTCCTGCGCGACCAGTCGGTTTCGGCCCGGAACGCCTTCGCGGGCGTCAACGACTATCCGGCGACTCGATTCCAGGGCGGTTTCACCGTCGGCGGACCGATTCAGAAGGAACGCTTCTTCTACTTCCTCGCCTTCGAAGCGACGACCCGGAATGAAACCGGTTTCTCGCAGATCGGACGCCAGGGTTTCGGCCTCGTGAACTACACGCCCCCGGCGGCGCTGGCGGCGGCGGCGGGTCCGCAGGCCGCGATGCTCACCCCGGCGCAGGTCACCTTCATCAACAACACCCTGACGGCCATCTCGGCGCTGCCCCCGGCCAACCAGGCGCAGCTTCTCCCGGTGCTGGCGAACTACTACGTTCTGGCCCGCGAAGGCGCGGCGGTCGGTCTCGGCGGCAACCTGACCTCAAACTTCGGCGTGCTCCCGAACACGCGGTTCTTCCCGCTCCTTGGGACGACCTTCACGCCGAACCCGCTGCCGGGCAGCTTCACGACCCTGAACAGCCTCATCGGCAACTACTCGACCTCGGAAAAGACCTTCTTCCCGTCGCTGCGCCTCGACTACCGGTTCAACGAATCGAACAACTTCTTCCTCCGGGCGAGCGTGACCCCCTCGACCGTGACGGGCATTCCGTCGAACGGTCAGAACCAGCCGACCGGGCTGAACAACTTCTCGCGCACGGGCTTCAACGGCTCGCGCGACTTCGCGCTGGTCGCCCAGAACGTCTCGACGCTCCAGACCGGCACGCTCATCAACGAAGCCCGCTTCCAGGCGTCGCGCCGCAGCATCGACTACGGCCCGCAGGGCGGACGGGTCGGGGTTGAAGTTCCCGGCTTCGCCTCCTTCGGCCGCGAACCCTTCTCGCCGACCAAGCGGACCGAAAAGCGGTTTCAGGTCACCGACAACATCACCAAGATCGTCGGCAACCACACCGTCAAGTTCGGCGCTGATTACAACCTCGTGCTGACCAACGCGCTGTTCGAAGTCAACTTCGGCGGCATCTACAGCTTCCCCGAACTCGCGCCCTCGACGCTCGGCTTCCCGACGACCTTCCCCGGCGTCGGCGGCACGATTCCGCGCTTCAGCCAGGTGCAGGCCTACGGTCTCGGCATCCCCGAATCGTACGTTCAGAACACCGGTACCCCGACCTCGAACTTCAACAACCCGGAACTCGGTCTGTTCGTCCAGGATAGCTGGAAGATCCGGCCCAACTTCACCCTCAACTACGGCGTCCGCTACGACGTGGAATGGACCAAACAGATCGGCGCGGTCCAGCCGACGCTGTTCCCGAACCTTTACAGCACGGGCGAACGCATCCTTGGCATCCAGCAGGGGATTCCGCGCGACTACAACAACTTCGCGCCGCGCATCGCCTTCTCGTGGGATCCGTTCAACGACGGCAAGACGGCCATCCGCGCCGCCTACGGTTTGTTCTACGGTCGTCCGCTGCTCGGTCTGGCGTTCCTGTCGGACGTCGTTGACGGCGCGCAGTCGCCGTTCCTCGTGTTCCCCGGCGTACTCGGTGGCGCGAGCATCTTCCGCGGCGCGAATGCCTCTCCGTCCAGCCCGTTCCCGGTCGGCGTGAACAGCTTCTGCGGCGCTGACGTGAACTGCGCGGCCTTCATCGCGGCGCAGCAGCGGCTGCCCTTCAACAGCGTGGTCAACGGCGGTTTCACCGGCACCTTCCCCGACGCGGCGGCGGCCCGGTTCTCCGACCCGATTACCACCCTCGCGCTCTCCCCGGTGACGTCGCAGACCCTTCACGTCAACCGGAACTTCAAATACGACAACACGCAGCAGGCGAGTCTGACAGTGGAACGGCAGTTCCTCAGCAACTTCAGCCTCGGCGTCACCTACAGCTACATCAAGGGCAAGAACCTCGTTCGCCCGCGCAACGTCAACCAGCAGAACCTGACGCTGCTCCAGAACCTCGCCCGGGCGCAGGCGGGTGACACGACCAGCCCGCTGTTCGGTCTGCCGCAGGCCTTCGGCGCGGCGGGCGCGCTGACCCGGTTCTTCTTCAACGACTTCCGCCGCACGGGTCCGAACCTCATTTACACGACGTCGGTCCTCAACAACGGCAACGTGACCCCGACCACCATCGCGGCCACGCAGACGATCCTCAACAACCTCACCACGGCGTTCAACCTGCCGCGGCTTCAGGGCGAGCCGTTCGTGCCCTTCGGCAGCGTCAAGAACTACGAATCGACCGGCAATTCCAACTACCATTCGCTCACGGTCAACGTGAACAAACGGTTCTCGCAGAACTACCAGTTCCTCGCGTCCTACACCTGGTCGCACGCCATCGACGATTCGACCGACGTGCAGACGCTTCAGGAACCGCAGGACAACAGCAACCCGCGCGGCGACCGGTCGAACTCGAACTTCGACCAGCGTCATCGCTTCGTGTTCAGCGGCGTCGTCACCAGCCCGTTCAAGCGGGACGGCGGCTTCGGCCGTTACCTGCTGGCGGACTGGACCTTCGCGCCGATCGTGGAATTCGCGAGCGGCCGTCCGTACACCGTGCTGACCGGCAACGACCAGACGCAGGTCAACAGCTCCTCGACCTCGCGTCCGAACCTCGTGGCCGCCTGCCCGGCGGGCACCACGCTCGGCAACGGCTGCTTCACCGCTCCGAACGGCACGGGCTTCTTCGTCCTGCCGCCGGACAGCCGGACGGTTTTCGGTCTGCCGCTGTCGTCGTACCTCGGCAACCTGGGCCGCAACGCCTATCGCACGCCGTACTACGCTTCGGTCGATTTCCGTCTCGCCCGGAAGTTCTTCTTCACCAAGGGCGCCGACATGAGCGCTCAGAATCTCGAATTCATCTTCGAGGCGTTCAACGTCTTCAATCGGACGAACATCTCCGAAGTGCTGACCTCGTTCCAGGCGGCCGGCCGCCCGGTCGCGGCTTCACCGGCGCGGCAGCTTCAGTTCGCGCTGAAGTTCAGCTTCTAACCACCTTCGGTCCCCGGACCGGTCGGAGCGCGGGCGGCAACGTCCGCGCTCTTTTTCTTTTCCCGGCTCCGGCGACGTATGAAAAAACACGCTTCGGGGAATTGTTTTCCGGACCGGATTACCGCAGAATCGGCCTTCAACATCACCTTTCACACAATTGAACCGGAGCATTCGAAATGACTGCGCTGAAACATCTTCCGGACACGGCCCGGGTGTGGATCTTCACGACCGCCGCCCCGCTGACCGCCGAACAATCCACCGCCGCCGAGGGCATCCTCGCCGCTTTCGTCGCCGACTGGCGCTCGCATGGCGCGCCGATCAGCGGCGGCCATGAATTGATCGACGGCCGATTCGTCGTCATCGCCGCCGATGAAACCGCCAACGACGTTTCCGGCTGTTCCATCGACGGGATGTTCCGAACCGTCGCGGATGCCCTCGGGCGGGCGGGCGTGGGCCTCGCCGACACCGCCGACATCGCGTTTCGCGACGAAACCGGCGTTCGCGTCATCGACCGTCCGGCGTTCGCGAAGCTCGTCCGCGAAGGCGTCATCGGCGACGACACGCCGGTCTTCGACCAGACCGTCAAAACGCTGGGCGACCTGCGGGCCGGGAAGTGGGAACGCCCCTTCTCCACCGCCTGGCACAGCACGCACTTCAAACGCGCGGCGGCGGCGCGCTGACCCCGCCCTCGTCCATTTTCCATCCCAAGGAGAACGCTCCCGTGAGTCAACCCAACGAAAACAAGAAAACGAAAGCCGACGCCGCCGGAGACGAAGCGGCCCGCAATCAACAGTTCGCGATGGACCTCGTCGGCGGCGGCAGCCTCGACAAGGTTCGCGACATCCTGTTCGGCTCAAACATGCGGGACTACGAAAAGCGGTTCGCGCAGATGGAGGAGAAGTTTGCCGCCGACACCGCCGAAATGCGCGCCGAAGTCCGCAAGCGGTGCGATGCCCTCGAAACCTTCGTCAAACGCGAAATCGACGCGCTCAACGAACGGCTCAAGGCCGAGCGCAACGAGCGCATCACCGCCGAGAAGGAAAGCACGCAGGAAACCCGCGACTTCATGAAGAACAGCGAAAAGAAGCTCGGCCAGCTTGACGAATCGCTGGTCAAGACGCAGCGCGATCTTCATGAACAGATGCTTTCCCAGTCGAAGGAACTCTCCGAGGAAATCCGCCAGCGCGCCGAAGGACTGGCCGCGGCGATGGAGCGCGCCGTCAAGGAACTCCGCAACGAGAAAACCGACCGCCAGGCCCTCGCCGCGCTCTTTACCGAAGTGGCGATGCGCCTGAACCATCAGTTCAAGCTGCCGGGCGGGGAAAATTAGTCTGGAGTCTGGGGAGTCTTGGGCGTCTGGGGAGTCTTGAGAGTCTCGGGCGTCAAAACCCGGATTGGAACTCACTCCCAAGACCCACAAGACTCCCCAGACTCCCCAGACTCCCCAGACCCTCAAGACTCCCGAGACTTCCCAGACTCCCGAGACTTTTCCCATGAACGAACGGCGCGATGAAGTTCTCCCGTTTTCAACCGAGACGGAGGAACTGCGTCGCCTGCTTGCCGAGGACGAGTCTGAAACGTCGGCGGTGTTGCGGGAGGTGATGGACCGGGTCGAGCGGGAATCACGAGCCGAACCACCCGAACTCGGTGAACTCCGGGGCCTGATGTTCGGCGGCGAAATCGAGCGGCTGGAGCGACTCGAACACCGGATGGACGACCCGTCGCAACTCGCCGAGGACGTCAGTCGCCATATCGCCGAGGGCCTCGCCGGACGGGATCCGCGTCAGGAACGCTTTCGCCGGGCGCTCATCCCGGTCGTCGAGGAAGCCATCCGGGATTCCATCCGCCGCAATCCGAAAGTTCTGGTGGATGTTCTTTTTCCGATTATGGGGCCGGCCATCCGCAAGGCCATTGCCGCCGCGCTCTCCGGAATGGTGTCGTCCCTCAACCAGACGCTCGAACACAGTTTTTCCTGGCAGGGCATCAAGTGGCGGCTCGAAGCGCGCGCGTCCGGGCGGCCCTTCGCCGAAGTGGTGCTGTCGCACACGCTGATCTATCAGGTCGAGCAGGTTTTTCTGGTTCACAAGGAAACCGGCCTGCTGCTGTGCCATGTCGCGGCGCGGGAGGAAGACGTCCGCGACCCCGACCTGGTGTCAGGAATGCTCACCGCCGTGCAGGATTTCGTGAAGGATTCCTTCGCCACGGGCGAGGGCGACATGCTGGAGACGATTCAGGTCGGCGAATACACCGTCCGCATCGAACAGGGACCGCTGGCGGTCGTCGCGGCGGTCGTACGGGGAAATCCGCCGGTCGAAGTCAGCGTGAAACTTCAGGACGCACTGGAACACATTCACCTTGAAAAAGGGACGGAACTCAAGGAGTTCGAAGGAGATACCGACATCTTCGAACCCTGCCGCCCGACGCTCGAAGCCTGTCTCGACGCGCAGTACGGCGGGAAGCGGGCAGAAGAGGCCGGTCCGAACAAGGTCGTCCGGCTGGCGTGGGCGGGCGGCATCGCGCTGGTCCTGATCGGCGGAACCTGGGCCTTTTTCAGCATCCGGGAAAACCGTCGCTGGAACGACTTTCTGACGCGCCTGCGCAGCGAACCCGGCATCGTCGTGACCGATTACGAACGGCGCGGCGACCGCTATCTGGTCGTCGGCCTGCGCGACCCGGACGCCGCCGACCCGAACACGCTCGCCGCCGCCTCGAAGATCGATCCGGCCCGGCTCGACACCCGCTGGGAACCCTACGTCGCGCTTTCTTCGAAGCTGGTGGTTGCGCGCGCCCGGCGAATGTTGGAAACTCCCGGGACCGTCACGACCGAGTTCGACAACGGTGAGCTGAAAATGTCCGGTCACGCGCCGCACCGCTGGGTCGCCCGCGCGATTCCGGCGGCCACGACCATTCCGGGTGTCCTGCGGGTCAACGCCGCAGCGTTGCGCGACACCGAGCGGGAAACCATCGAAGCGGCCAAAAAGGAAATCGAGGCCATTCGACTGGGGTTCGCGCTCAATGCCGTGGAACCGCTGCCGGGACAGGATGACGCCATGCGGGTTCTGGTCCGGAATCTTGAACTCCTGCGCGACACGGCCCGTTCAGCCGGCGTGCCGATCATCATCGAGGTTCTGGGACAGGCGGACGGCATCGGCACGGAAGCCTACAACCGGCAACTCAGCCAGCGACGGGCGGAGTATTTTCAGAGACTGTTCGCGACCCAGACCGGCGGAGCGGTGACGTTCAAGGCCATCGGACTCGGTGTCGCGGCGACCGGGGGAGACACCCCGGCGCAACGCAGCGTATCGTTTCGCGTACTGGTGGAAGTCCAGCGGTAATCGAGGGGGCGTATGATTCAGAAGAAAGTCTGCATGCTCGGGGCCTTCGCGGTCGGCAAAACCAGCCTCGTGGCGCGTTTCGTCAAGAGCATCTTTTCCGAGAAGTACCACACGACAGTCGGCGTCAAAATCGACAAGAAGGTCGTGCCGACCGACAACGGGGACATCAACCTGATTCTCTGGGACCTCTATGGCGAGGACGATTTCCAGAAAGTCCGGATGTCGTACCTGCGCGGGTCATCGGGATACATTCTCGTGGTGGACGGCACGCGCAACGCCACGCTCGATACGGCCATCGGACTCAAACAGAACGTCGAGGAATCGGTCGGCGTTCTTCCGTTCGTCGTCGTCCTGAACAAATCCGATCTCACTCAGGAGTGGGAACTCGACGAAGCGCGGGTGGAAGCGCTCGCCGCCCAGGGGTGGACCTTCATCCGGGGCAGCGCCAAGACGGGCGAGGGCGTCGAGGAAGCCTTTCAGACGTTGGTGGAGAAGATCAGTCGTGCGTGATCTGCCGTTACAGTTCTGTGAGTATGTGCTTGAGTTGACCTCGGTCCACCGCGCGCCCGCCTACTTCGTCGTGGAGGAGGAAGGGGAAATCGTGCTCCGGGGCGGAAATCTGGAGTACTACGGGCTGGAACACGTCAAACCGGCCGAATCGACAGCCGACGACCTGCTGTTTCTGACGGGTGTCTTTCCCATCGGGGACGAGCCGGTGAGTTTTCCGAAAGTGGAGATGCTCCCCGGCGTTTTTGCCGACATCCACATTTTCAACCGCTCGAACCAGAACTGGGTTCTGCTGCTCGATTCATCGGGCGAAGTGGCGCAGTTCCGGGCCGTCCAGCAGCACCGCAACGACCTGCGGCTGAAGCTCGAACGGCAGAACCGGGCCTCCCAAAGCCAGACCGAGGAAGCCTGATGCCATGACCGACCCGACCTTTCTCTCCGAACTGTTCGCCGCGCTCCACTACCTGCTGCTCGAACGCCTTGAGCCGGGCCATTTCCGCATCATCGGCCAGCGTCCGGACTGGGTCGAGCAGGTTTTCCCCGGTCTCGGGGACCTCACGACCACCGAAAGAATCGCCCAGTCCTCGCCCTTTCTCGGGCACTTCATTTCTGAGGCGGAAGGATTCTGGCAACTGGTCCCTTCGGGCGGCGGGAAACTGTCGTCCGGCATCTGGACCGAGGCCGACGACGGCGAATTTCCCCTCGAAGCCTATGCCCTGCGGGTCGCCGGCCATAATCTTCTGGTCATCCAGTCGGTACGGGGCGTGTTCAGGGAAAAGCAGCACATCATTCAGACCGGAAGAAATGCCCGACTCCGTCAGGAGCGCAATACCCCGCCCGAAGGAATTCCTGGACCGTGAACGAATCGCCCGCGTCGGCGGCGCTCTCGCCCGACCCGCTCTTTCAAGCACTCGTCAACTGTGCTTCGGACGTGCTTGCGGTCGTCTCCGAAAAAGGTGTCCTTCGCTTCGTCAATGCGTCGTTTCAGACGATGACCGGCTATACCGATGCCGTCGGGCGCAACGTCCGGACCCTGATTCATCCCGATGACCTCGCCGACGTGGAGCAGAACTTCCGGGCCGTCGTCGAGCAGACCGACTTTCCGATTTCCTTCGAACACCGACTGCGCCACGCCGACGGAAGCTGGATCTGGCTGGAAACCATCGCCACCAACGCCCTTGCCGATTCCGCAATTCAGGGATTGGTCCTCTGTTCCCGTCCCATCGGCGAACGCCGGGCCGCCGAGGAAGCCCTGCGCATCGGCGAGGAACGCTACCGGGACCTGTTCGAGAAAGCCACCGACAGCCTGTTCACCTTCAGCGGCGACGGAACGTTCACCTCCGCCAATCGGGCCTGCGGCAACCTGCTCGGCGTTCCGGCGGAGGAACTCATCGGTCGCCCGGTGTTCGATTTTCTCGACGACGAGGAACTGCCCCGGGTCATCCGCTGGCTGAGTGGCGAAATGCCCACCCCGAATACCCGCCGACTGGTGGAAATCGAGGTGACAACCCGTTCCGGCCAACGGATTCCGCTCGAAATCAGTTTTCGTCCGCTGGGCAATCAGAGCGGCCTCGGCTCGGTCCAGTGCATCGCCCGCGACGTGACCCAACAGCGGCGGCTGATGAGCCAGCAAGCCGCCGCCCGTGACGCCGCCCTCGAAGCCGCCCGGGCCAAGAGCGAATTTCTCGCCAACCTCAGCCACGAACTGAGAACGCCCCTCAACGCCATTATCGGCATGTCGGCGCTGCTGGCCGAAACGCCCCTCAATCACGAACAGAACGAGTTTCTCAACGTCGTCACGGGGGCGTCGGAATCGCTGCTCGCCCTCATCGACGACCTGCTCGACTTTTCGCGGCTCGACACGGGTCGCGTGACGGTGGCCTTCGCTCCATTCGACGTGCGAGGACTCGTTGCGGAAGTCGCCCGGCGGTTCGAAGCCCGAATCAAGGCCAAGGGATTGACCTTCGTGCATCTGGTGCAAACCGAAGTCCCATTCGAGATGCAGGGCGACGCCGCCCGAATCCAGCAAATTCTCGGGCACCTCCTCGGCAACGCCGTCAAATTCACCGAGCAGGGAGAAATCATCCTGCGAGTCCGTCCCGACGACTCCGGTGAAGGGATTGTTTTCGAGGTTTCCGATACCGGCATCGGGATCGAGCCGAGCCTTCTGCCGAAACTGTTTTATCCGTTCACTCAGGCTGACGGATCGGCCCGCCGCAGCTACGGCGGCATCGGGGTCGGCCTCGCCATCTGCAAACAGCTTGCCGAACTGATGGGCGGTGGCATGAGCGCCGTCAGCGAACCCGGCAAGGGATCGAGTTTCCGCTTTACCCTCCCCCAGATCACGGCGGCTGACCCCACCGCGTCAACCCAGTTACCCGTCAACCGCAAGCATTCCGTCCTGCTCAACGCTTTCGGCCCGGAGGATAGCGGCGTCCTCCGCGAAATCGTCACCGCCTACCTCATCGACACCCGTCAGCACCTCGATGACCTCGAACGCACCATCGGGCAACCCGACCCAGCCCGACTGCGCTCCATCGGCCATTATCTCAAGGGCAGCAGCGCCAACATCGGGGCCTCCCGCCTCGCCGCCCTCAGCAGTCGCCTCGAAGCCCTCGGCGGCGGCGGCGATCTCTCCTGCCTGGCGAAACTCTTTTCCGACATCCGGACCGAATTTTCCTTCGTCGCCAAGTGGCTGTGCGAAGAATTCGACCTCCCGCTCCCCGAGTAGTCATCCAATATATTTTCTTTTCATCCGTTATATTGACGAGCCGGATTCTTCACTGCTACAGTCTGCCGGGTGCGGTTTCCCGCGTGGATGACCGCCGCCACTCTTCCGGACGGAACGACCGCCTCAATGAACATCGCGCTTTTCGGCGACGGAAAAATGGGGAGCGCCTTGCGAGCGGGGGCCGACCGCAACAGTCATGAAATCGTCGCAACAGTCACGCGGAGCGGCGTTGACGGCGACCTTCGCACCGCCGCCGTCGCCATCGACTTTTCCCACGCGGACGCGCTCGACGGCCATCTTTTACTCGCCGAGGAATTCCGCCTCCCGCTCGTCATCGGCACGACCGGCTGGGACGGACGGCGCGACGCGGTCCGCCGCCGGATCGAATCCGCCGGGCTGGGGGTGGTTCACGCGCCGAACTTCAGCCTCGGGGTCAACCTGTTTTTTCGTCTCGCCGCCCGCGCCGCCGAAGTGTTCGCGCCGTTCGCGTATGACCCGTTCATTACCGAAGCCCATCACCGGCACAAGCGCGACGCGCCGTCCGGGACTGCCATTGCCCTCCGGAATATCCTGCAATCGGCGTTTTCAACCGACATTCCCACGACCAGCCTCCGCGTCGGCGCAATTCCCGGCACCCACACCGTCGGCTTCGACGGCGACGCCGACACTCTGACCATCACCCACACCGCCCGCCATCGCGGCGGATTCGCCGACGGCGCGCTGCTCGCCGCCGAGTGGATCGTCGGGAAAACCGGTTTTTTCGAATTTTCGCGGGTTCTCGACGACCGGCTGGGGGCAGTAGTCAGTGGCCAGTAGTCAGTAGTCAGCAGTCAGCAAACGGAAAAAAGCCCAGTCAATCCCAGGAGAGGAAGACTTTCTCGATGACTTCAGCCAATCTTTCGAAGTTCAAGGGCGTCGGCACGGCGCTCGTGACGCCGTTCACCGCCGACCTCAAACTCGACGAACCCGCCCTCAAACGGCTGGTCGAACACCAGATCGCGGGCGGCGTCGATTTTCTGATTCCCGGCGGAACGACCGGCGAAAGCGCGACGCTCACCGAGGATGAACTCGTTCGGGTCGCGGAAATCGTCCTGACCGCCGTCGACGGACGAGTGCCCGTCATCGCGGGCGCGGGCGGGAACGACACAGCGAAGGTCGTCAAACTCGCGAAACGCTATGAAAAAATTGGAGTTCAGGGCCTGCTGTCCGTGACGCCCTACTACAACAAGCCGACGCAAGCCGGACTGGAAGCGCACTACCGCGCCGTCGCCGAAGCGACCGGGTTGCCGATTCTGCTCTACAACGTACCGCCGCGCACCAACGTCAACCTGCTCCCCGACACCGTGGCGCGACTCGCCGAAATTCCCAATATCGTGGGGTTGAAGGAAGCCTCGGGCGACATTTCGCAGATTGCCGATGTTTTAAGCCGGGTTCCAGCCAGTTTCCGGGTGTTTTCGGGCGATGACGCGCTGATTCTGCCGGTCGTGGCGCTCGGCGGCGTCGGCGTCATCTCGGTCGTTTCCAATGAACTGCCCGCCGTGGTGGTCGAACTCACCAACGCGGCGCGCTCCGGCGACCTCGTCCACGCCCGCGCGCTCTCGCGGCGGCTGCTTCCGCTCATCAAGGCCAACTTCGCCGAAACCAATCCGGCGCCCGCCAAGGCCGCGCTCGCGCTGCTCGGCCTGATCGACGAAAACCTGCGGCTGCCCCTCGTGCCGGTCCATCCGACCACGCGCGAACGCCTCCGCGTCCTGCTCAACGAATTCGGCGTCTTCCCGTCCGCCCGCATCGCCGCCTGAAAGACGTCTGAAACGCTTTATTTGATTGAATTTACCTGGAATGGCACTGCAATCCCGCATCACCGACCTGTTCGAACGCCGCGCCTCGATTTCCGATCCGGCGGAGCACCTGCCACTGTTTCGGGAGTTCATCGCGGAACTCGACGCGGGGCGAGTTCGCGCCGCCGAGCCGACCGAGGAAGGCTGGCGCGTCAATGCGTGGGTCAAACAGGGGATTCTGCTCGGGTTCAAACTGGGAAAAATCGTCGAATACCCCGGCGGACACACCACATTTTTCGACAAGGACACCTTCCCGCCGAAAACCACCGCGCTCGCCGACGGCGTCCGGATCGTGCCGGGCGGCTCGCTCGTCCGGACCGGGGCCTACCTTGCGCCGGGCGTGGTTTGCATGCCGCCGATGTACGTCAATGTCGGGGCCTACGTTGACGCCGACACGATGATCGACTCGCACGCGCTCGTCGGCTCCTGCGCCCAGATTGGAAAACGGGTGCATCTTTCGGCGGGCGCGCAGATCGGCGGCGTGCTCGAACCGGTCGGCGCGCTGCCGGTCATCATCGAGGACGACGTGGTGGTCGGGGGAAATTGCGGGGTGTACGAGGGGACGATTGTCCGAAAGCGGGCGGTTCTCGCGGCGGGGGTGATTCTGACCGGTTCGACCCCGGTGTACGATCTGGCGCGGGACCGGATCATTCAGGCCGGACCCGGTCAGCCACTCGAAATTCCCGAAAACGCGGTGGTGATTCCCGGCGCGCGTGCCGTCCGGACCGATTGGGGACGCCACTGGGGACTCTCGATTCAAACGCCGCTCATCGTGAAATATCGCGACGCCCGGACGGACGACGCCGTCAATTTCGAGGAACTGTTGCGGCTCGGCCAACCGTCCTCCCCGAACGAGTAAGCAATTTTCCGAAGATTTCAGTATGCCCCGGTTGACAGAATCAGGGCTTCGTTTTATCTTTTAGTTGAAAATGAATTTCATTTCTGGTCATTTTCAACCTCGTTTCGTGTGTGTCTTTCGTGCCTCCGGTCCCTCCGACCGGAGGCCGACTTTTTCAACCTCGCCCGCGCGTTCAAGGAGGTCTCCCCCCAATGTCCGTCCGTAAACCGTCTGTCCCGTCCGAAATCCGCGTCTACGTTTCCGAAAGTCGCCGCGTCCACATCGAAACGCCCTTTTCCCGCGTCTCGCTCTCCCCGGAGGAATTTCTCGCCCGGCTGCGCACCCGCGCCGGACGCAAACCTATGGCTCGCGCCATAGGCTGACCATCTTTCGGACGCTCCGCTCACCTATGGCTTGCGCCATAGGCTAACCGTCTTTCGGACGCTCCGCGTCCTGGACTGACGGCTGGCCACTGGCTGCTGACTGCTGGATCACACGGATTTGCGTGTGGGGACCAGGACGTTCGCCATCAGCAGGCCGGTCACGATGGAAACGGCCACGAACGCCATCCGGACGCCCGTCTCGACGCCGCTCACCACGTCGTTGTGCAGAAGTTTTAAAACGCTGCCGTACCCCACGCTCCCCGGCACGAGCATCATGATCGCGGGCGAAATCACGACCGTCGCGGGCAGCGGCGTCCAGCGGGCGATGAGATTGCCCATCGCGCAGCCGCACATCGCACCCAGAAACGGCGAAAATTCCCAGCCGAGCCAGGCCGTGCCGAGCCGCGAGCCGATAAAACTCACCACGCAGCCAAGCATCACCCAGCCGATGTCGCGCTTGCGGGCGTTGAACAGCACCGCGAAGGCAAACGGCGCGACCATCAGCGCCGCCCACGGCGACCACCAGCCGAGCGCGACGGGACGAGCCGTCCCGATCACGTTCGGCAGTACCCGGTCGATCTGCGCGCCGAACGCCACCCCGAACACGATCACGAAAAAGAGGAGCAATGCGCTGATGAGCCGCGCCGTACCGGCCATCAACTGCCGGTTGGCGAGTTCCGACATCGCCGTCGTCAGCGTCAATCCCGGCAAAAGTACGATCAGCCCCGCCAGCGTCGTGATGTACAGCGTCGTCGGCACGATCCGGTTCGCCGCCACGACCGCCAGCGCCGAGGCCAGCGCCGCGCCGACCGGGACGAAAATCCGACCGGCCTGCTCCGAAAGGCCGCAGAGAATCCCGAACAGCCCGACGATGATGCCGATCGTCCCGGCCACGGCGATTTCCCGCCAGCCACCGCCCAGAAATGAACATGAAGTCGCCGAAACCACACCGTAAGCGAGACAAACCACCGCTTTTCCGTAATTCGGCGGCGCGTCACGGATTTCATCCACCCGTTCCAGGCCGTCTTCCGCGGAAACCTCGCCGTCGGCGATGCGATTGGTGAGTTCGTACAGGTCGGCCAGCTTGCCGACGTTCACTTCGCCCGGCTCGACCCGCATCAGGATCGTCCGCGAGCGGTGCGCCTCCCCGAACGAAAAGAAAATGCTCGTCGGCAGGGCGAAAAACTGCCCTTCCAGCCCGAGACATTCGATGAGCCGGTTGACCGCCCGTTCGAGGCGGTGAGTGGAAATGCCGTAGGCGTGCAAACCCTTGGCAATCTTGACGATAAGGGCGACCGCCGTTTCATCCCCATCGAAACCGTCCAGCGCCCGCAACTGGGTACTGGTCGCGAGTTTCGCGGCCATGGATTCTTCCGGCGAAGTAAAATTCAGGTTCACGACAGTTGGTACTTTCACGAAAGGGCCTACGACCGATTTCCACCGATGGTTCGGCGTATGCCCGGACGCCCCCGCCCGGCAATGGGACGATTTTTCCCACTTGCCCATTGGCGGACAGGGTCATTCGTACCACGAATCTGGCGCGAATTGTGCCCCCAATCGGTGCGCTTCCCGATACCACTTTTTGCTTGAGGCTACATCCGCCGGGAATTGAGGCGAATTTGAAAGATATAAAGTGCCCAGATTGTGCGCCGCCAGCCCGTTTCCCGCCTCGGCGGCGCGCGTCAGCAATTCCACCGCCCGCGCCGGATCGACGGGGACGCCCTGCCCCAAGAAGTACATCGTCCCGAGCAGGGTCAGCGCGTCCGGGTCGTGCGCTTCGACCAACGGCACGAGAATTTCCCGCGCCCGCGCGTACTCGCCCGCGAGAAATTCCTCATAAGCCTTTTCAAAACTTGAACTTCCGGTCATTGGGCGTCCTTCGCAGAGTCTTCAACCGTCCGGAGGTAGCTTTTGAGAATCAGCAGGAGTTGCGGCTCGGCGATTTTCCGCATTCGATTTTCAACCTGCTCCGTGGTTCGATAGGGGTCCGGTTCAAACTCGGCTTCGGCAATCTGGAAAGCGCCATCTTCGACCCGTCGGTAAAGTTCAACTAGCCACCTGCCCCGAGGGTTATTTTGTTCGGCGGCGGAGAATTTCAGCAATTTCAGCGTACCCAGCCACCACTCGTTTTTCCGCTTTTCCAGGTGTTCCAGAAACAGGGCATCCAGACCGGGACATTTCAGTTCAATCAAAAGCGGTAGAACTTCCAGATCCTCTTCCGACAATTTCTCCTGCCCCAACATCGTTGCCCCAATCCGTTTTCGTTGTTCTTCGGAAAAGAGCGGCTCTCCCTCGACAGCCAGGTCGTAAGGATTGCCCGGACCGGCATTTCGAATGCCCGAAATCTCTCTTTCCCGACTTCTTTTCAAAATAATCAAGGCCTCCTCGGCCATACCCATCCGCGAGTTTTCATCCTCAATCCCCCGGACCAGCCATTCGACCAGTTCAGCCCGGGAGAGACGGTTCATGCGGGTCATTTCAAGCAGATTCCACATCCGTTCCGAGGCAACCAACTCCCCCCTCCATTCAGGCCTGGGAAAAAAAATCGCATATCGACATTCCTGCTTTCCACCCGCTTTGGCCGTCGAAAAAAGAAGCAGCATCGGTTCGCCGGGTTCGGGTTCCGGGCTGCCCGTCAGGATTGCCTTTCGAACCTTGAATTTGGCCGGAACGCCTTTCCCCCTGAAGGTTTGTTCGACCACCACGGTCAGGTCGTAGACCTGATAGAAGTGATCCGAATTCCCGAACTGAGCATCAACCGACTTGACCTTTCCGAGGCACACGGCGGATGCCTTCCGAAAAGGCTCCATCCCGGTAGTGGGCAGAAAAACCGTTCCCCTTTCACAAGCTTTTCCGGCCACTCTTTCCAAAAAAAGTTCGGGTTGCCAAGTCACCTCGTGGCTCACCCCGCCGGTTTCCCAGACCGGGCAAAACCCTTCCGCGGCGGCGAAAACCTGAAATTCGCCGGGCGGGAGTCCCGAAAACCGGAAGCGGCCTTTGTCATCGGTTTTCGTGAAGTACGGCCGTCCGGAATCGGCTTCGATGGCGGTCACTTCGACGGCGGCGTTCGGGGCGTCCTTCACCCAGACCGTCCCCTCGATACTCCCCGTCCGGGCCGGTTCCTGCGCGCGGACGACCCCGCCGAAACACAAAACCGCCACCAGCGAAAAAAGTACGGCAAGACGAACGGCGCGCATCGGATTTCCTTTCAAAGCAATGGTTTATGGCGTTTCCGGATGGTCGTACGCCCAGAGCGCCGCCCGAATCAGCGCGCGGAGTTCCTCGCGGGCACGTTCACGAATGGCAACCGTCCGTTTTTCTTTTTCCTTCGGGTCGCAGACTTCGGGGTGTTCGCGCGGCGGGTTTATCTCCGCCTCGCTCATTTCGGTGACGGAATGATAAAGAGTCGCGATTTTCTCAATCCGTTCTCCGGGTACATCCCCGGCCCAGAGTGAAAAAATGCCGGAAGAGACAACCTCACCGGTTTCCATCTGGGCGCGAAGTTTGTCCGTGAAGACAGGCAGGAATCGCGGATTCCCGAAACCTTGAACCAGAAGAATCAGCCCGTAATCGGCGGGGAGCAGGGATTCACGTTCAAAAAACACCCATGCAATTCGCGTTTTCTGTTTTTCCGTCAGGAAATCCGGGCCGTTGAAAGCAAGGTTGAACGGGTCGTCGGGATCAGGAATAGGTTTCGTGCGCGTGATGCCTTCAGGGTACGTCATTTCCGACGTTTCGTCCTCCGGCATCGCCCGGAGAAGTTCGGACACCGCTTCAATTCGCGTTTCCTTATCGACTGCCCGTTCCACCAGCCATTCAATCACTTCTCGACGGCTCAATCGCTTTTCGCGTAACAGCCGGAAGAATCGGGCGGAAAGAGGCGAGGAAGCAGCCATGCGAGCAACAGTTCCGATCCCCATCCCCTCATTGAAAAGTACCCCGGCATCCGACTTTAAAGCTCCCACCAGAACTTCATCGTGGAGGGCATAGGGCAATTTTTCATTTTGGAAAAACTTGCGAATGACTTCGAGCCGCTGCGGGACCTGTTTCCCCTTCAAAACCTGCCCGGTTTTGAACTTGACCCGGTACGAATAAAGAGGAGGAATCTCGTCAAACGTCTCAGTTTCGCTGTCAATTCGTTCGATGGATTCAACCGTGGCAAAACAGACGACATCCGATTCACGAATGAAGGAAACGGGATGCCCCATTGGGTCGTTTGCCCCGCCAACCGTAATCAATTCGGGTTTGTTCAGGACAATTTCCGTCCGCCAGGTTTGTCCGACAGCGATGGTCCGGCGGAGGGTTTCGGGAAAAGCAAATTTCCCTTCGACAAAGAGAAAAAAGTCTCCGGCGGGGAGATTGATGAACTGAAAGCGCCCGTTTTCCGGGACTTCCGCCGTGAAAGAACGTCCGGTTGCCCCTTCCACGAGCATCACGACGGCTTTTGTCGGATTGCCATCCGGTCGCCGGACCGTCCCGGTCACGCTCGCGAAGGCCCCGTCGGTTGGCGTCACTTCATCTTTTGAAGAAAAAGCCACCACCGCCGGTTTGTCCGCAACCGGCTGATTTTCAACCGGTTCCTGCGCGTAGGCCGCGCCGCTCACCCCAAGCATCAACCCCATCGCCGCAACCGCCACTGGTCCGGCCCGACGCAACCGAATCGGCACGACCGGCGCAACGGGGTCTGAAACCCGCGTCACGATCGAACCATCCGGACGGCGCGTCAGACGGACACACACATCGCCGTTCGTCCGTTCCAAAAGCCGTTCGGCTTCGTCCCGCGACAGTTGCGACACGTCGAACACGTTCTTCTCGCACCCCTGGCAATGCCGCGTCCGGTCGTCGCCGGTCATCCGCTCCCAGCCCTCAAGACACGGCGATACCACGCGCAACGTTTCAAGTCGGGTTCGTTTCATCGTTCACCGCCTGACACCATTCACATTTTTTACGATGAAAGCACAAACGGCGGAACGGACGCGACGTTCCGGTTTCTGCCCGGAGCCTTCCGCCTATGATTTTTGAAAATTTGTATCGGTGACTTTCCTGCCCTGCCCTCAAGGACAGGGCTACCTGAAAGCAAGCCTCGTGAACGAGGCTAAAACATTGATTTCATTTTCCTTAGCTCCGTTTACGGAGCTTTGAAGAAAACAGCCCGGTCCTTGAGGGCCGGGCGGCGGCGGGCAAGTGGAGAAAGAACTGAAAAACTACCCACTAAAGCGGGAGACGCCGAACGAGGTCGGCGCAGCGGTGGCCGCTCAGGACGGCGCTTTCGATGGTGGCGGGAAGGCCGGTGTTGACCCAGTCGCCGCCGAGGAAGAAGTTCCCGATCTCGGTTTTGAAGGTCGGGCGGCGGCGTTCGTTCGGGACGGTCGCGGAAAAGGTCGCGGTGAATTCCTTCACCACCCGCGAGTGGGTCAATCTGGCCTCCCGCGCGCGCGGGAGGACGGATTTCAAATCGTCGAGGGCGATGTTGACGAGTTCTTCATTCGGCGTGCGGGCAAAGTCGTGCGCCGCGCTGATAATCAACGCCAGATGATTGCCTTCACCCGCGTCGGTCGCGAACGCGCTCTTGTTGAACGCCCACTGCACGCGCGTGCCGATCAGTCCGGCGAAAGCCGCGTCCATCACGGGCCGGTCGAACCAGAGATTGACCGAAATGATCGGGGCCGCGCCGAACGTGTCGAGATTCAAAAAGAATTCGCCCGCGAACTTGTTCAAATCCTGCGGCGGAACGGTCGAAACGCAGGCGTCGGCCCTCAGAACTTCACCATCCGGCAACTCCACGCCGGAAAATGTGCCGTTTTCGACGATCAGCCGCTTGACGCCGGTCTGGAGGCGGACTTCCCCGCCGCGCGCCGTGACGAAGTTGACCGACTGTTCGGTGTACAACTCGCTCAGACCAACTTTCGAGATGACCATCTTCGAATCGTTGAAACTCCCGCCGAACCCCTGATTTAAAACCTGAATGAGCAGGACGGCGGCGGCCTTTTCGGGGTCCTCGTTGATGGTGGCGATGACGAACGGATCCCAGAACCGCTCGCGGATGCGGGCGCTCTGGCCGTACTTCGTAAGCCACTGGGCGACGGTCAAATCGCCGTACTTCGCGCGAAAATTCTTTTTCGAAGACTGAAGCGCCATGCCGACCCGCAGCAGGCTCAGTTTTTCACCCAGCGAAATCCCCCGCAGGCCGACCATTCCGACCAGAAGATGAAGCGGCGCGGGCAGTTGCGGACAGACGAGCGCGGCCGCGCCGTCCCGGTCGAGGAAATCCACGCGCGGCGCGGGAAACCAGTTGACGAGCGACGAACTGCCGATGCGGTCGAGAAAGCGCATCGTCTCGTGGTAGCACCCCATCATCAGGTGCTGGCCGTTGTCCACCGTGTCGCCGGTGGTTTCATCAGTGAAGGAATAGGCGCGTCCGCCGAGCCGGGGGCGGCGTTCCAGTACGGTGACGCGGCAGCCGCGTTCGGCCAGCGCGGTGGCGGCGGCCAGCCCGGCGAATCCGCCGCCGATGACGATGACGTGTGAGTTCGAAGGTTCCATATCCATGAAAAAAAGCGTCGCGCGAAAACACGACGCCTTTTTCTGCCTTGTACGGCGGTCAATTACAAGCGTTTAAAGCGGAATGCGGATGACCTGCCCGACCTGAATCATGTCCGGGTCGTCGATGGTGTCGCGGTTGGCTTCGAAAATCGCCTGCCACGTCGTGCCGTACCGGCCCGCAATCTTGCTCAGCGAGTCGCCCGATTCCACGGTGTAGGTTTCGGAAGCCGAAATGCCCATGACGAGGTCGCCCGACCCCATCGGATCAAGCAACGACTTCAGGTCGTTGAGCTGTTTGAAACCGTCTCCATTGGTCGAACCCGACAGCGTGAGGACGCCGTCGGTTTCCGAAGCTGAAAAATCCGCCACGCCAAGCTGGTTGGCGAGGTCGATGAGCGATTGGTACTTCTCGGTTGCGGACATGCGGAAAGTCTCCTTTCAACGAACGAGAAAAAAAGTCGAACAGTTGTGAAATTGGATATTGCGATGACGGGATGGGCGGAAGCTATCACAGTCTTGGGAGTCTGGGGAGAGAGAAGAAAGTCTTGGGACTCTGGGGAGTCTTGAGGGTCTTGGGAGTCAAAAATCTTCTCAAAAATCAGTCATCAAACAGTCAACCGAATGAATAACTCCTGCATTCGACTCCCAAGACTCCCAAGACTCCCGAGACCCTCAAGACTCCCAAGACTTTCTTTAAGACTTTTCTTTCGCGAACGGCTTCTTCGTCCCGTTCTTCGCCTGGTCGTGCGAGTCGTAGACGTTCGGACGGGCGAGTACCGTTTTGTACTCCGCGAGGGCGGCGTCGCGGCGTCCGCCGAGGTCGTGCGCCTGGCCGAGCCGCAGATGGGCGAGCGAAACCATGTCGCGGGTGGAGGTTTTGTTTTCAATCACGGCGGTGAAGTGCTTCGCCGCGTCGTCCGGGCGGTTCTGGGCGAGCAGCGCGTCGCCGTACTGATATTCGATGATGTCGCGATAATTCGCGGCGCGTTCGTCGGCGACCAATCCCTCAAAGACCTTCAGGCCGTCGTCGGCCTTGCCGGTCCGGAGGTAGACGTCCGCCAACTCCATTCGCACCACATAGTTGTCGGGGTATTTCTTCACGAAGTATTCAACCTCCGCGAGTGCGTCGGCGTAGCGTTTTTCGCGTTTGTAGAGTGCGATGAGCAGCACGCGGGCGTCATCCGAAGCATAGTGACCGTCCGTGGCCACCTTTTTCACCAGTTCGAGGCCCTTTTTCTTCGAACCGTGAACGCCCCCAATGGCAACCAGCACCTTGACGAATCCCGGCAGCGATCCGACGACGTAGTTGTACAACCCGATGGACAGGTTCGCGTCGGCGAATTTCGGGTCGAGCTTCAGCACTTCTTCATGCAAATCGACGGATTTGTTGCTGTTCCGGAGCGCGGAAAGAAACGCGCGGGTGACCGTCGCCTCGTAAGCCGCGAGCGCGCCGTGGGCCGCGCCCTTGTAGTACATCGCGTCCACGTCCTTCGGGTTGGCCTTGAGTTTCTTTTCCGCCGCCTTGATGGCCTTGTCGATCATCGCCCGGTAGGCCGCGTCGAATTCCTTGTCCACTTCCTCCTTGGTGTCGGCGAAAAAGGAATCGTCGCTGTAGAGGTTCGTCTGGAGTCGCCGCGTCTTGTTGAGCATTTCCAGCCACATGCAGTTCGACACATAGAGGTATCCCGACGGGCGGTCGGGCGCGATGGCGACCATCCGGTCGAAGCGTTTCCGGGCTTCCGGATAATCGAGGTTGTACAGTGCGTCGAAACCGGCCACCCGCAACTCGTCGAACTCGGTCCGGGGCGCGGCCGCTGAAGCGGGGGGAACGGTCTGGGCGGTCTGCCGGGCAAAAGCCGGAGTCGGACTCGCCAACAGCAGCACGGCGAGAAGGGGCGAAACAATACGGGAGGTCATCCGGTGAATCCTTTTTCTGAAAAGGTGGCGCAGGCTGTGTCGGATGCACCCGGGAGTGATTTGGATGGATGCCTCTCGCCGGGTGGTTTCGTCAAGTACCCTAACCGGATGGATGGAAAAAACTTCATGTCGGCAGTCTCTTTCCATGCTAGAACAATTGCCCTGCACCCCTTGTCACCACCCCCGGTAACCGTACGGGAAAGTCGAAGATGCCGTCATGACATCGAACATTCTGGTCGTTGAGGACGACCCGGCCCAGCGCGTCACCTTTTCGCTGTTCCTCAAGCAGAAAGGGTTCAATGTCATTGAGGCCGAAAATGGCGAGAAGGCAATCCGGCTGTTCGCCGAACAAACGCCGGACGCCGTGCTGCTCGACGTGATGCTGCCGGGCAACCTCGACGGGCTGGGAACCTGCCTGAAGATGCGCGAACTGCCGAGCGGTGAGGCGGTTCCGATCCTTATCGTCACCAGCCTGAGCGACAACGACACGATCAATTCGTTTTTCGACGCGGGCGCGGCCGATTTCATCCCCAAACCGGTCAATCTCAACCTGTTGCTTCGGCGGCTGCAACGACTCATCGACGGCCGGGGGAACGAAATGGCCCTCCTCCAGAGCGTTCTCGCCCTGCGGCGCAGCGAAGCCAAGTACCGCGCGCTCATCGAAGCCATTCCGGACGGCATCGCGCGCGTCCGGGCGGACGGCCAGATCATCGACTTCAAGCCCAATTCGGAATTCTCGCCGCCGGTGTTCACCTCCGACGCCATCGGGCGGAACATCGCGGACCTGCTGCCGGAAGAATTCGCCATCCTCGCCCTTGCCACCATGAACGAGGCAGTCACGAGCGGCCAGTCCCAGATCGTCGAGTATCAGTTTCCGATTCACGGCCGGATGTGCGACTACGAAGCGCGGACGGTGGCCGCGCCCGACAACGAAACCATCACCCTGTTTCGCGAAATCACCGAGCGCAAGGCCGCCGAACGCCTGAACCGGGAATTCACCGAAACCATCCTGCGACAGAAGGAAGAACTGGAGAGCGTCAATCGCAAGCTCCAGCAGACGGACCGTGTCAAGGCAACCTTCACCGCCATGCTGGCGCACGACATCCGCTCGCCGCTGACCTCCCTGCGCATGGCGCTCGATTTTTTCCAGAACCGTCATGTCTTTTCGGAAGAAGAACTCAGTGAAAGCATCGACTCCGCGCGCGAGAGCCTCCAGCGCGTCCTGACACTCACCAACGACCTGCTCGAAGTCTTCCGCTCGGAAACCGACGAAGTCTTTCTGCTGCGCGGGGTCGTCTCCGCCGAAGCCCTGCTCGGCAAGTGTCTGCGCGAAGCCCGGTTGCAGGCGTTCGAAAAGAAAATTCAACTGACGGCCGAAATGGACGTCGAATTTCCGCTGTTCATCGGCGACGAGACGAAACTCGAACGGGTTTTCGCCAATCTGCTTTCAAACGCGGTCAAGTTCACGCCCGAGGGCGGGCGCGTGACCATCCGGGCGTCCCTCGAAACCGAGAATTTCGAACGCTGGATGACCATTCAGGTCATCGACACCGGCGAAGGCATCGCCGAAGACGAACTGCCGTTCATTTTCGACCCCTACCGACAGGCCATGTCGAAACAGCGCTCGCTTGGCGTCGGCCTCGGCCTCGCCATCGCCCAGCGCATCGTCGCCGCCCACGGCGGCACAATCAACGCCGCGAGCCGACGCGGCGAAGGCTCGACCTTCACCGTCCGCATCCCGCTGAAGGGCTGAACCTATTCCTCACCCATCGTTTCCTTGTGGTCGAGGGCGAACTTGACGAGGGCGAGGCTGCCGGAAAGTTCAAGTTTGCGGCAGATGTTGGCCCGGTGGGTGTCAATCGTACGCGGGCTGACGAACAGTTCCGCCGCAATTTCCTTCGTCGATTTCTGGGCGGCAATCAGCCGCAAAACGGTCCGTTCCGTCCGCGAAAGGCTTTCCAACCCCGGTTTTTCGGCCCGCAGCGCCCGCGCGGCCTCGGCCCGGCGCGTCACGCGCGCCGCCAGCGACGGACTCACAAACGACTCGCCCCCCGCCGCCGCGCGAATCGCCTTCACGATGTCGGTCACGGCGTCATCCTTTAAAACATACCCCCGCGCCTCCAGCGCCAGCGCCGAATGAAAGAGCGTTTCGTCCCGGTGCATCGTCAGAAACACGACCGGAATGTTCATTCCCTGCTCCCGCATCGCCCGGACGACCGCGAACCCGTCTTTGCGCGGCATGTCGATGTCGAGGACGACGACATCCGGCCCATGCGCCGTGATGGCGGCGAGCGCATCCACGCCGTCGCCCGCCTCCGCCACCACCGACAGTTCGCGGTCGGCGGCGATGATCTGGAGCAATCCCTGTCTGACAATCGGGTGGTCGTCAGCCACCAAAACACGTAGAACCATGGCCGTTCGTTGGAGTTAGCAATTATGAGTTATGAATTATGAATTATGAATTTCGGTTCTTTGCCTTTGAGGTGATGATGACGCTACGAATCAATTTGAGGATTTGGGTCAGATCATTTTCCAGCGAGCGGAATTGCTCGGCGCTCAGGTATTCGGTTCGAAAAAGAAGCTCCAGCCAGTAAAGCGTTTCGTCGGCTTCCTTTTGAGCGATTCCAAGCTTGTGGATGAAATCCGCCGTGCTTTCCGCATTTTGGGATTCGCGAATATTCGCCCCGATTGAGGTTCCCGAACGAAGAAGCTGTTTGCTCAAAACAAATTCTTTTTTCTCACCACAAAGAAATTTGTAGGCGTTGACCACCCGAACGGCAAAATCGAACGATTTTTCAACAACGACATTTTTCTTCTCCGGCATCCATATCCTCCAAACCTACTATTTCAAACCTTTTATACCACCTCCACCTCCCTGCTTCCCAACCACTTAATTCATAATTCATAACTCATAATTCATAATTTCAAAGGCCACAGTCACCCCCTCCCCGACCTCCCCCTGAATGACCGGGGTCGCGCCGAGCAGGCGGATCCGTTCGGCGATGCCGAGCAGGCCGAAGCCGCCGCGTGACGCGCCTTCGGGCGGGTCGGGTTTCGGGAGAAATCCCGTGCCGTCGTCCGAAATCCGGACGGAAATCTTTTGTCCGTCGCGGGTTATCGTCACCGTCGCGGTCGCCGCGCGGGAATGCTTCACGATGTTGCCGAGGCATTCCTGGACAATCCGGTACAGGTTCATCTCGCGGTCGCGGTCGAGCGCGTCGGCGAGTTCCGCGATGTCGGCCTCGATGCCGATGCCGGACGATTCCGCCACGTCCTTGACCAGTGCCTTTAACGCGAGCGTCAGCCCGAGCCGGTCCAAAAGGTAGGGCCGCAGGTTGTACGCAATGGCCCGCGCCTCGGCGATGGCCGACGCCGACTGCTCGACGATGTGTTCAAGCTGATCGGCGGTGGATTCGCCCTTTTTGGCATCTTCAATCGCCAGCATCGCCCGGTTTTTAATCACCGCGAGACTCTGGCCGAGGCTGTCGTGCAGTTCCGCCGCGATACGCTTGCGCTCGTTTTCCTGCGATTCGATGAGTTTTCTTGAAAAGGCTTCCTTGACCGCCGCCTCGCGTACGAGCGCGCGCACCCGTCGGCGATAGCCCGCGTACCCCGCGCCCGCGATCACGACCGCGACCACCGCCAGAAACTGCCAGCGGCGGTAAAACGGTGGGACGACCGTCAGCCGGACCGTCGCCGGAACCGGATTCCATACCCCGTCGCTGTTCGCCGCCATCACTTCAAAGGTGTAATCGCCCGGCGGCAGGTACGCGAACCCCACCGACCTGCGCGCGCCAAGGTCGGCCCACGCATCGTTCAGCCCGCGCAGGCGATAGCGGAAGGAAACCTGGTTCGAACGAATGAAACTCGTCCCGGTAAACCGGAATTCGACGTTGCCCTGCCCCGGCGCGAGCGTCAGCCCGGCGGCGGCCTCGACCGGTCGCCGTTCGACCGAAATTTCCTCGATGAGGACGTTCGGCGGGAGGCGATTGGTCGGGACCGCCCCCGGCGCGATGACTACGACGCCGCGCTGGGTCGGGAACCAGAGCCGCCCATCGCGCGCGCGGACGCCCGCCGGCTGCCCGCCTCCGTTGCACTCCGACGACGGCATTCCGTCGCCCTTGCCGTACAGCACGGCATTCACGCGCGGCAACTTTCCTTCAATGAAATCAATGAGTTGCCGCTTTTCGACGCGCTGGATGCCGCGATTTCCCGAAAGCCAGAAAAACCCGGCGGCGTCTTCGAGAATGCGAAACGCGCCGCCGTCGAGCAGCCCGTCGCGCGGTGTGACGGATGAGAATTTGCCGTCGCGGCAGCGCGTCAGCCCGTTGTCGTAGGTCCCGAACCACAGCGTTCCGTCCGGTTCCTCGTAAATCGCCCGGACGTAATCGCTCGCCAGCCCGTCGGTTTGCTTGAACCGGGTAAAGGTTCCGTCCTTCAGCCGCGTCAGCCCGCTGGTACTTCCGAACCACACATCGCCCCGCCGGTCCTGATGAATCGCGCGGATTTCATCGCCCGCCAGTCCGTCGGCGGAAACGTATCGTCTGGACGGCCCGTTTTCGGGAAATGCCCACAAGCCCTGCCCGGTGCCGACCCAGAGCGTCCCGTCGGCGGCTTCAAGCAGCGCGTACCCCATCGCGAACGGCGGAAACTGGCCGTCCGGCGTGGTCTGTTTCAATGTTCCGTCGGCCAGCACGAACATTCCGCCGATGCCGCCCAGCCAGAGCTGACCCGACCGTCGCCGGTGAATCGTTTGAATGTTCGGCGTTTTGAACATCGTCACCCGCCCGTCCGAAACGCGCGCGACACCGCCCTCGCCGCCGATCCACATCGAGCCGTCGGTATCCTCGAAGACCGGATACACATTGGAAATCGTCAGTTCGGGCGCGGAAAAAGGGGTCAGCCACTGGGGCGACAGCCGGAACAGCCCGCGCGCGTTCGAGCCGAGCCAGACGTTGCCCTCGCGGTCCTGCGTGACGGCGTTCACCGGCGTGGCCGCGAAGCCCGGCGCGCGGTGGAGAAATTCGGGGGCGCCGTCGTTTTCGAAAAGCCGGTCGCCGTCGAACCGGATCAGCCCGTCGCGGCCGAACCCGATCCACATTTTCCCGTCGCGGTCCTGAAAGAGCGCCTTCACCGAGCGGGGCGAACCCCATTTGGCGAAATCGAAGCGCCGCGCCCCGTCGGGACCGCACCGGACAAGCAGGCTCCTGATGGAACTGGCGATCCAGAGCCGTCCGGCGGCATCCTCAAGAGCGATGAGATCCCCGCCGTAGGCCGTATCCGGTTTCAAACGAAGCACTTCCCGTCTGCCGACCCGTTTGGTGACCGCGTCGTCGGTGACGGTCCAGACCGCGCCTGAACGTCCGGCGACGCGCAGAAACGAAGCCGTTTCAACCTCGGTTTTGCCCTCGTGAAAGGTCACGCAGCGGTTCGGATAGCTCGCGACGACGCCCGTTCCCGGTCCGGAGGAAAGAAACGGCAGCGGGACGACCGCCGTGCCCTCCGGCGGGGCGATGGTCTCAAAACGGCCGTTCGCCCCCCGGACAATCTCGCCCCGCTCGGTCATCGCCCAGAGCGCGCCGTCCTCGCCCTCGACGAGCCGCGAAAACCGGTTGAAGCCGATGCCCGGCGTGTTCGCCTTGTTGAAAACGGTGAACCGGACGCCATCGAAGCGCACCAGTCCGTCGAACGTCGCCATCCACAGGTAGCCGTCGCGCGTCTGGACCAGCGCGTTGACGCTGTTCTGTGGCAGGCCGTCGTCGGTCGTCCAGTTTTCCGTTTGAAATTGCGCCCGTACGTCCATCGTGCCCGCCCACAAACCGGTCAAAACCAGGAAAAACGAGACAATGAATCCCCGACGCGGCCAAAAACGCCGCCGTCCACGCACCGGATTCACCGCGCGCCGGGCCATCCGAAAACCCCTTTGGGGAAATTATGAATTTTGAATTATGAATGATGAATTGTTGGAATTGCGAGACGGGGTTTGGGGGAATGATGAATTTGGCAACCATTCAGACTGGGGAGCATGTTTTTTTGCCCTCACCCCCCGCCCCCCTCTCCCATTGGAGAGGGGGAGTTTCCGACCCCATGGATCTTTTCTCCCCTTCTCCCCTCTCCAGATGGAGAGGGGAGAAGGGGTCGGGGGATGAGGGGTGAGGGCGAATCGTCAGCCGCACAGTTCAGGCAATTCATCATTCATAATTCATCATTCATAATTCTCAACGTTTTGCGTTGAGTTCCACCTCGACTTCATGGGCGCGCGAGGCGGTTTGAAGCGTTTTTCCGTCCTTTTGGGCGGCCCCGGCGGCGATGCCCATCACGTTCATCAGGAAGCGGAAGCGTTTCGCCTCGGGACGCGCGACGCGGAAGGTGACGGTGGTGGACTGCCCCGGCGCGAGGCCGCCGTTCACGCGCTGCGGCGATCCGGCGAGGCCGCCGCTGACGCAGGGGGTGACGAAGTCGTTCGCTGTGCCGAGGCGGAAGGGCGGCGTGCCGGGAATCGCGCCGGTGGAAGAACTCGGGTCGGGAAAACCGAGGCTGGTCACGACGAACGAGAGGTCTGTCAGCGGAACCGTGGAGTTATTGGTCAGTTTCGCCGTCAGAATCACGTCGTCGGCGTAGCCCACGCCGTTGCAGGTCCCCGGCTGGGCGGTCGCGGACGACAAAAGACTGACCGTGACGAGCGCGTTGACGTTGGTCGGGGCGACGGCGTCCTGTGTGATGGGAAATATCTGGCCGTTGACGGTGATCGTGCCGGTCCGTTCGCCGCCGGTGTTCGGCGCGACCGCGAAACCGATGCGTCCCGCGCCCAGTCCGGGCGAGCCGCTCGTGATTGAAAGCCACGGTGCGTCGGCGGTGGCCGAAAACGGACACGCCGTATCGGTCGAGGAAACCGCCAGTTGCCCGGTCATTCCACCCGCCGGAGCGGCGAGAACGACCGGATTGAACAGACAGCCGGCAAACACCCGCGCGATGAACGGCTGCGAAGCGTCGTTGACCTGCGTGAAGTTACCACCGACCAGAATCCGGCCGTTGGCCTGAAGCGCGAGCGTGGCCACGTTCGGAGTGATTCCGGTAAAGCCCGCCGGAGTAAAGGCCGGTTCGGGCACGCCCTCCGGCGTCAGGCGCGACAGAACCGCCGATAAAGTGAGGCCGTTGGAGCCGCCGATGACGATCTTCCCGTCCGGCTGGATGACGAGCGCCTGCACGCGCCCGGCTCCGGAGGAAGTGTCGCCGGTTTCAAACGACGGGACGAATAGCGGGTCAAAATTCCCGTCGGGCAGCAGCCGGACAATGTCTTTAAACCCGCCGAAGCGGAACGTCCCGCCGATGACGATTCTTCCGTCGTTGGTCAGGCTGAACGTGAAAATCCTCGGGTTCAGCGTGGAGGAAGTCGGCAGGCTCGGAAAAGCCGTGTCGAGCGTGCCGTCGGCGTTGAGCCGCGCGAACAGGTTTCGCGTGACGCCGTTGACGGTCGTGAATTCCCCGCCGACGAAGATTTTCCCGGCCTGATTCCGCCGGATGGTGGTGACGAGGCCGTTGAGGTCGGGCGCGAAGCCGCTGTCGAGCGTGCCGTCGGCGTTGAGCCGGGCGAGGCGGTTGCGCGGTGTCCCGTTGATATTGGTAAACGCGCCGCCGATGAGAATCCGCCCGTCGGGCTGGACGTGAATCGCCACGACTGCGACGTCCGCGGTTGGGGTAAAACCCGCGTCGAGCGTACCGTCGGCGTTCAGGCGGGCGAGTCGTGTCCGGGGCGTACCGTCCACGGTCGCGAAGTTGCCGCCGAGGAGAATCCGTCCGTCCGGTTGGACCGCAATGGCATTGACTGGGTTGTTGACGAAGACGAACGGAAAGGACGTATCCCGCGTCCCGTCGCCGTTGAGCCGGAAAAATCCCGACCTCTGACCATTGATCGTGGGGAAACCGTTCGTTCCGACGAAAACCTTGCCGTCCGGCGTGGGTACGATGGCGAGGATGTTGCCGCCGCCGGGACCGAACGGCGACGTGAACGACGGATCGTTCGACCCCGGCGCCTGCGCGAAGGCGACCTGGACGAACAGACAGCCGACCGCGAACAGCAGCGCAACGGCGCGACGTCCGGCGGCGATGTTCAGAAACGTTTGGATTGAACCGAGCGATGGGATGGTGAAATGACGCTGTCGAGAAATCATGGTGGTGTCCTTTCGTGGCGGCCCGCGCCGCGTGATGGCGCAAAGGTTGGCAGCCCGCCCCGGACACCGGTATCCGTAGGAATACCGATTTCACTGTATTTTTATTTCACAAAATGACGCCTTCTTTTTACATCCCGGATTTCGAACTTTGAAGATTCATTCATCGTACGCGCGCGATCCTTAATACATGTAGGTTCGCGGCGGTCGTGTTCGTTCATTTCGGGCGATGCAAAAAAACCGCAGGCGACCGGGAGTGAGTCGGTCGCCTGCGGGAAAGTGCTCTTGCGCGCCGGAGGCGCGCGCTCCATCAACGTTTTGATTGACGGCCCGAAGTGAGCGTCCGATTCAGGTCGGCCCAGAAGTCGTCCCCGAGGTTGAGGAAGGCTTCCAGTTCCGGTTGAACCGGGACGATGTTCATTGTTTTGCCGTCGGCATTCGGGATGAACACGAATGACGTGCCGGTTGAAGGTTCAGTCTGACGCGCGAGGGTGAACGTTCTGGCGAAATTCGCCTTCGCGTTCTTCATCGCCACCGGGGCGACGAAACCGCCGTCCACGCCGAAGACGAACCGGAACCGACGCAGGCTCGGCAGCGCAATCACCAGCCGGACCGTCACCGACTGACCCGGCGCGAGCGTCGGCAGCGTCGCGGGCGTCGTCTGGCCGTCCGTCGATTGAATTGAACCGATCAATCCGCCCGATCCGCACGTCGCGCCGTCCGCCGTCAGCAACCGGAACGGTACCGGCGGCGCGGGCGACCCGGCTGCTTCCTGAAGTTCGAGTACCCGAAGGTACGGGTTGTAGATCGTCTGCGTTCCCGTGTTCGTCAGCGTTGCGGTGATGACGTAGTCGTTCGCGTAGTTCGGCGCGCAACTCGTCGGCAACACCGTCTGACCGGTAATCGCCAGACCGATGGAACTGTTGACCGGTACCGACGGATCCTGATTCACCGTGTAACTCTGACCGCCGATGGTCAGCGTCGCCGTTCGCGGCGTTTCCGAATAGTTCGGATTCACCGTGTAGGTAATCGTGGTCGTTCCCGTACCGTTCGCGGGCGTCAGGTTGGAAATCCAGGTCGGAATTCCCGAAACCGTCCACGCACAACCCGCCGTCGTCGTCAGCGTCACGCTTCCATTCCCGCCGGACGCCGGGAAATTCGCCGATGACGCGGACAGCGAGAAACTACAGGTCGCCGTCGAGAACGACTGTTCCGTCCCCTGCGTCGTGCCGGAGCCGTTCGTCCCTTCGATGATGAAGTAGTAAATCTGATTCGGGGTCAGTCCGGTCAGTACCGCGCTCACCGCCGTCGGCGTCGTGCCCGTCACCGGACTCGGCGTCGCCGCGATGAGATTCGGGTACGGACCGCCCGCCGTCGTGCCAAAGCGGAACAGCACCGTCGTGCTGTCGCCGTTGGCGTTGACCGTTCCATTCAGCGTTGCGCCGGTACTCGACACACCCGTCGCCGGATTGGTCGTCACCGTCGGCTGGCAGGTCGTCACCGTCACGACCGCGCTACCCGACATGTTTGAAGTACAACCGGTCGTTCCGTTCGTCGCGACGACCGTGTAAGTCCCGGCTGTCGTTTGGTTTCCGAACGACAGGGCCGAACTGGTCCCCGCGACCGGGCTACCGACCGGTGAAGCACCGTTGAACAACTGGTAGTTGACGCCGGTTTGCGATCCGCTCAACCCGACCGCGACGCCCGTTCCACCGGTGCAGAACGAACCGCCGCCGGTCACATTGAAGATGGAAGGCGTCGGATTGACCGTCACGACCGCGCTGCCGGTCATGTTTGAAGTACAACTACCCGTCGTCGCCGTCGCGACCACCGTGTAAGTCCCGCCGGTGGTTTGATTTCCGAAATTCAAGGCCGACCCCGTCCCGGCCACCGGGCTGCCCACCGGCGACGCGCCGTTGAACAACTGGTAATTCACACCGGTTTCAGAACCCGAAAGGCCGACGGCTACGCCCGAACCGCCCGCGCAGAACGACCCGCCGCCGGTCACGTTAAAGATGGAAGGCGTCGGATTGACCGTCACGACCGCGCTGCCGGTCATGTTGGCCGTGCAACTCGTGGACCCGAACGTGCCGACCACGGTGTAAGTCCCCGCCGTCGTCTGGTTGCCGAAGTTCAAGGCTGAACCAGTCCCCGCCACCGAACCGCCCACCGGCGACGCGCCGTTAAAGAGTCGGTAGTTGACGCCTGTCTGCGAACCCGAAAGTCCGACCGCGACGCCCGTTCCACCCGCGCAGAACGACCCGCCACCGGTCACGTTGAACGCCGTGATGGTCGGGCAGGCGTTCGTCAGCGAGAAATTCGCGCCCGTGGTCACCCCGTTGGCGCTGGCCGCCACGGTGTACGGTCCGCCCGGCGTGCCGTTGGCCGTCACCGTCCCGGTCGTCGCCGTTCCCGAAGCAATTGTCGCCGGATTGCCCGCGATGCCTGCGCTCGCGCCGCTGCCCGGCGGCGTGAAGGTGATTCGTCCACCGTTGACCGGTTCGCTGAACGAACTGGAAACCGTTACCGCCAGCGGACTCGCGAACGCCGTGGTGACGTTTGCGATCTGGTTGTCTCCGCTCGCCACAGCCAACGTGAAACCACGCGACTCGAACGCCCCGATGTCCACATTCCCGACGCGGGAAATTCCGCGCTGGTCGGTGGTCGGCGCGCTGGTGGCCGTTCCCGCGTTGATTGCCGGGCTGCCCGGCAACAGCCCGATGGTTTGCGTCGGGCCGCCGTTGCTCCCCAGCGCCGCCAGCAGCGGAGTCGCCACGCCGACCAGGTTGCCGTTGACGCCGTTGGCCAGTCCGCCCGTTCCTCCAACCCCGATCAGGTTGTTGAAACTGGCCGCGTTCACCGTGCCGAAAATATTTGCGGAATTGCTGGCCGTGTTTTGGGCCACGATCGTGTTTCTCAGCGTGGTCGGCCCGGTCGCGTTATTAAAAATGAGGATCCCGCCACCATTCAGGCTCGCGGTGTTCCCGCTCATCGTGCAATTGGTCAGGGTGGATGAACCACTATTGCTCATCCCGCCGCCACCCGAGCTGGTCCCTGTTGCGGCGTTCCCGCTGATCGTGCAATTGGTCAGGTTGGATGAACCACCATTGAAAATCCCGCCACCAGTCAAGCCCGTCGTGGTGTTCCCGCTTATCGTGCAATTGTTCAGGGTGAGCAGGGTCCCGCCGTACAGGATACCGCCGCCGCCGCCGGTCGCGGTGTTACCGCTTATTTCGCAATCGGTCACGGTGGTCGAGGCACCAAAAATGGCAATCCCGCCACCGCCGCCGCCACTGGCGGAGTTGTTGCTGACGACACAGCCGGTCATCGTGAGGGTGTCGTCGTTCTGGACGCCCCCGCCCTGCGGCGCGGTGTTCCCGCTGATCGTGCAGTTGGTCAGGGTGAGCGTCCCGCTGTTCTGGATGCCGCCCGCCTGAACCGGGGCGCTGCCATTGGTCACCGTCAGATTATTCATCGAGACGGTGTTGCCGGACAGGACGTTGAAAATCCGGAAATTCGGGCTTCCGCCCTGCCGGGTGACGGTCACGCCGGGGCCGCCGTCGATGGTCACACTGGTGCCGATGGTCAGTTCAGCCGAAGTAAGCGTGACCGTGGTCACGCCCGCCTGGAAAGTGATGGTGCTTCCCGCGCAGGCATTGGCCAGTACGTCGCGCAGACTGCCCGCCCCGCTGTCGTTGCCGTTGGTCACGACAAGACTGATGACGGTCACGACCGCGTTCCCATTCATGTTGGAAGTACAACCGGTGGTCGCGTTGGTCGCCACGACGGTGTAGGTCCCCGCCGTGCTCTGATTTCCGAAGTTCAAGGCCGAACCAGTCCCGGCGACCGGACTGCCGACGGGTGAAGCACCGTTGAAGAGTTGGTAATTCACACCGGTTTGCGATCCGCTCAGGCCGACCGCGACACCCGTTCCGCCTGTGCAGAACGACCCGCCGCCGGTTACGTTGAACACCGTCGGCGTCGGATTGACGTTCACCGTCGCGCTGCCGGTCATGTTGGCCGTGCAGTTCGTGGTCGCGTTGGTGGCGACGACCGTGTAGGTACCGGGATTCGTCTGATTTCCGAACGAAATGGCCGATCCGGTTCCCGCCACCGGACTTCCCACTGGCGACGCGGCGAAAAACAACTGGTAATTGACGCCGGTTTCCGATCCGCTCAGGCCGACCGGAACGCCCGACCCGCCGATACAGAACGAGCCGCCGCCGGTCACGTTGAACGCCGCCGGCGTCGGGCTGACCGTCACTGTCGCGCTGCCGCTGCCCGTGATGGGGCAACCGTTGGCGTCCGTCCCGGATTGCACGGTGTAGGTCGTCGTCGAGCCGGGCGTGACCGGGAAGCTCAAGGGGCCGCTTCCGGTCTGCGTTCCGCCGCCGTTCGAGAGCGTCACGGAGTAGGGGGCCACGCCGCCCGTCACCGTCACCGTCACCGTCGCGCCGACGCCCGGGCAAACCGTGGTACTTCCGCTGACTGTCCCCGTAATCACCGGGCAACAGGAATTGAGCAGCACCGAGACGTTGCTTGATCCCGCGTTTGCCACCGCCAGGTCGGATTTGCCGTCCTGGTTGAAATCTCCCGTGACCACCAACTGGGGACTTGTTCCGACCCCGAAATTGGTGGCCGCGGCAAACGACCCCGCCCCGTCACCCAGCAGCACCGAGACGTTGCCGGAACTCCCGTTCGCCGCCGCCAGGTCAGCCTTTCCGTCCCGGTTGAAATCCCCGACCACTACCGAAAAAGGGCTTGTGCCAACCGTGAAACTGGAGGCCGCGCCGAATGACCCCGCCCCGTTGCCAAGCAGCACCGAAACGCTGTTCCCGGAACTGTTCGCGGTCGCAAGGTCAGCTTTGCCGTCCTGGTTGAAGTCCCCCACCGCCACCGACTGGGGCCGTGTGCCAACCGCAAAATTGGTCGCCGCGCCGAATGCCCCCGCTCCGTTACCCAGCAGCACCGAGACGTTATTGGTAAAAAAGTTCGCCACCGCCAGGTCGGGCTTGCCGTCCTGGTTGAAATCTCCCACCACTAATGACCGGGGATTCGTGCCGACGGTGAGTGTGGTGGCCGTACCGAACGATCCCCCTCCGGTACCCGGCAGCACCGTGACGGTGCCTGAAGAATTGTTTGCCACCGCCAGGTCGGGCTTGCCGTCCAGGTTGAAATCTCCTACCGCCAGTGCGAATGGCTGCGTGCCGACGGTGAAATTGGAGGGCGTCCCGAACGATCCCGCCCCGTTCCCCAGCAGTAACGAGATGTTGGCTGACGCAAGGTTCGCCGTCACCAGGTCGGGCTTGCCGTCCAGGTTGAAATCCCCAACCGCCACGCCCACTGCCTGCGAACCGGCCCCGAAAAAAGTGGCCGTGCCAAACGACCCCGCCCCGTTGCCGAGCAGCACCGAGACGTTGTTTGAAGCAATGTTGTTCGCCGCCGCCAGATCAAGTTTGCCGTCGAGGTTGAAATCACCCACCGCCACCGACTGAGGACTTGAGGCAACCCCGAAATTGGCCGTCGCGCCGAAGGAGGTCCCGGTGCAGGGCGCTTGCGGTGCCTGGTTGAGCAGGACCGAAACGTTGCCCGAACCCTGGTTGGTCACCGCCAGATCAGATTTGCCGTCGAGGTTGAAGTCGCCGACCGTCACCACCTGTGGAATACTGCCGACCGTGAAATTGGTGGCGGTGCCGAACGCCCCCGCGCCGTTGCCGAAGAGAACCGAGAGAGTCCCGGCGCTAAAATTCGGAGCCGCGAGATCGGGCTTGCCATCAAGATTGAAGTCCCCCACGGTGACCGATTGGGGACCGCTGGCGGTGGAAAAGGTGGCGGGCGTACCGAACGCCCCCGCGCCGTCTCCCAGCACGACCGAGACGGAGGACGCGGCATTGTTCGCGATCGCCAGGTCGGGCTTGCCGTCGAGGTTGAAGTCTCCCACCGAAACCCCCGCGGGGCTGGCGCCGAGCGCGACCGTGGTGGCCGCGGCAAACGACCCGGCTCCATTGCCAAGAAGTATCGAAAGGCTGTTGCCGCTATTGTTTGCGGTTGCCAGATCGAGCTTCCCGTCGAGGTTGAAATCTCCCACCGCAATCGAACGGGGCGAATTGCCGACCCCGAAATTGGTGGCCGCGCCAAACGCCCCCGCCCCGTTGCCGAGCAGCACCGAGACATTGTTTGTATTGACGTTCGCCACCGCCAGGTCGGGCCGGCCGTCGAGGTTGAAATCCCCCACTACCACCGACCGGGGCGCCTGCCCGACCGCGAAAGCGGTGGCCGTGCCAAGCCCGCCCGCCCCGTTGCCGAGCAGCACCGAGACGGTCCCCGTGGTAAAACTGTTATTCGTGACCGCCACGTCGGGCCGCCCGTCGAGGTTGAAATCACCGACCGCCACCCCGGTGCACGAGCTTCCGGCCGCGAAATTGGTCGCCGTCCCAAACGATCCCGCCCCGTTCCCGAGCAGTACCGAGACGTTGCTTGAACTGCTGTTCGCCACGACCATGTCGGGTCGGCCGTCAAGATTGAAATCCGCCACCGCCACCCCGACCGGACTGGTACCGACACCGAAATTGGAGGCCCCACCGAAGTTGAACCGGTCCACCCCGCTGGTTTTTACGGGCAGGCGATCCGCCCGCGATCCGACGCCGACGAGCGAAAGAAAAAAGATGATGGACACCGCGACGGTCAACGCGCGGCGAAAAAGGACTGCCTTCATGGGTTTCAACTCCCTGAATTCCGTGAATTTGTTAAATAACGGCGACCACTTGTGTCTTTCCGCCGGCTTTGGCTTTCTTGCCTGGGGTTTTTCCTGTTGAAACTGAAAAAATCCAGAGACCATCCCCGGACTTCCCGACGAGTGACGATTCCGACATCACTCAACAATGAAAAGCCAGGGGCGGCGCGTTCAGCGGGGATTTTGAGAAACTTGACGGCGGTGGCAGGCGGAAAATGAACGAATGCGCCCATTCTATAAGCCAACCGTAAAAAAGACAATTTCACTTGAAAAACCAGTTTTCGGAAACGATTCCGATTTTCCGGCGACCCCAAAACCGAAGGCGACCGGGAGTCAGTCGGTCGCCTTCGGGCTGGTCGAGCGGATGTGACGCCGGTGCGGCGGCGTCAGCGATTCGCCCGATGAGGTTGTGACGTGAGCGTCCGGTTCAGGTCGGCCCAGAAGTCGTCCCCGAGGTTGAGGAAGGCTTCCAGTTCGGGCTGAACCGGAACGATGTCCATCGTTTTGCCGTCGGCGCTCGGGATGAACACGAACGCCGTTCCGGTCGATGGTTTGGCGTGACGGGCGAGGGTGAAGGTTTTGGCGTACTTCGACTTTGCGTCCTTCATCGCCACCGGGGCGACGAAACCGCCGTCCACGCCGAAGACGAACCGGAACCGGCGCAGGCTCGGCAGCGCGATCACCAGCCGCACCGTCACCGACTGGCCCGGCGCGAGCGTCGGCAACGTCGCGGGCGTCGTCTGGCCGTCCGTCGATTGAATTGAACCGACCAGTCCGCCTGTGCCGCAGGTCGCGCCGTCCGCCGTGATGAGCCGGAACGGCACCGGCGGCGCGGGCGATCCCGCCGCTTCCTGAAGTTCGAGCACACGCAGATGCGGGTTGTAGATCGCCTGCGATCCCGTGTTCGTCAGCGTCGCCGTGATGACGTAGTCGTTCGCGTAGTTCGGCGAGCAGCTCGTCGGATTGACCGTCTGCGACACCACCGCCAGACCGATGGAGCTGTTGACCGCCACCGACGGCGACTGCGTCACTTCATAACTCTGACCGCCGATGGTCAGGGTCGCCGAACGTGGGTTTTGCGACAGATTCGGGTTGACCGTGTAGGTGATCGCGGTCGTTCCCGTGCCGTTCGCGGGAGAGACGTTGATGATCCAGTCCGGCAGACCCGATACCGTCCAGGCACAACCGGTCGTGGTGGTCAGCGTCACGCTGCCGTTCCCGCCCGACGCCGGGAAACTCGCCGATGACGCGGACAGCGAGAAACTACAGGTCGCCGTCGAGAACGACTGTTCCGCTCCCTGCGACGTACCCGAGACGTTCGAACCTTCGACGACGAAGTAGTAAATCTGATTCGTCGCCAGCCCGGTCAGTACCGCGCTCACCGCCGTCGGCGTCGTGCCCGTCACCGGACTCGGCGTCGCCGCAATGACATTCGGGTACGGACCGCCCGCCGTCGTGCCGTAACGGAACAGTACCGTCGTGCTGTCGCCGTTGGCGTTGACCGTTCCATTCAGCGTTGCGCCGGTGGACGTGACGCCCGTCGCCGGGTTGGTCGTCACCGTCGGCTGGCAGGTCGTTACCGTCACGACCGCGTTGCCGGTCATGTTGGAAGTACAACCGGTCGTTCCGTTCGTCGCGACGACCGTGTACGTCCCGGCGGTCGTCTGGTTGCCAAAGTTCAAAGCCGAACCCGTCCCCGCCACCGGGCTGCCCACCGGCGACGCGCCGTTGAACAACTGGTAATTCACGCCGGTTTGCGATCCGCTCAACCCGACCGCGACGCCCGTTCCACCAGTACAGAATGATCCGCCGCCGGTCACGTTAAAGATGGAAGGCGTCGGATTGACCGTCACCACCGCGCTGCCGGTCATGTTCGTCGAGCAACCCGCCGTCGCGTTGGTCCCGACCACCGTGTAGGTCCCGGCCGTCGTCTGATTTCCGAACGAAATCGCCGATCCCGTTCCGGCCACTGGACTGCCCACCGGCGAAGCGCCACGGAACAGTTGGTAGTTGACACCGGTCTGCGATCCCGTAAGTCCGACCGCAACGCCCGTTCCGCCGGAGCAGAACGATCCGCCACCGGTGACGTTGAAGATGGAAGGCGTCGGATTGACCGTCACCACCGCGCTGCCGGTCATGTTCGCCGTGCAGCCGGTAGCCCCCAACGTACCGACGACGGTGTAGGTCCCCGCCGTCGTCTGGTTGCCGAAGCTCAAAGCGGAACCGGTCCCCGCAACGGGGCTACCCACCGGCGACGCGCCATTAAAGAGTTGGTAATTCACGCCGATCTGCGAACCGGAGAGTCCAACCGCCACGCCCGTTCCGCCCGCGCAGAACGAGCCGCCGCCAGTCACGCTGAAAGCCGTGATGGTCGGGCAGGCGTTCGTGAGCGAGAAGTTCACGCCCGTGGCCACGCCGTTCGCGCTCGCCGCCACAACGTACGGGCCGCCTGGCGTGCCGTTGGCCGTCACCGTCCCGGTCGTCGCCGTGCCCGAGGCAATCGTCGCCGGATTCCCCGCGACGCTCGCGCTCGCGCCCGACCCTGGAGAGGTAAAGGTCACGCCGCCACCGTCAACCGGTTCGCCGAACGCGCTCGCCACCGTCACCGCCAGCGGATTGGCGAAATTCGCGCCGATTTGGGCACTCTGGTTGTTGCCGCCCGCCAGCGTCATCGTGAAGCCGCGCGACTCGAACGCCCCGATGTCCACGTTCCCCACGCGGGAGATTCCGCGCTGGTCGGCGGTCGGCGCGCCGGTGGCCGTCCCCGCGTTGATCGCCGGACTACCCGGCAGCAGGGCGAGGGTCTGGGTCGCGCCGCCGTAGTTCGCAAGCGGCGCCAGCAGCGCATTGGTGTTGATCAGATCACCCGGCCCGGTGAGAAAACCGCCGCCGTTGTCACTCGCCAGATTGTTGCCGAGCGAGGTTACGAAAACAAAAACCCCGGCTGTCACAATGCTCGGCCCGCTATTGCCGACCAGAAGCGTGTTGCGCAATTGCGTGGTGATTCGGAAAGAATCAGAACTTGTCGAGATGCTCCCATCCACGCCAAAGTTGTTGGCGATCGTGCAATTGGTCATGTCCAGCCCGTTGGTGCCACCGAGACTTTCAACCTGGATTGCATTCCCCCCCACACCGGTGGGGCTTACCTGATTTCCGCTGAGAGTGCAGTTGGTCAGGCTCAGTGTGCGACCGCCACTAAAAGTGCTGGGCTGAAAATATATCGCTCCACCTCGACGTTCCGCCCGGTTCCCGCTGAGGGTGCACCCTCTGAACGTGACGTTCGAGGAGAAGATCGCGACCCCTCCACCAGCCCCTCCACCGGAAACCGGAAGCGCGGTGTTTCCGGTGATGAAGCATCCGTCTATCGTCACATTCGAGTTGTTGACGACTTGCAAGCCGCCGCCATTCATTCCCCTGCCGTTACTGATGGTCAGACCAGAAATCGTGACGGTGAGATTGCTTGCCACATTGAAGATACGGAAATCGCTCGCGACGGAACCGCGGGTCACCGTGAGCTGGTTTGCGCCGGGCCCCTGAATCGTCAGGTTCTGATTGATGGACAGTTCACCCGACGTGAGCGTGACCGTCGTCACGCCCGCCTGGAAAGTGATCGTGCTTCCCGCGCAGGCATCCGCGATGACCTGCCGCAAACTGCCCGCGCCGCTGTCGTTGCCGTTGGTCACCACGAGACTGACGGTCGTCACGACCGCGCTGCCGGTCATGTTTGAAGTACAACCGGTGGTCGTGTTCGTCGCAACCACCGTGTAGGTTCCCACCGCCGTCTGATTTCCGAATGAAATCGCCGAACCCGTCCCCGCGACCGGGCTACCGACGGGTGAAGCACCGTTAAAAAGTTGGTAATTCACGCCGGTCTGCGAACCGGACAAGCCGACCGGAACGCCCGGACCACCGGCGCAAACGCCGCCGCCGCCGGTCACGTTGAACGCCGTCGGAAGCGCGTTCACCGTCACGACCACGCTGCCGGTCATGTTCGCCGTGCAGTTCGTGGCCCCGAACGTTCCGACCACGGTGTAGGTCCCCGCCGTCGTCTGGTTTCCGAATGAAATCGCCGATCCCGTTCCGGCCACCGGACTGCCCACCGGCGACGCCCCGTTGAACAACTGGTAATTGACGCCAGTCTGCGAACCGCTCAACCCGACCGCGGCGCCATTTCCCGCGCAGATGTTCCCACCGCCCGTTACAAGAAAGGCCGTGATGGGCGGGCAGGTATTTGTCAGCGAGAAATTCACGCCCGTGGTCACGCCGCGCGCCGAAGCGGCCACGGTGTAGGGACCGCCTCCAAGCGTGTTGGCCGTCACCGTGCCGCTCGTCGCCGCGCCCGACGCAAGCGTCGCCGGATTGCCCGCAACCGATGCGCTCGCACCCGAACCCGGAGGCGTAAAGGTCACCCGACCGCCGTCGACCGGTTCGCTGTTGGCGCTCGAAACCGTCACCGCCAGCGGATTCGCGAAATTCGTGTTGATCAGCGTACTCTGGTTGTTGCCCGACGACAGAGCCATCGTGAAGCCGCGCGATTCAAACGCGCCGATGTCCACCGTGCCCTGCTGCGCGCGCGCAATCCCGCGCTGGTCGGCGGTGAGATTGAAGCCGAAGTTGTTGTCGGGGCAGGAATTGGTCAGTACGCAATTGTTTCCCGCGTTGATCGCCGGCGAACCCGGCAGCAGGGCGTAGGTTTGCGTCGGCCCGCCGAAGCTCCCGAGTGAGGAAAGCAGCGCATTCGTGTTCGGCAAATCTCCCGCGGCATTCAGATTCCCGGTGCCGTCGCTGCACAGATTGTTTCCAAGCGAACTGAGCGTGGTGGTTGAGGTCCCCGATACCTGATTGGTCGACCCGGAAAAAATCGTGTTCCGGTAGATTGCCGTGGAGTTGAAGGCAAAGAGACTTCCGGCCGTCCCCGCCGAATTATCCGCCAGCGTACAGTTGAACAACCTCGATGACGAACCGGAAAACTGGACGACTCCGCCACCTGATCCGGTTGTCGTGTTTCCCGAGACGGTACAGTTGACCATTGTCACCGACGATGTTTGAACATCGATTCCGCCTCCCTGACTGTTGCCGGTATTGCCGCTGAACAGCGAATCGACAAAAACATGGCCGGACGAACCGGTACGGGTAATGACGCCCCCGCCTCCAGTCACCGCCTGATTATTGATGACGGCGCACCGGTTGATGGTGAGGGTTGCCGAAGTTGCAATCCCGCCGCCAAAAGAATCAAAGAATGCGGTGGGCGTGAGACCATCGCGGATGGTCAGCCCGGAAAATCCGGTCGTGGCGGTGTTCGCGCTGATATTGAAGACGCTGAACGCCGCCGTGGCCGCGCGCCGCACGGTGAGCTGGTTCGCCCCCGGTCCGTTGATCGTCATCGGCTGGACGATATTGGGCAAGGCGCTCAGGAGGCTGATGGTCCCGGTGGCCGAAATCGTGATGACGTGGGGTGAATTGACGTCGGCGTTGGCGTTGATGATCGCCTGCCGGAGACTGCCCGCTCCGCTGTCGTTGGTGTTGGTCACCGAAAAAGCCGTAAACGGCACGATGACCTCGGCCCGGATTTCCGTCCAGTCGCCGTCGGCCTTGTTCTTCCGCCCGGTCGCGGGAAGCGCGGAAATGCCCGCGTCATCCGGCGCGAGCCAGCCACCCGACATTTTGGCGTTGGTCCCGACGATTTCCGGGTCCGAAATCAGCATCCGCGCGGCCGCCGGCGACCGGAACAGCTTCACCGCGTCCGTGTCCACGCCCGGCGCAAGCCGCCAGACGACCGTAAACGCATCGTATTTCTCGCCTTCCATCCGCGCGAAAACCCCGTGCGCGATTTCTGTCTCCCCGACCGGCACGCCGGTGGCCGTTCGAATCGCCCAGGCGACCGGGTCCACCGCGTCGCGGCGACGGCGATTGCGTTCAATCTGTTCAGGCGTTCCGCTTTCCGGAAGGACGACAAGCGGCGGCTCGGGCGTCTGGCCCTCCGTGCCCTGAGCCGTTTGATTCGCTCCCGGTGATTTGCCCGACCGGCTGTCGGCCCGTGGCGCGATGCCGGTGAACGTCAGAAAAAAGATGATCGAAATTGCGGCTGTCAGAAGAATTCGGGATTGGGCTGATTTCATGTTCTTTTCACTTGGACAGGAGGTTCAAGGAACGGAAAAGTCCGACCCGGCGAGGTATTCCCACCGGGTCGGACACCTGCTTAGGGGTGTTTTGTACTTGAAGCGAGGCGAGCCTGATTCAGACCGGCCCAGAAGTTGTCCCCGAGGTTGAGGAAGGCTTCCAGTTCGGGCTGAACCGGGACGATGTTCATTGTTTTACCGTCGGCGCTCGGGATGAACACGAATGCCGTGCCGGTTGAAGGTTCAATCTGACGGGCGAGGGTGAAGGTTTTGGCAAAACCGGCCTTCGACGCCCGGCCCTTCATCGCCACCGGCGCGGTGAAGCTGCCGTCCACCCCGAAGATGAACCGGAACCGGCGCAAGCTCGGCAGCGCAATCACCAGCCGCACCGTCACCGACTGTCCCGGCGCGAGCGTCGGCAACGTCGCGGGCGTCGTCTGGCCGTCCGTCGATTGGATTGAACCGACCAGACCGCCCGTACCGCAGGTCGCGCCGTCCGCCGTGATGAGCCGGAACGGCACCGGCGGCGCGGGCGATCCCGCCGCTTCCTGAAGTTCAAGTACCCGAAGGTACGGGTTGTAGATCGGCTGCGAACCCGTGTTCGTCAGCGTCGCCGTGATGACGTAGTCGTTCGCGTAGTTCGGCCCGCAACTCGTCGGCAGCACCGTCTGGCCGGTAATCGCCAGACCGATGGAGCCGTTCACCTGAACCGACGGGTCCTGATTCACCGTGTAGCTCTGACCACCGATGGTCAGCGTCGCCGAACGCGGGTTTTGCGACAGATTCGGGTTGACCGTGTAGGTGATCGCGGTCGTTCCCGTGCCGTTCGCGGGAGAGACGTTGATGATCCAGTCCGGCAGGCCCGACACCGTCCAGACACAGCCGGTCGTGGTGGTCAGCGTCACGCTGCCGTTCCCGCCCGAAGCCGGGAAATTCGCCGATGACGCGGAAAGCTGGAAGCTACAGGTCGCCGTCGAGAACGACTGTTCCGCTCCCTGCGACGTGCCCGAAACGTTCGAACCTTCGACCACGAAGTAGTAAATCTGATTCGTCGCCAGCCCGGTCAGCGTTGCGCTCACCGTCGTCGGCGTCGTGCCCGTCACCGGACTCGGCGTCGCCGCAATGACGTTCGGGTACGGACCACCCGCCGTCGTGCCGTAGCGGAACAGCACCGTCGTGCTGTCGCCGTTGGCCGTGACCGTCCCGTTCAGCGTCGCGCCGGTGCTCGACACACCCGTCGCCGGGTTCGTCGTCACCGTCGGCTGGCAGGTCGTCACTGTCACGACCGCACTACCCGACATGTTTGAAGTACAACCGGTCGTTCCGTTCGTCGCGACGACCGTGTATGTACCGGCGGTGGTTTGATTTCCAAAATTCAAAGCTGAGCCAGTCCCCGCCACCGGGCTGCCGACCGGCGACGCACCATTGAACAACTGGTAATTCACGCCGGTTTGCGAACCGCTCAACCCGACCGCGACGCCCGTTCCGCCCGTGCAGAATGAACCGCCGCCGGTCACGTTGAAGATGGAAGGCGTCGGATTGACCGTCACCACCGCGCTGCCGGTCATGTTGGTCGAACAACCCGCCGTCGCGTTGGTCCCGACCACCGTGTAGGTCCCGGCGGTGGTCTGAATGCCGAGGCTCAACGCCGAGCCGGTCCCCGCAACCGGGCTGCCCACCGGAGAAGCCCCACGGAACAGTTGGTAGTTGACGCCGGTTTCCGATCCGCTCAGGCCGACGGCCACGCCCGTTCCGCCCGCGCAGAACGAACCGCCGCCGGTCACGTTGAACGCCGTCGGGGCCGACACCACCGTCACGACCGCGTTGCCCGACATGTTGGAAGTACAACCGGTGGTCGAGTTGGTTGCGACCACGGTGTAGGTCCCCGCCGTCGTCTGGTTGCCGAAGTTCAAGGCCGAACCCGTCCCGGCCACCGGGCTGCCCAGCGGCGTTGCGCCGTTGAATAACTGGTAATTGACACCGGTTTCAGAACCCGAAAGGCCGACCGCGACGCCCGAACCGCCCACGCAGGAGGTCCCGCCGCCACCGGTCACGTTAAAGATCGCCGGAAGGGCGTTCACCGTCACGACCGCGCTGCCGGTCATGTTGGAAGTACAACTACCCGTCGTCGCCGTCGCGACCACCGTGTACGTACCGGCGGTGGTCTGATTTCCGAACGAAATCGCCGATCCCGTTCCGGCCACTGGACTGCCCACCGGCGACGCACCGTTGAACAACTGGTAATTCACGCCGGTCTGCGAACCTGAAAGTCCGACCGCGACGCCCGTTCCACCGGAGCAGAACGAACCGCCACCGGTCACGTTGAACGCCGTCGGGAGCGCGTTGACCGTCACCGTCGCGCTGCCGGTCATGTTCGCCGTGCAGCCCGTGGCTCCGAACGCGCCGACCACGGTGTAGGTCCCCGCCGTCGTCTGGTTTCCGAAGTTCAAAGCGGAACCGGTACCCGCCACCGGGCTGCCGACCGGCGATGCGCCGTTGAACAACTGGTAGCTGACACCGGTTTGCGAGCCACTCAGGCCCACCGCAACGCCCGTGCCGCCGGAGCAGAACGAACCACCGCCAGTCACGCTGAAAGCCGTGATGGTCGGGCAGGCGTTCGTGAGCGAGAAGTTCACGCCCGTGGCCACGCCATTGGCACTCGCCGCCACAACGTACGGTCCGCCCGGCGTGCCGTTGGCCGTCACCGTCCCGGTCGTTGCCGTGCCCGAAGCAATCGTCGCCGGATTCCCCGCGACGCTCGCGCTCGCGCCCGACCCTGGAGAGGTAAAGGTCACGCCGCCGCCGTCAACCGGTTCGCCGAACGCGCTCGCCACCGTCACCGCCAGCGGACTGGCGAAATTCGCGCCGATTGGCGCGCTCTGGTTGTTTCCGCCCGACAGCGCCATCGTGAAGCCGCGCGATTCGAACGCCCCGATGTCCACGTTCCCCACACGGGCGATTCCGCGCTGGTCGGTGGTCGGCGCGCCGGTGGCCGTCCCCGCGTTGATTGCCGGACTACCCGGCAGCAGGGCGAGGGTCTGGGTCGCGCCGCCGTAGTTGCCGAGCGTCCCGACGCGGGGATTCGCCACATTGACCAGGTTGCCGTCCGTGCCGTCCACCAGACCGCCGGCGGCACCGAGGCCGGGAATCCCCTGAACCAGATTGTTGAAGGAGGTCAGGCTGACAAAACCGTTGATGGTGTCCAAAACCATCGTGTTGACCAGTGTGACCAGACTCGTCGCCCGCGAGCTGGAGACGACGACGATTCCAAAAGAGGAATTGTTCGCCACCGAGCAGTTGGTCAACGTCGCCGGGGAGCTGTTGTCGAATGCCAACCCGCCGACGCTGCCGGTGTTTCCGCTGACGGTACAGTTGGTCAGCGTGACCGAAGTACTTTGAAACGCCCCCGCGCCGAAATTTGTCGAAGTGTTTCCGTTAATCGTACAGCCGGTCAGCGTGGCCGAGGCGTTGAGGACGAATAGCCCGCCGCCACGATTCGACGCCGTGTTTCCGCTGATGGTGCAATTGGTCAGGGTGAGCGCCCCGTTGCTCAGGATGCCGCCCCCGTCGCCCGTGCCGTTGCCGTTGGTCACGGTCAGATTGTTCATCGAGACGGTATTTCCGGACAGAATGTTGAAAATCCGGAAATTGGGGCTGCCCGCGCCGCGCGTGACCGTCACGCCCGTTCCGCCGTTGATGGTCACACTCGCCCCGACGGAAAGCTCCGCCGTCGTCAGCGTGACCGTCGTGACGCCGGTCTGGAAGGTGATGGTGCTTCCCGCGCAGGCCGTGGCGAGTACGTCGCGCAGACTGCCCGCCCCGCTGTCGTTGCCGTTGGTCACCACGAGGCTGTTGGCCGTCACGACCGCGCTGCCGGTCATGTTGGAAGTACAACCGGTGGTCGTGTTCGTCGCGACGACCGTGTAGGTTCCCACCGTCGTCTGATTTCCAAATGAAATCGCCGAACCCGTTCCGGCCACCGGGCTACCCACCGGCGACGCGCCGTTGAACAACTGGTAATTGACGCCGCTCTGCGATCCGCTCAGTCCGACCGCCACGCCCGGACCGCCGCCGCACACAACGCCGCCGCCGGTCACGTTGAACACCGTCGGGAGCGCGTTGACCGTCACGACCGCGCTGCCGGTCATTGTGCTCATGCAGGCCGTGACCGTGTTCGTCGCCAAAACGGTGTAGGTCCCCGCCGTCGTCTGGCTGCCGAACGAGATCGCCGAACCCGTTCCGACCACCGGATTCCCGACCGGCGACGCGCCTCTGAAAAGCTGGTAGCTGACGCCCGTTTGCGATGAACTCAGCCCGACCGCCACGCCGCTTCCGCCGGCGCAGAACGACCCGCCGCCGGTCACGGTGAAGAGCGTCGGAAGCGGATTGACCGTCACCGTCGCGCTGCCCGTCATGTTCGCCGTGCAACCCGTCGCGGCGTTGGTCGCGACGACCGTGTAGGTCCCCGCCGCCGTCTGATTTCCGAAGGAAATCGCCGATCCCGTGCCCGCCACCGGGCTGCCCACCGGCGACGCACCGTTAAAGAGTTGATAATTCACACCCGTTTGCGAACCCGAAAGTCCGACCACGGCGCTATTCCCCGCGCAGATGTTCCCGCCGCCGGTCACGTTGAAGGCCGTGATGGTCGGGCAGCCATTCGTCAGCGAAAAATTCACCCCGGTCGGCACGCCGTTGGCGCTCGCCGCCACGGTGTACGGCCCACCCAGCGTCCCGTTGGCTGTTACCGTGCCGGTCGTCGCCGTTCCCGAAGCAATCGTCGCGGGATTGCCCGCGATGGTCGCGCTCGCGCCGCTGCCCGGCGGGGTGAAGGTGACTCGTCCGCCGTTGACCGGTTCGCTGAACGCGCTTGAAACCGTCACCGCCAACGGACTGGCAAACGCCGTGTTGACCGGCGCGCTCTGGTTGTTGCCGCCCGACAGCGTCATCGTGAAGCCGCGCGACTCGAAAGCGCCAATGTCGGTCGTCGTCTGTTGCGGACGGGCGATGCCGCGCTGGTCGGTTGACGGCGCGCTGGTGTTCGTCCCCGCGTTGATCGCCGGGCTGCCCGGCAACAGGGCGATAGTTTGCGTCGGGCCGCCGTTGCTCCCCAGCGTCCCCAGCAGCGGGGTCGCCACGCCGACCAGATTTCCGTTGACCCCGTTGGTCAGACCGCCCGTTCCGCCAACCCCGATCAGGTTGTTGGAACTGGCCGCGTTGACCGTGCCGTCGATGTTGGGCGATATGGGGGCCGTATTTTGCGCGAAGATCGTGTTTCTCAGCGTGACGTTCGCCGTGTTGACGGTTATGCCGCCACCCGTCGAAGTCACCTGGTTGTTCGCGATCGTGCAGTTGGTGAGGCTCACCGTACCCGCAGCGCCGATCCCGCCGGAATCGGAACCGCCGATGTTTCCGCTGATGGTGCAATTGGTGAGCGTGGTCGTCGAACCGGCAATAATTAATCCACCACCGAAGGTTGTCCCGGAGTTGCTGCTGACGGTGCAGCCGGTCATCGTGAGGATATTGTCGTTCTGGATGCCTCCGGACTGCGGCGCGGTGTTCCCGCTGATCGCGCAGTTGGTCAGGGTAAGCGTGCCGCTGTTCTGGATGCCGCCCGCCTGAACCGGGGCGCTGCCGTTGGTCACCGTCAGGTTATTCATCGAGACGGTGTTGCCGGACAGGACGTTGAAAATCCGGAAATTCGGGCTTCCGCCCTGCCGGGTGACGGTCACGCCGGTGCCGCCGTTGATGGTCAGGTTCTTGTTGATGGCGAGTTCCGCCGTCGTCAGCGTGACCGTCGTTACTCCGGCCTGGAAGGTAATCGTACTTCCCGGGCAGGCATCCGCGATGGCCTGCCGCAGACTCCCCGCGCCGCTATCGCTTCCATTCGTCACCAATTGATCGCCAATGACCGTCACCGTCGCGCTGCCGGTCATGTTCGCCGTACAACTCGTCGTGCCGTTCGTCGCGACCACGGTGTAGGTCCCCGCCGTCGTCTGGTTTCCGAACGAAATCGCCGATCCCGTCCCGGCCACCGGGCTGCCGACCGGCGAGGCACCGTTGAACAACTGGTAGTTGACGCCGCTCTGCGAGCCGCTCAGGCCAACCGCCACGCCCGGACCGCCGGCGCAAACGCCGCCGCCGCCGGTCACGTTGAACACTGTCGGCAGCGTATTCACTGTCACAACCGCGTTGCCGGTCATGTTGGCCGTGCAGATCGTCGTTCCGAACGTACCAACGACGGTGTAGGTCCCCGCCGTCGTCTGGTTTCCGAATGAAATCGCCGAACCCGTGCCCGCGACCGGGCTGCCGACCGGCGACGCGCCGCGGAACAACTGGTAATTCACGCCGACTTCCGTATCGCTCAAGCCGACCGCGACGCCGCTACCGCCCGAGCAGAAACTTCCGCCGCCCGTCACGGTGAAGGCCGTGATGGTCGGGCAGGCGTTCGTCAGCGAGAAATTCACGCCGGTCGTCACGCCGCGCGCCGAAGCGGCCACGTTGTAGGGTCCGCCCGCCGTCGTGTTGGCCGTCACCGTACCGCTCGTGGCCGAGCCGGAGGCAATCGTCGCCGGATTGCCCGCGACGGTCGCGCTCGCGCCCGAACCCGGAGGCGTAAAGGTTACCTGTCCGCCATCGACCGGTTCGCTGTTCGCGCTCGCGACCGTCACCGTCAGTGGTGTCGCGAAGGCTGTTCCCGGCGCGGTCGTCTGGTTGTTGCCGGTCCCACGCGTCATGGTGAAGCCGCGCGATTCAAACGAACCGATGTCGGTCGTCCCGACGCGCGCAATCCCGCGCTGGTCGCTCGTCGGCGCGCTGGTGGCCGTTCCCGCGTTGATCGCCGGGCTGCCCGGCAGAAGGGCGCAGGTCTGGGTCTGACCGCCGTTGCTTCCCAGCGCCGCGAGCAGCGGGTTGGTGTTCGGCAGGTCGCCGGTTCCCGTCAGCGTGCCCGTTCCGTCGCTGCAAAGGTTATTGCCGAGGGAACTCGCCCCGCTGCCCGAAATCTGGGGTGACTGCCCCGAGAAAATGGTGTTGCGGTAGGTGCCCGGATTTTGAGCGACCAGCGCCGCCCCGCCGCCGAACGCCGTGGAGTTGCTGGTATTGCCCGAGAAGGTGCAGTTCGTCAGCGCCAGCGCCGTGGCGTTGGAAAAATGGAAAATGCCGCCCCCGGACCCGTTGGTGCCGGAGATCTGGTTGCCGGAAAAGGTACAGTTGGTGATGTTCATCACCGCGGCCTGGGCGTTGATCGCCGACCCCTGGAACCCGGTTGAATTTCCGCTGAAGGTCGTATTGCTGATGGTCGCGGGGTTGACGAAAACGACCGCAAGTCCCCCGCCGGAACTGGCCCCGACGTTGTTCACGATCGCGCACTGGCTGATGGTCAGCGATCCGCCGGTAATGTTGAGGCCACCGCCGGAAAATGACGACGATCCGTTCTGGATCCGCATTCCCGAAAAGCCGTACGACTGCGTGAACAGAACATTCGGCGTCTCGAAAATGCTGTAGCTGCCACTCGACGACCGGTTGATGGTCAGATTCGTCGCGCCCGGTCCGTTGATCGTGACCGAAATGTTGTTGATCTGCGGCAAGGCACTCAGCAGGTTGATCGTGCCGGTCGCCGAGATGGTGATGACGTGGGGACCGCTTGAGTCGGCGTTCGCGCTGGTCAGCGCCTGCCGAAGACTACCCGTCCCGCTGTCGTTGGTGTTGGTCACCGAAAAGTTGGTGAACGGCACGATGACCTCGGCTTTAATTTCCGTCCACTCGCCGTCCGCCTTGTTCTTCAGCCCCGACGAAGGCAGCGCGGAAACGCCGTCGCTGTCCGGCGCGAGCCAGCCGCCCGCCATTTTGGCGTTGGTCCCGACGATTTCCGGGTCCGAAACCCGCATCCGCGCCGCCGCCGGCGACCGGAACACCTTCACCGCGTCGGTGTCCACCCCCGGCGCGAGCCGCCAGACGACCGTGAAGGCATCGTATTTTTCGCCTTCCATCCGCGCGAAAACCCCGTGCGCAATCTCGGTCTCCTCGACCGGCACGCCGGTGGCCGTCTGAATCGCCCACGCGACCGGGTTCACCGCCTCGTGCTGGCGGCGGATCCGTTCAAGCAGTTCGGGCGTTTCGTTCTCGGGCTTGAGGTAGACCGGGGTCGGTTCGGGAATCTCGGCGACCGGAGCCGTGCGGTTCGCCTTTGGAGACGACCAACTGTCGGCCCGGAGGACAACCCCCGTGAGCGACAGAAATGAAATGATCGAAATGGCGACTGTCAGAAGAATTCGAGATCGGGCTGATGGATTTTTCATGATTTTCCTTCTCGGGCGGGACGGTGGAAAAAATGGACGGATTCCGGACCGGGACACACCTCTCCCCGGCGCGCGAAATCTTTTTTCCCCGCGGATCGGACTGCTTCAGGATGGTTCGTTTTCAGATGGCGCTTCCGCCGGAGGTGGTCCGGCGGGCGTCTCCAACTGGCGGCTTTCCGGGGCGACCGGTTTATGAAGTTCCGATCCGCACAACGGACAGCGGTCCGCCGGATGCTGGTCGGCGGGCTGGACCACCACGACTTCGCGGGTGGTCACGACCGTTCGGGTACGTCGGATTCGGGACACGGTTTCTTTCCTCGGAACGCGATTTTTTGGTAGAAAGCCACGTCCCCCCAAAACTCATCGGGGCAGCCGCGATTTCGGAAAGACATGGCTTTTGAACTGGACGCGACCTTAGAGAAACCGTCCTTTTCCCGTCCCCATTTGGGTATCAAATTTCCATCATTTTTTTATCATTGCCGTTAAATGCTTCCCCTTCAACAAGATAACGAAATCTACGAATTTCGCGGATTTCGACTGGAAATCGCCGAACGGCGGCTTTCCAGGGAGGGAAACGTCCTGCCGCTGACGCCGAAGGCGTTCGATCTGCTCGTCGTACTGGTTCAAAACGACGGGCGACTGTTGAGCAAGCGGGAGCTGATGGAACTCGTCTGGCCGAATCAGGCGGTCGAGGAAGGCAATCTTGTAAACAATATTTACACCTTGCGGAAGACGCTGGACGGCTCGGCGTCCGCCGAGGAATCGGTCATCGAAACCGTTCCGCGACACGGCTACCGGTTCCGGGGAAACGTGACCGCCCTCGCTCGTCCCTCCTCTGCGGCGGTCGCGCCGTCGTCTCCCCTCGTCTTCCAGCGGGTGACCGTCACCGAAATTCAGACGGAGGAAATCGAAACCGACCTGCCGTCCGCGGCGGAGGTCAGGGACATCTCCGGTCGGTCGGTCGGCCTGCTGCCCGCCGGTCGTCCGGAACGTTCGGGAAGGTGGTGGAAAACGCTCGCGGGCGGCGTGGTCGCGGGGGCGGTCCTCCTCGGCGGCGTCGGCTGGTGGATGAAACGGGAAACCCGTCCGCCGGACGGCCCGCCGCCGAAGGTCCGCCCGCTGACCGGACTGCGCGACCAGGAACTCGACCCGGCCTTCAGTCCCGACGGAACGCGCCTCGCCTACGCCGCGAAACCGCCCGGCCAGGACAACTTCGACATTTTCATCACGGCCCCCGGCGAACTCTCCCCCCGCCGGGTGACGCAGACTCCCGCCAACGAAAGCAATCCCGTCTGGTCGCCCGACGGGAAACGGATCGCCTTTCAACGTCAGCGCGTCAGTCCCGACGGTCCGGTGCTGTACGACATCTTTATCCGCTCGCTCGACGACGGCGCGGAGAAACTCGTCGCCACCGCCGGGGAAGCGGGCTTCGACTGGTCGCCGGACGGCAAGCTCTTTGTTCTCAACAATAAAATTGACCCGGACCACCCGCTCCGGCTGCATCTGGTGGAAGCCGAAACGGGCATTCGGCGCGATCTTCAAACCGATCCGACGATTCCGGGCATCGACCTCCACCCGAAATTTTCGCCCGACGGAAAAACGCTCGCCTTCTGTCGCGGGGTCATGAATCCGGGAGAAATTTTCACGATTCCGGTCAACGGCGGCCCGATGCAACGGGTGACGACCGACAACGCCCGGGTGGGACGCCTCGCGTGGCTGCCGAACGGGAAGGAAATCATCTATTCGTCTGACCAGTCCGGGGCGCTCGGCCTGTGGCGCGTCCCCGCGACCGGCGGCCCCTCGACGCCGGTGGGCGGCGTCACCGGATTCCCGCTTGCGCTGGCGATTGACCCGAAAGGCGGGCGACTGGCGTACCAGATGGTGGATTCCGACTTGAACATCTGGAAACTGGCCGCCGGTTCGGAGCGTCCGGAACTGTTCGTCGGGACCACCCAGAGCGACGACAGCCCGCAGTTTTCACCGGACGGTCGCCGGGTCGCCTTTTCCTCCGACCGGTCGGGCAGCAGCCAGATCTGGACGTGCAACGCCGACGGAAGCGACCAGAAACCGCTCACCGCGTTCGTCGATCACTTCGTCACGGGAACGCCCCGCTGGTCGCCGGACGGAAAATGGATCGCCTTCGACTCCAACCACGGCGATGTCACCGACATTTTCATCATCCCGTCGGACGGCGGCGAACCCCGGCGGCTCACCGACGGCGTCACCGTCAACAGCCTGCCGTCATGGTCCGCCGACGGAAAGTGGATTTACTTCTGCTCGCGGCGGTCGGGGCCGCGGCAACTGTGGAAAATTCCGGTTGCGGGCGGCGCGCCGGTTCAGATTACCCGCGACGGGGGCTGGGAAAGCTGGGCGACATCGAAAGCGGTCTTCTACACCAAAAAACGGCGGTTCGGCGGCATCTGGAGCGTCCCGCTCGACGGCGGTCCGGAAACGGTCGTCCCGGAACTTGCCGACGTGCCAGGACACCGCTACTGGATGGCAACCGAACGGGGCATCTGGTTCACCGGCGCGCCGGAAACCGGTCGGTCGGAGTTGAAATTTTTCGATTTCGCCACGCGGACCATCACAACGACCCGGAAACTACCCGCGCTCCCGCCGTTTCCGAATCCGGCTGGTCTCGCCATCTCGCCCGACGAAAAAACGGTGTTGTTCATCCAGGAAGATCAGCCCAAAAGCGAAATCATGGTGCTGGAAAATTTCCGGTGAGCCTGCGGTCAGGATGTCCGCGCTCCGTCATGCGGGAAGGATGTCCGTGTTCGATCGAAAAGACATGCGGACAGGATGTCCGCGCTCCCTCGCGCTCCAGAACACGACAAGCCAGACCGGTCTGGGAGACCGGTCTGGCCGTTTGAAGTCGGAAATTGGTTTACGGAAACGTCGCAGGGGAGCCGGTAATTACCAGCTCGCCTTTTTCACGCCGGGAATCAGACCCTGAAGCGCCATTTCGCGGAACGCGATACGGCAGAGGCCGAACTTGCGGAGATAACCCCGCGAACGGCCGGTCAGGGAGCAGCGGTTGCGCTGCCGAACCGACGACGAATTGCGCGGGAGGCTCTGGAGCTTCATCTGGGCCGCTTCGCGGTCGTCGTCCGAGGTTTTCGGATTACGGATGGTTTCCTTCAGGGCAGCGCGCCGTTCGGCGTACTTGGCGACCAAGCTATCAATCTTGTCGTGCTTGGCAATACGGCTGGTCTTCGCCATTGTCAGTCTTCCTCGTAAAAGTAATTAGCCTTGGGTTTCTTCGGCGGGCGCGGCTTCGGTGGTCGCGCCTTTCTTGCCGTAGCGCTTCTTGAAGCGGTCGATACGGCCGGCGGTGTCCACCAGCTTCTGCTTGCCGGTGAAGAACGGGTGCGACGCCATCGAAATATCCACCTGCACCAGGGGATACTCGACGCCATCGACCGTGATCGTCCGATTGGTCTTCACCGTCGAACGGGTAATGAAGTTGTGGTTCGCCGATTCGTCGCGAAACACGACCAAACGGTAATTCTTGGGATGGATCTCCGGTTTCATTTCCGACTTCCTTTCAACATTCGGTCGTCCCCGGCCGCGCCGGTCAAACGACGCCGTTCACATCGAAACGTGAAAAGCAAAGCGGCGATAATACACATGAAATCGGGGTTCCGCCAAGAGGAAAGTGGAAGTTTCGGGAAAAACAGTGGGCAGCCGCCAGTGGTTAGTGGTCAGCAGTTAGCAGTTCGCCCTCGGTCGTCGAAGGACGGTTGATCATTTCCGTTCATCCATAACGGCGGGTTTTCGCTCGTAGCCCCGGATGATGCGAGTCTTCGAGCGAATCCGGGGAAGTCTTGAAAATTGTGGTCAGCAGTCAGCGGTCAGTTTCCAGTAGCCGAATTCCGCATTCGATATTCCGCATTCACCTGGAATATCGCCGGGCGCTGGCGCAATTCATGGGAAAACCGGTAAGAACACCGAGCAAGGCACGTCTTCCAAAAAGGAATCCTTTTTTATGAATCTCAACGATCTGTCCGTCGTCGTCACGGGCGGGACCGGGGGCCTCGGCGAAGTCGCCGTCGCCGCCTTTCTCGCCGCCGGAGCCACCGTCACCGCCACCCATTCGCCCCGGTCCGCCCCGCAGAGCGCCGATTTCGCCGCGCGGTTCGGGGACGGCGCGTCCCGATTACACCTCATCGGGGTCAATCTGACCGACGAAGCCAGCGTCGCCGCGCTCGCGGAGAGCGTTCAGGAAAAAACCGGGAAAATCGACGCCTGGGTGAACATCGTCGGGGGGTACGCCGGGGGAACCGCCGTTGCCGACACCTCGCTCGAAGAATTCGAACGGATGTTCACGCTCAATCTCCGGACGGCCTTTCTCGGCTCGCGCGCGGCCATGCGCGCCATGCTCCCGCGCAAGACGGGCCGCATCATCAACGTTTCCTCCAAAGGCGGCCTGCGCGGATCGGCCCTCCACGCGGGCTACGCCGCCTCGAAATCGGCGATCATCCGCCTCACCGAAACGCTTGCCGCCGAAGCCGCCGGTCACGGCATTACGGCGAACGTCCTGCTGCCCGGAATGATCGACACGCCGGCCAACCGCGCCGCCATGCCCGACGCCGACCGCTCAGGCTGGGTCGCCCCCGCCGACATCGCCGCCGTGATGGTCTTCCTCGCCTCCCCCGAAGCACGGGGCGTCAATGGCGCGTCAATCGAAGTCTGAAAACAAAGTCTTGGAGTCTGGAGTCGAGAGTCTGGAGTCAAGAAAAAAACAGTTGGTGTCTTTTCTGGTTTTGACTCCAGATTCCAGACGTTCTTTTGGCCGAAAGATATTCCATCGAAAGACTTTGTCTTTTGTTTTGACTCCAGACTCTCGACTCCAGACTCCAGACTATTGAGGGACGATGCTCTTCCCCAGCTTTTCCGCGTCGCGGGTGATGGCGATGAGCGCGACGACGACGAGGCCGATGCCGATCATCTGGAGCGGCGACAGAGCTTCCTTCAAAACGATGGCCGCGATGACGACCGCGACCGCCGGCTGTCCCGCCGCCACCAGTGACACGAGGCGCGGACCGGCCCGGTCAATCCCCATAAACTTCAGTTGGAGCGCGAGATACAACACGACGCCGAGCGCCGCGCCGGTCAGCAGGCTCGGACGCTCGATGAAATGCGCCACCGCCGCCCGGTTGTAGATCGCGAGCGCCAGTCCGCAGGTCACGAGGTTGACCCACGCGACCGCCTGCGCGGGCGTGGCCTCGCGTACGACTTTCTGCGCAATCAGGTCGTTTCCGGCCACCGTCAGCGTCGCCAGAACCGGAAAAAGGTACTCCCACATCGGACGCGACGTTCCCGGCTGTCCGCCAATCGCCAGCGCCACCCCGACGAACGCCAGTCCGAGCGTCACGAACCACGTCGTCGAAGGCCGTTTTCCAGAAAATACCCACAAGTAGACGCCGACCACGCCCGGATAGAGCGCGAAAATCACCGCCACCGGCGCGACGCCGAGCCGGGCGTAGCCTTCGAGCAGAAAAATCGCGCCACTTCCGGCCACCACGCCGAGCAGCGCGAGGCCCGGCAGGGCCGTACGGGTGACGAGCAGCCGCCCGCGCGCTGTCCCGGCGGCAATCAGAAACGTGACGAGGACCTGAATCACCATCACCGCCGACGTATCCGCCCCGGCATTGATGCCGAGCCGGGTGACCGTTCCGGCGGCGGCGAAAAACGTACAGGCGGCGGCGGCGAGAATTACCCCCGTCGTTGCCGCTGATCTTTTAGAGGGAGAAGTCACTTTTTCAGTCTGGAGTCTGGAGTCTGGAGTCGAGAGTCTGGAGTCAAAAACCGGAGACGGAAGACTCACGAAAAAAGACCGGGGTCAGAGTTTGCGGAGAAAGTTGGAAAACGCCAGCGTCAGCCGGGAGCATTCCGCCGCGAGATCGTAAAGTTCATCGAAGGTCGGCTGGTCGATGTAGTTCTGATCGAGCGCAACATACAGCGCCGCCTGAACTTCCGCCGCCGAACCGTGAGCCTGAATGAGATAGTGCGCGAAATCGCGGTCGGTACGCCTGCCGAATCCTTCGGCGATATTGAGCAAAATCGAGAGACTGGCACGCCGAATCTGGTCGCGCAATGCAAAATCACGTGAAAAGGAATCTTTCCCCGTCACGGTGTAAATCATTTTCGTGAGCCGCCGCCCCTTTTGCCAGGCCAGAATATCCTCGAACTTCCGGATTGTTCCCATTCCCGGTTGCTCCCTTCGAATCATCGGTTTACAAATTCAGGAACCCAGCCTGAACAAGAAATCCGAACCTTCAATCGGATTCACCAAAGTCCACAGCAACCATCGTGCCAATCCACTGATTTTCTGCTTTGACTCCTGAAGGTTTTCGGAAAATTACCAACGCGCCTTCCGACAACTTTCTGTTTTGACTCCAGACTCTCGACTCCAGACTCCAGACTCTCCATGGCTCCGTCTTCCCACTTCTTCCACTCCCACCGCCTGAAACTTCACTACTGGGATTTCGGCGGCGAAGGCAATCCGCCGCTGATTCTGGTCCACGGCACGCAGGACCACGCCCGCAACTGGGACGATTTCGCCGCCGAGTTCGTCGCGACCCACCACGTCCTCGCGCTCGACCTGCGCGGACACGGCGACAGCGCGTGGGCGCCGGGCGCGATGTACGGTTTTCCGGAATTCACACTCGATCTCGCCGCCTTCGCCAATGTCGTGAAGGAGCGTCCGCTGACCTTCGTCGGACACTCGCTCGGCGGGGTCGTGGTGATGCACTACGCCGGGGCGTTTCCCGAAACGGTGGCGAAAATCGTCAACATCGAGGGCTGGGGGCCGCCGCCCGCGCCGAAACCGCGGACCTATCAGGAACGGCTGCGGACGTGGGTCGAGAAGTCGCTCGGGTCGGAGCATCGGCAGCAGCGCAAGTACGCCACATTTGAAGACGCCGTTGCGCGGATGAAGGAAGCGAATCCGCACCTGAGCGACCGGATGGCCGAACATCTGACCTGCTACGGCACGGACCGCGCCTCCGACGGCTCGCTGATCTGGAAGTTCGACCCGTTTCTGAGAAATTTCCCGCCAATCGGAATTCCCCCGGTGTACGCCGGGGAGCTTTTTGGCGCGATCACCAGCCCGGTCCTGTTTCTGCGCGGCGGCGAAAGCTGGGCGGCGGATTTGAACGAATCCGGCCAGATGGCAATGGTACAAAACTCGCGGATGGTGACGATTCCCGGCGCCGGACACTGGGTCCACCACGATCAGTTCGAAGCGGTCATCCGCGAAACCAAAGCATTTCTGGAAGTTCAGAGTTCCCCGCTTTAGCGAGACTGAATTTTTCCGCTAATGGTCTTTGAAAAATTAAAACGGTAATTACGGTAGGTTTGAAATTGCTCCGAACAGGCGCGGATGCGCCGTCAGACAATAGCCCCACCCGTGAGGGTGGGGTACGCAACGGCCAAAACGCCGAGCCGCAACGCGGCGACACCGCCCGTATCGCGTCTTCGACGCTCTAAAATTTGCCTCAACGCCACCCCACCCTCACGGGTGGGGCTATTATCTGCCGGCGCATTTGCGCCTTTTATTACCGGTTCAATTTTTCAAAAACCATAAGCGGTGGACTCTGAACGCATCTGAACGCATGTCATTTGTACTGATTGTTTTAGGGCTGTTCGGCGGCGTTTTCGGCGGAATCGCGTTCGCCCGCCGGTTTGGCGCGGATGAAATCGGCGCGCCGGTCGGCGGATTTCTCGGTTTCTGTATCGGATTCCTTCTCGGATGGTTTCCCGCGCCGTGGCACGGCTGGATCGCCGCCCTTCTCGGCATTTTCATCGTGGCGGCGCTGATCGCCGTCATCCGACGACGGCGGTAAACGCTTCATTTCGGTTGTGGAAAGGTCGGCGGGGGATGATGGCCGGGTGGGAAGATTTGAAATTTCCTTTGGCGTGGCGGTGGCTGGTCGTGGTCTGGCTGGCGGCGCTCGGGACAATCTCCGTCCGGGCGGAAAACTATCCGTTCAAACGCTTTACGACGATTGACGGCCTCGCGCAGAACTCGGTCTTCAACATCCGCCGGGATTCGCGCGGTTTTCTGTGGATTTGTACCGGCGACGGACTGAGCCGCTTCGACGGGGCGCGGTTCGTCAATTTCACGATGCGCGAGGGTCTGTCCTACGCGGTGGTCAACGACCTCGTCGAGCGCCGCGACGGCAGTTACTGGGTCGCCACCAACGGCGGCGGCGTCTGCCGGTTTCTGACCGAATCCGAACTTTCAAAACTGCCGCCGGAGCGCGCCGGAATCCGCTTTCAGGTGTATCAGGTCGGCGCGTCCGCGATGAGCAACCGCGTCAACCGCCTGCTCGAAGACCCGGCGGGGCGGCTCTGGGCGACGACCGACGAGGGCATTTTCACGCTCGAAGGCGACCGGTTCGAACGCATCGCTCCGGAATACGCCAGGTCGGGACTGTGGGGCGAGCCGATTCTCGATCGGTGGGGTTGCGTCTGGTTTTACGGGACGTCGTTCGGCGGTTTTGAACGGCTGCTGGTGCGCCGACTGCCCGACGGACGGTTTATCCGTTACGACATCGGCGACGGCCCGCCGGGCGGCAATTACTACCGGTTGCTGGCTGATCCGCAAGGGTTTCTCTGGCTTTCGGGGTCGAACGAACTGATTCTCGACCGCAACCGTCCGGCGGTGTTCGTATTTCGTCCGGAAGCGCCGGAAACCATTCAATCCGACCGGATTCGGCTCGACATCGGGGCCGCGCGTCCGCTGTCCGAGTTATTGAAGGGCGAGCGGTTGCCGCTGCCCGAGCGAACGGGGACGGTCACGGCCATCGAAAGCGCGCCGGGCGCGTCGGTGGCGGCGCTCGGCTGTCCGTCGGACGGCCACATCTGGTTTTTCACGCGCGACGCGGCGATTGAATTCGACCGGGAGGAATTTCACGTCTACTCGGAGGCGGAAGGGTTCGCGCCCGCGTTCGTTTCCTGCCTGACGGAAGACGGCGACGGAAATCTCTGGTTCGGCGAACGCGACGGGAGCGGCGCGGTCCGGCTGACGCGCAACGGCTGCGTGAACTTCTCGACCGGCGACGGGCTGTCGTCGCGCGTCATCCTCAACATTTTCAATCTCGGCGAGGGCGATTTCCGGGTCTTCACGGAAGCGGGGCGATTCCACCGCTTCGACGGACGACGGTTCGACGCGGGATTCGTCCCGGCGGCGTTCCGGCGCGGGGCGTTCACGCTGACGGTGGCCGATGTCACCCGCGACCACGAAGGCGACTGGTGGATCGGCACGAACGACGGGTTGTACCGGTTTCCGCCGGTGCCGTTCGACCGACTGGAAACCACTCCGCCGAAAGCCGTCTACAACGTGGGCGAGGGCCTCGCGCACCGGGTCGTGAAGCGGGTCCGCGAGGATACCGAAGGAAATCTCTGGATCGGCGGGCCGCTGAATCTTCAGCGGTGGAACCGGGCGACAAATGTCGTGGAAACGCCGGCGTTCTGCGCGAACCTTCAAAAGTCGGAGGTTTCCGGCTTCTTCCTCGACCCAAACGGCGCGCTGTGGGTGTCGTTTTTTGAAGGCGGGCTGGCGCGGATTCGCGGCGGGCGGGCCGACCGGTGGGGCGTCGCGGAGGGGCTGCCGCGCGGGCGTACCTATCCGCCCTGCCTCGACCGGCTGGGGCGGCTGTGGGTTCCGACGACGAGCGGCGGCGCGGCGCGGGTGGACGACCCGACGGCGGACCGGATTTCCTTTCGCGCGCTGACGCAAAAGGACGGGTTGAGTACCGATTCGGTCGGCGAAATTCTCCCGGACCGCAAGGGCCGGCTCTATTTTCTGACGGCGCGGGGCGTGGACCGCTACGACCTCGACACGGGGCGCTTCCGGCATTTTCTGGAGGGCGACGGCATCCCCAACTTCATCTTCGACGGGTTCATTGACGGCGAGGACCGGCTCTGGCTGGCGTCGCGCAACGGGCTGGCGCGGCTGACGTCGCCGACGGAGCGCAAAACGACTCCGGCGGTATTTCTCGGCGGGTTGCGGATTGCCGGGACCGACGCGCCGCTCCCGGCGGCGGGGCTGTCGAACGTGGAGCTGCCAGAACTGGCGGCGGACCGCAACACGCTGGACGCGGTGTTCGTGGGCGTCCACTTCGTCGCGAGCGACCCGTTGCTGATTCAGTACCGTTTGAACGACGGCCCGTGGAGCGCGCCGTCGGATCAGCGGGCCTACACCTTCGCGAACCTGCGGCCCGGTCGTTACCGGGTGACGGTGCGGGGCGTCACGTCGGGCGGCGTTCCGAGCCGGAATGAAGCGGTTTTGTCGTTTTCGATTCTTCCCCCGCTTTATCTGCGGTGGTGGTTTTTGATGCTCGCGGCGGCGGCGGTCGGGCTGGGGCTGTACGGCGTGTATCGCTACCGGGTCCGGCGGCTGCTTGAACTCGAACGCATCCGGATGCGGATCGCCGCCGACCTGCACGACGACATCGGCTCGAACCTCGCGCTCATCGCCGGGCTGGGCGAAATGATGAGCCGCCAGGCGACGGGGGAACGGCTGACGGAGCGGCTTTCACTGATTGCCGATACGTCGCGTCGTTCGATGGACGCGATGAGCGACATCGTCTGGGCGGTGAATCCGAAGAAGGACAACCTCACCGACCTCGCCCAGCGGATGCGGCGGTTCGCGGAGGATACGCTCGCGCCGCGCGACATCGAGTTCGACTTCAGCGCGCCGGAGGCGAGCCGGAACTGGCCGGTCGGCGCGGAAATCCGGCGCGAGGCGCATCTGATTTTCAAGGAAGCGGTCAACAACGCCGCGCGCCATTCCGGATGCGAACACGTCGTCATTGAAACCGGCGTTTCCGGCGGCCAGCTTTTCATGACGATTCGGGACGACGGGCGCGGCTTCGACGCGGAACGGGTTTCGGAAGGCAACGGCCTCGCGAGCATGCGCCACCGGGCGGAAAAAATCGGCGGACGGCTGACCGTGGCGTCCGCGCCGGGGACGGGCACGACGGTGACGTTGAACGTCCCGTTGCGGCGGTTTTGACGCGCGCCTGGTTTTAAAGCCGGTGAGGGGTCGAATTTCGCATTTTAGGGACTCGGAAGGAAATATTATCCCCACCCAATCCCTTGATCATTTGCGCCCTCACCCCCCAACCCCCTCTCCAATTGGAGAGGGGGAGTTTATGCCGAGTTTTTTCTCCCCTTCTCCCCTCTCCAATTGGAGAGGGGAGAAGGGGCCGGGGGATGAGGGGTGAGGGCGAGGCGTTACAACGGGATACATTTTCTTTCCAAATCCCTTCGTTTTCAAAAACCACTATGAACCTTCACAGTGCGCGCGCCTTTTCCGCGAAGTAGAGTGTCGTCCACTCGCGTTCCGGCTTCCGCCCGTCAAACGCTGCTTCTCGGGTGTCGTCGCCGGAACGCCCCCATTTCCCCCGCCAATCCCATGCCGAACGTCGTCATCGTCGAGGATCATCACGATTTCCGCGAATTTCTGGTTGCCCTCATCGGCGGCACGCCGGAGTTCAACTGCGTGGCGAGTTACCGCTCGATGGAGGAATGCCTCGCCAAGATCGGCGGCAACCTGCCGGACCTCGTCCTGACCGACATCGGCCTGCCGAACATGGACGGCATCGAAGGCATCCGGCGACTGAAGGAACGCTACCCGACGCTGGTCATCCTGACGCTGACGGTGTTTGAAGACGACGACCGCATCTTCGACGCGCTCTGCGCCGGGGCGTCCGGCTATCTGTTGAAACGGACGCCCGCCGCCCGGCTCGTCGAGGCGCTGAACGAGGCAGTCCGGGGCGGCGCGCCGATTTCGCCCGAGGTCGCGCGACGGGTGATCTCAATTTTCCGCGACATCCAGCCGCCGCGCCGTGCGGACTACAATCTGACGCCGCATGAGACGCGGATTCTGAAAATGCTCGTCGAGGGACACACCTACAAAACGGCGGCGGCGGCGCTGTCGGTCACGCCGAGCGCGATTAATTTTCATCTTCAGAACATTTACGAAAAGCTGCACGTCCACTCGAAATCCGAGGCGGTCGCGAAGGCCATCCGCAACCGACTGGTTTAACCTATTTTTTTAAGGGTAACTGTTCGGCCCGGCTGTCGCCCTGCCCTCAAGGACAGGGCGACTTGAACACAAGCCCCATGAACGAGGCTCAACCCGGTTTTCCTGATTCCGGAGTCCCGTTCACGGGGCTTGGAAATACATAGCCCTGTCCTTGAGGGCAGGGCGAACGGCGACTGACCAGTTACTTTTGAGGACATCACCGATGGATGACGCAATCCGTGAAATCGCGACGGCGTTCGGAAAAGCCGCGCTCGACCGCGACTGGGCGACGGCCCATTCCCTGCTCGCGCCGTGGCTGCGAACGAGCCTTTCCGTTGAAGACCTGCGGGAGTTTTTTGAAAACGGCTACCGGGCAATCCTCCGGGAATCCGGTATCGAAGAAATGTTCTATCCCGAATATCCGGAGCCGGAAATCGGCGGCAACGGCCACACGAAAACGGGTGATCTGCGCGAGCCGAAGCCGTGGACGGCACACTGGCCTCCCATCCCGGATGAACTGACCGACGCCAACATGCGCTACTGGGCGAACATCGTCCTTCAATGCTCCGACGAGCAGATGGAAACGCTCGATTTCGACTACTTCATCCAGGTCTGGGCGGCGATTGCCGAAACCGACGAGGGTCTCCGGGTGGGCTACTTCGTCAACGGCGACGCCTGAACCGCCATGCTTCACGACACTGTGAACCTTCATAGTGACGACCGGCCCCGGGTCGCGTAAAACCTTGTACGCCGCCGGGGAAACGCGGCGGCAACACAGTGGAGAACCATCGGGAAAACGGCCTGCCCGCTGCCGGTCGGATTTCCGGTGCGACATTCGTGGTCGGACGCGGTCTGTGGGGCTGCGGTATCGCATCCGATCCGGAGTCGCCAGTTGTCAGCGGCCAGTGGTCGGTTCTCAAAAAACCGGTTACTGACCACTGGCGGCTGACGACCGACATTTCGGCTTGGAAAACCGGACGCTTTCTGGGAAATTCCCCCGTCGCTTCATCGTGGTCGGCGACGATTCGAGAATTCTCCAAAAGGCGCACCGGTTTTTCTTTTTTCCGGCGGAATGTCACATGTCCCAATCACGCATCGAAGTTTTTCGCGGCCTGCTCCAGAAAACGCCCGAGGACGCCATGATCTGGTACGGGCTGGCGTCCGAATACACCAAACTCGCCCAGTGGGGCGACGCGGTCGAGGCGTTGCGCAATGTCATCAGGTACAACCCGGGTTACACCGCCGCTTTCCAGATGCTCGGCTCGGCCCTGATCGAAACCGGCGACGTTGAAGGCGCGCGCGCCGCGTGGACCGAAGGCATCGCCGTCGCCGAGCGCACCGGCGCCTGGAAGGCGGGCAAGCATATGGAAGGGCTGCGGAACAAGCTTCCCGCCGAATGACGCCGTTTACTTCACCCATCACGCCATGAAATCCGACCCCGAATCATCCCTCCAGAACGGCCCGGACCGGCGGCGCGTCCGCGCGCTGGTCCTGCGTTTCGGGTGGAACAGCATGGCGTATCAGATACTGAATCCGGGCATGGTCTACTGGTTCGACCCGTCCGGCGAGGGCGTGGTCGGGTTCAGCCGTCACGCGGGCTACCGCGTGGTCGCGGGCGCGCCGGTCTGCGCCCCCGAGCGGCTGGACGAGGTGGCGCGGGCGTTCGAGGAAGACGCCGACCGGACGGGCGAACGGGTGTGCTACTTCGGCGCGCAGGAACGGCTCCGCCGACGGCTCAACCGGACCGAACCGGCGGGCAGTCTGCTGCTCGGCGCGCAGCCGGTCTGGAATCCGCGCAACTGGCTGGAAACGGCGGCGCGCAAGGCATCCCTGCGGGCGCAGATCGCGCGGGCGCGCAACAAACGGGTGGACATCACCGAACATTCAGCCCGAAACGCCCCGCCGGACAACGAGTTGCGAGCGGTACTCGACGGCTGGCTGCGGGGACGGCCCATTCCGGCCATGCATTTTCTGGTCGAGCCGGACACCCTGAATCATTTCGAGGATCGGAAAATCTTCCGCGCCAGCCGGGAGGGCCGCACCGTCGGCTTTCTGGTCGCCTCGCCGATTCCGCTGCGTCACGGCTGGCTCATCGAGCAGATCGTCCGCCTGCCCGACGCGCCCAACGGAACGACGGAACTGCTGCTCCAGCACGCCATGACCCGGCTCGACGCGGCGGGCGCCGACTTCGTCACGCTCGGTCTGTCGCCGCTGAGTCGCCGCGCGAACCTCGCCAACGCCCCGCAACCCCGCTGGCATCGCTGGGTGATGGACGGCGTACGGCGATTCGGCGAGCCGTTCTACAACTTCGACGGACTCGACGCCTTCAAGGCCAAGTTTCAACCCGACGGATGGGAGCCGGTCTACGCGCTGGCGGCCTCCGACCGCCTCACGCCGCGTGCCATGTTCGCCATCGCGGGGGCCTTCTGCGGGGAATCGCCGATGACGTTTCTTTTGAAAACCCTCCGGCGGCGGCTCTCGGCCCGCGACTGAGTCACCCGGACGCAGCCTCCCCCAAGTGAAACAACGCTAACCGGCTACGTTCGACGTCGTCCGGCGGGCCGCCATTTCGGCCAGAAAATCGCGGACTTCAGCGATGCCGCCGAGTCGATGGCGCGCCTGACTCGACCGGCGTCCGACGACGACCGTCACCGCGTCCGGCGGCGCGGCCTCGAACATGTCCTCGTCGGTCCGGTCGTCGCCGATGGCCACGACCAGCGCGCCGGGATGCAGTTCCAGCAACCGCCGCAGGACGTTCCCCTTGTTGACGCCGTGTTCCCGCACTTCGATAATCTTTTCCCCGCGCAGGACTTCGAGCGGCAGACCGGAAATCACGTCGTTGAGCAGCAGTAAAAAGTCGCGCGCCTGCCGCGCCGCGTGTTCCGGATTCGCCATCCGGTAGTGCCACGTCACCCCCGCGCTTTTTTCCTCGACGAGCGTGCCGGGCGTCCGGCTCGTGAACGACTCGAAAATCGGCAGAATCTTTTCCTTCCAGTCGGGCGGCGCCTTTCCGGCGGAGGTCCAGGGAAGATTCGGGGCGAACCGCGACCAGTAACCGTGTTCGGCGTGAAGACCGACCGGCAGCGCCGCGAACCACTCGTCGAGCGTTCCGAGCGGTCGGCCGCTGACGATGTGCGGCGACACGCCGGGGGCCTCGGCCAGCCGCTGAAGCAGGATTCGCAACCCCACGTCCGGCGCGGCCAGCAACGGCGACGACTGGAAATCAACCAGCGTCCCGTCGTAATCCATCAGGCACAACACCTCACGGGCGGCGGCGACGTCGCCGAGCCGCTGGCGGGGCGGGGTTTTCACCTGAACCGGCGGTTGCGACGGCGGTTCGATGCTTTCCAGTCGCCCCACAAACTCTCCGGCCCAGTGACTAACCGAACTTTTAAAGACGCGGCGGCGCAGGGAACGCATCCGGGCGCGGCGCTCCGCCTCGGGCATCGCCAGCGCGCGCTCGAACGCCGCCACCTGACTTTCCAGGTCGTACGGATTGATCTGAATCGCCTCGCCCAGTTCCGCCGCCGCCCCGGCAAACTCGCTCAGAACCAGCACGCCGTCCTCGTCGCTGCGCGCCGCGACAAACTCCTTGCTCACGAGGTTCATTCCGTCTCGCAGCGGCGTCACGAGCATCACGTCGGCCGCCCGGTAGAGCGCCGTCAACTGGTCCTCGTCCACCGAGCGGTACAAATGCTGAACCGGGGCGTAGTGAACGTCGCTGAACGCCCCGTTGATGCGGCCGACCAGTTCGTCCACCTGCCGCCCGAACTGGGCGTAGGAATCCACCTTCGTCCGGGACGGCACGACGACCTGAAGCAGCTTGACCACCCCGCGCAGTTCGGGCCGCTCGCGCAGCAAGCGTTCGAACGCCAGCAGCCGACGGCGCAGTCCCTTCGTGTAATCGAGCCGGTCGATGGACAGAAACATCCGGCATCCGCGCAGTTCGTCACGAATCCGGGTCACCTCCGCCTTCACCGCCTCCGACCGCGACCGCCGGTCGAAGACCTCCGCGTCGATGCCCATCGGAAACACGCCGAACCGGACCGTCCGGTCGCCGACCGTGACTGAATCCACGCCGGGTTCCAGCCCCAGAACGTGCAGCAGCGCCGTCGCGAAGTGCCGCGCGTAGGCGAAGGTGTGAAAACCGATGAGGTCCGCCCCGAGCAGACCGCGCAGCACCCGCTCCCGCCGGGGCAGAATCCGGAACACCTCCGCCGACGGAAACGGGATATGCAGAAAGAAGCCGATGACCGCTTCCGGAAGCAGTTCCCGCAGGAATTCGGGAACAAGCATCAATTGGTAATCCTGTACCCAGACGAGATCGCCCGGACGATACTCGGCGGCCACCGCCTCCGCGAAGCGGCGGTTCACTTCGACGTAGGTTTCCCAGTTCCCGCCCAAATCGAGTTCAAGCTGGTCGAGCAGGTAGTGAAACATCGGCCAGAGGATTCCGTTCGAGTAACCCTCGTAATACTTCCGGACCTCCGCCGCCGAGAGCGTGACCGGAACGAGCCGCTGCTCGGCGAAGCGGGCGTTCAGTTCGCGCAATTCCGCTTTCCGGAGGCGGCGCAGTTCGCCGGGATAGCCGATCCAGACCGAATCGGCCTCGCCGTGCGTCCCGCTCAGACCAGTCGCGAGTCCGCCGGCGGAACGGGTCACGACGACCCCGCCGTCCTCCCCGCGCGCAACGGTGACGGGCAGCCGGTTGGAAACGATGAGAATTCTGGACATACCCGCAAACTCCTTTTTTCAAGGAATGCGGAATGCGGAATATCGAATGCGGAATAAAAAAAGTTGGTGGTCATTCCGCATTCGATATTCCGCATTCCGCATTTTCTTCCGCCTGCCTCACACCCACGCCCGGACACGCCCATCGCGGACGTCGAGCAGTTCCCCGATCGTCATGGCCGCGTGGATGAGTCCGACGTGGGTGTAGGCCTGGGGGAAATTCCCGAGCAGCCGACCTGTTTCCGGGTCGATGTCCTCGGAAAAGAGTCCAACCGGGTTTTGAAAGGAAAGAACGTGGTTGAACAGTTCCACCGCCTCGTCGATGCGGCCCATCAGCGCCAGCGCCTCGGCCATCCAGAACGAACAGATCGTGAAGGCGCTGGTGGTTTCGCCGAAGTCGTCGTCGTTGCGGTAACGCAGCACCAGCCCGCGGTCCATGAGGTCCTTGCGGTACGCCTCGACCGTTGAAACGAACCGCGGGTCGCGGGCGTCGAGCAGCCCGAGCGTCGGTAAAAGAAGATTGGCGGCGTCGGGATACCTCCCGTCGAGGCTCTGGGTGAAAAAACCGAGTTCGGGCTGAAATCCCCGCTGGAGGATGATTTCCCGCTCGGTTTCCGCCCGCGCCCCCCATCGCGACGCCAGATCGGGCCGCCGGAATCGCCGCGCCAGTTCCGCGCCGCGCGCCATCGCCGCCCAGCACATCGCGCGCGAAAAGGTGTAGGGCCGCAGCATCGAGCGGAACTCCCAGATGCCCGTGTCGGGCTGGGGCGCGATGCGCATCGCCTCCTCCACCAGCGCCTCGATCATCGGAAAAAACTTGATCGGCTCCTCGATGACGATGCGCGGGTCGGACAGCAGCGTTTCAAGACACAGAATGATCTCCCCGTTGAGGTCGTTCTGTTTCTGCTCGGCGGCGGCGTTGCCGACCCGGACGAACCCGTTCCCGCCGAAGCCCGCGAGATGGTCGAGCATCCGTTCCGGGATTTCCCGCTCGCCCGCCACGCCGTAGAGCGGCTGAAGCGGCCCCGACACCGTCACGTCGCGCAGGAAATGAATGAACTTTTCACCTTCCTGAAGATGACTCAGCCGCCGCAATGCCTCGACCACGAAGGCCGCGTCGCGCAACCAGCAATAGCGGTAATCCCACGTCCGGGGCGTCCCCATCGCTTCCGGAATGCTCGTCGTCGCGGCGGCGATGATCGCGCCCGTATCTTCATTGACGTGCAATTTCAGGCAGAGTGCCGACCGCAGCACCGCTTCCGGAGCGAAATTTGGCAGGGCGCAGGTCTTGGCCCACTGCCGCCAGCCCGCGACGGTCAGTTCGAGGTCGTGATTGACCGAGGCGGCGGTTGGCGGCTGACACTCCAGCCCCCCGCGCAGGACGAAATAAAGCGGCTGGTCGAGCAGAAAATCGCTCCGGTGACGGATGTACCCCACGGGAAGGTTCGAAAACAGGCGCAGCGGAACATCCGCCCCGGTCACGGCGAGGCCGTCGGTCGCTTCCTCGATGCCGACCGGCGCGGCGGCGTACCCCGGCCGGGGATCGAAATCCACCGCCAGCCGCGGATGTCCCCGCAACGGCCGCACCACCCGGATGAACTCGACCGGAAGCCGAAACCCCAGCCCTTCCGGCAGACGCGGCGCGAAATCCACGATTTCCCATTCCTCGTCGTCACGGGCGAAATGAGTCCGCAGGACGTTGGTGTTCGCGACGTACTGCTGTGTTCCCGCGACCTCCTCACCACGCCACAAGAACCGGAAAACGCCGCCCTTTTCGGCGTCGAGCAGCCGACCGAACACCGACGGCGAGTCGAATCGGGGCAGACAGAGCCACTCGACCGCGCCGGTCGGCGCGACGAGGGCGATCAGGCGGCCGTTGCCGACCGCGCCGTGGTTCAACACCGGATTCGAATCCCGCAACGTCATTGGTTCCTGCTCCTTCCCGTGGAGGCGAACCGCTTCCGATGAACCGGTTCCGCCATTCACGGTTGAAGTTTTTTTCTCCACTGAAGAAAAAACCCCAAACCCGACGGCGACACTTGCATAGCCGCCGGAAGATGAACAAGAAAATAATACTCCTTTAACCTTCTGGGTTTTTCCAGCGCCGTGCAACGAGCGGCCCCCCTTCGTATTAGAGCGGACGGGCCTCGGACCGCCGGTTTCGGCCTGGCGGGGATTTGAATTTCATTAAAAACGCGCCGAAACCGGTTCGTGAACGCCGCCCGGTCGGGTATAAGGAAATGATGCTCCGGAACATTCGCTCAACGCTGGTCGGAAGCCCCGTCGTCGCCATCCTTTTGGCGGCGCTGGCGCTGCTTGGCGTTCCCGGAGCCGCCGAACCGACCGCCGCCGAGCCGTCCGCCGTTGCCGCTCCCGGCGGGTTTTCGAAAACCGGTACCCTCGCCGCCAATCGCGACCGGGCCGACGCCGAACCGACCCCGCCGCCCGCCCCGCGCGTCATCCGCGAGGGAGATTCATCCTTCAAACGGGTGGGCCGACCGGTTGACCACCCCGCCGACGCCTGCCTCACGGGCTGGCGGCTTCCCGCGCCGCGCGTTGTCGTCACCTTTAACTTTCCCACCGCAGTCGCGCCACGCGTCGCGCACCGGCGCATCCGCCACGCGCTCGTCCTGCGCGGCCCTCCCTCCATCGCCTGAACGCTTCGGAAGCGGATGACCTTACCCGTCATCCCCGAATTGACGTTTTTCCCTTCCGGACACCGTTTGGAAGGCGTCGGCATGGAGGACTCCGCCCGATGAATCCCCTTTTTCTCTGGAACTGGCTGTTCAAGCGGCAACCGAAGCCGCCCCGCAAGTCCGTCGATTGCCCGAAGTGCAAACGGATCATCACGCTCCCGGCGAATCGGACGCCGCGACTCGACCTGACCTGCCCGCGCTGCGGCTACCGGTACACCGTGAGCAATCCGGCGACCGGCCCGCTCCGGCCATAGGCGGCGATGCACGTCGAAATTCCGCTTTTAAAAGATTTGGTGATTCTGCTCGCCGTCTCGCTTCCCATCGTGATGGCGTGCAGTCGTTTGAAACTTCCGACCCTCATCGGTTTCATGGTGACGGGTTTCGTCATCGGTCCCGCCGGTTTGAAGGTCATCGGCGACCCGCATGCCGTCGAACTCCTCGCCGAAGTCGGCGTGGTGCTGCTGCTGTTCACCGTCGGCCTCGAATTTTCGCTGAAAAAACTCGCCGCGATGAAAAACCTCGTCCTCGTCGGCGGCGGGCTTCAGGTTCTGCTGACCGTGGGCGTGACCGCGCTGGTCACGCGCGGCCTCGGTTTCACCTGGCGGCAGGGCGTGTTCATCGGCTTTCTGGTGGCGCTGTCGAGTACGGCGATTGTGTTGAAGACCTACCTCGACCGGGCGGAGTCCGACACGCCGTACGGCCGGGTCGGCGTCGGCGTCCTACTTTTTCAGGACCTCTGCGTCGTCCCGATGATGCTGTTCCTGCCCCTGCTCGCCGGAAAGGAAGGCGTGACCCCGCTCGGTTTGCTGAAAACGCTCGGCATCGCCGCCGGGGCGGTGGCGCTCATCATCGTCACGGCGCAGCGGGTGTTTCCGGCGATTCTCGCGCGGGTGGTCGCCCTGCGGAGCCGGGAAGCGCTGGTCGGCTTCGCCGTGCTGGCCTGTCTCGGGACGGCGCTGCTGACGGCGCAGGCCGGACTGTCGCTCGCGCTCGGCGCGTTCGTCGCGGGCATCGTGCTTTCCGAGTCGGAATTCAGTCACCAGATCGTGTCCGACATCCTGCCGTTCCGCGACATTTTCAACGGCATCTTCTTCATTTCCGTGGGGATGCTGCTCGCGCCGACGGCGCTGACCAGTTCGCTCGGGACGGTTCTGGGGCTGGTGGCCGTCCTGATTCTGGGCAAGGCGCTGCTCGCGTTCCTCGCGGCGGCCGCCACCGGCCAGAAAACGCGCATCGCCTTCACGGGCGCGCTCGCGCTGGCGCAAATCGGCGAATTTTCGTTCATTCTGCTGAAATCCGGGGTGGAGGAAGGCATTCTGAACGAACGGGTCTACCAGATTTTCCTCGCCGGCTCGATCATCACCATGATCGCCACGCCGTTCCTGATGGCGGCCGCCCCGAAACTCGGCTACGCCCTTCAGGCCGCGCTCGGTGGCGGTTCGGCGAAAGACCCCGACCCGGTTTTGAACGTAAAGGCCGCCGGACACGTCGTCATCGCCGGGTTTGGGCTGAACGGCAAGAACCTCGCGCGCGTCCTCAAGGCGGCGGGCATTGCCTACCAAATCATCGAACTCAACGCCCGGAGCATCCGCGAAGCCCGCGACCGGAATGAATCCGTGATTTTCGGCGACTGCACGCAGCGGGAAGTGCTTCACGCGGCGGGCATCGAACACGCGCGGGTGCTGGTCGTCGCGATTTCCGACGCCGCCGCCACCCGCCGCACCGCCGCCGTCGCCCGCGAACTCAACCCGAATCTGCACATCATCGTCCGGACGCGGTTCATCTCGGAAATGGAGGAACTGCACCGGATGGGGATTGACCAGGTGATTCCCGAGGAATTTGAAACCAGCCTCGAAATCTTCTCGCGGGTTCTCCGGCGGTTCGGCGTGTCGCGCCACTTCATCCGGAATCAGGTCGAGGCGGTCCGGAACGAGCGCTACCGGTTTCTCAACGACGAGGCGCCGTCCAACGTATCGTTTCGGGAACTCGCCACGGTCCTGGAGGAAAACGCCTCGGCCTGCCTGCGCGTCCCCGACGGCTCGCCCGCTATTGGACACTCCATCGGCGACCTCAACATCCGGAAAAACACCGGCGTCACGGTCATCGCCGTCCGTCGGGGCGACCAGCCGGCCATCACCCCGACGGCGGATTTCATTTTCGAACCGGGCGACGTGGCGGTGCTGCTCGGTAACCCGGAGCAGATCGAAAAAGTCGCCGATCAGTTGATGGGGGAGTAGGAGCGGCCAGCAGTCAGTAGCCAGTGGTCAGTGGTCAGTTGGAGGAGTTTTCGGATGAGTGCGACCAGGAAAAAGTCGATAGCCCACGGCCGGACCGTAGGGAGGCCGTGGGGAAAATGGTGCCGCCCCAAATGTTCATTTTGAAAACACGGCATGGTTTTCCCATACCCTCGCCCGAGCGCTCCGGGTATGGGCTAGAGCAGTTTGCGGTTGCGTGCAACCTTCTTGCCGAATGGTGATTGGCACGCATATTGGATCTAGCCCACGTCCGGAGCGCTTTGGCGAGGACGTGGAAAAATGTGTGAAAATATTGATTTCATTGGGGTTTACGGCGAAACATGTTTCCCGTAGCCTCGCAAAAAACGCTGCGGCTACGGGCTATGCCCAATATTCCACCCACCCACGCGGCGGTGAATTGGTCGCAAGCAAGCAAAAAAACCGCTCTAGCCCACGGCCGGACCGTAGGGAGGCCGTGGGGAAAATGGTGCCGCCCCAAATGTTCATTTTGAAAACACGGCATGGTTTTCCCATACCCTCGCCCGAGCGCTCCGGGTATGGGCTATCCACTTTCTTGTTCGATTTTCGATTTCAGATTTTCGATTGGGGAAAATTCATCCAGACCAACCTTCCCGAAACGGCTCTCATGCGTTTACTGGCCGCTAACCACTAACTGCTAACCACTAACTGCTAACTACTAACCGCCGTACTCCACGGCTTCGCGAATCGGGCGGCGCGACGCGCGCCACGCGGGCAGGACGCTGGCGGCCACGCCGATGGCGACCGACAGCACGAGCCAGATGAACGGTCCCCGGAAATCGCCCCGGTAATCCAGTCCGATTTTGAACATCATCCGAAGAAGCATTTCCCCGAGCGCGCGACTGACCGGCCACGCCACGACGCAGGCCGCCGCCCAGCTCATCAGCCCGATGATCGCGGCCTCGGTCATGACGATCAGCCGGAGGTTCGCGGGCGTCGCTCCGATGGCCCGCAACACGCCCATTTCGCGCCGCCGCTCCGTCACGTTGAGGCTCATCGTGGTCGCCAGCCCCAGCCCGCCGACCCCGGCCAGAATTCCGGCCACGACGAGCAGAAAGATGTAGATCATGACCATGTGCTGGTCGGCGGCGTACCGCAGATCGGCCTTCCCCGTCACCCCGACCGCCCGGATGGACGCCGCTTCAAGGTTGCGGTCGAGATTCGCCTTCAAAACGTCGAGTCCGGTCGGATTCGCCGGGTCGAACACGATCCGGAGGCTGTTGGTCATTCCCTTCATCTCCGTCCGGTCCAGAAATCCGAGCGGAACGTAGGCCGTCGGACCGGCGAACGGCTCGCGGATGAGGCCGACCACCCGCCAGTCGCCGGTCGTCCCGCCGATTTGAAATCGAACCCGGTCGCCGACCCGGATTTCGGGAAAAAGCGCGGCCAGCCGGCTGTTCATCACGAGCGCATCGGTGTCGCCCGCCTGAAGTCGCCTTCCGGCGAGCAGGTACGGGTTGAACAGATTCGTTTCCGGCGGAAGCCCGATGGCCCGGAACCGCTTTGTTTCCGAATGGTTCGGCTCGTGCGGCGTTTCCGCCTCCAGACCGCCGCCTTTTGCCGGGCCGGAAGCCGCTTCGGGAGCGCTTCCGTCGGTCACGAGCCATCCCTCGACGTTCAAAACGCCCCGCGTTTGAAACGCCGCGCGCGTCGCCGTTTCCAGCGAATGGGTCGCGCTGAGATTCACCGCGAGATCGTGGTTCATCGCGTCGAACAGATGGTCGAAGGTGTTGATGAGCGACGCGCGGACGTTGAGCGCGGCCATAAAACTCAGTCCGGCGAGCGCCATCGTCAGCGCGGTCAGGGTCGTCCGCGCGCGGCGGCGGAATCCGTTCCGGACGGCCAGCAGCAACGGACGGGTAAAACCGCCGAAGCCAGCCAACGCCCGGTCGAACCGCCGTTCCCCGAATTTCCGCCGTCCGACTTCGAAATCGTCGAGCGCGACACGAACCGGCACGCCGCAGCCTTTCCAGACCGGAACCGCCGCCGCGAGCAGCGGCACCAGCGCGCCAACCGCCAGCACCGGCGGGAAAAACCACCACGGAACGGCGAAACTCGTTACGTCGAAGTTGAGAAAGACGGCGAAATACCGGCACAGCCACCGGCTCGCCAGCAATCCGGTCGGCAATCCGACCAGAATCGCCGCGACACCGAGCAGCAACGCCTGCGCGAAGTAGATTCGGGCAATCCGCCAGCGGGTCGCCCCAAGCGTTTTCATGACGCCGATCTGCCGGATTTGCGCCGCCATCAGGGCGGTCATCAGATTGACGACGAGAATGCCGCTCAACATCAGCGCGAACAGCCCGAAACAGGCCATCACCAGTAGAAAAAGGCCCATCAGGTCCGCGTGCGGGTGCTTGCCGGGCGCCGGAATCTCGACGCGGGAAACCGGGTGCCCCCGACGTTCGAGAAACGTCCGCACATCGGTCGTGACTGTCTTTATCCGGCTCTCGTCGAGCCGGTCGCCGCTGATTACCAGTTTTACCTGATTGAAAAACGGCTCCTCGCCGAGCCGGACGAGCGTATCGCGCGTGATGTAGCCGTAGACGATGTTTTCCATCCGCGCCTGCGCCTGCCCGACGTCCCGGACCGTGCCGCTCAACCGCAGGGTTTGTTCCTTCCCGCCGGTTTTGACCGTCACCACGTCGCCGATTCCGGCTCTCGCCACCTGAAGGGCGTCCCGCTCGATGAGAATTTCCCCCACGGCGGGCGGCCACGCCCCGGTTTGGGGCTTCAACGTACTCACCCGGACCTGTTCAAAGTCCCGGACGACGAACAGCACCAGATTTCGCCATTCCACCGGCCCGGTCTTGATCATTCCGGTCAGCGTCCGGCGGGCCTCGACCTGCGCGACGCCCGGCTGCGCGGCGATTTCCGCCACCAGCGCGTCGTCCACCCGGTCGGTCCGGATGGTCGCCGACGCCGGATTGGTTTCCATCCAGCCCTTGTTCAATTCGCGGGTCAAAATTGCGTAGGACGCCAGAACCGATGAAAACGCGGCGATGCCGATGGCGATCGTGAACGCGACGAGGCTCGTCCGGGCGCATTCCCGCCAGAAATCGCGAAAAACTTTCGACCAGGAAGGAGACATCATCGCGCCGCCTCCGAACCGGTGACCGCGCCATCCGTGAGTTCAACCACCCGGTCAATGCCATCCACCCGGCGTTCGTGGGTGGCGATCACCACCGTCACGCCGCCGTCGGCCAGTTGCCGGAACAGTTCGAAGACGCCCCGCGCGGTTTCGGAATCGAGGTTGCCGGTCGGTTCGTCGGCGACGATCAGCGGAGGGTCGTTCGCGAGCGCGCGGGCAATCGCGGCGCGTTGCTGCTGGCCGCCCGAAAGCGTCGCCGGAAGTTTGTCGGCCTGTTCGCGGATGCCCATCCGTTCGAGCAGGTCGAGCGCGATGGCGCGACGGCGTCCGGGCGGGTGGACGTCGCAGAAATCCATCGGAAGCATGACGTTCTCGACGACGGTCAACGTCGGAAGCAACTGGAAGAACTGAAAGACGACGCCGACGGTCCGGCCCCGCCACCGGGCGAGGCGGTTTTCCGGCAGGTCGTGAATCGCCGCGCCCGCGACGACCGTTTCGCCGCGACTGGGCCGGTCGATGCCGCTCATCAGATTGAGCAGCGTGGACTTGCCGCTCCCGGATTTTCCGACGAGCGCGACGAATTCACCCTTCCCGATGTCGAGGGAGACGTTTTTCAACGCCTGAAAATCCCCCGCCGGGGTGACGTAGCGCTTGTCGATGCCGCGCAGCGCGACGAGCGGTTCGGAGGTTGAAGAAGACGGCTGATGCGACGGGTTCATGGGACTCCTTGAAAGGCGGTTCGTTTTTACGCCCCACCCTACGCCGTCCCCGCTGAACGAATCCTGAACACGCCGTTCAGCTCCCGTTCAGCTTTCCCGATGGTATAAAGGCTCGGAGGCAGAAAATGGACAATGGACAGTGGACAATTGACAATGAAAATCCGGTTTTACTGTCCATTTTCCCTTGTGTCGCCGCGTTGCGGCTCGGCGTTTTCCCTGCCACATACCCCACCCTCACGGGTGGGGCTATTACCTGTCGGCGCATTCGCGCCTGTTCGGGACAATTTCAACCCATCGTTATGACCGGTTCAATTTTTCAAAACCATAAGCGGGAGACTCTTGACAGTTTCGGCGAAGAAAATCCGGGTTCACTGTCCATTGTGCATTGTCAATTGTCCATTTCCGTCGTCTGTCCATTTCCGTCAGCGCGAGGAGTTTCCCAAATTCATGAAGGCCCTGATTGTCGAGGATGAAACCACGCTTGCGCGCCAGCTTGTCGCGGCGCTGACGGAGGCGGGCTACGCGGTGGACGCCGCCCACGACGGCGAAACGGCGGACTTTCTGGCCCGGACGGAGGTCTACGATTTGATCGTACTCGACCTCGGCCTGCCCAAAATCGACGGATTGACCCTGTTGCGCCGCTGGCGCGACGCGGGGCTGTTCACGCCGGTCCTGATTCTCACCGCGCGGGGAAGCTGGCACGAAAAAGTACAGGGGTTCGACTGCGGGGCGGACGACTACGTTTCAAAACCGTTTCGCGTCGAGGAAGTGCTGGCCCGGTTGCGGGCACTGCTGCGGCGGGCGGGCGGACAGCCGACGCCGGAACTGCGCGCCGGGCGGGTCGCGCTGGACCCGCGTCAGGCGCGGGTGACGCTCGACGGCCTGCCGGTCAAACTGACGAGCCATGAATTTCGGGTTCTCGCCTACCTGATGCACCATCGCGGACGGGTCGTGCCGCAGGCGGAACTCGTCGAACACATCTACGCGCAGGGATTCGACCGCGATTCCAACACCATCGAAGTCTTTATCGCCCGCCTGCGGCGCAAACTCGGGGCCGCCGTGGTCGAAACCGTGCGCGGCCTTGGATACCGAATCCAATGAAACCGCAATCGCTTCGCGGCAGTCTGGTGGTCGGGGCGGTCATCTGGACCGTCGGTCTGTTCATGATCTCGTTCCTGACGCTGCACATCATCATGCCGAATTCGGCGGCGCGGGTGGTCCTCATTTCGCTTTCGCGATACGCGCATCCAATCGCGTTCGGCGGGATCATCTGTCTGGCGTTCGGGTTCTGGTACGTCCGGCGGGCCGTCGCGCCGATCAACCGACTGCGGGAACGGCTGCTCGCAGTTCACCGGGGCGCGGAGGAGCGGGTCGCCGGCGACTATCCGGTTGAAGTCCGGCCGCTGGTGGACGACCTCAACACACTGCTTGAAGAACGGGAACGGCGGGTGGCGCGGGCGGTCGCCAAGGCGGGCGACCTCGCGCACGGTTTGAAAACGCCGCTCGCCGTCCTCGCGCACGAAGCGCGGCAGGCCCGCCAGGCCGGACACGACGACCTCGCCGACGCCATCGACCAGCAGATCGAGGCGATGCGGCGGCAGGTGGAGTACCACCTCGCCTTCGCGCGGGCCGGAACGCCCACGGCGGGCAGCCGGACGCCTGTCGCCGACGCCGTCGAGGGGCTGGCGCGCGCCTTGAAAAGAATTCATTCCGGACGGGAAATCGGCTTTGAAGTTGTACTCGACGGCGAACCCGTCTTTCGCGGACGCCGCGAGGAACTCGACGAAATGCTCGGGAACCTGCTCGACAACGCCTTCAAATGGGCCAAGGGAGAAGTTCGGATTTCCGGTTCCGAAACGGACGGGCGGCTGATTCTCATCGTGGACGACGACGGCCCCGGCATCGAACCCGCGTTGCGCGAAGTCGTCCTGCTGCGCGGAATGCGCGCCGACGAAGCCGGGCCGGGGTCGGGTCTGGGTCTTTCCATCGTCCACGAGCTGGCGGAACTACACGGCGGCGGGGTGGCGCTGGAAACGTCGCCGCTCGGCGGCCTCCGGGCGAAATTGACGCTTCCGGCGGCCCCTCACCGCTGACGCGGCTCGGGAAATTTGAACCGAAAAAAGGCGCGAATGCGCCGACAGGTAATAGCCCCACCCGTGAGGGTGGGGTGGTGTCGAGGCCAATTTTAGAGCGTCGAAGACGCGACACACACAAGTGAATGGAGAATTGACAGTGGACAATTGACAATTGGCAATGAAATTCCGACTCACTGTCCATTGTGCATTGTCAATTGTCCATTTTTCCGGTGTCGCCGCGTTGCGGCTCGGGGCTTTACCCGTTGCGTACCCCACCCTCACGGGTGGGGCTATTACCTACCGGCGCATTCGCGCCTGTTTAATTTCCAGTTCAATTTTTCAAAAACCATAACGAGGCTAACAGATTGATTTCTTTACCTTTAGCTCCGTTTACGGAGCTTTGAAATGAATAGCCCGGTCCGTTCGGGCCGGGCGGGACGGAATGCACCGTCCCCGATTCATCGTGCGTTCATCTTTCACGGCGTAGGGTTTTCGCGTCGGGGCCACAGGCTCCGGGAAAGCGAGGAAACCCCGAAATGCTCCCGAACTGGTCGGAACTTCATCCGCTCGTCATTCACTTCCCCATCGCGCTGCTGCTCGTCGCGCCGATCTTCGTCCTGTTGAGCCTGTTCAACCGGGCCAACGGACGGACCTTCGCCGTCAGCGCGTTCATTCTGATGTTCATCGGTACGGTCGGCACGGTCATCGCCGCCCAGACTGGCGAGGCCGCCGACAAATCCATCCCCGAAGCGTTTGAAGCGCTCGTCGAACGCCACGAACACCTCGCGGAAATCGCCGAGTTCATCTTCATCGGGCTGACCGTCGCCTTCGGGCTGCTTTCCTTCCTGCCCGTACTCCTCCGGCGGACGCTCCCGCGCCCGGCGTGGATCGGCCTCAACCTCGTGTTTCTCGTCGGCTACGTCATCGGCGGCGGCTATCTCGTCGCGGCGGCCCACGCGGGCGGCGCACTGACGCACGGACCGGGCGCGCCGCTCGCGCGTGTCCAGACGACCGCCACGCCGTCGGAAACCCGCCCGGCCGTTCCCGCCGGTGAAAAAACGGCCGCGACCGATTCAAAAGCCGTTTCGGAACGGAAAAAGGACGCCGATGGCGATGACGACGACGACTGACCGGCCCGGCGACGAGGTATGGTGGTTTCAGGAGGAAATCGCCATGCGAATTCTGCTGGTCGAGGATGAACCGCGAATGGCCGGATTCATCGCGCGCGGGCTGCGCGACGAGTCGCACGCGGTGGATGTCGCGGGAGACGGCGAAAGCGCGCTCGAACGGGCCGCCGTCAACGACTACGACGCGGTCATTCTCGACGTGATGCTCCCCGGCATCGACGGCCTCGAAGTCTGCCGCCGACTGCGCGCGGGCGGCCTGCGCGCCCCGGTTTTAATGCTCACCGCGCGGGACGCCATCGCCGACCGGATCGCCGGACTCGACGTCGGCGCGGACGATTACCTCGTCAAACCCTTCGATTTCGGGGAGTTGCTGGCCCGCCTGCGGGCGCTCGGGCGACGCGCGGGCGAACTTCAATCCGACCGGCTGACGGTGGACGACCTCATCATTGACACGGCGAGACATGAAGTCCGGCGGGATGGTCGCCTCGTCGAACTGACCGCGAAGGAATACGCCCTGCTCGAATTTCTCGCCCGGCGCGCGGGCGCGGTCGTCGGGCGGGCGGAGATCTCGGAACACGTCTGGGACGAAACCTTCGACCCGTTCTCGAACACCATCGAGGTCTACATCAAGCGGCTGCGGCGAAAAATCGACGACGGGCACGCCGTTCCGCTCATCCGGACGTGGCGCGGCGCGGGGTACAGCCTCGGTCGCCGTCCGCCCGAAGCATCCGAAGGTTGAAACACAATGGGGCTGACCATCCGCGCGAAACTGACCCTGTGGTACACCGGCGTTCTCGCCGCGATTCTCGTGTTGTTCGCGGGCGCGGTCTACGTCGGCGTCGAGCGCCGCCTGAGCGCGCGCCGCGACGCCCAGCTCGCCGAATCGGCGCGGGCGCTGATTTACGCCTTCATCCACGAACGCGCGGAACACCGCGAACTTCCGACCACCGACGCGGTCGCCGTCGAAACCATCCGCGAATTCCGGTTTCGCGACCGTCATTTCGCCATCTACCGCGCGGAAGGGCGGCTGGTCGCGCTGTCCGACAAACCCGCCGACGTTTCCGCCGCCCGGCTCTTTTCGGAAAATCCGCCGTCCGGCGCGCCGGTCGCCCGCGTCGTCGCCGTCGCCCGGATGGGAACGCCCGCCTTTTCCGACGTTGAAAGCGACGGCACGACGCTCCGCCTCCACGGCGCGGCGGCGGAGGTCGGCGCGGACCGCTACGTCATCGTCGTCGCGGGCGACAACGCCGACCAACTCGAATGGCTGGCCCATTTGCGGAGATTGTTCTGGATTTTCATCCCGCTCGCCCTCGCGGGCGCGGCGGGCGGCGGCTATCTGCTTGCGCGAAAAAGCTTTACGCCGGTTATGAAATTGTGTGCCGAAGCGGACCGCCTCGGCGCGGCGGACCTCTCCGGACGCCTCACGGCCGCCCAGCCGGACGATGAACTGGGCCGGCTCGCGGCCTCGTTCAACGGCCTGCTCGGACGCCTCGCCGCCGCCATCGAGTCGCTCCGGCGGTTCACCTCCGACGCCTCGCACGAACTGCGGACGCCCGTCGCCATCATCCAGGGCGAATCCGACGTCGCGCTCGCCCGCGAACGCTCGCCCGAGGAATACCGCGAATCCCTCGCCATCATCCGCGATGAAAGCCGCCGCATGGCCCGCGTCGTCGAGGATCTGTTCACCCTCACCCGCGCCGACGCCGGACAACTCATCCCGACACCGACGCGCTTCGACCTCGGCGAGTCGGTCGCGGAGTGCGTCCGCAGCCTGCGGACCTTCGCCGAAAACGGGGGCATCCGGCTCAAAAGCGAGGTCGCCGAGGAACTTCCGGTCCGGACCGACGAGGCGCTGTTCCGCCAGTTGCTTCGAAACCTGATTGAAAACGCCGTCAAGTACACCCCGCGCGGCGGCGCGGTCACCGTCCGCGCCACGCCCGACGGCCCCGATCTGCTCGTCCACGTCGCCGACACCGGCCCCGGCATCCCGATTCCGGCGCAAAAACACCTTTTCGAACGCTTTTTCCGCGCCGGAAGGCGCGCCGCCGACCGCCAGCCGACCGTCGGAGGCGGCGGCGCGGGTCTCGGCCTCGCCATTTCCGCCGAAATCGCCCGCGCGCTCGGCGGCGACCTGAAACTGACCCGCTCCGACGCGCACGGCAGCGTGTTCACGTTCCGCATCAGGGGAATGGGGGCGGGGGAATTATGAATTTGAGATTGAAGATTGAAGAAGCCTTCGGACGGAAGCACCGCCAGTCCCATTACCAAAAGGAAATATCCATAGAGCGGTTTTCGTTTGCTTGCGACCAGTTGAAGTTGATAGCCCACGGCCGGACCGCAGGGAGGCCGTGGGAAAAGAATGATGCGCGGGACCACATTTTTTTCCCATACCCTCGCCCGAGCGCTCCGGGTATGGGCTATCTTCTTGGGCCGCACCCATTTGAAAACCGCTCTAAACCATTGAAAAAATTGACTGAAGTTATCTTTCTTCACCTCTGGACGAAGAAAATGAAAAGGTTGAAAGAGGGGAAACGAAAACGCTCGACCAACAACGGCTTCAACCCCAAATTCATAATTCATCATTTCCCCACCCTTCCCCGCCCCCCGAGGTGCCCCCATGAATCAAACATGTCTCAACTGCGGAACGGCGGCGACCGGGGCGTTTTGCCCGGAATGCGGCCAGCGGACCGACGCCGGGCGGCTCATGCCGGGGCGGCTGTGGCGGGACTTTCTGGAACGGGTGCTGCTTTACGACGCGGTCATCCGGGATACGCTGTGGGGATTGATCCGGCGGCCTGAAACGGTGTGCGGCCGCTACATCGCGGGCGAACGGCAGAAATTCGTCAATCCGGTGAAGTTTTTCGTCGGCGCGATGCTGGCGGAGGCGATTTTTGACCCGTTGTACGACTGGCGCCTGCGGACGCTGCTCGGCGTGGTCGAACGGGGCGACGAAGTGTACGACTGGCGGTCAGTTCAAATCGCGGCGGTGTTTCTGGCCGCCGCGATCTGGCATCTTTTTCATCTTTCAGGAAAGTACAACTTCGTCGAAAACGCCGTCTTTTGCCTTTTCGTCGCCTCGGAGGCGCTGTTCGTCCACGTTTTTCTCTGCCTGCCGCTGCTCGCGCTCGCGCTGCCGTGGATTCCGCCGAGTCTGGCCCCGCTCGCGGAGGAACTGACGCAGGCGCTGGTGCTGGGCGGGTTCTTCGTGTACGCCGGGCGGCGGTTCTATCAATCACCCGTCTGGAAAATCGTCCTCAAAACGGCCTTTTCCCTGACGCTGGCGGTTTTTGCCATCGAACGCGCGGTCCGGGCGGTCGAATTTCTCGTCCGGTAATAAAGTCTGGTCTGAAAAGTCTGGAGTCAGACAAACGATGAAGGATGAACGATGAACGATGAAGTAAGAAAAAGGCGGGTCCGGGGTTAAGCGTCCGATTTTTGCACTTCTCATCAAGTCGTTTTTTCAAAAGCGCCCGCCGTTTTCTCAACTCCGGATTTTTTCACTTCCGAGTTCATCGTTCATCGTTTTCTTGACTCCAGACTCTCGACTCCAGACTCCGGACTTTTTCATCCTTCATCCCTCATCCTTCATCCCTTCATTTCCGCTGCCACGCGTCCTTCGGTTCGAGGACGGATTTCGCGCCGTCGCCGTCGAGCCAGCGTTTGGCGTCGCCATCGCCGCGCAAATACACGTCCCAGAAGGCCGTCCCGATAGCTAGTATCGCCTTGTGATGATTGGGGTTGCGGGGTTCGCGGTCGCCCGGCAGCGCGCGGTCGGTGAAGGCCGAATGCTCGGCGTTGAACAGGACAAGTTCGTACTTCCCTCCCTCCGGAAGCGCGGGAAAAACCGCCAGCCGGGCTTCGAGGTCGATGTCGCCGATGGCCGCGACGTCCTTCGTGCCGGTCATCAGCATCCACGGAATTTTGACGTTTCCGAATGATCCCTTCGCGTCGCCGCGTTTCGACGCGCTCGGACTGAACGCCATCGCCGCCGCGATGCGCGGATCGGTGAAGATGGCGCGTCCGGCGACGGTCTGGCCACTCACGGCCTGCGTCGTAATCGCCCCGAACGAATGGCCCGACATGCCGACCCGGTCGAGTTTCATCCGTCCGGCGAGCGGATGACCGGAAGTTTTATTCCATTTTTCGAGTTGATCGAGGACGGCGGGAATGTCCTTCACCCGGAGCATGAAATTTTCGGCGCTGGCCGCTTCGCGCAACGCCGCCATCCGCCGCATCGGCGGGGCATCCCGCCAGACGCCCTCGTCACTGCCCGGATGTTGAACGAACACAACGACATAGCCCCGTCCGGCCCAGTGATTTCCCATGAACGGATTGCCGTTGCGGCTGCCGCCGAGGCCGTGGCTGAACAGGACCACCGGCGCGGCTTCCTTCACATTCGGCAGATAAACGAGGACCGGAATGTCACGTTTGCGCGATTCGTCACGGACGACGAGATCGCGCGTCTCGATTTTCGCGTTTGAAACTTTCAACGGGTCGTAGGAAGCGGTCGCGACGGTTCCAACGGTCGCGGCGCGCGGTCCGCCCGAAAACATCCCCATCATCAACATGGCCAGCGCCGCGACGGCGGCCAGACGAAATCCCGGCAAACGAAGCATGATTTTTTCTCCCAAAAAGAATCTCCCGCCGTTGGACGGGAGAACGCGCCCGGAAGTCGGGAAATCTGAAGTGGCCAGTCGTCAGAAATAGTAGTTAGTAGCTAGTAGTTAGCAGTTAGTGGTTAGTGGTTGGCAATCACTTTTTGCTAACTGCTAACCACTAACTGCTAACTGCTTCTTCAAAAACGTCCCCTCTCGGCTTCGGCTTTCAGTTCGTGATATTTGAACGTTCCGACGACGGCCTGAATGTAGATGATGGTGATCGCGATGGGCAGCGCGAGGCTGGCAATGTTCTTTGGAGCCCCCATCTCCGCAATCATCAGCACCTTGCTCACGATGTAGTAAATGACCATGAGCACGGCGCAGGTGCGGCTTTTGAAAAAGATTCCGAACGTCAGTCCGAAAATGACGAGGACATCGATATACATGAACGCGCTGATACCGAGAAAATCCGCGCCCGACACCACCACGATCGAAACAATCAGGAACGTGAGGACGCCCTGAACCACGCCGGTGATCCACCCGGCTTTGATTTTCTTCATTGCCTCGATGTAGCGGCTGTCCTGTTTGTGAGCCTCGGTCGGGAAGGAATTGACGGAGGGATACGGCGCCACGGTTCCGTATGCCGGAGCGGTGGCGGGTCGGGCGTAGGGCTGGCCGTACGCGGAAGGTTGCGGCGGGGCGTAACTTGCGGGCCGCAAGATCGGCTGCTGTGGCTGAAACTGCCCGGCGGATGGAGGCTGGGGCGGCATGTGGCTCGCCGGAGGCGGAAACGACGGCGCCGGTTGCGTGTAGCCCGTGTTTGAAGGGTACGGGTTTGTCGGCGGCGCGTACGGCTGGGTGTAACCGCCCGTCGGCGGTGGGTGGCTCGCCGGTGGTGGAAACGACGGCGACGGTTGCGTGTAACCCGTGTTTGAAGGGTACGGGTTCGTCGGCGGTGCGTACGGCTGGGTGTAACCGCCCGTCGGCGGTGGGTGGCTCGCCGGTGGTGGAAACGACGGCGACGGTTGCGTGTAGCCCGTGTTTGTAGGGTACGGGTTTGTCGGCGGCGCGTACGGCTGGGTGTAACCGCCCGACGCGGGTGCGTAGACGTTGGGATTGGTCGGCGGGGCGTACGATGGCGGAGGGGGCGGCGCGTAAGCCGGGGGCGGCGGGACCGCAAAGAACTCGCGCAAGGCCGGGACTTCCCTGGCCGCGATGGGTTTCATCGTGCCTTTGCCGATGAGGGTGTCCGGCTGAATCCGCCCCTCCTGAATCCACTGACGCAACGTCGGCAGATCGGTCGGATAGGCCATCCCGTTGACGATGACGTGATACAGGCTTCCGGTCGGGACCATCGTCTTCCCTCCACATACGCCGGTTCAAAAACGGCAGAACTGGTATTTTGGGCCGAATGACCGGAAGAATACCACTTTTTACCGGAGTGTCAGGAAAGAAAATAGCGGTTAGTAGTTAGTAGTTAGTAGTTAGTGGTTGGTCGTTCGATATCCGATCCCTCCAACTGACGGCTAACCACTAACCACTAACTGCTAACCGCTAACTGCTCCCCGAAGGAAGACAGCCCAGCCGGAACACATAGCTGCCCCGCGAGGTGCGTTCGAAGGCTTCGCCTGCCGTACGGAGGGATTCGAGGGCGTCGGAATCGGGGAAATCCGCCGTTTTCACGATCAGAAAAAGGGTTTGCGTGTCGAACATCCGGATGGCGACCGGTCCGTCGAGGGTGAAAAACGGCGACTTGACGGTCGCTTCGGCCACGGCGTCGGCAATGAAGACCTGCGCCGGATGAATGTAGAGCGTCGGTTCCCGGTCGGCGGTCCAGTTGATCTGGAAGCCGAGTTGGGGAAACCCGGCTTCCGCGACCTGAATTTCGCATTCCGAGGTGCGTCCGACCGCGATCCACGGCTGGCCGTCGGGAAAGGCGACCGCGTGGCGGGTCAGGCCGTTCTCGGAAAGCTGAAAAATCGTCGCCTGACGTGTCACGGAAGGGCTGTCCTTTCAGCATTGAGCATTTGGGAAGACAGCCCTCCCTAACGGTCGGGCTACCATACTGGCCACTGACTACTGACGGCTGGCCACTACTTCGCGTAATGCCGCGCAATCAGGTCGTTCTGCACCCAGAGCAGCTTGCCGAAGGCCCGGATGGCGTCGAATTTCATCTCGGTCGGGATGTCGAGGCCGATGATGGTCGCGTTGATCGCGTCGGCGACGAAGCCCATGAGCGCGTTCATTTCAACCAGCGGAATATCAATCTGGGGATTCCCCATGCTCGCCGTGTGAATCTGGCCGACCCGGTCGAGGTAGGCCACCATCTTGTCGTCGTAGGGCGCGGTCACGAGCCGTTCGAGATAGCGGCGCAGGTGCTGCTTCCGAAAGGCGATCTGTGGGTGGTCGGGGGTGAGTTCCTCGGCGGAAACCGGCGTTTCGCCCTCGAAACCGGCCTGCCGGGGCACGAAAAAGCGCCACGTCGAGCTGTAGGTGTGCAGTTTTTCATACACCGCGTCCACCAGCCCCGGCACGAGCGGGGCCAGCACTTCCGCCGCGCCGTGAATGACCTGCAAGTCCTTGTCGTTCAATCCGATGAATTCCGTGACGTAGGCGAACCGGTAACCGAGGTCGCTCTGCAATTTGGCTTCGTCGATCTGTTTCATGAAAGCTCCTGAAATGAAGGAAGGGATTTCGGACGCGAAAACGTCCCGTCTTGCCTGCTTTCAATGTTCACCAAACCGATTCCGATTGCATTGACTTAAATCAATGACCCCGGAGAAAAACCGGCGGAAAGTGACGGCGTGGATGACTTCATTCAATTTCCGGAGGAAACCGTCATGCGTTCAACAGCCGCCAAAACCGTCCGCGAGTACGCCGTGGAACTTCCCGGCGCGGTCGAACTGTTCGAGGAACTCGGCCTCGATTACTGCTGCGGGGGCAACGTCGAACTCGACCGGGCCTGCGCCCGCGCCGGACTCGCCTTCGAACCCGTCCTGAAACATCTGGAAACGCTGCGGACCGACCTGAAACACACCGCGCCGCTCGTCGGGCTGGCCTCCGCACCGCTGCCCGAACTGATCGACCACATTCTCGCCACCCACCACGACTACACCCGGAAGGCGCTGAGCCGGATTCCCGCGCTGCTCGACAAGGTCGTCGTCGCGCACGGCGAGACGCACCCGGAAGTCCGCGAGGTCCGCGCCTTGTTCCGGCTCATCGCGGACGACCTCGATCTCCATCTTCAAAAAGAGGAAGCGGTGCTGTTTCCGTACATTCTTGACCTCGTCCGGACGGTTTCCGGCAGCGGCGAACCGCCCCACGCCTGTTTTCCGACCGTGGCCTTCCCGATTCAGGCGATGGAAACCGAACACGACACGGTGGGCCTGCTCCTGCGCCGGATGCGGGCCGCGAGCGGCGACTACCTGCCGCCCGAAGACGCCTGCCCGACCTTCATCGAGGCGTACCGCGCGTTGCTCGCGCTCGAAACGGACCTCCACCGGCACATTCATCTCGAAAACAATGTCCTCCACCCACGCGCGCTGGCACTGGAGAAGGAATTTCGGAAAATGACCGAAAGTCATTCCGTTTCATAACGATAGAGCGTTTCGAGAGCCTTGTAGCCGGCCAGCGCCCGGACTTCCTCGACCGCCGCGCCCCGCCGGATGGCATCGCCGACCGCCGTCCGGCGAAAGCAGTGGGGATGAAGGTTCGGCACGCCCGCGAACTCGCCGTACTTCCGGACGATGTTCCACAACTGCCGGATCGAGAGCGATTCCCCGCCGATTTTCCGCTTCGGTCCCGATCCCTGAATCAGCCCGGCGTCGAGAAAATTGCCCTTGCACAGGCGGCGTTCTTCGGCGTCGAGCCGGAGATAGGTGTCGAGAACGGTTTTGAACTCGCGGGAAATCGGCAGGAGCCGGCGGTTTCCGCCGCGCGCGTCCGCGACGAGGCCGAGGCCGGTTTCGCTCGCGGGCGTCATCCCGGCGGGAATCCGGACGATGTCGCGCTGCCGCAGGTCGCGCGCTTCCGCCGCCCGAAGCATCATCTTCGCCAGCAGACACAAAATCAGGTAATCGCGCGCGCCGGCGGGCGTGCGGCGGTCCGGCGCGGCCAGAAGCTGGTCGATCTGTTTCTGGGAAAGGTGTGACGTCAGCGGCGCGGCGGAGACTTTCGGCGGCGCGACGAGACGGCTGCCCGCCGGGTTTTCGCCGATTAACCCTTCCCGATTCAGTCCTTTATAAAAACTGCGAAGCGTTGAAAGCCGCGCGTAGACCGATTTCGGCCGGAGTGAACGCGGCGCGGCGGTCAGAAAATCGCGGAAGGCGGCGATGTCGTCCGGCGCGGCGTCGAGCGGATGCCGATGGCGCGCGTCGAGAAATTCCTCGAACTGTTCGAGCGCGGCCCGGTAGGCCCGCCGGGTGGATTCGGACGGCGATTTGTCGAGAAACCGGCGCCGGAAATCGCGGAGGCGTTCTTCCCGGTCGCCGGTTTCCAAAGCCAAAGGTTCAGCCATGAGAGACGGGTATGGAACCCCGAGCGTAAGCGAAGGGGCGAACTAGCTCGCGAGTTTGCGGGCGCGGCGGGCCTGGATGAACGAGTTCACGCAGAGAATGACGTACACAATGCAGACCGAGGCCATCGCGGCGCGCGAGTAGGACGCGAGCGGCGGCTTTCCACCGAAATTCTGGGTGACGACGCTGATGATGCCCTTGAAGGTCGGGAAAATGCCGAGCAGGCCGATCAGCACGGCGAGGTGCATGGCGTGCATTTTCAGCTTTTCCTTTGTGGCGACCGCGCCGCAGATGGCGAGGACGAGTCCGAAAGCGGCGGGAATCAGGGCAGTCGGACTGCCGTGGCCGGGGTCCTGCATGACGTAGCCGCCGACGCCGATAATCATGAGGATCACGCCGAAAGCGATGGTGACGAGAGGCATGGGACGAGACGCTCCTATGTATAAATGATGAAGAACGCGGAAAGGTGCGATTGTTCACGATTGTCCGCGTCGGGGCAACCGTCATCGGTGTGGCGCGGATGGGGAACGGCCGGAATCACCCCGGCGGGCGGAGGGAGCACCAGGTTTTCTCGGGACGTAAAATGATTTTCTTCAAATATTTCACGAATTTTCGCCAGACAAAGCGTTTCCGGCGGCGGAAGCGGCGCGGCGTTATCTGAAACGGGAACCGATTTGTGGCGGGAGCGTGAAAAGGGGCAAAGCGCCAACCCAACCGACAAAACGGTCGCGATGCCCGAAAAACGACTTTTTCGCTTGGCTTTTTCGGGCGGCTTTGTCAAGAATAGCGTCTTTGTGTTTGTCCACGGTTGGCGTTTCCCGCCCGCTGTTCCGTCGCTGCAATCGGTCCCGGTCGGGAGTTGCGGCATGCCGCACGATTTTCCCCGCGTGTCCGTCACGCGAGATCAGGTTTTTCACAAAATTCCAATGACCCATCGTACGTCTTTTTCCGCCTTGAGAACGCTCGGCTTTCTTTCCCTGATTTTCCTTGTCGCATTAAGCGCCGTTCCGCCGCTTCGCGCCCGCGCGGCGGGTCGCCCGACGCCGTCCGCCCCCCTGAAACCGGGTCCGGTGCGCGCCCTGCCAAACGACCGCGCCCTCGACCTGCCCGAAACCGGCTGGCGCTCGCTGTCGCGCGAAGAACGCATCCGCTACCAGCGGGCCATCGAGAAAGTGTACTGGGGACACCGCAAGTGGGTTTCCGCAACGCCGAAACCCGAATTCGAGGAAGCGGTTCCCGACGCGGTCATCGAAGCCAAGGTGGACGAGACGCTGCGGCAGTCGGAAGCCCTCGAACGGCTCTGGAAAAGCTCGGTTTCGGTCGCCGACCTGCAAACCGAACTGGAAAACATGGTCAACGGGACCAAAATGCCCGAAGGTCTGGCGGAACTGTTCGACGCGCTCGACCGCGACCCGGTGGTCATCGCCGAAATGCTCGCGCGTCCGGCCATCGTCGGGCGGAGTCTGCGGCAGGCCTATGCGTACGACGACCGCTTTCACGGCGAACTCAAGCAGCGGGTTCGCGCCGCGCTCGGCAACGGCGGCTCGGCGACCCAGTTGAAGTTTCTCGGCGGCCAGTATCACGAAGTCGAATTCGTCCGTCAGTCGGGCAAGAAGGGGAGCGCCGCGCTCACCGGCCCGATTACGCTCGACGACACCGCGTGGCGTGAGCAGATGACCCGGTTCGCCTCCGAATTCGCCCCGGAAACGCTTCCCGCCAAAGGGGTTCCGGTCGGCGTCGCCTCGCTGCTTCAGGAAGATGAAGACCGTTTCTACATTCAGTCGGCGCTTGGCGCGAACGAGCGGCGGATTCGGATCGCGACAGTCGAATGGAAGAAGACCACGTTTGACGAATGGTGGCGCGAAGCCAAGGCCGGATTTTCCGGTTCCTTCACCGCGCCGGTCGGTATGCTCGCCGGAGTGAGCACGCCGAAGAATTTCGCGCCCAACGACGACAAGTGGTTTGTCCGGAACGAACCGGACGTTCCGACGCCGCGCATCCGCCACACGGCGGTCTGGACCGGCGTGGAAATGATCATCTGGGGCGGCGTGGTCGGCACGTTCACCAGCGGCGTTCCGGTCGCGACCGGCAGCCGCTACAACCCGATCACCAACCAGTGGACCGCCACGCGGGTCGCCAACTCGTCGTCCACGGTGACCGACGGCGCGCCGCAGGACCGGACCAACCACACGGCGGTCTGGACCGGCTCGAAAATGATCATCTGGGGCGGCGCGGTCGGCACGCCGGGATTTCAGCAGAACGTCAATTCGGGCGCGACCTACGACCCGGTCATGAACGTCTGGAAAGCCACCCGCATCGACAACAGCTCGACCACCGTCACCGACGGCGCTCCCTTCTCACGCTTCAACCATACCGCCGTCTGGTCTTCCACGGCGTCGCGGATGGTGATCTGGGGCGGAAACCTGAACACTCCCGGCGGTTTGACGGTTTCGACCAACACGGGCGGCATCTACGATCCGGAAATGGACAAGTGGACCGCCACCGCGACGACCGGCGCCCCGGAAACCCGGACCGACCATGTGGCGGTTTCAACCGGCGGGACCATGATCGTGTTCGGCGGCTTCAACAATAACGGAAGTCCGATTGCCACCGGCGGCATCCTGAACGTCTCGGGGAATTCCTGGACGGCGACCCAGACGACCGGGGCGCCCTTGCTGTTCTCGCCGGCGGCGGCGTGGAGCGGCACGGAACTCATCATCTGGGGCAGTCTCAGCGGCAGTACGGCGGCAGCCGGCGGCGCGCGCTACAACCCGACCGCCAATAGCTGGACGACGCTGCCGACCGCGAACCAGCCTTCTCTCCGAACCGGGCACACCGCCGTCTGGACGGGAACCGAGTTCATCGTCTGGGGCGGACGCGAGGCGCTCGCCTCGGCGGTCAACACCGGCGGACGCTACAACCCGACCACCAATGCCTGGACACCGACCTCGACCGTCGGCGCTCCCTCGGGCCGTGAACTTCACACCGCCGTTTTCACTACCGAATACACCGACCCGGCCAACACGAACGCCACCAAGTACATGATCGTCTGGGGCGGTCTTGGCGGTGGTCGGCAGGGCGGACGCTACGATCCGGCGACCGACACCTGGAACGCCGTGGCGATGCCGAACATCACCGCGCCGGAAGCGCGCGAGAACCACACCGCCATCAATACCGGCACGGAAATGATTGTCTGGGGCGGAACGTCGTTCGGAACGCAGGTTTCGACCGGCGGACGCTACAACTTCGCCACCAACACCTGGACGCCCACTTCGACGGTCGGCGCCCCCACCTACGTCGAGGGCACCGGCCAGACCGCCCTCACCCTTTCCCCATTCGGCCACACCGCGATCTGGACCGGTACGGAAATGATCATCTGGGGCGGACGCACCAACGTCGGCGGACGCTACAACCCGCTGACCGACACCTGGACCGCCACCCGCGTGGCCCCGACCACCACCGGCGGCACCGATGGCGCACCCGGCGCACGCGAGGACCACACGGCGATCTGGACCGGCACGAAGATGATCGTCTGGGGCGGCCGGATCACGACCGGGACCGGAACCAGCGCGGTCACGACCTACCTGAACACGGGTGCGCAATACGACCCGGCCACCGATCTCTGGTCGCCGACCCGCGTCGATCCGACCACCACCGGCGGCACCGACGGCGCGCCGGCCGCGCGGGCGCAGTTCACCGCCATCTGGACCGGCACTGAAATGATCGTCTGGGGCGGATTCAGCGTCAGCATCGACAGCAACAACAACGCCACGTTCAACCTTTTCAACAGCGGGGCGCGCTACAACCCGACGACCAACCTCTGGACCGCCACCCGCGTGGACAACAGCTCCTCGACCGCCACCGACGGCGCGCCGGCGGCGCGCTTCGGCCAGACCGCCGTCTGGACCGGCACCCGGATGATCATCTGGGGCGGTTCGAACGGAAATGCGGCAACCAACACCGGCGGCCTCTATGACCCGGCCATGAACGTCTGGTCGGCGACTTCGACGACCAATGCTCCGACCGGACGCAACGGACATACCGCCGTCTGGACCGGCGCGGAAATGATCGTCTGGGGCGACGCCGGAAACACCGGCGGACGCTACAATCCGACCCGCGACTTCTGGCGACCGACCGACACGACCAACGCCCCGGCCATCCAGACCAACCACACGGCCATCTGGGACGACGTCGGCAAGCGGATGTACGTCTGGGGCGGCCGCTCCAGCGGGATTCCGACGGTGCTGCTCGGGGCCTACACGGCCATTCTGCTGTTCGGCGACACCATCGGTATCTACCGCCCGTCGGCGGGAAGCGCGTTCCTGCGGAATTCGAATACCACCGGCAACGCCGACTTGCAGTTCCAGTACGGCTCGCCGAGCGATGTTCCGCTGGCGGGTGACTGGAACGGAGACGGTTTTGACTCCCTCGGCGTCTTCCGGAACGGAATCTTCCTGCTCCGCAACAGCAACTCCGAAGGGTTCGCCGACATTGTCATCGCATATGGCGCGCCAACCGACATTCCGCTCGCGGGCGACTGGGACGGCGACGGCATAGACACCATCGGTGTCTTCCGGCCTTCGACCCAGGAGTTCTTCCTGCGGAACTCCAACACGCCCGGCGCGCCGGATCTCATCTTCCGATACGGCGATGCGGGCGACCTTCCGATTGTCGGCGACTGGAATGGCGACGGCATCGACACGGTCGGCATCCGGCGCGGCATCACGTTCTTCCTCCGCAACGCCAACTCGACCGGAAATGCCGATATTTCGTTTGTCTTCGGCAGTCCCGACGACCTGTATTTCGTGGGTGACTTCGACGGGGACCGCATTGAAACCGTGGCGGTTTACCGTGCCGGGACCGTCCTGATTAAAAACACGAACACGGGTGGCAACGCCGATATCCAGTTCACTTATGGGGCAGCCGGGGATATTCCCCTTGCCGGGGATTGGGACAATCAGCCATAACTTCCCTTCCCGTTTCCTTTGAAATTCGGTGACCGCTTCGACCACTCCCTCGGGAGCGGTCGGGGCGGTCATCGTCGCAACGAGGCTCGGTAATCTTTTCGAGGAGTCACTTATGAAAATCCAGAATCTTCGACGGTGGTGGCTGGTCGGGACGACCTGCGCGGCGCTGGCGGGCGGCTGGTTGTTCAACACCGGCCAGACACAGGCCGCCGGAACGCCGCCGACGTCAACCCCGCAGGACGACACCCGTCTGCTGATTCCACAACCCGGAAAAGCCAATAACGGCGTTAATCAAAACCACGAAATCCCGCTGCCGAGCCAGTCCGCGAAAATTCAGGTCACGCGCCAGTTCGTGGACAGCATCGCCTACAACCTTGGGGAATTGAACCTGACCAATACGGTCATCCGGCCGAATCAGGTCGGCGTCGGGCGACGGCTCGACCTCAGCGCGGCGACGGCGGCCCGCGCGATGGCGAAAAACGGCGAAACGGGCACGCTGCGCGTTCTCGCGGTGAAATCGCCCAAAGCCGTCGGCGTCCGCATCCACATCGAAAACTTCAACCTGAAGCCCGGCGAGGCAATTTACATCTACGGCATCGGGGAAAACGGCAAGCAGGTTTCGGGTCCCTTCACCGGCACCGGCCCCTTCGGCGACGGCCAGTTCTGGTCGGACGTGATTTTCGGCGACACGGTCGTCATCGAGCAGGTTTCGGCCGGAACGCCTTCGGAATTCACCATTTCCGAGGCGTCGCACCTGTTTGAAAGCGTCCTGCCGACCGTGGCCGACCCCAACGCCCCCGGCAAGACCCGTCCGGACAACACGCCCAAAGCGGGTTCCTGCAACATCGACGCGAATTGTTCGGGTGAACCCGAAAAGGATTCCGTCGGCCGTATCGTCTTCACGAGCGGCGGGTCGTCGTTCGTTTGTACGGGGACGATTCTCAGCTCCCGCAACAACGACTTCACGCCCTACTTCCTGACGGCCACGCACTGCGTCGAAACCGTCGCCGAAGCCCAGACGGTGCAGGCGTTCTGGTTCTACCGCACGACGGGCTGCAACACCGGCGTTGCGGCTAACACCTTCGTCGCCTCGCCGACCGGCGCGCAACTGCTTCAGGCGAGCAACACCTCGGGTGGCCCGGACCATACCCTCATCGAAATCCTCGGCGTCATCCCGCGGAATCTCTTTTACGCGGGATGGGACCCGAGCCTGCGGCCCAACGGCACGAACGTTTTCGCCCTGCATCACCCGGATGCCGGTGTTCCGGGCACGTCGAGCGCCAACCTGTCCTTTCTGCGCCGCTCGCTCGGCACGATTGCCGCCAACAGCGGCGTCAACGGCTGCTCGTCCTCAACCGGGATGACCGACGGCTACAACATCAACTGGACCTCCGGCGTCACCGAACCCGGTTCGAGCGGTTCCGGCATCTGGTATACCTCCGGCAACAACAGCTTCCTGATCGGCGTGTTGAGCTGCGGCCCCTCGGCCTGCGGCGTGCCGTCGAACCAGTTGAACGACAATTACGGGAAGTTTTCCAACTTCGTCGCTTCGATTAACTCGCGGCTCGATGGCGGAACAGACGACAACTTCGAACCGAACGACACACGGGACGCGGCGGCCCGGGTAACCTCGATCAACGCCTCGAACCTCGTCGTGAAGCAGAATGACGACGACTGGTACCGGTTCGTCCTCGGCCCGAACCAGACCATCAACATTACGGCCACGTTCACCAACACCTTCGGCGACATCGACCTTCAACTGTTCCGCAACTCCGAAGGCACGGCGGTGGCCCAATCCGCCACCTCGAACAACACTGAAACGATCACCTTCACCAACACGGGATCGCTCAACAACACCTTCTTTTTGAAGGTGTTCCTGTTCAACGATACCCGCAACACATACAATCTCACGGCCAGCGTGACCGGCGGCACGCCCGCCGTGCGCGGCGCGACGCCGGGCCAGTACCGTCCGTCGAACGGGTTCGTGTATGTCCGGAACACCAATGACACCGGCATCGCCAACAATGAATTTTTCTACGGCGTGGCAAGCGACATTCCGATTGCGGGCG
>JBDRAL010000072.1:0-6718 GCA_039793685.1 Blastocatellia bacterium NZW_1522
CCCCGACGAGAATCTGACCGTTTGTCAGCGGCAGGATCGTATAAACGCCGATACCACGCGCGGTATCAAAAGTACCGGACAGCCCGTTTCCGAATGAAGTGTCGAGTGTGCCGTCGGCGTTCAACCGTGCCACGCTTCCCCGCGCCGCGCCGTTGATCTGATTAAACTGCCCGCCGACCAGTATTTTTCCGTCCGCCTGAAGCGCCACCGACCGCATGGTTCCGTTGGTGGGACCGATTTGCACCGCGCCAAAGGTCGTGTCGGTGGTTCCGTCCGGGTTGAGCCGCCCGACGTGGCCCCGCGGCAGACCGTTGAGAACGTCGAAATCCCCGCCGACGAGCATCTTGCCGTCGGGCTGGAAGGTAATGGCATTCACCAAACCGGAGCGACCGAGGCCCGGCACGAATGTTTCGTCAACCACGCCAACCGCGCTCAGCCGCGCCATCTGGCTCCGGGCGACGCCGCCAATCTGCTCGAAACTTCCACCCACGAGTACCCGCCCGTCATCCTGCAACTCCACCGCGAGAATAAACCTTCCGGCGTCCAGAAGATTTTGGGGGAAACTCGCATCGAGCGTGCCGGTCGCGGTCAGACGAACCAGATTGGTCGCCGTCACACCGCCGATCTGATTGAAATTTCCACCGACGATGACCTTCCCGTCAGATTGCACCGCCACGCTCTGGGGCGCTTGACCGGGAAGGTTCACCGCGATTCCGAACGTCGTGTCGAGCGTACCGTCCGCGTTCACCCGGGCGACACCGTGCCGAAGCGTGCCATTCACCCGGTTGAAGAGACCGGCGATGATCACCTTGCCGTCGGACTGAAGCGCCAAACCCAGAATTGAACTGTTCGCTCCGGCCAGTCCGTTGCCGAAGGTCGTGTCAATCGTTCCGTCCGTGTTCAGCCGCGCGACATTTCCTCGCGACGCTCCGGCCACGGTTGAAAAAGCCCCTCCGATGAGGATTTTCCCGTCCGGCTGAAGCGCAATCCTGCCCACCCGCCCGCCTGCGGAAAGAATGTCCGGGAACGCCGCGTCGAGTGTTCCGTCGGCGTTCAACCGTGCGAATGCCCCATGCTCCGAGCCGTTCAGGGTACCGAAAAAGCCCCCGATGAGAATTTTCCCGTCGGGCTGGACCGCGACGGCATTCACCTGGCTGTTCGCTCCCGTCACCCCGGAAAGACCGTTGCCGAAAGACGTATCGAGCGTGCCATCGGCGTTCAACCGGGCGAGATTGCCCCTGATCACGCCGTTGACCACCAGAAACTGACCCCCAATGACGATTTTTCCGTCCGGCTGAACCGCAATCGCGTACACCTGTAGATTCGTAACCGCGCCGGACACCCCGGTCTGGCCCGCCCCGAACGTGGTATCGAGACTGCCGTCGGCGTTGAGCCGGGCGATGCCGATCTGCGGCGTGCCGCCGACCTCGATGAAATTTCCGCCGATCAGAACTCGTCCGTCGGCGAGCGGCACAATCACGTTTACCTGTCCACCGACTCCAAACGGAGGCGTCCGGTCGCGCGTCGTCACACCCGCCAGCCCCGCCCCGAACGTCGGGTCGGTATCGCCCGGCGTCTGCGCCCGGACGCCGACCGTGCCGATGACCAACAGCGCCGCCGCCAACACCAGCCGCGCCAGCCCGTTTTTGAATACAATTGCTTGAATCGTCATTGCCTTCATCCCCTTCTATGAAAGAAAACCGGCCCGGCGGCCCCTCGCGAGGTCGCCGAACCGGCGGTTCATCATCGGTTTCTCAACGATTTTTCGCCGACCGCGACTTCTTCCAGGTCGCTCACCACCCGGACCGGTCGCTTCGCCACTGCCTGCGTGCGCCGCGAAATCACCGGCAGCACGCCCCGGACGTTCACGAAGAACCGCAACCGGCCCATCGTCGGCAGCGCCAGCCGGAACGTCACCGGCACGCTCTGCCCCGGATTGAGGACGAACCCGGCTCCACCCACCGGCTGCACCGAGCCGACCAGCCCGCCCGATCCGCAGCTCACGCCGGTCGCCGTCAGCAGACGGTACGGCAGGGCGGGCGGCACACCCGATGCCGCCTGCAACTCGATGACTTCGAAGAACGGATCGGTAATCGTCGTCGTCCCGGTGTTCGTCAGCGTTCCGGTCAGCACGACATCCGCCGCGTAGCCCGGACAGGTCGCCGCTTCCACCGACTGACCGGTAATCACCAGATTTACCCGGTCGTTGACGATCACCGGCGTTCCCACAACCGCCGGATTGACCGTCAGCGAATATTCCCGGCTTCCGAAACAGCCGCTCGTCGTTTCAGTCGCCGTCACGGTGAAGTTGAAGGTTCCCGACGCCGTCGGTGTTCCGACCACCGCGCCGCTGGAAAAATTCATTCCCGGCGGCAGGCTTCCGCCCGTGAGCGTCAGGCCGTACGGCCCGATGCTGCCGCTTCCCAGAAAACTCACGCCGGAGTAGTTCACCCCGACCGTCGCCGTCGGCAGCGTCGGATTCGCCGGCAGGACCGAAATCGTCGGACAGGTGATGGTCACCGTGTACTGCTGACTTCCCGTGCACCCTCCCGCGTCCGTCGCGACCAGCGTGAAGGTGTAGGTCCCGGGAATGCGCGGCGTTCCCTGGAACAGACCGCCGCCGGTCAGCGGAATTCCGATGGGCAGGCTGCCCGCGCCGACGGAGAAGTTGTAGGGCGCCGTGCCGCCCGTCGCCGTCAAAAGCTGACTGAACGGCGCGCCGACCGTTCCGTCGGGCAGCGTGGCGGGAGAAAGGGTGATGGTCGGGCAGACCGCCGGATTGACCGTCAGCGAATATTCCCGACTTCCGAAACAGCCGGTCGTCGTGTCGGTCGCGGTCACGGTGAAGTTGAAGGTTCCCGACGCCGTCGGCGTCCCGACCACCGCCCCGCTGGAAAAATTCATCCCCGGCGGCAGGCTCCCGCCCGTGAGCGTCAGACCGTACGGCCCGGTGCCGCCGCTTCCCAGAAAACTCACGCCGGAGTAGTTCACCCCGACCGTCGCCGCCGGAAGCGTCGGGTTCGCCGGCTCGACCGAAATCGTCGGGCAGGACGCCGTGTTTTCCAGCCGCGCGATGCCGCAGTGAAAGACATCGTTGATGAAGTTGAAGCGCCCGCCCACGACGGGTTTGCCGTCCGGCTGGAGCGCCACGGCAAAAATGGACGGAGGTTCACCAGAAGCGGTGTTGAGACCATCAATGGCCCCGGAAAGGCCGTTCCCGAATGTCGGCTCAAATGTGCCGTCGGCGTTGATCCGGGCGATTCCCAAACGCGCCTGCCCGGCAACGCTCGTGAACTCACCGCCGATGATGAACTTTCCGTCCGGCTGCCGGACTGCCGCGTTTACTTCCTGGTTCGGGCCGGTTCCGTCGTTCGCAAACTCCGAATCGAGCGTGCCGTCGGTGTTGATCCGGGCAATTGCGTTTCGGGGTGAACCATTCACCGATATGAAATTGCCGCCGATGAAGATTTTTCCATCCGGCTGAAGAATCAACGCGCCAACGCCGTCCGAAACCCCGAAAGTGATAGCGGTGCCAAGCGTGACCGACGGGAACGTGGCGTCCAGCGTTCCGTCCGCGTTCAACCGGATCAGGCCGAGGTTTTGGGATGACAACGTTAATCCGAACCGTCCGGCCACGAGCAACCGCCCGTCGGGTTGCCGGACGATGGCCCGCACAAATCCCAAAGACGCCAGGCCCACGCTGAAAGTCGGATCGAGCGAACCGTCAGCGTTCAGCCGGACGATGCGGGGAGAGGAAACGCCATTGAAGGTCGTAAAGAAGCCCCCGACCAGGATCTGACCATTCGGCAAAGGCAGGATTGTATAGACGCCCGATTCGACCGAGTTTTCAAATGTCCCGGACAGCCCGTTACCGAACGTGGGGTCAAGGGTACCGTCGGGGTTCAACCGCGCCACGCCTCCCCGCGCCGCGCCATTGATCTGATCGAACCGGCCCCCGACCAGAATTTTTCCGTCCGCCTGAAGCGCCACCGCACGCACGAGGGCGATTTCCGGGCCGATTTGTACCGCGCCGAAGGTCGCGTCGGTCGTTCCATCGGAATTCAGCCGACCGATACCGCCCCGCGGCAGACCGTTGAGCACGTCGAAATCCCCGCCGACGAGCATTTTGCCGTCCGGTTGAAGGGCGATGGCGTTCACCAGACCGGCGCGACCGAGGCCCGGCACGAATGTTTCGTCAACCACGCCGACCGCGCTCAACTGCGCCAACTGGCTCCGGGCGACACCGCCAATCTGCTCGAAAACTCCACCGACGAGAATTCGCCCATCGTCCCTGATTGCCAATCCAAAAACGATTTCACCAATACTGGTAAAAAGGTTCTGGGAGAAGCTGGCGTCAAGGGTGCCGGTCGCGGTCAGACGAACCAGATTGGTCGCCGTGACCCCGCTGACCTGGCTGAAACTCCCCCCGACGATCACCTTGCCGTCTGATTGCAGCCTTACACCGAGCACGGAATTGCCGTTCACGTTCACCGTGATCCCGAACGTCGTGTCGAGCGTACCGTCCGCGTTCAGCCGGGCAACCCCGTTTCGAAAGGTGCCGTTCACACGCGCGAAGTTTCCACCGATGATCACCTTGCCGTCGGGCTGAAGCGCCAGATCCTGAACAACGCCGTTCGCCCCGGTCAGACCATTGCCGAACGTCGTGTCGAGCGTGCCGTCCGCGTTCAGCCGCGCGACATTTCCTCTCCCGACGCCGCTGACCGTTGAAAATTGACCGGCGATGAGGATTTTCCCGTCCGGCTGAAGGGCAATCGTGGTCAACCGCCCGCCTGCGGAAAGACTGTCCGGGAACGCCGCGTCGAGCGTGCCGTCGGCGTTCAACCGGGCAAGACCGACTCTGGCCACCCCGTTCACCTGACCAAACCGGCCCCCGATCAGGGTTTTTCCATCGGGCTGAACTGCAATGGCATTCACCTGACTGTTCGATCCCGTCACCCCGGAAAGACCGTTGCCGAATGAAGCATCGAGCGTGCCGTCGGCGTTCAACCGGGCGAGATTCCCTCTGGTCACGCCGTTGACCTCCGAAAAAACGCCCGCAATGACGATTTTTCCGTCAGGCTGAACCGCGATGGCAAGCACCCCCAGACCCTGAACCGCGCCGGACACCCCCAACTGCCCCGCCCCAAACGTGGTATCAAGGCTGCCGTCGGCGTTGAGCCGGGCGATGCCGACCTGCGGCGTCCCGCCGACCTCGATGAAGTTTCCGCCGACCAGAACCCGTCCGTCGGCGAGCGGCACCACGACCCTTACCTGTCCATCTGGCTGGTTGCGCGTCGTCACCCCCGCCAGCCCCGCCCCGAACGTCGGGTCGGTGTCGCCCGGCGTCTGCGCCCAAGCACTCACCGCGCCGATGACCAACAGCGCCACCGCCAACACCAGCCGCGCCAGCCCGTTTTTAAATAGAATTGCTTGAATCGTCATTGCCTTCATCCTCTTCTTCTATGAAAGAAAGCCGGCCCGGCGGCCCTTCGCGAGGTCGCCGAACCGGCGGTTCATCATCGGTTTCTCAACGATTTTTCGCCGACCGCGGTGATTTCCAGGTCGTTCAACACCCGGACCGGTCGCTTTGCCACCGCCTTGAGGCTCTGCGAAATCACCGGCAGCACGCCCCGGACGTTCACGAAGAACCGCAACCGGCCCATCGTCGGCAGCGCCAGCCGGAACGTCACCGGCACGCTCTGCCCCGGATTGAGGACGAACCCGGCCCCGCCCACCGGCTGCACCGAGCCGACCAGCCCGCCCGATCCGCAACTCGCCCCGGTCGCCGTCAGCAAACGGTACGGCAGGGCGGGCGTCACCCCCGACGCGGCCTGCAACTCGATGACTTCGAAGAACGGATCGGTAATCGTGACCGTCCCGGTGTTGGTCAGCGTTCCGGTCAGCACGACATCCGCCGCGTAGCCCGGACAGGTCGCCGCTTCCACCGACTGGCCCGTAATCACCAGACTCACCCGGTCGTTGACCAGCACCGGCGTTCCGACCGTCGCCGGATTGACCGTCAGCGAATATTCCCGGCTTCCGGAACAACCGCTCAGCGTTTCGGTCGCGGTCACGGTGAAGTTGAAGGTCCCCGACGCCGTCGGCGTTCCGACCACCGCGCCGCTTGAAAAATTCATCCCCGGCGGCAGGCTTCCGCCCGTGAGCGTCAGGCCGTACGGCCCGGTGCCGCCGCTTCCCAGAAAACTCACGCCGGGGTAGTTCGCCCCGACCGTCGCCGCCGGAAGCGTCGGATTCGCAGGCTCGACCGAAATCGTCGGGCAGGACGCCGGATTGACCAGCCGCGCGATGCCGCAGTGAAAAACATCGTTGATGAAGTTGAAGCGCCCGCCCACGACGGGTTTGCCGTCCGGCTGGAGCACCACGGCGAGAAGGGAAGGAGTCGTAAAGGGGGATAAACCATCGGTAGGCCCGGAAAGACCGTTCCCGAACGTCGGCTCGAATGTGCCGTCGGCGTTGAGTCGGGCGATTTTCGAACGCGCCTGCCCGGCGACGCTCGTGAACTCGCCGCCGATGATGAATTTTCCGTCCGACTGGCGAACCGCCGCGTTCACTCTCTGGTTCGGGCCGGTTCCGTCATTCGCGAATCCGGTGTCGAGTGTCCCGTCGGCATTGATTCGGGCAATTGCGCTTCGGGGCGCGCCATTCACCGATATGAAATTGCCGCCAATGAAGATTTTCCCGTCCGGCTGAAGGATCA
>JBDRAL010000073.1:0-34815 GCA_039793685.1 Blastocatellia bacterium NZW_1522
TAGGCCCCGCGCGAGCGCGTCACGTCGAAACCGGCCTGCCGCACGGCGATGCGTTGAAGTTCGATGTCGGGATTCTTGCCGAGCGCCATCATGATCGCGTCGCGCAGCGACAGCGGCGTGGACTTGCCCGGCGTCACCCCAACGCGGACTTCGTTCTCCGCCTGCTCGCGCGCCTGCTGGGCCGCCGACTTCGTATCCGTCGCTTTGTCCTGCCGCGTGGTCGTTTCCGGCTGAACAATGCCGGTCGCCACCGAACCCGTCGCCACATCCTGTGCCAGCACCGGAGCGGTCGCGATGCCGAATACCGTCAGGGCCGCCGCGCCCGCCAATCCCAATCGATTCCGCCGACTGTTCATAAAGTCACCTTCTTCAATCGCTCAATTCAAACGACTGTTTGAATTGACTGTATAAAAAGGCCTGACGATTTCCGTCAAGCCGAAGTTCCGTTTTTTTCCTAAGCAGGAGGGAGGCTCACCGGTTCGACCCGTTCGCGGGCCGCCGCCGAAGGGGCTTCGGACAGATCCGCTTCCCGCGGTCCCCGTCCCCCTGAAAAGACGCCCTTGATGCGGGCAAACACGCCCCGCCAGCGGTTACGGTCGGTCACGTCGTCGAAAAGCTGGTAGAAGACCGGAATCGCGAGCAACGTCAGCAACAGACACAGCGACTGCCCGCCGATGACGATGATCGCCACCGACCGCAACGCCCCCGAACCCGGCGTCTGCGCCACCGCCATCGGAATCAGACCCGCCACGAGCGCCAGCGTCGTCATCAGAATCGGGCGCAACCGGTCACGACAGCCTTCGATAATCGCCGTGTAGCGGTCCTTCCCTTTTTCCCGCAGCGTGTTGATGTGGTCGATCTGGAGAATCGAGTTCTTCTTCACCACTCCGAACAGCATCAGGATGCCGAGCGCCGAAAAGATGTTGAGCGTTTCGCCGAACGGCAGGAGCGACACCAGCGCGAACGGCACGGCCATCGGCAGACTCAGCAGAATCGTGATTGGGTGCAGGAAGCTTTCAAACTGCGAGGCGAGAATCATGTACATGAAGATGAACGACAGCACGAACGCCAGCAGGAAGTTCATCGCCGCCTTGCCGAGTTCCTTGCTCGCGCCCTGCTTCGACGCCTTGTATTCCGCCCCCAGCTTCAACAGCTTCGACTGGTTGTCGAGCGCCGTCAGCACGCGGTCGAGCGAATAGCCGTCCTTGAGGTTGGCCGTAATCGTGACCTGTCGCTGCCGGTTGTAACGGTCGATCTGCGCCGGACCGGTCCCGCTCGTGAAGGTCACGAGGCTCGCCAGCGGGACGTTGCCGAGCTTGGTCGAGGGGATGTAGGTGCGGATGAGCGTGTCCGGCGCGCTCCGATCCTTCGGTTCGAGCCGCAGTCGCACGTCGTAGCGATCTTCCCCTTCGCGGTAGGTACTGACGACTTCGCCCGCGACCATCGTCCGCAGCGCGGAAGCGATGGTGGCCACGTTCACGCCCTGATCCGACGCCTTTTCGCGATTGATGACGACGCGCGCTTCCGGCTTCCCGACTTCGAGCGAGGTGTCGACGTCCACCACGCCTTCCATCTTCGCGAGAAATTCGCTGAGGGATTTCGAGGCTTCGGTCAGTTTTGAAATTTCAGGGCCGCGCACGACGTACTGCACGGGCGACGCCGAGTTGCCGCCGCCGGAAATCGCCTGCACATACTGAATCGCCAACCGCTTGTCCTTCTGATCGGCGAGCCGGTCGCGGACCATCTGCATGATCTGCGCCTGTGATTCCTTGCGGTCTTCCATCGCCGCCAACTGCACGAACATGACGCCCCGGTTGACGCGCTTCTGCTCGTCGCCGCCGAGGGTCGAGAGAATGTTCGTCACATGCGGCACGCTCCGCACGATGCCTTCGAGTTTCGCGATCTGCTGCTCGGATTCCGCCAGCGCCATGCCTTCGGGCAACTTCACCGCGATTTCGAACTGGCTCGAATCGTCAAACGGGATGAAGTTCTTCCCGATCAGTCCGAAAACCGGAATGACCGATGCCACAACCAGCAGCGAGATGCCGATGATCGCGAAGGGGTGCCGCAGCGACTTCACGAGCATCCAGGTGTAGCCGCGCTCCAGCAGGCCGTAGATGCCCTTCGAGCGTGACGATTCCGCTTCGTGATGTTCCTTTTTCGACGCCTTCAAAAACCGCGAACAGAGCATCGGCGTCAGCGTGAAGCTGACGACCATCGACACCAGAATCGCGAAGGCGCAGGTAAAACCGAACGACGACATGAAACGGCCGACGATGCCGCCCATGAAGGCCACCGGCACGAAGATGACGACCAGCGAAAGCGTCGTCGCCAGCACTGCCAGGCCGATGTCGGCGGTCGCTTCCTTCGCAGCCTCAAAGGGCGACATCCCCTTCTCTTCCATGAATCGGTAAATGTTTTCGAGGACCACCACCGCGTCGTCGATGACGATGCCGACGCTCAACACGAGCGCGAGCATGGTCATGCGGTTGAGCGTGAAACCCATTCCGTACATCAGGCCGTAGGTCGAAACCACCGACACCGGAATCGCGATGGCGGAAATGATCGTCGAACGCCAGTTCCTCAGAAACAGAAGCACCACCAGCGCGGCGAGAATCCCGCCGAGGATGAGGTGTTCCTGCACCGCGTTGAAGGCGTCCTGCACGAACACCGACTGGTCCTTGAGATATTGAACCTTGTAATCGGCGGGCAGGATTTTCTGAATTTCCTCCATCCGCTCCTTCACCGCCTTCACCACTTCCAGCGTGTTCGTGCCCGACTGCTTGCGGATTTCGAGAACCACGGCGGGTTGCCCGTCGAGACGGGCGAGCGAACGGGGCTCCTCGACGCCGTTCACCACCGTGCCGATGTCGCGGACGTAAATCGGCAATCCGTTCGACGTACCGACAATGATGTTGTTGAAATCCTCGACGCGCTCGACGCGACCGAGTGTCCGCAACGAAATTTCCTTTTTGCCCTGGTCGATGCGGCCGCCCGGAATTTCGACGTTCTGCGCGCCGATGGCCTGCTTGATGGCATCGACGCTCAGGTTGTAGGCGGCGACTTTCGAACCATCCAGCACGACCTGAATTTCGCGCTTGCGGTCGCCGATGAACGACACGCGCCCGACGCCGTTGATGGTTTCGAGGTTCTGCTTGATTTCCTTGTCGGCGGTGTCGGTGATTTCGCGCGCCGAGCGTCCCGCCGAAATGGCGAGCGTCAGAACCGCCTGTGCGTCCGGGTCGAGCTTTTCGATGACCGGCGGCTTGGTATCGGTCGGGAGATCGCCGACGACACGGCTCACCTTATCGCGGACATCCTGCGCGGCCTGGTCGATGTTGCGCTCCAGCACGAACACGACGAAGACCTGCGACACGCCCTCCGCCGATACCGAGCGCAATTCATCAATGCCACCGATGGTGTTGACCGATTCCTCGATGCGCTTGGTAATCTGCGATTCGATTTCCTCGGGTGACGCGCCGTCGAGCCGCGTCGTAATCGTCACGGTCGGAAGATCGACCTTCGGAAAAAGGTCCACGCCGAGGCGGAAGAACGAAAACGCGCCGACGACAAACAACGCCATCACGATCATGGTCGCGAAGACCGGACGCTTGATACAGATTTCAGCCAGCTTTTGCATAACCCGTCGCTCATTCCAACCGCCCGCGGGCGGCGCTTACTGCTTTTATGAGTTCAATCGCCGAACGCTTTCGCGATCCTTGTAATTGTCCTGCACGGACTTCCGACCGAAGATGAGATCGGCAATGAAGGGGATTTTCCCGAAGTACATAATGGGCCGATAAAACCACGGCACCACGATCTTGCGACGCGGCCGCCGCAGACCGCTCTCGATGGCCCGCGCCACGACTTCCGGACCGGGCATCCGCATCTTCAAACCCTGCGTCATTTCAGTCCGGATGAACCCCGGCGCGACGAGCACCACGTCAATTCCGTGATGCCGGAATTCCCGACGCAGCGCCTCGTTGAAACCGCGCACGGCAAACTTCGACGCGGTGTACATCCCGACCGTCGCGACTTCGCCCGCGACCGAACCGATGTTGACCACGACGCCGCCCGGCGACATGTGCGGCAAAGCGTACTTCGCGCACAACGCGCACCCGAGCACGTTGACCTTCAACACCTGTTCGAGCAGATCGTCGCGCGTATCGACGAGATTCAGACCGCCGCCCATCCCGGCATTGTTGATGAGCGCGTCGATACGACCGAACTTCGCGACGGATTCATCAATCAGCCGCCGGACGTCTTCCGGTTTCGCGACGTCGCAGGCCACGGCAAGGGCCGTTCCGCCCGCGTGTTCGATTTCCGAAACCAGCGCCTGAAGTTCCGTTTCACGTCGCGCCGAAACGACGATTTTCGCGCCCTTCGCGGCGAGGTGACGGGCCGTTTCCGCGCCGATGCCGCTTGAAGCCCCGGTGATGACGATGATGCTGTTTTCGATTTTCATTTTTTTCTTTTGGGAAAAACGCAAAGCCGCAATGACGCAAAGGAATTGAAAAATTGAACGCCTTCGCGTCTTTGCGCCTTGGCGTCCTTGCGTTTCAAAAAACCTACTTCACGGAAACCGCCGCGCCGTTCGACAGCCGGTCGAGATTGTCGAGGATGACCTTGTCGCCCGGCTTCACGCCTTCCACGACTTCGACCGCGTCGCCGTCACGCTTGCCGAGCCGGACAATCCGCTCGACCGACTTGCCGTTTTCCGCGACGAAGACCTTGTCCAGCCCCGCCGCGCTCACCACCGCGCTCGACGGGATGAACGTCGCGGGCACGTCGTCGGCGATGTCCACCATCACGCGGCAGAACATCCCCGGCTTGAGCAACCCCTGCGGGTTCGCGGCGGTCGCCTCGACCATCATCAGCCGCGCCTGCTGGTTCAGCACCGGGCTGATGCGCGACACGACGGCGGGAAAATCGCGTCCGGGGTAGGCATCGGTCACGAACGTCACCTGCTTGCCCTGCTTGACGTACGACACGCCGCCTTCCGCGACGTTCGCCTGCACGCGCAGCGGATTGATCTGCACGATGGTCACGATGTCGCGGTTGCCACCCTGCTCATTGATAAGTTCGCCGATGGATTTGTGCTTCACGCTGACGATGCCTGAAATGGGCGCGCGGACGAACGAATCGTCCAGCTTCTTCTTCGCGTAACGGACTTCCGCCCGCCGCTGCTCGACGAACGCGATCTGGTTGAACGCCGCGTCGCGCGCCGCCTGATAGCGCGCCTCGGCGTTGCGGAAGTTCGCGTCCGCCGTGTCCCATCGTTGTTGGGCGAGGTCGCCCGATTCGACGAGCTTTTTCGTCCGTTCCATCTGCGAGCGTGCGTCATCGAGCGTGGCTTTCGCCTGGCGGACACCCGCGACCTGCTCGACCTCGATTTTTTCCGCGCCGCCGATGATGCCGAGTTGCGCCCGCGCCTGCTGGAGCGCGGCTTCGGCCTGCTGAAGTTTCAATTCGTACTCGCGGGGCGAAATCCGGGCGATGACCTGCCCGGCGCGAACCGGTGAACCGACATCCACCGAGATTTCCGAAATTTCACCGCCAACCTGCCCGCCGACGGTGACTTCGTCCTGCGCGACGAGCGTGCCGACGGTTTCGACGGCCTTGCGGATGCGGCGCTCGACCGCCGCCGAGGTCGAAACGTCGAACGGTTTCGGCTGGGCGGTGTCGGCCCCGGCGGCCTTGACGGTTTCGGCATTCTTTTTCCGCGAACACCCGGCGACCCCGGCGGTGAGGCAGAGGGCGAGCGTCACGGCGACAACGTTACGACTCATGATTGCTTCTCCAAAACGGCGACGGACGATTCGGGCGTGGCCCGAATGCCGGCCAAAAACATGTCAACGTAAGTCCGGGCCAGTTCCGCCGCCGCTCCGGTCGCGGTGAAATCGCGGAACAGTTCCTCGGTCAACAATTGAAGAAAGGGCATTGAAAACAGGCAGCGGGCGGCAATCAGGGGGTTGACCGGCCGGAACGCGCCTTCCTGAACGCGGGCTTCGATGTACTCGCTCAAAAAGCCGTAGATTTCCTGCACCCGCGTTTCAAAAAACATTTCGGAAAGTTCGTGGCCTTCGAGTGCGCTGAAGAACAGCAGGCGAATAAAGGAAAAATCCTCGCGGTCCTTTTCCATCATCCGGGTGATGATGGTTTCGAAAAACAGGCGGTCGTCGCGGGTTTCGGCCAGTTCGCGCATCGCGGCCCAGAATTCGTCGGCGCCGATGTCCTTCGCCTTGAGGTCGATGATGGCGGAATAGAGTTCCTGCTTGGTGGCGAAGTGGCGAAAGATCATCGCCTCGCTGATGCCCGCCTCGGCGGCGATCTGCTTGGTGGTGACGCCGTTGAAACCCTTTTCGGAAAAGCGGCGCATCGCGATGCGGACGATCTGCTGGCGGCGATCCTCGCCGGACATGCGGGTTTGCGGACCGCGCGGCGGAGGCGTCTCCATCTGATTCTGGGGGGAGTGCGTGATGGTGGACATTCCTGAAATCTCCGAAAAGAGTCTGGATTTTCTTATTAGTAAGTATTCACTCACCCGACCGTACGGAGGATTCCCGATAAAAGTTTTCCGAATCACCGGGTTTCCGGCAGGTAAGTAAGTAAAAACTTACCGTTAAAAAAATAAAAAGCAACCCGGAGCCGCCAAAATGGGTTCAATGAACGGGAATCACTACCGTCCATCACTGAAATTGCCCTACATTCATCCATCCCGCAGATTTCATCGCCCCAGGAGGACAAGCAACAGATGCCTTCCCTCCCCCGCCTGCTCATTCTCGCGCTTGCGCTCGGCCTCGTTCCCGCCGGACTGGCGCAGCCCGCGCCGCGCCGCGAGGAGCCGCGACTCGACACCGACGCCGCCCGTCGGACGCTGCTCAACCTGATCAACGAACAGCGCCGGGTCGCGGGCGCGCCGCCGGTTGAACTCGACGACACCGCCAGCCGGGCAGGCGTCGGCCACGCCACCGAACTCGCCCGCGATAATTTTCTAAGTCATTGGAATCAGGCGGGTTTACTGCCCTACATGCGCTACAGCCTCGTCGGCGGGACCGACTACAACGCCGAAAACGTCTCGCGCCTGAGCGGAATCCACCCGGCGGAAAAGGGAGATCGGCTGATCGAATATCTGAAGGAAATGCACAACTCGATGCATGACGAGAAACCGCCTCGTGACGGACACCGGCAGACGATTCTCAACCCGGCGCACACCCACGTCGGATTCGGAATCGCGGTGGAAGGCGAACATCTGGCGCTGACCGAGGAATTTCTCAGCCGATACGTCGTGATGGACCCGCCCCCGAAATCCCTCAAACCGGGGCTGAAATTCCCGCTCTCCGGGCGGCTGCTCGACCCGATGAAGTGCCAGCTTTACACCATCGTCATCTATTTCGAGCCGATTCCGAAACCAATGACCATCGCCCAGTTGAACCGCACCTACGCCTACGGCTTTCCCGCCGAAAGCCGCCAGTTGAAACCGGTTCTGACCAACGGCGCGATCTACGCCGACGGCTCAAAGGGAGAAATTGAAACCGGCAGCGGCGGACGCTTCACCGCCCTCCTCGAACTCTGGAAACCCGGCCCCGGCATTTACACCGTAGTCGCCTTCATCACCAGACCCGGCGCGAAAAAGCCCTTTCCGGTGACGAATGTGTGTTTCAGAGTGGACTAAAAAGGTCTGGAGTCTGGAGTCTGGAGTCGAGAGTCTGGAGTCAAAACAAAAGACGGAAGAGCCTTTAGAAACAATTGTTTTCAGGAAAGACTCCTCATTGGTCGCATTTCACGAATTTCCAGACTCCAGACTCTCGACTCCAGACTCCAGACTTTTCACGCTACTCAACAGCGAGAAGAAGACTCTTCAAATAGTTTCCTTCTGGATGGAAGATGCTCACCGGATGGTCGGTCGCGTGGTGGTGGCGCTGGATGACCCGGACGGTCCGGCCCGCCTCGCAGGCGGCCTGAAAAATGATTTGCTGGAACAGCTTTTCGTCCACGAAGTGCGAACAGGAACAGGTCAGGACGAATCCTCCCGGCGCAACCTTCAACAACGCCTGCCGGTTGACGTCCTTGTAGCCGCGTCCGGCGCGGATGACGTCGTCCTTTTTCTTCGCGAAGGCGGGCGGGTCGAGAATGATGAAATCGTACTCCGGGCCGATCTGGCGGAGATGTTCAAACACATCGGCGGCCACAAACTGCTCCGCTTCCGCCGGGAAACCGTTCAGTTCAAAGTTTTTACGGGCGGCAGCCACGGCGGCGGTCGAAATGTCCACCGAGTCGGCCCGCGTCGCGCCACCGCGCGCGGCGAACGCCGAAAACCCGCCCGTGTAGGAAAAACAGTTTAAAACTTTGCGTCCCGCCGAAAATTGCTCCACCAGCGCGCGCATTTCCCGCTGATCCAGAAAGAAACCGGTTTTCTGGCCGTGTTTGAAATCCACCGCGAACTTCAAACCGTTTTCGCGGACGATCACTTCCTTCGGCGCCTCGCCGTACAGCGTTCCGGCCTGATCCTTCAAACCTTCCTCGCGCCGGGTCGCCATGTCGGACCGTTCATACACGGCCGTCGGCTTCAGCGCCGCGACGAGCGTGTCCACAATTTCCGATTTCAGCTTTTCGATGCCGAGCGTCGTGACCTGAATCACCAGTACGTCGGCGTAGCCGTCCACCACCAGTCCGGGCAGGCCGTCGCCTTCCCCGTTCACGAACCGCACCGCGTCGGTTTGCTTGAAATCGAACATTTTTCGCCGCAACTCAATGGCGGATAAGAGTTTACGGCGTAGGGCGTCCAGCGGCGGCTCGTCGCCGAACGCGATCATCCGCCCGACGATGGAACATTTCCGGTTGAAATAGGCGGTCCCGAGCAGCCGCCCGTCCGCCGCGCGGACCGGCAGCAGCGCGCCGTTTTCAAAATTCGGGCCGGATTTCACCGCCCCCGAGAAGATCCACTGGTGGCGATTGAGAATCGCCTTTTCCTTGCCCGAATGCAGAACGACGTCGGAAGAAGACATGGGATTTTCGATTGAAGATTGAAGATTTTCGATTGTGGGCCACCGACGACTGGCGACTGGCGACTGACAACTACTATTAGGATCGCGCGCGTACGATGCGCAAATCCTCAAAGTTCCGTAAATCGGGGAACGTTCGGCACCTGATCAAACTGGAATCGGCAATCAGAAACCTGAGAAAAAGAGCAAAATTCTCAATTCTGCATTCTCAATTCTCAATTACCTCGGCGGCGTCCACGGCGGCGACGAGCGTCCGGGCGGTGGCCGCGCTTTCGGCGACGAGGCGTTCGGGGATGGTGTTCGGCCCGATGTCGGCGCTGGCGTAGATGCGAACCCGCCGCCCGACCACCTCAATGACCCGCGAGGCCACGCAGGCGTCGAGATTGCCCGAAAAATCGCGGAAAAAGACGCAACCGCCGAAGTGATGCCGTCGGGACGGCTCATAATCGTTTATCAGGCGGAGCGCGGGGAGGCGCGGGATGCCGGTCAGCGCAGACGCCGGGAACCACGCCGCGAGAGCATCGAGCGCGTCTTTTCCATCGGCCAGCCAAGCCTGAACGGTCGAAATCAGCCGGATGGCCGACGGTTGAATTTCAGGTTTCATCAACGCACCGATTTCGACCGAACCGGGCGCGGCCACGCTTCCCGTTTCACTGCGGACCACGTCGAGCGCAAGCGTATGCGCGGCGATATCATCTTCATCCGCAATGAGTTCGGCGGCAATCAGTTCATCCTCGGTGTCATTCGCCCCGCGCGCGCGACTGCCGATGCCCACACGGTACTCGATGGCCTTCCCCCGACAACTCGCCACGGCTTCCGACCCTGTCCCGAAAATCGTCGTCTCCCCGAACGACAGGTAAAACATCGTCGGGGCGGGTTCGAGTCGCCGCAGGGCGCGGTAAATCTGAAACGGATGGGCCGTCGTGTGACGTTCGAGGCGCTGCGCCAGTGTCACGCGGTACACATCGCCCGCCAGCGTTGCCTGTTTGATGTCTTCAGCGGCTTTCCGAAACAGGTTCGGCGCGAAAATTGTGACCAGTTTGGCCGGAAACTGAGCGGGCGGATCGTTTTTCGGTTCGTCCGTCGCCCCGGTCAGCAACGCTTCGACCCGCGCGATTTCGGCTTTCGCGGCGTTGAAATCACCTTCCAGCCGCTCGGTGCGGCCTTCGGTTCTGACATGAACAATAATGGAAAGCGTCTGTTTCTGGTGATCGAACGCCACGACCGTCGAAAAAAACATCGCCGTGCCGTCCTGCGTCGTGTCGGCGGCCCGAACCGGCGTCCCGCGAAGCCAGCGGACCGCTTCGTGGGCCAGAAATCCGACCACCCCGCCCGAAAACGGCGGCAGAACAACGTTCATCGGGTGAATTTCGCCCCGCATCTCGCGTTTGACGACGTCCAGCAAATGTTGCGACTGTGCGCGCGTGTCGTCGTCGCGCCGGACTTCCGTCCCGCCGCCCTTCCCCTCCGCCACGGCGAACGGCCGCGCGCCGATGAAGGAATGTCGCGCGGTTTCATACAAAAAGGAGTCGCGCTCACCCGCCGCGAGCTTCAAATACACCCCGACCGGCGTATGAACATCCGCCGAGACGGTTTTCATCACCGGAACGACCGTCCCGGACTGGGCGAGTTCGAGAAATTCGGGGTAGGTCGCGGGGCGCAGGCTCATGGTTTTCCTTCCGTGGCCTTTCCGGCCCGGGCGCGCAACACCTGATGGACGTCCGCCAGTTTCAGGTCGCTTTCCACCATCAGCACGAGCAGGTGGTAAAAGAGGTCGGAAAGTTCCGCCGACATCTCTTTTCGCGAACCGTTCTTGGCCGCGATGATGGTTTCCGCCGTTTCCTCGCCGACTTTTTTCAGGATCTTGTCGAGGCCGGAGTTGAAAAGGTAGGTCGTGTAGGATCCTTCGGGCCGCTTTTTCCGCCGGTCGGTGATGAGTTCATACAACTGATCCAGCAGGATACCGAACTCCATCGCGCTTTCCCGAACCAGCGCAACCTCTTGATGAGAGACGATTTCCGCGCTGGAATCGGACTGCGACGTCCGTGCCGGATCAACCGTCACTGCCGTTTCCGGATCAATGACCGACTTGAAAAAGCAGGTCCGCGCGCCGGTATGACAGGCGGGACCGTTTGGAATCACTTTCACCACCAGCGCGTCGGAGTCGCAGTCGAGCGTCACTTCGAGAACCCGCTGGGTGTTGCCCGAGGTCGCCCCCTTGTGCCACAACTCGCCCCGCGACCGGCTCCAGAGCCAGACTTCGCCGGTTTCGAGCGTCCGGTTGAAACTTTCGGCGTTCATGTACGCCAAAGTCAGAACTTCATTGGTGCGGCTGTCCTGAATAATCGCCGGGATCAGCCCATTTTCGTCGAACTTCGGTTGTTCAATCATGGGATTTTTGATTTTTGATTTTCGATTGAAGATTTTTGATTGTTCGAAAACGTCGAATCAGGAATCTTCCGAAAATTACCAACCCGTAAATTTTCGATTGGCGATTTTCGATTGACCGAATTGGCTGAACAGACGTTTCGGGAATATTCCGAAATCGAAAATCTTCAATCGTCAATCTTCAATTTTCCTGACTGATACCACACATCCTCCGCCGACGGGTAGCCGATATGGAACCGCCGTTGGAAAAGCGCTCGAAAAATACTTCAATCCGAATAGAATCAATATTTTGCCAACCGGCGGCCACGATCTTCAATCGAAAATCTTCAATCTTCAATACGAATGTTCTCTGCCTTCGAAAACGTCCTGCTGATTCGCCTCCGGTCCATCGGGGACACGGTGCTGATGACGCCGGTTCTGGAAACGCTCAAGCGGTGGAAACCGGAACTGCGGATTTCGGTCATTCTCGAACCGCTTTCCGCCCCGTTGCTGGAGGCACACCCGCTGGTGGATGACCTGATCGTTCTCTCGCGAACGAAAAACGGCCTCGCCGACGCGGTTGCGCGAGCAAAACTGGTCGCCGGACTGCGAAAAGAGCGATTCGACGCGGCGTTCAACCTGCACGGCGGGACGACCGGCGCGTGGCTCGCGCGGCTTGCGGGCGCGAAACGGCGCATCGCCTATCCTTTAAAGAATACGAAGGCGCTGTTGACCGACGCAGCCCCGCCGCCGACCGAACTCTGGGGGAAATCGAAAATTCACTGCGTCGAACAGCAACTGGGACTTTTAAAGTTCATTGGGATTCCGGTTTCCTCGCCCGCGCCACGCACCCGGCTGTACGTTTCCGCCACGGCGCGGACTCGAATGGATGAAAAATTGAAGACGGCGGGCGTCACGGGAAATTACGCCGTACTGCATCCCGGCGCGGCCTTCGCCAGCAAACAGTGGGAACCGAAGCGGTTCGCGGCGGTCGCCGATGCCCTCGCCCGGCGCGGGATTCAACCGGTGATTTCCGTCGCGCCGAATGAAACCGCCATCGGGACGGAGGTCCGCGAAAATGCCGAATCAACGATAAAGCCGATTCTTTTCAATGATTTGCCGCTTTCCGAAACGATGTCACTCATCGCCGGGGCGACGGTGTTTGTCGGAAACGATAGCGGCCCGGCGCACATCGCCGCCGGATTTCAACGTCCGACGGTAGTGATTTTCGGCTCGTCGAATGACACGGTCTGGCACCCGTGGACCGACGCGTCGAACGCGGTCGTCCGGCGCGTGTTGCCGTGCGTTCCCTGCGCGGGACCGGGCTGCCACGCCTTTCCGGAGCCGGAGTGCATTAGACAAGTTCAAATTGATGAAGTACTTGCAGCCGTGGAGCGGGTTCTCGCCCAATCTCACTGATCGTCGCGCGACAGGCAGCGTCCGGCGGTGCGCAGAAACTGCTCGCGGAGTTTTTCGTCGGTGATGACGGCGGCGGCGGCCGTCAGGTCGGCATCCGGACGGGGCGGAGGAGCGGCGTTCTTCACCGTCTCGGCGGGCTGCGCCGCGCGGACGTACCCGGCGTCGATGATGATGTGAATTCGGGTGACGGCGGGCTGTCCGAGTACGCTGTTGAGTTTGAACAGGATTTGCGGTGCGAGGGTTTCAAGTTGGCGTTTCCACTGAGCATCGACCGCGGCAACCGTCAGGGTTTTGCCGTTCAGCGCCACCGGACGGCTTCCCCGCAGGGTCGCTTCCCCGACCGCCAGATTCCACGCCGAAACGCAGGCGCTTTCGAGCATTCGCTCCTCGCCTCCGCTGGCTTTCAGAATGGCCGGAATCAAACGGGAAATGCTGTCCATACCAAAGGTGTCGGGTGTCGGGTGTCGGGTGTCGGGTGTCGGGTGTCGGGTAAAGCGTTTGGCAAATTTCAACTCAGGTCAATTGTTTTTCACCTGAAACCCGATACCGGACACCCGATACCTTTGCCTTGACCTGATCCCCGACACCTGATCCCTTCTTACTGGCCGCCCCGTCGAACGGTTTCGATGGCGGCTTTTGCTTCCTCGGCGATTTTCGCCGCGTCGGGCTGGTCCGGGACCTTGTCGTCGAGGGTGATGAACCGGTTGGTGAACCAGCGTTCGCCGTCTTTTCCGAAGTACATCCGGAGTTCGCCGAGGAACTTGGTTTCGTAGTTGTTGACCACGAAGTTCACGTTTCCGACTTTCTCAACCGGAAGCAGGAACGGCTGGACGTGACCGGCGACGACAACGTCGATGGTGTCCTGATTTTCCTGCGCCAACTGCTTGGCCTGTTCGATGGGCAGATACGCCAGCACGATGACGACATCCACCTGCTTGCGGAGCTTGGGAAGGATTTCCTTTGCCGCCGCCAGCGGATCGCGCCAGACGTATCCTGTTTCCTCGCCCGGCCCCGGCTCGCTGAAACTCGTGATGCCGATCCGCAGTTTGCCTTTCGGCGCGCGCGGGGCGGCGATTTCACGAATGATGAAGGGCTGAATCGGCGCCTGCGTCTTTTTATCGACCGCCGGCATCAGATTTCCGGCCACCATCGACTTGAGAGCCGGGAAATCGGTCATCGCCTTCTTCTGCTGTCCGAGTTTGAAGTTCGGGTAGAGCACGCGGAGATCGTTGAAATTCACGTTTGCCGCGTCGAAGGGATATTTCGAATAGCCCTTCATGGCGTAGTCGTTCTGTACCACCACATCACGGAACGGCGGGTCCGACGTGATGCCCTGGTCGTTAAAGATATTGCCCACGCTCACTTCCAGTACGGGAATGTTCGTGAATGCCTTGCGAAATGCTTGTGTAAACCCGACGCGCCGCGCCAGGCCCCCCATGGGATGGGCCGGTCAGCCACAGGTGCTGAGGTTGCCCCGCATTTCTCCGCTATACATGATGGCGAGCGCCGCGTTGTCGTCCACGCCGAGAATCGTTTCCGGCACGACCGGAACGTTCTGCGGAAGTTCGGCAGTCGTGGCGACGACCTCGGGCTTGGGTTCCGCCGGTTTGCGAGCCTTGCCTTTTTTCTGGCCGGAGACGACCCCGACCGCCGAAAGGGCGAAAAACAGTGCGAACACGGTCAGAAAAAGCTTACTTCTGAGCATCGGATACCTCAAAAAAACGGTATGGAAGGAGTCGTTCGAACGAACGACGAATCATGGACTGAAAAACCGAAGACCGGCAAGGCCGGTCATCCGGAAAGCGTGATGTCTGAAAAAGCGTCAGCGTTCGTCAGTCACCAATCGGGAGCGACCGGCGGATTTCCTTGTCCGCCTTGTCGATGCCTTTTTCGGCCTGATCGAGAATGTCGCCGTCATTGTTTCCGGAATGCTTTTTGGCACTCCCCGGCGTTTTGAATTTTTCCTGCAAATTGAACTTGCTCGGCCACTGTTTCAACTCGTCGCTGATGGCCCCGGCCCGTTTGCCGATTTCCTTGACCGACGGGTCGTCGGAAGTGGCCTGACCGTCCCGGTGATGTTCGAGGGACTTTTTGAGTTTCGCCATCTCGTCAACCATCTCGCGGCACTTCTTCTTCGGCTCCTCGGCCCCCGGAACGGCGTCGAGCTTCCGGCGCATCTCCTCGACTTCCTTTTCGACCGTTTCCACCCTGGTCATCGTTTCGGGAATCGAATCTTCGGCACCAGGCGTTGGGTTTCCGGTGGAACCAGGGTCATTTTTCGATGGAGTGGTCGTGCCGGTCGCGGGTGGGTTGGCGGCGGCGTTCTTCCTCATCTGGAGAACATAAAACATCGAACCGATCGCCAGCGCGAAAATCGGGATCAACAGAACAACCGCAAGAATCACGATGATTTTGCCGCTCGACCCGGATTTCTTCTGGGACGGGGGCATGGCCGAAGGTGCAGGGGCCGGTGCAGGTGTAGGCGCGGGTTGCGGAGACGGCGCAGCGACGGTCGGCTGGGAGGCCGGGGTCGGCGGTGCAGCCGGTGCTGGAACCGGAGCGGCCGGCGGTGACGTCATCCCGCCGAGCGGCGCGGTGCTGGAAATCCGCGGGACATTCGGGGAAGTTTCCATTGCCGACAGCGGCGTTGTGGCTTTGGGAGGCCCGGATGTCACGCTTCCGGGCATGGCGGTTCCGAGATGCTGGGTCGCGCGGTCACCGGAACTCGCCATTCCTCCCGCGCCATGCTCGATGCGGGCCACGACGACAGTGATGTTGTCCTCGCCCCCGCGCTCGTTGGCGAGGCGGATGAGTTCCTGAGCGGCGGCTTCCAGCGAAGCGGCCGCGGTCAGAACGTGGAGGAGGTCCTCGTCGGTCACCTTGTTCGACAGGCCATCGCTGCACAACAACAGGATGTCGCCCGGCTGGAGCAGTTCGGAAGTAATTTCGGCGTTGACGACGGCCTGCGTACCGAGCGCCTGAAGAATGACATTGCTCGGAACGTGGGCAACTTCGATACCCGCCTTTTTGACGGCGTTCGCCCATGACTGGTCTTCGGTCAACTGACGAATCTGACCGCTTCGAACGAGGTAGGCCCGGGAGTCGCCGACCTGCGAAAGATAGAGATCCGTGCCGGAGAGATAAGCGGCGGTAAGGGTCGCGCCAAGCCCCCGGACGGAACTGTCCGCCTGCGATTTGTCCCAGATGCTGCCGTTGGCGGCGTTGGAAGCCTGTCGCAGCGCATCCACCGGCCCCATCCCGGCGTTGATCTGCCGCAGCATTTCGTCGGAAACAATGGAAACGGCCATGGCGCTGGCCACTTCCCCGGCCGCCGCTCCCCCCATTCCATCGCTGACGATGAGGAGTGTTCCGCGCGGGCCGACGAGGTGGCGGGCGACTTCGGGGATGAGGAGGTTCCGTTCATGGACAAACCCGGCCCGGCCGCTGGTCAGATCGGCAATTTGAAGATTGTCCTCATTACCGGTCCGACGCCGACCCACGTCCGTACAGGCGGCGATGCTGATCCAGATTTCGTGGCTGGCGTTCGTCACTGAAGGCAGCGCACCTTTCGAGGGATGAGAAACGCAGAACTACTGGTAAGGCCGGAATGCTCGTGGCCGATTACATTTCGAAGCGGAACAACTGCTTCCCGATCAGAATCACGTCGCCCGGCTTGAGCGTCACGGGGCCGTCGATTTTCTTGAACGTCCCGTTGCGGGAGTTTTCGTCCACCAGCACGAACTCCTCACCCTTCCGGACGATCCGGGCATGCACCCCCGACATATAGCCATCGTGAGGGAACGTGATGCTCCCCTTGTTGCGACCGATGACGGTATCTTCGGAATCGAGCTTGTAGGCTTCCCCTTCGCCGCCGCCTTCCTGAATGAGACGCAAGCGGGCGGTAGAGGCAGGCTTCTGGGCAGACATGAAAAGTGTTTTTTCGGCCGGGAGCGGCGACCCGCATCCGGCGCAGAAACTGCTCCCGCCCGGATTGACCTTGCCGCAATTTCCGCAGGCAATGCCGTTGGCAATGTCGGCCGTGCCTCCGCTGGCGGGCGGACGCGCAATCACGGTCGGAGGGGCGGCGGGGACCGCGGGCTGAGCAATGACGGTCGGCGGGGCAGGCGGTGGAGCGACGGGTTGAGCAACCACCGTCGGCGGTGCGACCACCGGCTGGGCAACCACGGTCGGCGGCGCGACGACCGGCTGAGCAATGACGGTCGGCGGCGCGACCGGCTGGGCAATCACCGTCGGAGGTGCCACCGGTTGCGCGACCACGGTCGGCGGCGCGGGGGGCATCGGCGGCGGAGCAACCGGCTGGGCAATCACGGTCGGCGGAGCAACCGGCGGCGCGATGACGGTCGGCGGAGCAACTGGCTGCGCAATCACCGTCGGGGGCATCGGCGGAGGCGTATAGGGAACGGATTGCGGTGTCGGACGCACGGCCGGCGGCGTGACCTGCGGCTGCGACTGGAGCGGAGAACCGCACTGCTGGCAGAAAGCCCAGCTCGAATCATTTGATGCATTACAAACGGAACACAAAATTTCGCCGGCTTGATTTGGATTCATAAGGGTTTCAATGAGTGTGCGTCGCGCATCGCGCCCGCGCCTGAAAAAGTTTCAAAATACCGTGTTGCTTTCCGCACAGTGAAAAAAGTGAACGGAATATAACACACGCGCCGTTCCTCAACACAAGGCGAAATCTATTCCCGGCGCGGGATTTTCCATCTGCCCGTTCACCGTTACAGGACGATTTCCTGCCCCGGCACGAGAAGTTTCCGGTCGATGAGTTCCTTGACCAGAAGCAGCGTTTCGAGATCGCCGCTCAAAGCGTCAAGACACTCGCCAAGGCTGTGGCGTCCGTCGAAAAGCGACCGGATTCGCCCGATATTGGCCGCGAATTCGCCTTCCTGAGCAATTTCCTCGGCCACCTCGGGCGCCCGCTCGAAGTCGTCCCCGCACAGGTAGGTCGCGTCGCGGTCCGGCAATTCACTGATGAGGTGCTGCGCCTCGTCGTACCGCCGGAACGCCTCCATCAGCAACTGCTGGGCATTCAACTCGATGGTCGATTCGCGCGTCACCGGGCAGGACCGGAAGTTGAACTCCCCGCTCAGCCAACCGATGATTTCAAACATCGCCCGCTCGCCCCGGATATTCCCGAACTCGGCGTCGGCGATATGCCCTTCCTTGAAATACAACACGGCCTCGCCCGCGTCAGACTGAATGGTCAGCACGCCGGTTTTACGGCCGGAATCCAGAATCTGGATGACTTCGGGAAAGGCGATCTGGGACAGCTTGCCCATCAGATCGACCGGCGGACGCAACCGCCGCAGCAACCGCCGAACCCGGTGTGAGACCTCCGCCGGGCGGAACGGCTTGGTCCAGTAGTCTTCGACACCGCGATCGAACGCCGCAAGTTTTTCCATTTCATCCGCCACCGACGAGAGACAGACGAACGGCGTCCCGGCAAATGTCGGCTGCGCCCGCAGCCAGTCGAAAAACTGGCTGCCGTCCATGTCCGGCATGTTCAGATCGCTGATGATGAGCGTCGGCTGATCGGTGAGAACCTTTTCGGTCGCCTCCTGCCCGTTCGAGGCGGTAATGAGCCGCGCCCCGATGGAGCGCAGGCAAGTGACGAGGACCTGAAGAATCCCCGGTTCATCGTCCACCAGCAGAATGGTCTGTTCGGGGAAACGCTCGTCGGTTTCGCGCATGGCGTGCGCGGGGGTGGCGGGCGTGACGCCCTCGACGATCCATGTGCTTCCGGTGTCCGTCCCGACCATCTCCTCGCGCGGAACGCCGGCCAGCACCTTCAATTCGCTCCGATAGAAAATGTCCTTGACGCCGAGATCGGGCAGCCCATCGATGAACGCGACGGCCTCCTCCGCTTCCGACCGGGCCACCATGAATTCGACCACCTGCCGGGCGCGCTGGTAGGCGTCGTCAAACCGGCGCAACTGGACGCTCACCTCGACCAGCCGCTTGAGGATGTCGAGCCGGCCGTCGCCGGTCGCCAGTCGCTCGGCCTTGCGATAGAAGGCCAGCATCTGCTCGAACTCATTGCGCTGGCGGTGGATTTCGGCGATCCGGCAGAGCATGTCCACCGATTTCTGGAGTTCGCTCCCTTCCTGATAGAGCGTTCCGAGTTCCTGCATCGCGTGCAGGTTCTCCGGGTTTTCCTCCAATTCGCTCTCGTACCGCTCGATTTCATGCCGAATCTTGGCATTATCCAGCATTCCGACCACTTGTTCCCGCATTGCGCGGACTCTGTCGAACAAGCTCATCGCCGACCTCCGAAGGATGTTCCAGCTTCATCTGTTTCGTGATTGTTTTGGAAAGGGCGCGCCAAGCATAGTCGGAAAGGTGAAGCGCGAGCAACTTTCCGCCCACCCGGAGGGAATCCAAGGAGAAAGGATTGAGCGGGAACGACACTCCGACGTACAATCATCCATTCTCCTGCCCCGCCGCGCGTGTCCCGAGCCGTCGCCTCGGGGGCCTTCAACACATTGAATTTTCGCCGCTTCGCACGGTTACTCGCGTGAAACTTCTGCTCCTCATCAGTATCGCCTGCTATTCGGTCGGGCTGATCCACGCCCTGAACGTGTTCGTTCGCAAACAGAACACGCTCTTTACCGTGGCGCTCTGGGGCTTCGCGCTCGGGTTCGCAACCCACACGACCTCGATTCTGGCGCAGGGGTGGGAGGTCCGGCGCTGTCCGCTGTTTACCTATCAGGAGGTCTGCTCGTTCCTCGGCTGGTCGATGGCCGCCTATTTTCTGGGGGCGCATTTCTGGTACCGCTCGCGGACCTTCGCCTCGTTCGCCATGCCGATGGTGTTTCTGTTCACTCTGGCGGCGTGGGTCCTGCCCGCGCACAACGACCCGGCGGCGGTGACGCGGTTTTCCGGCCAGATGGAATCACTGCTGACGATCCATGTCGTCTTCTTCATCTTTTCCTACGCCGCCTTCGCGATTCTCTTTCTGGCGGCCACGCTCTATGTCGTGCAGGAACGGCAGTTGAAGAAAAAACGCTTCGGCGGCCTGCTCGAACGCCTCCCCTCGCTCGACACCTGCGACGACCTGAGTTCGAAATCGCTGCTCGTCGGGTTCGTGCTGCTCTCGCTCGGCATTCTGACCGGAATCGTCGGTTCGCGGCGGTTGAACGGCTTCTACTGGCACGGCGACCCGCTCGAATTTCTCGCGCTGGCAACCTGGATCATCTATTTCTTCGTCGTTCATTACCGGTTGACGGCGGGCTGGCGGGGACGCCGGGCGGCGCTGCTCGGCATCGCGGGCTTTGTGGTTGTCCTTATCAGTCTCGCGAGCATCGGCCTGTTCAACGGATTTCATAACCTCGGAAAAACGAAAACTGACCGGATTTCGCAAAATGCTCTATACTCGCCGCCGCTTGTGAAAAGCTGACGGCTGACCGCTGACTACTGACCGCTCCCCATGAACCTGGTTCTCGTCGGACTCAACCACAAAACGGCCCCCGTCGCGGTGCGCGAAAAACTCGCGTTCCCGAATACCTGCATCGTGGAAGCGCTGCACCGGCTGGTGGACCGTTCGCAGATCGAGGAAGGACTGATCGTCTCGACCTGCAACCGGGTGGAAGTCGTCGCCAAGCCGCTCATGCCCCATGAGGAAGCAATCCGGCACATCACGCAATTCCTGCATACATTCCACGACCTGCCGGAACAGCAGGTCCGGCCGCATCTGTACGTTCATGAAGACGCCAGCGTCGTGCGCCACCTGTTCCGGGTCACGTCGAGCCTCGACTCGATGGTCGTTGGCGAAGCGCAGATTCTGGGACAGGTCAAGGATGCCTACGCCCACGCCGTGAAGGCGGGCGTCGCCGGAGTGCTGCTCCACCGCCTGCTGGAGCGGTCGTTTTCGGTCGCCAAGCGCGTCCGGACGGAAACCGGCATCGGCGCCCACGCGGTATCGCTCGGCTCGGTCGCCGTCGAACTCGCGCGCAAGATTTTCGACAACCTGAAAGGCAAAACCTCGCTGCTCATCGGCGCGGGCGAAATGGCCGAACTCTCGGCGAAATGCCTCTTCGAAGCGGGCGCGGAATCGCTGCTGGTCGCCAACCGGACGCTCGCCAACGCGCAGCAACTTGCGACCGTCTTCCGGGGCGGCGGACGCGCGATGGGCCTCGACGAACTGCCCGAACGCCTCCACGAAGCCGACATCGTCATCGCCTCGACCGGGGCCTCGGCCTACCAGATCGACCTTGCGATGACCCGCGCCGCGCTCGAACGCCGCCGCTATCGTCCGATGCTGCTCATCGATCTTTCCGTGCCGCGGACCATCTCGCCGGAAATCGCCAAGCTCGACAACGTGTTCGTTTTCGACGTGGACGACCTTCAAAACGTCATCGCCCACAACGTCCGCGAACGCCAGCGCGAGGCCGCCCGCGCCGAAACCATCATCGACACCGAGGCGAGCCAGTTCCTCACTTCCCTGCGCCAGTCCGACATCGGCCCGACCGTGGCGGCCCTCAAACAGCGGCTCACGGAAGTCTGCGACGCCGAGTTTGCACGTCAGCGCAAGCACCTCGGCGCGCTCACGCCCGAACAGGAACTCGCCATCCGGCAAAACCTGCTCGGCGCGATCGTCAATAAAATCATGCACCCGATGATTCTCGGCCTGCGCGAATCGGTCCAGCAGACCGGCGACGCCGACACGGTCGATCTGCGCCGCGCCTTCGACCTCGACACGGTCATCCTTCCGGAAAACAAGCCGGAACCCCTTCCCGAACCGACCGACATCCCCGACGATCCGCCCGTCACGTTTTCAAGCCAGCGGCGTTGAAGGAAAAAAGCCCGGCCACGATGGACCGGGCGTTTTTCATTTCGTGAAGAACATGCGCGCTGGAAGCGCGCGCTCCATTACGCCGTCTTGCGACGACGGGCGGCGGCGGGCGGCGCGATGACCGGGGCGGGCATCGGCTCCGCCGGGTGCAGCGGCACCAGACGCGGGTTGAAGGCAATCGGGCGGCGTTCGATTTCCGCCGAATCTGAAAAAGGCACGAAGTACTGCGAGAGCGCTTCCCAGTCGTCGTCGCGGATGGTGGCCAGCCCTTCGTGCGACCGACTCACCCAGATGTCGCCGATGCGCGAAGTCGGCTGCGTCCGCGCAAGGCGTTCGCGTCCGATGGCGGCGTAGTTTGGATCGAGTTCGATGCCGATTCCGTGGCGGCCCAGCTTGCGCGCGGCCACGGCGGTCGTGCCAGTGCCCGCGAACGGATCGAGTACCGTGTCGCCCTCGTCGGTTGACATCAGGATCAGACGTTCGAGCACCGGCTCCGGCAACTGGCAGGGATGCTTGTCGCGCCGGACGGCATGCTTGATGCGATGAATGTCGGACCACACGTCAGAAACGAGCGGACCGAACGGATGCAGCAGCGACTTCTTTCCGCCGTAGTCCTTGTGCAGCACGTTGCATTTCCGGCAGCGCCGGTGCGGATGACGCACTTCATAAAACTTCTGCTGCCGTTTGTCCTTCGCGTAAAACAGAATGCCGTAGTGCGTCGGCATCAGCGAACGTCCGAGCGGCATGCCGAGCGCGGTCCAGGCAATCCAGTGCTTGAAGTCCGCATGCTGGTTGAGGAACGCGGCATAGTATGTGAGCCACTTCGGAATGTTGTGGACGAAAATGCTTCCCGTCGGCTTGGTGACGCGGACCATTTCCGACAGCCACTCCCGACACCAGTCGAGGTAGTCGTCGAGTTCGCGGTGGTCACGGTAACTGTTGTACTTTTTGTTGAGATTGAACGGCGGGTCGGCGAACGTCATATCGACCGACTCGGTGGGAATGGCGCGGAGCGCCTTCAGGCAGTCTCCGTGAATGATTTGGCTGAGGCTCACGGTGCATTTCGACCTCCAATAAAGTTCCCTTGGATCGAAACCCCTTGAAAAACCCCTTGTTCGTAACCTTGGAATTGAAAAATGACGCCTGTGCAGACATCCGCTCCCAGACCTCGCGCCGCCGACCGCCTTCGCAAGGCCGTCGCCGCACAGTACCCCTTGATCTACCTTTTCACCTGGGAAGAAGACCGCGTCGAACGGATGGTCGCATCGCTCGCCCAGAGCGCGCAACCCGTGGTTCCGGTCGCGGTCTGGACCGCCACGCGGGGTCTCGTCATCGGCGACTCGCCGGTCGGCGATACCGTGGACGCCCACGCCGTTCTCGAACACGTCATCGCCACGCCGCAGGCCGGTTTCTATCTTTTAAAAGATTTCCACCGTGAACTCGCCGGAAACCCGCGCCTCGCGCGGCGTCTGCGCGACGCCTACTACGCGCTCAAGGAACGCGGCAAGTTTCTCTGTATCGTGGCGCCGGTCATCGAAATCCCCGAGGAACTCAAAAAGGAAATTTATCTGGTTGAAATTTCCCTGCCCGCCGAGGACGAAATCGCGCCGGTGATGGACTATTACACACATCGGCACTTCAAGGGAACCATTACCGATCAAAATCTTCGACAAAGTCTCGTCAACGGCCTCAAGGGACTCACCTACGGCGAGATGCAGCACGTCCTGAACGGGACCTTCGCCGGACAAAACCAGTTCCATCCCGACATGGTCACACGGATTCTGCTCGAAAAGGAACAGATCACCCGCAAGGACGGCCTCATCGAGTTCATCTTCCCGCGCTACCGCCCGGCGGACCTCGGCGGCTATCCCCAGTTGAAGAAATGGCTGTCGCAGCGAATTCAACTGTTCACGAAGGAAGCCGCGCAGGCCGGCATCACGCCGCCCAAAGGCGTGCTTTTAATGGGCATTTCCGGCTGTGGGAAAAGCCTCGCGGTCAAGGTGGTTTCAAGCCTGTGGAATCTGCCGCTGTTCCGGCTCGACATGAGCAACGTCTATTCCGGGGCGTACGGCACGCCCGAAAACGCCTTCCGGCGCGCGCTCACCGCGGCGGACGCCCTCGCGCCCTGCGTGTTGTGGATTGACGAAATCGAATCGGGCATCGTCGGCGTGAAGGAAAACGTTCAGGGCGGCGGCAACACGCGCATCTTTTCGACGTTTCTGACGTGGATGCAGGAAAAGGACAGTGCCGTCTTCGTCGCGGCGACCGCCAACCGAATCGACCTGCTGCCCGCCGAGTTCATCCGCAAGGGACGCTTCGATCAGGTGTTTTTCCTCGACCTGCCGACCGAGGAGGAACGCAAGCAGATCTTCACCATCCATCTTCAAAAGAAGGGCGCGGACATGATCGCCTTCGACCTGCTGACATTGTCGAAAGCATCCGACGGCTGGAACGGCGCGGAAATCGAACAGCTCGTCGAAGCCGCCGCCATCGAGGCATTCAACGAAAAATCGCGCCTCGCGATGGACCACCTGATGAAGAACCTTGGGCGGTTCGTCCCGCTTTCGAAGACGATGACCGAACAGATCCGCCAGATTCGAAGCTGGGCCTACGGCCGCGCCATCAATGCTTCCTAATGGCGTTGGAGCGCGCGCTTCCAGCGCGCATGAGTTTAATCAACCAAAAAAGTAGAGGAAAAACATGCGAATCAAACGAAAACGCTTTCTTTTTCCAATGTTCTTCATCTGTATTTTGGCGATGTCAGGTATTTATTGGCGCGCCACAATCGACCGCTACCTCAGACTGCTTCAAAAGAAGCGCAAGGTGGACGCCTGTTTTGTGGGTGGGAGGGCCCCTGACATTGACGGCACGACTCAGTTCGGACGCTACTGGTCACTCGGGGCACTGAAGGGGAAAGTGGTTGTTCTTGATTTTACAGCAAATGCCTGCGTTTACTGCGGACCAGCACATGAAATGCTTGCCAGAATTGAACGAGATTACAAACGGGAAGACCTTGTTTTCGCCAGCATCTCGCTTGATGAAACTCTTGAGGAACGCGACAAGGCGATTCGCCGTCGTCATATCGAGTGGCCGATGGTCTGGGAACCACTTGATCCGTTTGTGCATCCAGTTTCAAAGCGATACGGGGTCTTCGCCATTCCCTCTATCTGGATTATTGGAAGAGATGGGACTGTCATCGAGTCACAGGGCATAACATTCGAGCCACTCCTTCGGTGGCAAATTCAACGGGCGTTGGCGAAGAACTGATTCGTTCAGGCTTTTCGCTTGAAACTTCTGAAAACCCATCAAAGGATGGAAGCTGTCAAACGAAAGAGACGATAGTCGGACAGGGTTTGACGCTTGTCGAATGACTCGTCCTTGAACTTCATCCTTTATCTTTTTCCTGCGCGCCAGGATGCGTGCGCTCCAACGTCCGGCGGATGACCGCGAGGGCAATCGGGGAGGCGGGACCGCCGAGCCGCAGTTCCATTGTTGCGGAGGCGTAGGCGAACGCTTCCGTCGGCTCAAGTCCGAATTCTTCAATCAGTACGTCGTATGCTTGTTCCACCGCCGATGCCATCGCGTGGTCGTGGCACTGTCCGACACCGACGCAGGCAACCGCTCCATCAGGAAAAAGGATTCGCGGCGAATCGAGTTTTTTCTCCTTCACCACGTCCAGCCGGACCGTCGCCGCGCTGCTCGCCTCGATACCCATCAGGCAGGGTTCGCCGCGTCCCATCGCCGCGTGCAGATCGCCGAGCGAAAACAGCGCCCCCGGATGGAAAACCGGCAGCAGCAGCGACACGCCCGGACGGAGTTCGCGCAGATCCATGTTTCCGCCCCAGCGTCCGGCAGGCGCGAGCGTCGAACCGCTTCCCTTCTTCGGCGCGACACCGATACAGCCGATCATCGGATCAAGCGGAACGGACAGGCGATCGCTCAGTTTCAACTCGCCATCGGAACAGGGAATTTCGCGTACGTTGACCGATTTGGTTTTCGAGCCGATCGGTCCGCTGCCGGGAAGCCAGACGGCCCACGCGCGGTCAATCCGGATGTCGAGAATGTCGATTTTGAGAATGTCACCGCGTTCGGCCCCGCGTACGAAAACCGGCCCGGTCACGGGATTCAATCGCTTCCGGACCTCATTGACGGGTTCTCCGGCGGCGAGGCGGGCGTAGGTGTCGTCGGAAGTTTCAAACCGTACGACCACGCCGGAATCGACTTCCAGCACCGGCTGTTGCAGAAGCGAAAAAGCGTAGACCGAACATTCTTTCGGGATGATGTAGTCGGGATTCATGGGGTCGTGCGCGCAAGGATGCGCGCGCTCCAACGCGCTCCACTAACGCGCTTTCTGCTTGGGGTCGAGCCATTCGCGCAGGCCGTCGCCGACGAGATTGAAGCCGAGGACCGCGAGCGCAATCATCACGCCCGGAAACAGCGTCAGATGCCAGCCCGACGCAAAGTAGGTCCGCGCGTCGTTGAGCATCGCGCCCCAGCTCGGCGTCGGCGGCGGTACGCCCAGGCCCAGAAAGCTCAGACTCGCCTCTGACATGATCGCGCCCGCCATCCCGAGGCTCGCCTGCACGATGAGCGGCTGAATCGCGTTCGGAAGAATGTGCCGGACGATGATCCGCAGGTCGTTCGCGCCGAGCGCGCGGGCGGCGGTGACGAAATCGTACTCCCGCACCTTCAGCACCTGCGCCCGCATGAGGCGCGCGTACCCGACCCATCCGATGGCGCACAGCGCGAGGATGAGGTTCGACAGGCTCGGCCCGAGAAAGGCCACCGTCGCGATGGCGAGGAGAATGCCGGGAAACGCCAGGAAAACGTTGAAAATAAAGCCCGAAACGATGCGGTCAACCCACCCGCCGTAGTACCCCGCGACCATGCCGATGGCGATGCCGATCGTGCCCGACACGGCGACGACCGTGATGCCGACGATGAGCGACAGCCGCGCGCCGTAGATCACGCGGGCGAGGACGTCGCGTCCGTTTTCATCCAGCCCGAGCGGATGCGCCAGCGACGGCGGATCGAAGCTCAGATCAAGATTCTGCGCGGTGACGCTCAGTTCGGGAATGAGCAGCGGACCGACGACCGCAACGAGGACGAGCAGTCCGACGATGACCAGACCGAGTTTGCCGACAAAATTCATAAAGGATGAAGGATGAAGGATGAAGGATGAAAAAAGGAAGAATTGGGTGAAATAGGGTCAACTCCCTCGGTTCGACGCCAATTTCGGACCGAATGACACCGATTCGAGGGCCGCCCGATTCATCCTTCCGCCTTCATCCCTCATCCTTCGGCAGATTGCGTGCTATGATGACCGCTTATATCAAAGGACGCGAAAGGATACCGCCCCATCGTGAGCGATGCAAAGCTGGAAATTATCCCCCTCGGGGGACTGGGCGAGTTCGGAATGAACTGCATGGCCCTGCGGTACGGTGACGAGATGATCGTCATCGACGCGGGCATCATGTTTTCGGAAGTCGGACATTTCGGCGTGGACCTGATGGTCCCGAACTTCGATTTTCTCGAAAAGAACCGCGAGCAACTGCTGGCCGTCGTGCTGACGCACAGCCATGAAGATCACATCGGCTCGCTGCCGTTTCTGTTGAAGAAAATCAACGTGCCCGTCTACGGCACGCCCTTCACGCTGCGGATGGTCGAACCCCGGCTGGAGGAACATGAACTCGACCACTGCACGCAACTGAACATCGTGGAAGCGGGCGGCACGATCACGCTCGGGTCGTTCACCGTGGAGTACATCCGGGTGTCGCACTCGACGGTCGATTGCTGCGCGCTCGCCGTTACGACGCCGGTCGGGACGGTCATCCACACGGGCGATTTCAAGTTCGACGCGACGCCGGTGTGTGGCGACGCCATCGACGTGGATCGCCTGCGGGCCTACGGGCAGAAGGGCGTGCTGGCGCTGCTTTCCGACTCGACCAATGTCGAGCGTCCGGGGCAGATGCCGTCCGAGCGGGTCGTGATTCCCGCGCTTGAGGACATTTTCGACAAGGCGGAAAAGCGGATTTTCGTCAGTTGCTTCGCGTCGAGCATTCACCGGGTCCAGATCATCCTCGACCTGGCCGACCAGTTCGACCGGCAGGTGCTTCCGGTCGGTCGCTCGATGGTCCGCAACATTGAAATCGGACGGCGGACCGGATTTCTCGACTGCGCCGACGACCTCATCATCGACTCGAAGGATTTCAAGCATTTCAATCCGGATGAAGTGGTCGTCCTCGCGACCGGCTGCCAGGGCGAGCCGATGGCGGCAATGGCCCGCATCGCGCACCGCAACCACAAACAGGCGTGGATGGAGGAAGGCGACACGGTCGTCCTTTCAGCGCGGCAGATTCCGGGCAATGAAAAGTCGATCTCGCGGCTCGTCAATCAGTGCTACAAGAACAACGCCCGCGTGATTGATTCCTCGCAGGCGCGTATCCACGTTTCCGGGCACGGCGCGCAGGACGACCTGCGGATGATGCTCGAAGCAGTGCGGCCCAAGTACTTCATTCCGATTCACGGCGAATATCGCCAGCTTTACCAGCACAAGCTGTTCGCCTGCCGCGAACTCGGCTACTCGGAAGACCGCGTGCTGCTGATGGAAAGCGGCGACGTGCTGGAGTGCGGCGACGGCGAGGTGCGCTTCGGCGAGCGCATCGAGGTCGGACGGGTGTTCATTGACGATACGCGCTCGGTCGAAATCGACGACGCGCTCATCCGCGACCGCAAGAAGCTGGCCTATGAAGGCGTGGTCGTGGCCTGCGTGGCATTGCAGGAGGACACCGGCGTACTGATGTCGCAACCGGAAATTTCGACGCGCGGCTACATGGTCGTGGACGGCGACGAGGATGAAATCGAGGAACTCCGCAATGTGGTGCTGACGACCGTCGAGGCCGTCCCGGCCACCGAGCGGGTCAACGGCAAGCGCGAGGTGTTCCAGGAACAGATCCGGGTGGCGCTCAAGCGGCACATCCAGAAGCTGACCGGACAGCGGCCCACGATCATCCCGTTGGTCGTCACGGTCTGAGGGAGTTTTTCGGATGAGCCACTACATGCGATTCATCGCCACGGATGGGAAGCCATTCACGCTGGCCGACCTTGAAGCCGGGCTGAAAGCCGAGGACGCGGGCTATTCCCTTTCCGACGGATTGTTGCGGTTCGACGGCGAAGTCTACGCCGAAGTGGAAATCAACCGGCCCGGCGACGGGGTGTTCGAGTCGGAAATTGCCAACCTGCGCGAGTTTCTGGACGAAGTCGAGGAGGGCGACCGCGCCCGGGTCGAAAAGGCGCTCCGCAATGCGCGGGCTGTGGTTGCGGCGCTGCCGATTCACGGGGAGCGCGACGAGGAAAGCACGCTCAACGTCATCGACGCGCTGTGGGACTACCTGTTCGAACATCACACGGGGCTGTTGCAGGCCGATCTCGAAGGCTACTACGACGCCTCGGGTGAACTGATTTACGAAGCGGAATAAAAACATTCAGCGGAAAAGGAAAATCCCCCGGCGGTCCGAAGACCACCGGGGGATTTTCGTTACGTCCGGTCCGGACGCGCCGTCTTACCAGCGCGAACCGCCGCCGAAGCCGCCACGGCCACCGCCGCCGCCGCCGCGCTTGCCGCCGCCGCCGCCGAAGCCGCCACGGCTGCCACCGCCACGGTTGCCGCCGCCGAAGCCACCACGTTCTTCACGCGGGCGGGCTTCGTTGACCGTCAGGGTACGGCCATCGAGTTCCGTACCGTGGAACTGTTCGATGGCGCGCTGGCCTTCTTCGTTCGACGACATTTCGACGAACGCAAAGCCGCGCGAACGGCCCGTGTCACGGTCCTGGATGATCGAGGCCTGGGCGACAGTGCCCACCTGACCGAAAAGCTGAATCAGATCGTTTTCACCGGTTTGGAACGACAGGTTGCCGACATAGAGTTTCATAGACAGAGGTATCCTCTCAAAAGTGGAAGAAGCGGAAGCGAATCGATCGGTGTCGGTGACTCTGACGGCAACAAACTGCGCCTAGGATCTATCCCGGTAGAGGCTTCTGCAAAGTTTCAAACTCCCCCTCAAACTTTCCCAAACCACTGCCGGTTCACCTGAAGAACAGTAACGAGCCGCATCACCGAAGGCCGAATGAGAGGATTGATGCCGGAGATACTGTGCGGGACACCGCCTGAAAGTGCAAGTAAAAAAACCTGTTTCAGTCCCGAATGTTCAAAATAACCGTCAGGGGGAGGGATGTTCGGGAGCGATACGCCCGGGCGGCTTCCGTACCCCGCTGCGAGTGCGCTACCTTCGCCCTCCCCATACGTCGAAACAACGTCACATGAGGTTTTAGGAAGACAATGAACGTGAGTGTTCGTGTCTGTCGAAGTTGCGTCGAACGGGCGCAAACCGATTTTTTATTCGATCTGGGCGACCGGATGTGTGGCCTTCTGAAGCGCGAGTTGGCGAAAGACGGGTTGTCCGCAGCGGTCGATGTCGCCGAACTGTCCTGTTTCCGCAACTGCCCGCCGAGAGCCATCACGACCACCCTCGCCCCACGCGAGCAGCCTTGGCGAACGGAACGCCACCACATCGCCAACCTCGGCGACCTTGATCGGCTCTATGAACGGATACTTGAGGATGCCGGATGACGTTGCGGCGGATCAGCCGGCGTGAGCCAGTGCCAACGGTTTCACGACTTCCTGTAACCGCCGCCGTTCCGCCCGCATGTCCTCGCGCGCTCCCAACCAGCCGCGCAGATTCCGTACCACCTCATGCGCAAGTGGCTCGGATGGCTCGACCATCCGGTAGTGCATCCAGGTCCCCTGTCGCCGGGCAGTCACGAGGCCGGCCCGGCGCAAGTACGCAAGGTGTCGGGAAACCTTGGGCTGGTTCGTCCCGAGAACGTCTACCAGATGGCAGACGCATACCTCGCCGTCCGCCAGCAGGTTCAACAGTCGCAGCCGGGTGGGGTCCGACAGTGCCTGAAAAAAAGTGCCGATGTCAAAAGCTGAGCTTTTCAATGCCATGGGGATGCTTCCGTCTTGCGGGTCGATTGTCTTTTCGACCGTGAACTCGTTCGTCAGTGTAAAAACGTTAACCCAAATGCAAGACCGCACCTAATGACAGTTCTGTAATGTTTTTATTTTCCGGAAAACGAAAAACCGCGCGGGGGCGAACCCTCCGCGCGGTTTTTTGCCTTGCGGCGGACGGCGAACTAGAAGCTGACCCGCAGCGAGAACTGCGTCTGGCGTTGCGTGCCAAGGCCGACCACGCGGCCAAGGGTCGCGTTGAGTACGCCAAAGGTCTGCCCCGCGGTCTGGGTCGAGAACGCCGTTCCCGGCTGGAACGTCGAGTTGAAGACCGCCGGCAGGCTCGCCGGAGGATTGTCGAAGTTCGCCCGATTCAGCAGGTTGTAGATTTCCGCCCGGAACTCGATCTTCACCCGTTCGGTGATGTCGAACCGCTTCTGGAACGTCATGTCAAACTGGTGGAAGGACGGTCCGAAGATGGCGTTGCGCGACAAATTGCCGTATGTGCCCGGACGCGGAGTGGTGAACGCCTGCGGGTTGATGTAGAGCAGGTTGCCGCCCACGACCGAAATCGGATTCACGCCCGGAACGAGGTCGGGACGCCGCGTTGAACGGCTCGCGTTGCCGCCCGGCGTGTTGATGACCGCGAAGAAGCCGGTCGGAAGCGGCGTCGTCGCGTTGATCGTGCCCGGCAGGGCGCGAACTTCGCCGGTGGTCGGGTTCTGGATCACGACGTCGGCGCGCGAAATCAGCACGTTGATCGGCTTGCCGGAACGGCCGTTATACACGCCGCCAATCTGCCAGCCGCCGAGCAGCACGTCCGCCACGCCGTTCAGCTTGAACGCCTTGCCCTTGCCGAAGGGAAGTTCGTAAAGCACCGACAGGTTCACGCTGTGACGAATATCGAAGGTGTTGTTGCCCCGGTCGCCGTTGAAGTTGAACGGATCCTGCGCCGTCGTCGCTTCGTTCGACCCCTGCGTGTTGCCGATGCTGTGCGACCACGAATACTGACCGTTGATGGTCAGCCCCTTGGTAAAGCGCCGCGTGACGCCGAGCTGAAGCGCGTTGTAGCTGTCATTCCCGCCGCTCGTCTTGTAGTCGATTTCGCCGAACGGGCTGACCACCTGACCGTTGGCGGCTTCGAACGCCCCGGTCGCGGTGTTGAACCGCTGATTGATGATCGTCTGCTGGCGGATGGTCCGGACCGCAATGACCTGACCCGCGGCGTTGGTGATGTTGACGATCCCGACACCGGTCGGAATCGGCGTGCCGTCGAGAATGGTGGCCGTACCCGGAAGAATGGTGTTCGTGACGTTGCGGAGGAACAGATTCCGTCCCTGGCTGCCGACGTACCCGATGGTCACGACCGTGTTGCCGGGGAGTTCCTGCTGGATGGACAGACCGTACTGCGCGACCCGTTCCGGCACGTTGTACCCGCGGGTGTCATAAGCGCGCGGGGTGAAGTTGCCGATGGGCGTCGCCGTGCTCGTCACCGACTGAACATTGGCCGGGGTAATCCCGGTCGCCAGCGTGCCGCTCGCGCGATAGACATCGCTTTCAATCGGCTGGATGAGGTCTTCCTGCTGACCCGGTCCGTAGAACAGACCGCCGCCGAGCCGGATGACCGTCTTGCCCTTGAAGATTTCCGGCGCCCAGGTAACGCCGATCCGGGGAGCGAAATTGGTTTTCTTCGCGGTGTAGAAATCAAAGGAGCGCGGATCACGCAACGGGTTCTGCCCCGTCCCGCTGAGCGCCACATCATAGATGACGGCGCGGTCGTTGCTTTCGCGCAACGGCGAGTAGTACTCGTAGCGCAGACCGTAGTTCAGCGTGATGTTCTGGCGAATCCGCCATTCGTCCTGCGCGTAGCCGATCAGGTAGTACTGCGAGGCTTCGCTGAAGCCGCCCTTGGTCCGGTTGATCGTGGTCACCGGATTGGTCTGAAGACTGAAGTTGCCGGGGACGCTCAGATCGCCGATGAAGCTGAAGGTCGCGTTCTGGTTGAGCAGGAAATCGCGGAGGTTTCCGTAGGTGAACTGCAAGCCGCCGAGCTGGTCGAAGCGGGTCTTGATAATCCGGACTTCCCCGCCGAACTTGAGGTTGTGATTTCCGTGCGTGAGCGAAAGATTGTCGATGATCGAGTAACTGATCGGATCGACGGGCTGGGCGCGACCATTCCCCGCCGATGACTGCCGGGTCAGACCGCCGGGTGAAACGAAGCCGGTCTGGGAACCGCCGTTGACGCCGGGGTTCACGATGCTGCCGCTGATGTTGAACAGGGTGCTGGCAATGTCGAGACCGCTGATGCCCGTGGCCGAAAACTTCGTCCGCAGGTCCGTGCGCGGACGATTCACGCCGAACTTGGTTTCGTTGACGATCGCCCCGCCGTAGACCTGCGAGAGCGAGGCGACGATGTTGAAGAATTCCTGACGGCCCGCAAGGATGCGGCCCGATGTGCCGTCCGGAGCAACGAGATCGCCGTAGTCCGAGTTGAACCGGACGTAACCGTTGAACCGATCGTTGATCTTGCCGTCCACGCGAACGTTGAAGGCGTTTTCATCCAGCGATGAATTGAAGTTGCGGCGAACTTCCTGAAGCGCCGGCTGCGTTCCCGTGAACCCGCCGCCCGCGATTTCCGGGCCGGTCCCGATCGGGAAGGCGTTGATGACGCCAAGGGTCCGCAACGCATTGATCTGGTCGAACTGCGTCTGGGTGAAGGTCGCCGGGTTGAAACCGAGGGCGGTCGCGGCAGCAGTCCACTGAGCCGTCTGGTTGGCGAGACCGCCGGGCTGAACGCCGGTCACGAACAACCGTGAAGTGGCCGAGGGCGTGGCTTCGATGATGTTGAAGCCGGCCCGCTGGCGCAGACCTTCATAGCTGCCGAAGAAAAAGAGCCGATCCTTGATGATGCGTCCACCGAGGCTGCCACCAAACTGGTTCAGCCGAAGCGGTGACTTGTCGCGCCCGTCGAAAAAGTTCCGCGCGTCGAGCGCGTTGTTACGAATATACTCGAACACCGACCCGTGGAACGTGTTGCTTCCGCTCTTTCCGATGACGTTGATCTGGCCGCCGGTTCCGGTGCCGTATTCGGCGGGGTAGTTTGACGAATCAACGCGGAATTCCTGAACGTTTTCAATCGAGGTCTGGAGGCGGAACTGCGATCCCTGGACCGTCAGATAGCCCGGCGAGGCATCGAACACCGCCGAACTTTCCACGCCGTCGAGACGGGTCTGGTTCTGCTCGTTGGAGCGACCGTTGAATCGGACTTCGTTGAAGTTGCCGGTCCCGGTGTTGGTCGCGCCGGGCGTCAGAAGCTGCAACTGCGAGTAGTTGCGGCCGTTGACCGGCAGTTCCTTCACTTCGCGGGCCGTGACGTTGACGCCAAGGCGGTTCGACGAAGCGTCAATCGAGGCGACCGCATCAGCATTGGCGGAAACGTCGACAACATCCGTGCCGCCGCCCGCTTCGAGTTTGAAATCGATGGTCCGGGTCTGGCCGAGCGACAGTTCGATGTTCGCTTCCTGCGGCTGGAATCCGTTCTGGGTAACGGTGATCGTGTAGTTCGTCGGGCGCAACTGCGGCAGCGTGAACTGGCCGCTTTCGTTGGTCGTGACGGACCGCTCGAAACCGGTCGCGGCCGATTTGACGGTGACGGTCGCGCCGGCAACCACCGCGCCGGTGTTGTCGGTGACGGTCCCCCGCACCTGCGCGACGTCGCTCTGGGCCGAAGCGGTGAAAACCGCTCCGAGCGCCAGCACGCCGGCCAGCAGGAATTGGAAAAGACGATGTCTGAGCATGAAAGCCTCCTCAGCGCTCACAAGAAAAGTAAAGAAATTGGATTGAAGTCGGCGCGGGGACCGGCGCGACGCGGGCCGGGCTGGCCCGGCGTCAGAAAACGCACAATGGAAGGGAAGAAATGCAGGCTGCGTCGCTCGGTACATGCGCGGTCGGATGCCGAATCGTCCGGATTTCAGGAACTTCCCGAGTAAAAACGGTTCGGCGGGTGTAAGCGGCGACGATAGGGAGGGTTTGTTACATCGGGTCCGTCCGCGATGTTACATGTTGTTTCCGGGATGAAAACGGAATGTAAATTTGTACCGGAAAGTCTGGAGTCTGGAGTCGAGAGTCTGGAGTCAAAACCGTGCTTCGGACTGAAAAATGAGGAGACAAGGACCGTCCTGGCGGACAGCCACTGAGCC
>JBDRAL010000074.1:0-70706 GCA_039793685.1 Blastocatellia bacterium NZW_1522
CCTTCATCCTTCATCCTTCATCCTTCATCCTTCATCCTTCATCCTTCATCCTTCATCCTTCATCCTTCATCCTTCATCCTTCATCCTTCATCCTTCATCCTTCATCCTTCATCCTTCATCCTTCCAGTCGTTCCTGCCTTCGTTGCGCCGCATGGGAGGCTGTGTTATAACCTCAGGTCTCGTTTTGACTTACGGTAAGTTGTTGATTACCAGTATCTTCTTACTTCAAAGAGTGGAGTGGAGCCTGTGGCAAGGGAAGTGCAGGGAAAGCTGAACGCCGACGGGATGCGGTGCGCCATCGTGGTCAGCCGGTGGAACGACTTCGTGGTGAACCGGCTGGTGTCGGGCGCGCTCGACACGCTGGAACGGCTCGGCGGGCAGTCCGACAAGTGGAGCATCGTCCGGGTGCCGGGATCGTTCGAGATTCCGCTGACGGTTCAAAAACTGGCGAAGAGCGGCAACTGGGATGTCATCATCTGTCTCGGGGCGCTGATTCGCGGCGAAACGCCGCACTTCGACTACATTGCGGCGGAAGTCACCAAGGGCATCGCGGCGGTGTCCCTCGACACGGGCGTGCCGGTGACGTACGGCGTGATCACCGCCGACACGGTCGATCAGGCGATTGACCGGGCGGGGCTGAAGGCCGGCAACAAGGGCGTCGAAGCGGCGATGGCGGCGGTCGAGTTGTACAACTTGTACCGCGAACTGTAGGAATTTTCGATTTTCGATTTTCGATTTCCGAAACGCGGAAAAGCGAGGGTCGGGAATCCGGACAGGCGAAGTTTTATGGGTGTTCGACGGCGGGCGCGTGAATGCGCGCTCCAGATGCTCTTTCAATACGATGTCGCGCAACCGACGGTCCCGTACCTGCTGCGGACCTACTGGGACGAACTCACCGAAGTGAAGCCGAACCAGAAGGACGAAGTTCACGACTTCGCGAACCGCATCGTGACCGGCGTGCTCGACAATCTGACCGACATCGACCTGCGGATCAGCCGCCGGACGGAAAACTGGCGCATCTCGCGCATGGCCGTGGTGGATCGCAACGTTCTCCGGATGGCGGTCTACGAGTTTCTCTATGAATCCGACACGCCGCGGACCGTCGTTATCAATGAGGCACTGGAAATCGCCCGGCGATTCAGCACATTTGAAGCGACGCAGTTCATCAACGGCGTTCTCGACGCCATCAAGCGTGACCTGGAAGAAGAAGAGGGCGCCAAGTAGGCGCGACGGCCTTCCGGTTGCAATTCCGGTTTCCTTGAACTAGGTTCAAAGCACTGCCACCCGAACAATTTCGACGCCTCGGTCTGGGTGTCCGCAACGCACGGCGACCGAGTCCCTTGCCCGATTGAATTGTAAAAAACCATGAGTGGAATGAAGTTCCGTCGCTCGTGCGACCACTGCGGAATCACCTTCTTTTCGACCGATCGGAAAGCCCGGTTCTGTCAGAAGCACCAGTCTCGCGGCGCCGCGAGTTCGGCCCCGGTGGCCGAAGCGCCCCGCCCGATGCCCAAATTGACGAAGATGGTTGCGGGCGCGAAGCCCGGCCCGATGGGCGGCGGCGGTCGGCAGGTCCGCGAAAAAGGCGTCAAGGGCGTGCCGAAACAGCGGCCCCCGCAGGCCAAGGAACTCACGCCGGAGTTGCGTTCCCGCATCGCGGCGGCGTTCCAGCAGATGCGGACCGTTCCCGGCAGCGCGATTCCGCTCGACAGCACCCAGACCGAACTCAACCTGCGCCGCATCCACACGGCGATTTCGCAGCAGTTGTGGGTCTGCCGCTCGGTCGTGGCCCAGGTCATCAAGGAAGTCCGCGGCGCGCTCGAAGTCGCCTCGCTCGACCTGACCCCGCAGCAGCAGGAGCAGGTCACCGAGATGTATCGCCGGTTTGTCGAAACGGGCGAACGTCCGGAAGGCGGCCGTCGCCGCTACATCGCGAATCACTTCAACCTGAGTCTGGAATCGGTCGTGCTGGCGGTGCGGCACTGGGCGCAGCGGCAGTATGCCGAGTCGGAAACGCCGCGTCCGTCGCGTCAGCAGTTGTTTGAAATCGAAAAACGGTTTCTCGAACTGCTCGAAGGCGGCGAAGAGTCATACGATTCGATTCCCGACTGCATTGCCGACGAACTCGGCTTCGTGACGTCGTATCAGGTTCTGCGATGGATTGACGTTCTGTATGACGACAGCAAGTTCGCCGATGACGAACCGCTGGTTTCAGACACCCAGCGCGACCGCATCATTCATTTCTACCGGGCCTATCTGTCCGGGTCGCACCCGCCGGAAAAATCGCTTCACCCGACCATCGCCGAGCAGGTCGGCGACATTTCGCCACGGCAGGTCCATCGGGTGCTGCTCGAATACCGCCTCGAAAAACGCCGCCTCTGCCAGGAGCGCGAGCCGGTCGGAGCCTGAATCGAAGGATGAAGGATGAAGGCCGAAGGATGAATCAGAAGGATGAAGGTAGAGGACTACATTTCGGGAAGATGAATTTGGGCAGGGAATATGATATTTCCTTGACGCTTTCTTCATCTTTCATCCTTCCGCCTTCATCCTTTTCCTATGACTTCTCCGTTTCGCAACGAGCCGTTCACCAATTTCGCCGATGAAGCCAACGCCCACGCGATGGAGGCCGCCCTCGGGCGCGTCGCCGCGCAGTTCGGCAAGGATTACCCGCTGGTCATCGGCGGCGAGCACATCACCACCGGCAATCTCCTGAAGTCGGTCAATCCGGCCAAACCGAGCCAGCTCATCGGCGCCGTCCACAAGGCGGGCCGCGATCTGGCGAACCGGGCCATCGAGGACGCCACCTCGGCCTTCAACTGCTGGAAACATGTTTCGGCGGTGGATCGCGCGGGCTATCTGTTTGCCGCCGCCGCGAAAATGCGCCGCGACAAGTTCGACTGGTCGGCGTGGCTCGTCCACGAAATCGGCAAATCGTGGCCGGAAGCCGACGCCGATGTCGCGGAAGCCATTGATTTCATGGAGTTTTACGCCCGCGAGGCAATCCGCTACGGCCAGCCCATCGGCGTCACGCCGTCGCCCCTGCCGAACGAAATCAACGAAGCCTTCTACATCCCGCTCGGCGTCGGGATCGTGATTCCGCCGTGGAATTTCCCGCTCGCGATCATGGTCGGGATGACCACCGCCGCCATCGTCGCCGGAAACACCGTTGTTTTGAAGCCGTCGAGCGACACGCCGATTATCGCCGCGAAATTCGTCGAACTGATGGAACAGTGCGGACTCCCGGCGGGCGTGCTGAATTTCGTCCCGGGCAGCGGCGCGGAAATCGGGGATTTCATCGTCGAACATCCGAAAACGCGGTTCATCGCCTTCACCGGCTCGATGGATGTCGGCCTCCGCATCAACGAACTCGCCGCCAAACGCTCGCCGGGGCAGCTCTGGATCAAGCGCGTCGTCGCCGAAATGGGCGGCAAGGACACCATCGTGGTTGACGAAACCGCCGACCTCGACGCGGCGGCGGAAGGCATCGTCGCGGCGGCGTTCGGATTTTCCGGCCAGAAATGCTCGGCCTGCTCCCGCGCGGTCGTGGTGGACGCCGTTTACGACGCCGTTCTCGAACGGGTCGCCGAACGCACCGCGAAGCTGACCGTCGGCCCGACCAACGACCCGCGCAATTTCACCGGCCCGGTCGCGAGCAAGAGCGCGTACCAGTCGATTCTCGACTACATCGAAATCGGGAAGAGCGAAGGCCGGGTGGTCAACGGCGGCGGACCAATGCCGGAACTCGGCGACGGATACTTCATCCAGCCGACCGTCATCGCCGACGTCGCGCCCGACGCACGCATTTCGCAGGAAGAAATTTTCGGGCCGGTGCTGGCGTTCATCCGCGCGAAGGATTACGACGACGCGCTGAACATCGCCAACAACACGGAGTTCGGCCTCACCGGCGCGCTTTACTCTGGTGACCGGACGCGCCTCGCCCGCGCGCGCCGCGATTTCCACGTCGGAAACCTCTACCTCAACCGGAAATGCACCGGCGCGCTGGTGGACGTCCACCCGTTCGGCGGCTTCAACATGTCCGGCACCGACTCGAAGGCCGGCGGACGCGACTACCTGCTGCTGTTCCTTCAGGCGAAGTCAGTCGCGGAAAAATTTTAGATTGAAGATTGAAGATTTTCGATTTCCGGAAGGGGATTGAGAACGTTTCTCGATTTCACCGCCGCAATCAAAAATCTTCAATCAAAAATCGAAAATCCAAGACTACCTGCTGCTGTTCCTTCAGGCGAAGTCGGTCGCGGAGAAATTTTAGATTGAAGATTGAAGATTTTCGATTTCCGGAAGGCGATTGAGAGCATTTCCCGGTTTCACCGACCCAATCGAAAATCTTCAATCGAAAATCTGAAATTCAAAAATCTTCAATCAGAAATCTTCAATCTAAAATCTTCAATCACCCCAGTTTCAGCCCGACCACGGTGACGTCGTCGCGCTGGGGTTCGCCGTTTCGATGGGCGTCGAAGGCGTAGGCCAGCGCGGCGGCCTGTTCCGCCAGCGGCAGTTTTGCGTTTTCCCGGAGCAGTTCTCGTAACCGTCTGGAACCGAAAGGCTTGCCTGACGGACCATTCTGGTCGGCGAAGCCGTCGGTGGCGAGATACAGCGTCATTCCGGGTTCGCGGGGCAGCAGGTAGTTTTTGAATTCCCGCTCGGTGGACCGTCGCGTGCCGCCGATGCTCGCCCGGTCGCCCGAGAGTTCGACGAACCGCCCCGCGCCGTCCACCGCGTAGAGCGGGCGCTTCGCACCCGCAAACGTGATGACGTCAGGTTCAATCCGGCAGAGGGCGAGGTCGAGTCCGTCGTCCGCGGCGGTGTCGGCGGCATCCTGCCGCAGCGCCCGCCGGACGCCCAGATGCAGTTCCGTCAGAATTTCCGCCGGGCTTTCCAGATTCCGCTCGATAATGATCTGATCGAGCAGGCTCGCCCCGATGACCGACATGAACGCCCCCGGTACGCCGTGGCCGGTGCAGTCGGCGACCGCGATGAACTTCATCCCCTTCGCATTTTCGTGAATCCAGTAGAAATCGCCAGAAACGATGTCGCGCGGGCGGTACAGCACGAACACGTCCCCGAACGCTCCCCGCAGCGCGTCTTCCGCCGGCAGAATCGCCTGCTGGATGGTCCGGGCGTAGGCGATGCTGTCGGTGATGGTCCGGTTCGCCTCGGCGAGTTCGACATTCCGCAGCCGGAAAATTTCTCCGTCGCGGTCCTTCACCGCCGCTTCGGCTTCGGCCGCTTCGGCCCGCAACCGGATTTCCCGCATCCGCGTCCGGGCCGCGATGCGCGCCGCCTGAAACCGTACGCCGAACGCGCCAAGTGCAATAAAGCCAATGAAATAAATACTATACGCCCACCACGTCCGCCACGGCGGCGGCAGGATGACCACTTTCAGACGCGCGCCCTGTTCGTTCCAGACGCCGTCGTTGTTCGAACCCTGAACGTGAAAAACGTACTCGCCGGGGTCCAGATTCGTGTAGGTGGCCGTCCGCCGACCCCGCGCGTCGCGCCAGTCAGGGTCGAAGTTTTCGAGTTTGTAGCGGTAGCGATTCTTTTCCGGGACGGTGAAACAGAGCGCGGCGAAGTCGAAGGTCAGCAGGTTTTCGTTGTAGCGCAACGGCGGGAGCGTTTTCCCGTCGAAATCGGGCGCGGGGTTGTCAAACACCCGAACCCCCGAAATCACGACCGGGGGGATGAATGGGTTGTCCGTGATGGTTTCGGGCTTGAAGGCGTCCACACCGTAGGTCCCGCCGAAAAACATTTCGCCCGCCCGGCTTTTGCAGAACGCCCGGGCCGTGTATTCCGTGTTGAACAGTCCGTCGCGCCGGTCGTAGCCCCGGCTGCGCTTCGTGCGCGGGTCGAACCGCACCAGCCCCGCGTTGGTGCCGAACCAGAGATTTCCCACCCCGTCTTCCAGAATGCCGTAAATGACCGCGCTCGGCAGCCCGTCCTTCAATCCGTAAACCTCAAAGGTTTCGTCCGCCGGGTTGAGCCGGTGCAGCCCGGCGCCCGTACCGACCCAGAGCGCGCCGTCCCTGCTTTCATGAATGTCGTAAATGTAGTTGCTCGCCGGGCCGCGCGGATTTTTCGGGTCGATCAGGATCCGGTGGAACTTCCCGGTCGCGCGGTCCATCCGGCCGATGCCGCCCTCGGCCGTGCCGATCCAGAACCGCCCGGCCCGATCTTCGTGAATCGCCCGGAGACTGCCGGAATTGATGGAATCGGTCTTTTTCGGATCATGTTCAAACCGGGTGAATTTCCCGGTCGCCCGGTCGAGCCGGCTGAGACCGTTACTGGTTCCGAACCAGAGTGTTCCGGCGCGGTCCTCGTAAATGACTCGAACCGGACCATTTCCAATCGTCGTCGGGTCGGCCCGATCGTGGAGAAAACGGGTAAAGGTTTCGGTTTTCCGGTCGAACCGGGCGAGGCCCTTTTCGGTGGCGACCCAGAACTCGCCCGCGCGGTCCTCGTGAACCGCGTACACCCGCTGGCCCGGCAGGCTCGTCGGGTCGTTTTCGCGTTCGAGAATCAGTTTCGACGCGCCGGTGGCCGGGTCGTACCGCCGGAGTCCCTCCGACACGCCGATCCAGAGAATTCCCTCGCGGTCTTCATAAATGGCCCGTACCTCGCGGTCGCGCATGCCGGGGTCGGCGACGATGCGCCGGAACGGATGCAGGGCGAGGTCGCGGCAGATCAGGCCGTTGCCCTGAAGACTGCACCAGATCGAACCGGACCGGTCTTCGTAAAGGGACAGGATGTCGTCCTGATCGAACACATCCGGCAGGGTGGCCTGGCTGTATCGGACCATCCGGCGCGCGCGTGTTTCGAACTTGTCGAGGCCGTGCTGGGTTCCGAACCAGACGTTGCCGTCGCGGTCCGCCAGAATGCTTTGAACGAAGTCGTTCGACAGTCCGACCGGCGATTTCGGGTCGGCGGCGAACCGCTCGCAGGTCCCGGCGCGCGGGGCGAACCGAACGACGCCGGGATCGGTCGAAAGCCACAACCGGCCCTCGCGGTCGGGAGCCAGCGCGCGGATGACCCGCGCGGCGCGGAGTTCGGGCGGCGCGGCGGGATTCCCGTAAAACCGTTCGAAATCATCGGTTTCCGGGCGGTAGCGACATAACCCGCTGGCCGTTCCGACCCAGAGCGCGCCGTCCGTGTCGAGCGTCATTCCGACAATCCGGTTTCCGCCGATTGAACGCGGGTTGCCGTCCGAGTACTGATAAAACTTCGGCCCGGCGCTCCGGTTCGGCCCGATGGCGGCGAGTCCGGATTCGTTCGTGCCGACCCAGAGCATCCCGCTCCGGTCTTCAAGAATGGCATTGACGCGGGCATTCGGCGCGCCCCCCGCAGTGAGGGCCGGGACCGGGACCGTTACGAACGCGCCACGCGCCCGGTCGTACCGGTTGAGGCCGCCGTTCGTCCCGACCCAGAGCGTCTTTTCACGATCTTCAAACAGCGCGTAGACCCGGTTTCCGGCGAGGCTGCCGGGCGTGTTCGGGTCGGCCCGGAAAATCCGGAACTCATAGCCGTCATAGCGGTTAAGGCCGTCCTGCGTGCCGAACCACAGGTAGCCCTCGTGGTCTTGAAGTTCGCTCAGCACGCTGCTCTGCGAAAGGCCGTCCTCGATGGTCAGCCGCCGGAAACGCTCGGTCGCGGGCGGGCGGTTGACCGGTGCGGTGGTCGGCGGGTCGGTCGGGACTCCCGGCGTTCTTCCGGCAGCCGTCAGCCACGCCGTCATGACCATGACGAGCAGGCAACGCAACGGACCGTTCAAGGCGCGGACCAGAACCATCGGCGGGGGATGAACACAGGGAAGGGATGGAGAATTTCAGTTCCTCCAGTCTACGGTCCGTCCGCCAAAGTCGAAAGCCCAAAAGTCCTGGGGATTGAGGAAGCGTTCCGCCGCGGTCCGGAACCGATTGCCTCTAAAAAAGACCGCGGCGAAACGGGGTTCGTCCGAAGTACTGTCGTCGGGCCAGAATCGGATTTCGACGCGAAGGAAACAACTTACCGGCGCGCCGGTTCTCTGCTATTCTTCCGCGCCTTTTTTTCCAACCGCGCGATGCAGCCGACGGATGTCCGGAATTCCCGAATTCCGTCTGAAACCCTTGTCGGGCGGTGGAAGGCGCGGCTTGTCCGCGCGTCATTTCGCAAGGAAACGAACGAATGGAACACCTTTACGAAAAAGCCGTCGAAGCGGCGGATTTCCTGCGCTCGAAGCTCCCCCAGACTCCGGATGTTCTCGTCGTGCTGGGGTCAGGACTCGGCACGTTCGCCGAATCGCTCGAATCGCCCATCCGGGTGGACTACAAGGAAATTCCGCATCTCCCCGCCTCGACGGTGGTCGGGCATCACGGACGGCAGATCTGCGGATTTACCGGCGGCAAGTTCGTCGCCGCGATGCAGGGCCGGTTTCATTTTTACGAGGGATACTCGATGCAGGAGGCGACCTTTTACCTGCGCGTCGCCAAACTGCTCGGCATCGAGAAAATCATCCTCACCAACTCGGCGGGCGGCCTCAAGGCGGATTTCGCGGCGGGCGACATCATGCTCATCGAGGACCACTTGAACTTCATGCATACGAATCCCCTGCGCGGTCATAACGACGAGCGCTTTGGACCGCGTTTTCCCGACATGACCGACGCCTACGACCGGGAATACCGGCAAATCGCCCGCGAGGAAGCCGAAAAACTCGGCATTCCGCTCAAGGCGGGCGTCTATGCCGGGCTGCTCGGCCCGAGTTACGAAACGCCGGCGGAAATCCGGATGCTGCGGACGCTCGGCGCGGACGCGGTCGGAATGTCCACCGTGCCGGAAGCCATCGTCGCCCGCCACATGGGCCAGCGCGTTTTGGGCTTTTCGTGCATCTCGAACCTCGCCGCGGGCATCCTCGACCAGCCGATCAATCATGAGGAAGTCCTGGAAACCGGCACGCGAATTGCCGAGTCGTTTGTCACGTTGCTTCAGCGCGTCATCGCGCGAATGTAGCAGTTAGTAGTCAGTAGTCAGCAGTTAGCAGTCAGTCGTTCGTCGCCAGCGGTCAGTTGTTGATGGTCAGTCGCCGGAGGCCGGTTTAAGAGCGGTTGGTAGTCAGTTGTTTGCGTTCAGTCGCCGGAGACGACGAAAGATCGTTAGCCTATGGCGCAAGCCATAGGCAAAGGGTTGAAAAAAAACGCGCCAACAGGTACGAACGATTGGCAAATTCAACCACGAGTTGCACAAGAAGCGGGCGGGAATGGAATCCCCGAACCCGTCCTGAACGAAGGATGCACGCGACAAGGGTCGCGATAACCAGAAAAACGAAACGGAGAACGAAATCTCATGTCAGACGAAAAACAGGAAAGAAATAAAGCCATCGACGCCGCCATCGCGGGACTCGAAAAGCAGTTCGGCAAGGGCGTCATCATGAAACTCGGCGACCGGAAGGCCATCGAGATTCCGGCGATTTCGACGAGCTGTCTCAGCCTCGACGCTGCTATCGGCGTCGGCGGTCTGCCGCGTGGCCGAATCGTTGAAATCTACGGTCCGGAATCGGGCGGGAAAACCACGCTTTCGTTGCACGTCGTCGCCGAAGCCCAGCGCCGGGGCGGCAACGTGGCCTTCATCGACGCCGAACATGCCCTCGACCCCGGCTACGCCGCGAAACTCGGCGTGGATACCGCCAACCTGTTCATTTCACAGCCGGATAGCGGCGAACAGGCGCTTGAAATCGCCGAAGCGCTCGTCCGTTCGACGGCGTTCGACCTCGTCGTGGTGGACTCGGTCGCGGCGCTCGTCCCGAAAGCCGAACTCGAAGGCGACATGGGCGACTCGTTGCCCGGCCTCCAGGCCCGCCTGATGTCGCAGGCGCTGCGGAAACTCACCGCCGTCGCCAACCGGACCAACACCTGCCTGATTTTCATCAACCAGATTCGCGAGAAGATCGGCGTCATGTTCGGCTCGCCGGAGACCACCACCGGCGGACGCGCGCTCAAGTTCTACGCCTCGCTTCGTCTCGACATCCGCCGCATCGGCGCGATCAAGGACGGCGAGGACGTGGTCGGCAACCGCACCAAGGTCAAGATCGTGAAGAACAAGCTGGCCCCGCCCTTCAAGGAAGTCGAATTCGACATCATCTACGGCAAGGGCGTCTCCCGCGAAGGCGACCTGCTTGACCTCGCTGTCGAAAACAAGCTGGTCGACAAGAGCGGCGCCTGGTTTTCGCTCAAGGGCGGCGAACGGCTCGCGCAGGGTCGTGAAAACGCCAAGCAGGCCATCGCGTCCAATCCCGAACTGATGGAACGCCTCGACCGCGAGTTGCGCGCCATCCTCATGCCCAAAACCGTCAAGGCCGACGTGACCGACAGCGACGCCCCGGAAGCTCCGGAACCGATCGCCAAGCCGGCGGGCCGGGCGAAACCGACCACCGCGTAAAAAAACAGTCTGGAGTCTGGAGTCGAAAGTCTGGAGTCAGGAAACTGATTCTTGAATGTTCGATTCGGACTCCCGACCCGAACAACCGAAAAACAGTCTGGAGTCGAGCAGCCAGAGTCGGAAAACGAATTTTGAACTTCCGATTTGGACTCACGACTCCAGACTCACGACTCCAGACTTCTCCCTAATGCAGCCAATCCTCACCGCCGCGCACATGACCGAGGTGGACCGCCTGACGACCGAACGGTTCGGCATCAGCGGGCTGCTTCTCATGGAAAACGCGGCAGTCGGGGCGACGATTGCCATCGAACAGCATTTCGGCCCGATGGCGGGGCGACGAGTCCGCATTTTCTGCGGCAAGGGCAACAACGGCGGGGACGGCGCGGCGGTCGCGCGGCAGTTGTGGATGCGCGGCGCGCGCGCGGAAGTCCTTCTTTTCGGAAAACGCGAAACGGCGAAGGGTGACGCGCGGATCAATTTCGACATCGTCAATTCGCTCGCCGGACAGTCGGACCGCCTGATTTTCCGGGAAATCCTTTCGGAACAGGAATTTGCGGCAATCGTCGCGGAGCCGCGCCCCGATCTGCACGTCGATGCACTGTTCGGGACGGGCCTCATGCGCGGCCTTGAAGGCATTTTCGTGAAAGTGGTGGAATATCTGAACGCGACCCGCTGGGACGACGCCTCTCCCGTACCGATCTGCGCGCTCGACCTGCCGTCCGGACTCGCCGCCGATGACGGAAATTTCATCGGCAGCCATGTCGCCGCCGATTTGACCGTGACTTTTACCGCGCCGAAAGCGGCCAACGTCGTGCCGCCCGCCTCCGATGCCAACGGCAAACTTCAGGTCATCCACATCGGATCGCCCGCCGCGCTCGCGGCCTCAACGGGAACGCACACGGCCCAGCTTCATCTTGTGGAAACCGCCGATGTACGAGGCTATTTGAACCGGACGAAGCGTCCGGCAGGGGCGCACAAGGGGATGGTCGGCCACGTTTTACTGGTCGCCGGTTCGCGCGGCAAAACCGGCGCGGCCGCGCTGGCGTCGGAAGCCGTACTGCGTGCCGGGGCGGGACTGCTGACCGTGGCGACGCCCGTGACATCGCAGCGAATGCTCGTCAGCCAGGCAATTTCGGAAGCAATGACCATCGGCGTGCCGGAAACGCCCAACGGTGGCTATGCCTTTGACGCGGTCAACGGTCTGCTCGCGGCGGCACAGGGACGGACGGTCCTTGCCGTCGGTCCCGGCATCGGAGAGGAAGACACGACCAGGCGGGTCGTCCGGCATCTCGTTGAAAAGACGACGGTTCCGCTCGTTCTTGATGCCGACGCGCTGAACTGCCTCAGCCCGTGGAAGGAAATCAAGGGTACGGCCGAGCGGCCGATTATCCTCACGCCGCATCCCGGCGAAATGGCCCGCCTGCTCGACGTTTCGACGAAAGTCGTCACCGCCGACCGCATCACTGCCGCCCGTCGCCTCGCGACCTCGTTTTCGCTGATTGTGGTTTTGAAGGGCCAGCGGACGGTCGTCGCCGCGCCCGACGGCAATGTGTACATCAATCCGACCGGCAATCCGGGAATGGCGACCGGCGGCAGCGGCGACGTGTTGACCGGCATCCTCGCCGGACTGCTCGCCCAGACGCCGAACAACGCGCTCAAGGTCACGCTCGCCGCCGTCTACCTGCACGGCCTCGCGGGCGATCTCGCCGCCGCCGACCTCGGCGAACGCGCCGTCATCGCCTCCGACCTCACCGCCCGCCTCGGCGCGGCGTTCAAATCCCTTCAGGCGTAACCCGCCGCTGGCGCGGCTCGGGAACCGGGACCGCTCCGTTCCGAGGGCTGCGCTCCGCTTGCCCTCGGCTATCATAAGGTCGCCCCGCTGGGGCTTTGGTTGGTCGTTTTTCCCTCTGGAACTTTCAGCCAGACGCCTCAAAAGAATCGCGCAACCCCACATGTAATAATGATCGCGCGCGTACGGTTCCCCAACTTTGAAAGTTCCAGGATGTGCCGTAGTCACAAACAACTGAAAATTGCTCTAAAGAAACTGAGCCACAAGGAATTCATTAAATGATTTCCAAGTGGGATTGAATTGCCCGTTCAGCATCAGATTAATTTCTGCTTCAGTAACCAGGTAGACATGGTCTTTGGAAATATCGAAAAGAAGAACTGCTTCACCACTAAAAGAACTTAAAGGAATGATGTTTCGGGGAAGAACTCCCCAAGGCCGCTTTTCCCAGAAGTATTCCAGCCTGGATTCATAGCTTGAATAAAGAAAAAACCAACAAATATGGTCAAACTCGACATCTTTCCCGAGAAATGCCGGTTCTGAAAAAATCAGGTAAAATTCAAAAATATCGGATTCAGGGTGTATTCCAAAGTCACTTAAAATCTTTGCATATTTTAGTTGTCCATCTTCATTTAAGAGTCTTGAGTATTTTTTCTCATCCAGCTTCTTAATGACTTCCGGTGTAATCATTTCTACGTTAGCTCCAAAGACCTTCTTTTTGGTTTCCCCATTAAAATAATAAAGATCGCGCGCGTACGATTCCCCAACCTTGAAAGTTCCCGAATCCGTCTCGCTAACTACTAACTACTAACTGCTAACCACTAACTGCTCCCTGCTAGCACCCCCCGCCCGCGCCCTGATACAGCTTCTGCCACTTGCCCTTCCGCTTTCCGAAAATCGTGAAATCGTGGCTTTCGTAGTAGGTCGTCCGGACGATGACTTCCGCCACCTTGTCGCCGTCGAGGTCGGCGTAATCCACGAGAAGCGGGATATGGATGGCTGTTTCGTCGCCCTTCGATGAATAGTAAAACTCGAAGGCGATTTTGTACTTGCCCGGTTCGACCCGTTCGAGGATGACGAACAGGGAATCGACAAACTCGTACTTTTTCCGCTCGACCGTGAACGTCCCGATCAGTTCCGCCGTGCCGTCGCCGTCGAGGTCGGCGGCGGTCAGATTTTCCGATTTCATCCGTTCGAGCGCGTCTTCCGGCGTGCCGTTGCGCTTCATCGCTTCCTTCGCGACGAGGGTGGCGGCCTCGCGTTCGGCCACGGTCGGGGCGAAGCGGGTCGAGCGCGCCGCGCCGAGCGTCGGCGAGTCGGTCGCCAGCGCGTAGACCTTCGGTTTCAGCGGCGCGGTCGTCTTCAAACGCGCCTGCGCGGACGTCCCCGAACAGCCCGGTTCGAGGTATTTGACGACCGTGGCCGTCCCGGCGGGCGCGCCGCCGAACAGCATCCGGTACGCAGTTCCAGCCTTGAAGTACTTGGAAATAAAAGGCTTGATCGTTTTTTCGGAGCGTCCGTCGGCATCCACCGGCGGCTCGGAGAAGGTCCCGTTGTCCACCAGTACGACCGGCTCGATGTAGTTCATCGTCTCGGCCTTCGTGATGGCGAACACCGCGAACTTCGTCGCCGACCCGGTTGAAATCGGCTTTTTGGCGTCCGGTTTTTTATCCGCGGGCTTGGCCGTCGGCTTGGCGGCGGGACTTTGGGGCGATTTTTTAACGATGGGCTTGGACTGCGCGAAAACCGGCGCAAGAAAGAGCAATCCGGCGCAGGCGGGAGCGATCAGATTCTGGAATTTCATAAAACCGTTAGGATTGAAGGATAAAAATTTTGCCTGGTGGGCGCGGAAGAAGAGTACTTCCTGGCTGAAAACACAGCCAAAGGAAGAACTTACCCTATCTCCTGTACTTTTACTTCGCTGAACGACAGGGCCGAAAGAACGATTTCACCTGCCACTTCGGCGCCAAATCCGTTTTTCCCGCCAAAAAAGCAAAGGTAAAAACCGTATGGTTCGACTTTTGCCATGACGGTTGGCATCTGGCAGTTGGTTGCCGGCGCTCGGTATTCCCAGCCTTGGGATGATCTTTGGCCGCACCCTCCAAGTATATTTTGGAGAATCCTTTCGCCCGCCTCGGTCGAGGGAAGCGAAACAAGGATTCGGTACTCAAAACCCATTGGGGAGAACTCCATGAAAATTCGTTAGTCGTTCATTCTGGGGAATCAAAATCTTCATGGTAGCGGCGGAATTGTTCACCTGGGTCATCAAAGGTACCCAATTTTTCCCAAATCTCTTCGTGATTGTTTGCCGTGATGGGAATCCCAAGTCCCTGAAGCCAGATTTTGATCTCCGAGAATTCCTCTTCCGTATCGGAGTCGGAAAGCACGAGAAGGTAATCCGCGAGATTTCTGCTGTGCAGGTAAAACTGCCCTTCGTTGTCGAGTTCAATAATGGGAGATTCGGCGATTGAGCGGTTTTCCTCACCGAGCCAGTAGCCAATCAATGCGCCATCTTCTACTTGGGCGACGAAAGCGATCTGGTCAAACATTCGTTGGTACAAATGAGGCAGAGTGCCATCTGGCTCATAGTATCCTTCAAAAAGACCGTCACTTATTTCCTCAATCAAGGTGAGTGCAAACCGCCTTGTAAGCATGGGGTCGTTCTTTAACTGCGCTATCCATAGAAGCGCCAAATCGTGTGGAACGGGTTGTCCACGAAGGCAGTTTTTTGAAACTTGGGAAAGTGTCTGTTCAAGGTCCATTTCGGCAAACGCTCCAAACACTCTAAATATTTCTTTTTGAAAGAGTCGTATTAAACAATTAATGTCGCAAGCTTCCCCGGGACGGGCGTCAGTTCGCCGTGGGGGAACTCCCCCGCCTTGTAGGCCAGCCAGAGCGCGTTGAGCCAGTCGTCCTGAAAATCGTTTCGCAGGGCCGACCAGAACAACCCGAAGTCGTCGGAGATGGAACCAGCGGTTTCCCCGCCTGCGGTGGTATACGCCGCCTGAAAAACATCCTTTCGAAACGCCGTTTCTTCGCGGGTTTCATCTTTTGAAAGCGGTTTTTGCGTTTGAAGGTTTTCGAGCGCGGTGTATACCCGAACCCATGGTGCTTCAAAGGGTTCCGAGTCGCGGGCGTCGAGCAGGTCATCAATCGAGGCTGAATCAACGGAATCCAATCCCGAGAGAAAAATTTCCGTTTCGATGAACGCTCGAAGGGCTGCGACCTCTTTGTGCATGGTTCACCTGGCTCGGGGGAATGGCAATTTGGCATTGGTACCCATAGCCTTGCCCGAGCGCTCCGGCTATGGGCTATCCTCTTTTCAATCAATATTTTAAAGAAGATAGCCCACATCCGGAGCGCTTTGGCGAGGATGTGGGTAATTGTGTTTTGAGGTTCTACGCCGAGATTTTTTCCATCCCGCCGAGGTAGGGCCGCAGCGCCTTCGGGATTTCCACCGAGCCGTCCGCCTGCTGGTAGTTTTCGAGAATGGCGAGCCACGTCCGACCGACGGCGAGGCCCGAGCCGTTGAGCGTATGGACGAATTCCGGCTTCGCGCCGGCTTCGCGCCGGAAGCGGATGTTCGCCCGCCGCGCCTGAAATGCCTCGCAGTTCGAGCAGGACGAAATCTCGCGGTAGGTTTTCTGGCTCGGCAGCCAGACTTCCAGGTCGTACGTCTTGGCCGCCGAAAAGCCCATATCTCCCGTCGCCAGAACGATTTTCCGGTAGGGTAGCTCCAGCCGTTGCAGGATTGTCTCGGCGTTCGCGGCCAGTTTGTCGAGTTCGTTGTAGCTCTCTTCCGGCTTCGTCAGCTTCACCAGTTCCACCTTGTCGAACTGGTGCTGGCGGATCATGCCGCGCGTATCGCGTCCGTAGCTGCCCGCCTCGCTGCGGAAACAGGGCGTGTAGGCGGTGAACCGGAGCGGCAGTTGCGCGCCGTCGAGAATTTCCCCGGAATAGTAGTTCGTGACCGGAACTTCAGCCGTTGGAATCAGATAGAGGTTGCGCTCGTCGGTCAGTTTGAAGAGGTCTTCCTCGAATTTCGGCAACTGGCCGGTGCCGAACAGCGCCGCGCCGTTGACGATGACCGGCGGCTGAATCTCGGTGTAGCCGTGTTCGCCGGTGTGAATGTCGAGCATGAAATTGATGAGCGCGCGTTCGAGCCGCGCCCCGACGCCGGTCAGAAAGGTGAACCGCGACGAGGCGATTTTCGTCGCGCGTTCCTGATCAAGCAGGCCGAGCGCGACGCCGATGTCGAGGTGATCCTTCGGTTCGAAATCGAAGGCGCGCGGCTCGCCCCACCGGGCGACTTCGGCGTTGGCCGACTCGTCGCCGACGGGTACGTCCGCGTGCGGAACGTTCGGCAGACCGGTCGTGATGTCGCGCAGGCGCGTCTCGATGTCGGCGAGTTCAGTTTCGTACGCCTCGATCTTCGTTTTGACCTCGCGCATCTCCGCCCGCTTGGACTCGGCTTCGGCCTTCTGCCCGGACTTCATCAGCACGCCGATTTCCGGGCTGATGCGGTTCATCAGCGCCTTGAGGGCTTCGGATTCGGTGATGAGGCGGCGGCGGGTGACATCGAGTTCGGCGAACTCGTCGAGGGTGAGCGACGAGCGCCGGTCGGCGAGCATCTGTTTGACGGCATCGGGGTTGGCGCGAATGAAATCGACGGCGAGCATTTGGGTTGGTAAGTCCTTTTACGAATTCAGTTTAGAGATTTGGTGAGAGTGGGTTGCCCATCCAGTCCACTTGTATCGGGTTCTTTTTCGGCGCGAGCGACCATTCGATGACCCGCCGCACCGTGGCGGGCGTAATTGCCGGGGTGGTGTCCCATTTCGGGCAACGTATCCGCAAGCAGCAACTACCTGCACCAGGCAAACCGGGGAATTCACGTCCGAGGACATTGAGAAAAGCGGTCTCCAGCGGTTGGCCGAGATGGAAATTGACAACAAATCGTTTATCCGGGGAGGCAATCCGGAGAATCCAGTCGGCAGAGTCATAATCTTCCGAGACGTACCAGATAAACTCACGGTTTGCCACGGCAATTCGACGACGATTTTTCATCCTGATTGCCATCTTTATCACCTTGCGAAAACCTGATGGGCCGGTTGCTGAACGCCGGTTCATTCGCTAGCCTATCGGCGTCACCGAACAGCGTCAAATCCCATTCGGCTTCAACGGAGTTCCCCCATGCCAGTCGCAGTCGAAGCGCCGCGCGCGCGTCGGTCGTTTCCGGGCGCGAACATCTACAAATTTCGCACCGATGCCCTGAATTTTTTACAGGGACTTCAGCGGACGTATGGCGACATCGTCCAGTTTCATCTGGGCAACGAGCAGGTATTTCTGTTCAGCAACCCCGAACACATCCGCGAAATCCTGGTGACGAATCACAAAAACTTCACCAAAAGCCGGGGACTGGAACGCGCCAAACGATTGCTCGGAAACGGGTTATTGACGAGTGAGGGAGAATTCCACAAGCGCCAGCGGCGAATGTCGCAGCCCGCGTTTCACCGGGAACGCATCGCGGGGTACGCTCGGGTGATGGCCGAACACGCGGGCGACATGCGCGACGAGTGGAAAGCCGGCGAGCAGCGCGACATTGCCCGCGAGATGATGCGGCTGACGCTGCGAATCGTGGCGAAAACGCTGTTTGACGCCGACGTACGCGGGGAAATGGACGAAATCGGCTCGGCGCTGACCACCGCGCTTGAACTTTTTTCGGCCACGATGACGCTGCCGTTCTATGACCTGATTGAAAAACTTCCCTTGCCGCAGAATCAGCGGTTTCGTTCGGCGCGGGCGCGGCTCGATTCCACCATCTACCGCATCATCGAGGACCGGCGGAAATCCAATGAAGACCGCGGCGACCTGCTGTCGATGTTGCTCATCGCGCAGGACACCGAGGGCGACGGTACGGGGATGACCGACCAGCAGTTGCGCGACGAGGCAATGACGATCTTCCTCGCGGGCCACGAAACGACCGCCAACGCGCTGGTCTGGACGTGGTACTTGATTTCGCAGCATCCGGAAGTCGCGGCGAAGTTTCACGCCGAAATCGACTCGGTGATCGGCGACCGCCTCCCGACGATGGAGGATTTCCCAAAACTGAAATACACCGAAATGATTTTCGCCGAGAGCATGAGGCTGTATCCGCCCGCGTGGGTGTTCGGTCGGCGGTCGATCAACGCGCACGAACTCGGCGGCTTCTCGATTCCGGCGAAAAGCATTCATCTGATGAGTCCGTACGTCGTTCATCACCTGCCGGAGTTCTTTCCCGAGCCGGACAAATTCATCCCCGAGCGCTGGACGCCCGAGGAAAAGGAAAAACGGCCCAAGTTTTCCTATTTTCCGTTCGGCGGCGGTCCGCGTCAGTGCATCGGCGAGGGGTTTGCGTGGGTGGAAGGCGTGCTGATTCTGGCGACGCTGGGCCGAAAATGGAACTTGCGGCTGGTGCCGGGCCACCGGGTCAAAACCGAGCCGTTGATCACGTTAAGGCCGAAGTACGGAATGATGATGACCGTCGAGCCGCGGTAGTCGCCAGTGGTCAGCCGCCAGTGGCCAGTGGGCAGTTTTTTGCGGGCGGAAATCCCCGGATTTGGCGAGGCGCACCCAACGGAATCCGTCACCCACCAGAAAAGGAACGCTGAATGTTGTTTTACGTCTATCTGGCGGCCCTGTTTTCAGCCATCGCGGGATTGGCAACGGCGCGGCGGTTTCCGCAGCAAGCCTTTTATCTGCTTGGAGTTCCGGCGATCTTTTTCGGCGTGACTTTTTGGGCAATCTTCATTGCCCGGCTGATGTTCATCACTCGGGAACGCGCCCTGGACAGCCCGAACGGCGATAGTCCGGCCGCTTTTCTCATCGGAATGGCCGCCGAAATTTCTTTTCTACTGATTCCGGCCATCGTCTTTGGAATGAAAGCGTCCGCCCTTGGTCGCCGGTGGTCAGCCGCCGGTCATAAAACTGGCCACTGACGGCTGGTTACTGACCACTGGAAAACAGGCGGATTCCCGCGATTCCCGCCGCGCCCGCCGCGAGGACCGACGACGTATTTTCCTTTGTGATTCCCCCGAGGGCGAAGACCGGGAGGCGCGCGTCGCGGACGAGTTCGGCAAAGCGTTCGAGGCCGATGGCGGTTTTGCCGGGCGTTTCGAAAACCGGTCCGCAGACGGCGAAGTCGGCGAAACCGGCGGCGGCGGCGAGTTCTTCCGCCGTGTGGGTCGAAATTCCGATGAGAAATCCCGGCGGGACGGTCCGGCGGGCGATTTCGGGTGACAGCGACCGTGTCGTCAGGTGTACCCCCGCCGCGCCCGCCGCGAGCGCGATGTCGAATCGGTCGTTGACGAGCAGACGGGTTGCGCCTCCGGCCAGTACGGCGACCATTTCGCGCGCGATTTCAAACACGTCCCGCGCCGATAAATCCTTTTCCCGCAACTGAATAAAGTCGATTTCATCCTCGCCCGCGCGTTGCGCGAGCCGGATCAGGCGCGTCCGGGCTTCCGATTCCGAAAAGGTTTCAACCGGGGAAAAGAGGCGGCGGCGGTCGGAAATCAAATATTGGAGAAGTCTGGAGTCTGGAGTCTGGAGTCGAGAGTCAAACAAACGATGAATGATGAACGATGAGCGATGAAGTTTGAAGAATCCGAAGTTGGGGATGACTCGGAAAAAAGAACTTGACGGTAAAAGCGAAAAACGAACGCTCTACTCCAGACTCAAGACTCCAGACTCCAGACTCCAGACTCCAGACTCCAGACTCCAGACTCCAGACTCCCCAAGTCATCCCTTCATTTCGGCGACCGACTGACGGAAATTGAAGATTTCAAGGAATCCGAGGAGGATGTTGAGCAGGCCGAGGCCGGTGACCGCGCCGCGCGCGTAGCCGCTCTGGACGACGTTGATGATGCCGTTCAGGTGCAGCTTGGCCGACATGAAGTAGAGGAAGAAGTTGTTTTCCCAGTAGTCCGTCCACGGCAGAATCGCGAGGAGCGCGCCGATCTCGAAGCAGATGACGATGTAGAGAATGACGGACAGTTTGGCGGACATCGGCGGGAATTATGAATTATGAATTATGAATTATGAGTTCCGAAAAGGGGTAATGCCTCCCCCAATTCATAATTCATAACTCATAATTCATAATTAGAAATCATTGTTTCGCTTTTTCGCGCAGTTCGTGGACCTTTTCGGCGACTTCGCGGTAGTTGATGTCCACGGCGTAGACCGTTTCGAACATTTCGAGGGCGGCGTCGTGACGGCCCTGTTCATCGTACGCCAGCGCGAGGTCATAGCGCATGGCCTGATATTCGTCTTCCGACCGGCCCGGCGCTTCCACGCCGCGTTTGAACCAGACGGCGGCGAGTTGCGGCTCGCCCTTCGACATGAAGCACAGGCCGAGCATGTTGCAGACCTGGAAGTAGTGGCCGTCGGAGGCGTTCATGTCGGTGCCGCGGAAGGCCATCTGGAATTCCTCGACGGCGTCGTCGAACAGTTCCATGTCCTTGTAGGCGAGTCCGAGGTTGTAGTGCGTCTCGAAATCGGGTTTTTCCTCGCCTTCGTCCTCGATGCTCTGTTTGAACTCGTCGAAAACATCCTGAAGTCCCGATTCTTCGAGGCCGGCAAAAAGGTTGCTCTTGGAATCGGCTTTGGCCGGGACGGGAGCAGGCGTGGGCGGGAGCGGACCGGTGGGAATTTTTTCGACGACCGGCGCGGCGGGAGCCGTCCCGGCAAGTTTCGCCACTTCCGGCGCGTCGAACATGCCCAGTTCGAGTTCTTCGAGGGCTTTTTCGAGATCGGAAACGAGACCGCTGAGGAGCGTACCTTCCGAGGTCGGTTCGGAAACCGGGACTTCGGGAATGCCCGCGAAGGCCGAACCGCCTCCGCCCATCAGGGCGCCCGTCAGATCGGTTTCATTGCCCGCTGTCGGCGTAAAGGTCGGCGCGCCGCTCGTCTGGCGGTGCAGGCGGTCAAGCCGTGAAAGGACTTCCGGGTGATTCGGGTAGTTGAGCGACAGTCGAGCCAGCGTGTCGCGGGCGACGTCGTTGTAGCCCTGCGAAAGGAAGAAATCGACGCCTTCGAGTTCTTCGCGCAGTTTCAGTTCCGATTGAACACCGGTCTGGGGCGCCTCGGCGCCAAATTCCTGAATCGGTGGCGGCGCGAACATCTGCTGCTGCGCTTCCGAATTGAGGTTTGCGCCGACGTCGAAGACCGGTTCGAAGCCGGTGGGCGGGCCGGTGATGTGCGGCGGCGGGCCGGTGTAGAAGTCCTCCGGCGATGGGGGAGGGACAAATGCCTGCGGCGGCGGTGCGAATCCGCCGCTGGTGCTGCCGAATCCGCCTCCGAAGCTCGGCGGGGCGGGCTGGAAGTTGCCGCTCGGTGCGCCGTTGATGTCGATTTCGACTTCGGAGCCGACCGAACCGGAGGATGGCGGCATCGAGAAGGTCGAACCCGACATGCCGAAATCGTTCAGCCGCTGATTCGGATTGAGCGAGTAGGCCTCGGTCCGGAAGCGCTGGGCCTGTCCGCTGTCGCCGAGACGTTCGTAAAGGTCGGCCAGCGCGGTGGCCTGGGCGGCGGCTTTTTCAATGAGGCCGCCGTCAAGGTACATCTGTTTGAGTCGCAGACGGGCTTCGACTGATTCGGGGGCCTTCGCGACGGCTTCCTCGATGAGTTCGACGGCCTTGTCGGCCATGCCGAGATTGGCGAACCGGTCGGCGTCGGAAAGGATTTTCTGAATATCGGCTCCGGCGGACGCGGGCGGTGTCGGCGGGGCAAAGCCTCCGAAGCCGCCTCCGGCGGGTTGAAATTCGTTGAAACCTCCAAAGCCGCCGCCCGCTGGCGGCGCGGGAGGAGCAAAACCTCCGCTGGTGGTGCCGAAACCACCGCCGGGAGAGCCGAAGCCGCTCCCGAAATTGGGCGATTCGGCGCCGAAACCGGTGGGGGCGAAAGGCGGCGGTTCAACTGAAAAACCACTTGGGGCAACCGGCGCGAAGCCGGTCCCGGAGGTATAGCCAAAGTCGCCGGGCGGTGGTGCAAATCCGCCGCTGGGTTGAGGCGCATCCGCCGCGAATTCGAAATCCACCCGCTGACCGATGCCCGGAGAAAGCGGCGCCGTCTGGACGAGCCGGTCGCGCTCGGCGATGGTCGGGCTGATCGGGTCGGCAAAGCCAAGCGCGAGCATGCGCTGGCGGTGATTGGGTTCGTTCGGTTCGAGTTCGGCAAGCTGCCGGAGCGCTTTTTCCGCCGTGACGCGGTCGTTGTTCTGGAGGGCGGCGTCGGCGAGGTCGTTGAGCGCGTTGGCGAGTTCGTTGGTTTCGTTCATCCGCGCGTAAATGTTGACCAGACACTGGCGGGCGCGAACGTGATAGGGATCGAATTCGGTGACCGACAGCAGCAGTTCAACCCCGCGGGTTTCCTGACGGCGGGCGATCATGATGTCGGTGCAGGTTTCGACAATGCCGACGGCGCGGTCGTGCTGGCCGATGTCCACAAACTTCCGGGCCAACTGTAAAAGATACTCAAAGCGGGACTTATCGACTTCCAGCAGCTTCATGAACGCCTGCTCGGATTCGTCGAGCAGTTCCGCCTGAAGGAAGGTCCGGCCCATCAGGACCATCAGGTCCGGGTCGTCGGGATTGGCGTTGGCCGCGTCAGTCAGCAGCGCGACGGCGCGCGGCGTGTCGCCCTGCTTGATGAAAATGGTCGCGAGCGAATTGAGCGCGGGCTTGTTGTACGGGCTGATTTCCAGCACCCGCTGAAACGCCTGCTGCGCTTCCGGAAGGTTCGCCTTGCGGATGAGTTGCGTCCCGGCGGCGATGTAGGCTTCGACGGCCTGATCGGTCAGCCGCTCCCGGACGTAACTTTCGGCCAGTTTCAGCCGGACGGGCACGTTTTCGGGATCGAGGTCGGCGACCCGGCGCAGAATGTCGAGCGCCTGCTGTGTGCGGCCGGTCCGGGTCAACTGGTCGGCGACTTCCATGTACTGCTTGCGGGCATCCATCGCCAGCCCCTGCTTGGCGTAGAGTTCCGCGAGCTTGAGCGCGACGTCGAGGTTCGCCGGCGACAGCTTGTAGATCTTCTTGTACATGGCGATCGCCTTCAGCGTGAATCCGTTCTTGCTGTAGCTTTCGCCGATTTTGGTGAAGTTGAGGATCGCTTCCTCGATGCGGCCTTCCCGGACACAGAGGTCTCCGAGCGTATTGATCAGCGTGACGTCGTTCGGGTTGGCGGCGACGAGCATGCTGTATTCTTTGATGGCGGCGGCGATTTTCCCTTGCTGAACGAGCTTTTCGGCTTTTTTGAGTTCGTTGGCTTTGCTGAAAGACATGGCAAGACTCCCGCCGTGTTGTAAGGCTGAGGGAACTCCGCGACGGTCCGCTTAAAGTAGAGCTGGAAAGGCGAACGAACGTAGCACACGGGGTAGGGGCTGTCAATTCCGGGGCTGCCCCGCGCGTGGTTCGGAAATATCGAAAAATGAAGGATTTAGCCGGACTGGCCGCTTTCGTCCTGCGTTAAAAACGGCAAGGAAAGGGTTCGCGGGACGGGCGGCTCGGGGCGGACGCCCCGGAAGCTCATCCGGTGGAGCGGGGTTGGGCCGTGGGCCGCGAGCGCGGCCTGGTGCGCGCCCGTGCCGTACCCCTTGTGGCGGCCGAATCCGTAAGCCGGATATGTTGCGTCCAGCGCCCGCATCAGGTCGTCGCGCCGGACCTTCGCGACAATCGAGGCGGCGGCGATGGACACCGACCGGGCGTCGCCCTTGATGATCGACTGGCTCGGGACGCCGATTCCGTCGAGCTTCACCGCGTCGATGAGCAGGTGCTGCGGGGCCGGGTCGAGCGCGGCGACGGCGGCGCGCATCGCCCGGCGGGTCGCTTCGAGGATGTTGATCCGGTCGATGACTTCCGCCGGTTCCTCGCCGAAGGCCACGGCGAGCGCCGTTTCGAGAATTTGCGCCGCGAGCGCGGCGCGCTGTTCCGCCGACAGTTTTTTCGAGTCGTCGAGGCCCGCCGGGATTCGTTCCGGGTCGAGAATGACGGCGGCGGTCACGACGGGACCGGCCCACGCGCCGCGTCCGACCTCGTCCACGCCGGCGACGAGCCGGACGCCGGAGGTCCAGAGCGGAGTTTCAAATTCGGTGGAAGCGGGCATCGGGAAAAGGATGAAGGATGAAGGATGAAGGATGAAAAAATACAAGTTCGGTGAATTTTTTGCTTGCCAAAAATCCCGACCAGCTAAAATCGCCCTTCATCCTTCATCCTTCATCCTTCATCCTTCATCCTTTCGCCGTTCATCGGGATGTTTTAGGCTGGAAGGGTAATTTTTTCATCTTTTTGCAATCATTCAGGTGGTTTCTCATGAGTCGTTCCATTCGTGATCTCGATCTGGCGGGCAAGCGGGTGTTCATCCGCGTGGATTTCAACGTACCGGTCAAGGACGGCAAGGTGACTGACGACACGCGCGTCCGGGCGGCGATTCCGACGTTGCAACTGGCGCGCGAACGCGGCGCGAAGCTGATTCTCGCGTCGCATCTCGGGCGTCCGAAAGGCGCGCCGGAGGCCAAATACAGCCTCGCGCCGGTCGTGCCGGTACTGACCGAGCTGCTCGGCGCGCCGGTGACGTTCGCGCCCGACTGCGTCGGGGCCGACGTCGAGGCGCTGGCGGCGGGATTGGCCGACGGCGATGTTTTACTGCTTGAAAATCTGCGGTTTCACGCCGAGGAAGAAAAAAACGACGAAGCGTTTTCGAAACAGTTGGCGGCGCTGGCCGACGTGTACGTCAACGACGCCTTCGGGACGGCGCACCGCGCGCACGCTTCGACGGCGGGGATGGCGGCGTTCGTGGCCGAAAAGGGCGCGGGACTGCTGATGGAAAAGGAACTGCACTATCTCGGCAAGGCGCTGCGCGACCCGGAAAAGCCCTATGTGGCGATCATCGGCGGGGCGAAGGTGTCCGATAAAATCGACATCATCGAGACGATGCTCAAGACGGCGGACGCGGTTCTCATCGGCGGCGCGATGGCCTACACGTTTTTGAAATCGCGGGGCGTCGAAATCGGTAAATCACTGGTGGAAAACGACAAACTCGACCTCGCGCGCGATCTCGAAGCGCGGGCGAAGGAAACCGGCGTCAAGCTTTTACTGCCGACGGACCACCTCGTGGCCGATTTGAGCCGTCCGGAACTCGAACCGGTGACGGTCGCGACGGATGCCACCCCGGCGGACCTCGCGGGGTACGACATCGGTCCGGCGACGGTCGCGGCCTACGCGGCGGAAATCGCGGCGGCGAAAATGATCGTCTGGAACGGCCCGATGGGCATTTTCGAAATGCCGCTTTATTCGAATGGGACCTTCGCGGTCGCGCGTGCGGTCGCGGACTCCGGCGCGACGACCATCGTCGGCGGCGGCGACAGCGTCGCGGCCATCAATCAGGCCGGACTCGCCGACAAGATCACCCACGTTTCGACCGGCGGCGGCGCGAGCCTCGAATTTCTCTCCGGCCTCGAACTGCCTGGCGTAACGGCGCTTGGATAAACGATGAATGATGAACGATGAACGATGAAGTGAAGAAAAAGTCTTGAGTCTGGAGTCCGGCGAAAAAAACTTGACCGGCCGCGGCTGAAACCGGACGTTCGTTCATCGTTCATCGTTCATCGTTTTCTTGACTCCAGACTCCAGACTCCCGACTTCAGACTCCCGACTTTTTTAGAGGGGTTTTTCAATGAGTTACCGATTGGGGACGGCAATCGTCGCCGGACTGGCGCTGGCCGGTTTCGGCGGCGTTTCTTCTTTCACGTCGCTTTCCCTGGTGCCCGTCGTGAAGGCGGCCCCGGCAACGCTTTCAATTCGCGGAAACGGCGTGACGCCGCTTTCGCTGACCTCCGAGGAATTTTCAAAACTGCCCCGTGCGACCGCGTCGGTGACGAACCGCGACGGAAGCAAGACGGTTTTCGAGGGCGTGTCGCTTTTCGAGGTGATGCGCCGGGCGGGGATGAAGCCGGGCGAGGGCGTTCACGGCAAGGAAGCGATGACCATCACGACGGCGGTGGTCGTGGTCGAGGCGGCGGACGGCTACAAGGCGGCCTTCGCGCAGGCGGAATTCGACCCGGCCTACACCAACCGGGTGATCCTCGTCGCCGACCGCAAGGACGGCAAACCCCTCGGGGACGAGGAAGGGCCGTTCCGGCTCATCGCCCCCGACGACAAACGCCCGGCCCGGTGGGTCCGGAATGTGGCGACGCTGACGTTTAAAAGTTTGAAGGATTAAAAAACGGTTCAGGAGGGTAGGTGATGGCAATTCCAGATTACCAGTCACTCATGCTGCCGGCTTTGAAGTCCGTTCAGGCGGCTGGCGGTGAAGCCACGCTAAAACAGGCTGTCACCCGTATCGGGGAACTTTTCGCACTGACGGAAGAAGAAATGGCGCAACTCATTCCAAGTGGGCAATCCACCCTCATCCGGAATCGTACTCACTGGGCAATGTGGTATCTGAAAAAGGCCGGGCTTTTTGACTCTCCGAAGCGAGGAACGTACCGGCTGACGCAGCGGGGGCTTGATGTTCTCAAGGCGAATCCTGAAAAAATCGATAATGTCTTTTTGATGCAGTTCTCTGAGTTTAAAGAACTTATGCAGTCGAAGGGGACTGCAAAGGAGAAAGCGGGAAATGAAATCGGCGAAGTTGCGCTCACCGCCGAGAAAACACCCGAAGAGCAACTGGAAGCCGCGTACAAACAAATCCGCTCCGAACTCGCTGCTCAAATTCTTGAAACGGTGAAAGGCTGTTCTCCGGCGTTTTTTGAACGGCTGGTCGTCGAATTGTTGGTGAGCATGGGGTACGGCGGATCGCTTGAAGATGCGGGACAGGCTGTCGGTCGGACGGGCGACGGTGGTATCGACGGTATCATTAAAGAAGACAAGCTCGGCCTTGACGTGATTTATGTCCAGGCAAAACGTTGGACGGAAAATGTGGTCGGTCGGCCCGACGTGCAGCAATTCGCCGGGGCCTTGCAGGGGCAGCGGGCCGGAAAAGGCATTTTTCTCACCACCTCGCGGTTTTCAAAAGAGGCGCGCGATTACGTCAAGGCCATCGGCAGCAAGATTGTTCTCATCGACGGCGAGACGCTCGCCAACCTGATGATCGACTACAACGTGGGCGTGGCCACGGTGACGACCTTCCAGATCAAGCGTATTGACTCGGATTATTTCTCGGAAGACATCTGAAATTTTCACGTTTCGGGCGAAAAACGTGGCTACCCTCGTTTTCAGGGGCCTACCGGACTGGGTACATACGGATTGAACGATGACAATTCGTCAGCCGTTTTGGCCCTGCCCTCAAGGACAGGGCTACCCGAATCAAGCCTCGTGAACGAGGCTAAGTATAAGTTCATCAAGATTTTAGCCCCGTTATGATCTTTGACAAATGAAACCGGTAATAGGACAGGCGCGGATGCGCCGGTAGGTAATAGCCCCACCCGTGAGGGTGGGGTACGCGACGGGTAAAATGCCGAGCCGCAATGCGGCGACACCACCCGTATCGCGTCTTCGACGCTCTGAAATTTGCCTTACCGCCACCCCACCCTCACGGGTGGGGCTATTTCCTGACGGCGCATCCGCGCCTCCCCGAGGCAACCCGTCGTTCTTACCGGAATAATTTTTCAAAAACGATGACGAGGCTAAGTGCAAGTCCATCAAGGTTTTAGCCCCGTTTACGGGGCTTCGCTGAAATAGCCCTGTCCTTGAGGGCAGGGCGTCCACCGGCTGAATGAAAGGAAACGGTGACCGGCGATGACATTGCGTACCTCGACGAAATTTCTACTTGCGGTGGCGCTTGTCGGCGGGGCGTTCGTGGCGGGTGAGCTTGGCCGGAAACGGTTCATTTCAAGGGATTTGCCGGTATCGTCGCCGGTTGTCGCGAGTACGCAGGCGCCCCCGACGTCAAAATTCGAGATGAACTTCACCGAAGCCGAAGAAACCCATGTCGGTGATTTTGTGATTCGGCTTCAGACGCGAACGGTGAAAAATACCTGCGAGCGAGGCGACCGGACGACCTTTACCTTCGTCGCGGTCGAACGCGCCGGACGGACGCTGCTCACGCTCGACGACGCTTCGACACACGACGAGTGCTACGGCAGCACCGCAACATACGCCGTCACGTCGCTCGCGCCGGGAAAAACGCATCTGGTCGTATTTCAGGAAACCTACCGCGACGCGGCGATGGTGATTGCGACGCTCGACGATACGCCCCGGCTGATTTTCAAGGGCGGGGATTTTGAAGTCGCGGAGGCGGGGTTTTCAGATCTGAACAAAGACGGCGTGGCGGAAATCCGGGCGGTTTCCGACCGGTATCGGTATTTTCATCATCTTTCAAATGCAAATTCGCCATTCCCGGCGGTGATTTTTCAGTACGACGCGGCGACGGCGACCTACCGCCCGGCCAACCCGCGTTTTCCGGAGGCGCTTCCGGACGCTGCCGCCCTCGAAAGGGTAAAAACGGCGTCGGCCCGAAACGACTTCGGCTTGCCTGCGATGGTGTTTGAAATTGCCATCGGGTACGCCTACGCCGGACGCGACGCCGACGCCTGGGCCTTTTTCAATCAATGGTTTCCGGGCGACCCGAAGGAAAAAGCCGAAGCCCGTTCGGCATTGAAAAAGGCGCTCGCCGCCGATCCGGTGTATCGTGCGGTCGGCACACCAAAATGAGTTTTTCAAAGGGGCTGGGCTATTTCCCATCCCCCATTCCCCATCCCCTCTTCTTTCTTCATGCACATTCTTCCGGCAATTGATTTGAAACACGGCAAGTGCGTCCGGCTGCGGCAGGGCGTAAAGGACAGCGCAACGGTTTACGGCGACGATCCGCGGGCGATGGCGCTCCGGTGGCGCGACGAAGGCGCGACGATTCTCCACCTCGTCAATCTCGACGGGGCGTTCGACGACGCGGACGCGGAAAATCTCCGCGCGGCGGAGCAGATTGTGACGGTGCTCGACATCCCAGTGCAGTTCGGCGGGGGCGTCCGGACGGCGGCGCAGGCGGCAACGCTGTTCGACCTCGGCATGGCGCGGGTGATTCTCGGTACGGTCGCGGTTGAAAAGCCCGAACTCGTCGGCGAACTGGTCGCAAAATACGGCGCGGCCCGCATCGTGGTCGGCATCGACGCCCGCGATGGGCGCGTTCTGACCCACGGCTGGGAAACCGACACGGCGCAACCGGTCATCGAGACGGCCCGCGCGATGGCCGCGCTCGGCGTCGAACGCATCATTTACACCGACGTGTCGCGCGACGGGATGCTGACCGGGGTGAATGTTGAAAGTACGGCGGAACTGGCCCGCGAAAGCGGTTTGAAGATCATCGCCTCGGGCGGCATCGGCTCGCTCGACGACATCCGCGCCCTGCGCGCCGTCGCCGACGCGGGCATCGAGGGCTGCATCGTCGGAAAAGCCCTTTACGAAGCGCGGTTTACGCTCGGCGAAGCAATGACGGTCTGAAGGAAAATGCGGAATGCGGAATATCGAATGCGGAATAAAGAGTGAAGTAAATAATTCCGCATTCGATATTCCGCATTCCGCATTCATTTTGGCGTTGGCAGTTCGGAAACGGTGACGCCGGGGAATTCGGGGGCGGAAAACAGCGTTTTCGCGCCTTCCGGCAGATCGGTGCCGTAGCTGGTTTTCAGGTAGTACCGCGCGGTGTAGTCGCCGTGGGTTTTGCGTCCGGCGAGCAGATTCGTCAGGGCGATGTTGTCCGTACCAACCACTTCATCGGCGGGAAGTTGCGTCGCCGCCCACCGCGCGGCGGTCCGGACGGCTTCGTACCGGCGAACCCATTCCGACCGTCCGGTCCGGGCGGCTCGGAGGTAGCCGATGTGGTCTGCCAGCGCGAGGACCGCCACCGCCGTCAGAAACGAACCGGCCAGCAGCCGGGGGCCGCGTTCGGCGAGCCGTCCCCGGAACAGGACCTCCCCGACGGTCAGCCAGCCAATCGCCATGTAATAGAAGATGAACGGCAGCAGCGGGACGACAAACCGCAGCGGCCACCACGGCCAGAGCAGCGTCACCGCAAGCGACAGCGGAACGAAAAGCTCCGCGAGCGTCCACCCGCGCCCGAGGCTGGCCAGAAAACCGATGAGAAAAAACGCGGTCAGCACGAGCGAAAAGGCCACCTCGCCCGGTCGGGTCCCGATGGCCCCCGCGCCGAATCCCATGAAATCCGGACTCAGGGGAAATTTTTCACCGAAACCGACGATGCCGGTCATTCCGAGCGCCTCGGTCCCGCTGTCGGACGCCGGGCGGTAGAAAATCGGCGCGGTCAGGCCGCCGATGACGTTTCCGGCGACGAGGGTCGTGTTTTGCCACGCGCGTCCGGGCAGGTCACGGACGCCGACCGGCGGCGCGGAGGGTTGCGCGATGCGGTGCCAGAACACCGAACCGTACTGGCTGGTAATCTGCTCGCTCGGATCGGCGGCGGCCTGCTGCCGCGCGGCGTACAACTGCCACGGCCCAACCACCACAAGACATCCTAAAGCGAACGGAATCAACAGTTTCGGTTTTTTTCGAAGTATGAGGTAGAGCGGAATCGCCGCGAGCAGGGCAATTCCCGCACTCCTGACAAGCCACGCGAACGCGCCCACTCCGCTCGCGGCGAACATCAGCCGGCCCGCGCGGCGGGGGCGGTCGGCCGCGACGGCGCGCTCGGTCAGTAGTACCGCGGCCATCTGAAGCGCCGCGAACAGGCACTCGGCCATCAGCGTCGAGGTCGCCAGAAAAACGAGGGTCGGGCAGAGGACGGTCGCCGCCGCGAGCAGTCCGGCGAACGGGCCGGATTCCCCGCGGACCTCGCGCGCGTGGCGGTAGGTCAGCCAACCGAGCGCGAGCATGGCCGCAATCGAGACGAGTTTCAGCCACCAGAACGTATCGGTCGTCAGCCCGCACAGGCGGATGCCCGCCGCGAAGACAAGCGGGAGGCCCGGCGGGTAGAGCGGCAGCCCCGGGGGAACCGGGTAATTCACCAGCCGGTAGCCCTGTCCGTCGGCAAGTGCTTTTCCGAGAAGGAGATACCACGCGTCGTCCTTGAACAGCCCGACGGCGCGGTCGGTTCGTAGAATGTAGACGGCGGCGATGACCAGCACCGCCGCCGCCGTTCCGATAGACGCGGCGTACTTTTGAAACCGCCCGCGATTCTCCATCAATGAAAACCTCGCGGTTCAGCGGCTGAGGCCGTCCATCGGGCTGCTCGCCGTGGCGTAGAGCCGTTTCGGCATGCGGCCCGCGAGGTGGGCGAGGCGTCCGGCGCGGATGGCGAGGTTCATCGCCTCGGCCATCATTGCGGGATCCTGCGCGGCGGCGACCGCCGTGTTGAGCAGGACGGCGTCCATGCCGAGTTCCATCGCGACGGCGACATCCGACGCCGTGCCGACGCCCGCGTCCACGATGATCGGCACTTCGGTGATCATCTCGCGGAGAATCCGCATGGTGGTGAAGTTCTGAATGCCCAGACCGGAGCCGATGGGCGCGGCGAGCGGCATGATGGCCGCCGCCCCGGCGTCAATCAGGCGGCGCGCGGTGATGAGGTCGTCGTTGAAGTAGGGCAGGACGATAAAGCCTTCCTTTGCCAGTACTTCCGTGGCCTGAATCAATCCGGCGTTGTCCGGGAAAAGGGTCCGTTCGTCGCCGATGACTTCGAGTTTGACCCACGGCGTGTCGAGGATTTCGCGGCCCAGCCGGGCGGTCCGGATGGCTTCCTCGGCGGTAAAGCACGCGGCGGTGTTCGGGAGGATGAGCATCCGGTCGTCGATGAACTCCATCAGCGACCCGGCTGAACGGTCGGCGAGATTCACCCGCCGGACGGCGACCGTGACGATTTCCGCGCCCGAGCGCCGGTGCGCTTCGCGCATCACTTCATGAGATGGATATTTGCCCGTCCCGATCATCAGCCGCGAACCGAATTCGCGTCCGGCGATGACCAGCGGGTCGGTGGTGGTGGGGTGGGACATGGTGATTCCTTGAAGGTCGAGAGTCTGAAGTCTGGAGTCGAGAGTCTTGAGTCTGGAGTCAAAACCGGGGAATTTCTTGAAAAGATCGTTTTCGGTCGCCTGCTTTTCAGACTCCCGACTCAAGACTCCCGACTCCCGACTTTGTTTTTCATCCGCCGCCGACGAAGTGGACCAGTTCCAGCTTGTCGCCGTCGCCGAGCGCGACGGATTCCCAGCGGCCGCGCGGGACGATCTCGCCGTTGCGTTCGACGGCGAGGCGTCCGCCGACGAGGTCGAGCCGGACGACGAGTTCGGCGACGGTCAGTCCGTCGGGGAGGATTTCGGGTTCTCCGTTGATGATGACGTTCATGGGGAAAGGTGTCGGGTGTCGGGTTTCAGGTGTCGGGGGAGGTTCTGGGGGCTGGGTTTGGGGTTCTGGAAGAAAATTTCACCCAGAATTTCAAGGTTTGAGATTTGCGAGACCAGGCTGTCTCCCAAAACCCAGGACCGAGAACCCAAAACCTGTTTCTGAAACCCGATACCCGAAACCCGACACCTTCGAAAAGAAAAAAGGTTTCGACGCGAACGAGCATACGTCGAAACCGTGGAGTTTTTCAAAGGAGGTGATGGCTGATTTTTTACTGGCCCGGCTGATTGGCGGCCATGTCGCCGGTCTTCTTGCGGGGCTTGCGTTCCGGCAGGCCGAACTTGGTCCGCGTTTCGGCACTGAGCGTCCCGGTCACCTTGAGGCCGTTCTTCTGCTGGAACTGCCGCAGGGCCTCGACGGTTTCGGGATTCTTGTAGCCGGTGATGTCGCCCTTGTAGAGGCCCATTTCGCGGAGCTTGATCTGGACCTTGCCGTAGTCGCTTTCCGGTTTCGCCTTGCGGGCGGCCTTCGCCGCCGGGGCGGCGGGCGTCTGGGCGTTGGCGTGGGTGAATGTCGCGCCGAACAGCATGAGCGCCATCAGGGCGACGGAGGAGATGAAGGTGCGGTAATTGTTTTTCGACATTACTTGAGACGGTTCCTTTCCTTTCGGAATGTAGTGATTGATGGTTTTGAGTTTCGCCGTCACGGGTTCAGCGGTTCGTAGGCCGAATCGGGCGGCGATGTCGTCATGGGGGGAGAAGCAAGTATCGTGCCAAAGGTGCGACTGGTGGTTGTGTCGCGGAAGCGGAAGCGAAATCGACGGTAGCGGCGGGCGTAGGCGGGTTTCGGGTCGGCGTCGAGCGTGTAGCCGGCGGCCTCGGCGTCGAAACGAAAGCTGTAATCGTAGCGGCCGTCGCTGACGACTTCGCTGCCCCCGCGTCCGGCGATGTCCCGTTCGAAGCCGTTCATCAGTTCGAGCTGGTCGATCAGTTGTTCGAAGGAACCGAACCGGCCGCGGGCGGCGTGGTGCGCCGTCTGGGCGGTGACGATGGTCCGGATATTCGCGACGGCGCGCGTTTCGGCGGCGAAATCGGCAAACCGGACGTATCCGCCCGCCCCGAGCGCCATCAGAACCGAGATGACGGCGAGCGCGACGAGCATTTCAAACAGGCTCGCGCCCCGATGATGACGGGAACGCGAAAGGGAAGGGCGGCGGCGGTGCATGGCGAAACCTCGCGAAATGGGTTTGCCGACCCTTTCGGCAAGTCTCGTGCCGTAACTTGACACTCGATTTTCACGGGTGGTACTTTGCCGAACCGCCTTCCTATTTCTGATAGATGCGCAACGACTTATGCCCAGGAAGCGAACAGCGCGCGAACTCGATGGACGGAGCCGGGAAATCCTGACCGCCGCCATCAAGCTGCACATCGCCACCGGTGAGCCGGTGGGGTCGCGGACGCTTTCCAGGCAACTCGGGCAATCGCTCAGCGCCGCCACCATCCGCAACGTGATGGCGGATTTGGAGGAGGAGGGGTATCTGGCGCAGCCGCACACTTCCGCCGGACGCATCCCGACCGACCAGGGGTATCGCTTTTACGTTGATTCGCTGATCGCCGACTTCGACGCGCGCCCGTCGCGCTCCGATGAGGCGTTCATCAACCGGCAGCTCTTTTCAAATCCGGAAGTCACGCAGGAACACCTGATGGAGCGCGCGTCGCACCTGCTGTCGGACCTCTCCTCGCACGTCGGGGTGGTCCTGTCGCCGCCGCTCTCGCAGGACATCCTTCAGCACATCGAATTCGTGAAACTGGCCGACCGGCGGATTCTCGTCATCACGGTTTCGCGGGCCGGTCTGGTGCGTGATTTCGTGGTCCGGCTCGACGAGGATCTCCCGCAGGACGAACTGAACCGGACGGCGCGCTACATCGCGGAGAACTTCGCGGGGCGCAGTCTTTCAGCCGTCCGAATCGAGTTGCTGCGTCGCATGTCGGAGGAAAAGGCGCTCTACGACCGGTTGCTGAAAAACGCGATTCTGCTCTGCAACCGGGACCTCGGAACCACCGGCGAAGACACCGCCATCTACGTTGACGGCACCGTCAACATGCTGGATTCAGGGGACTTCACCGATACCGAGCGGATGAAGGCGATTTTCCGGATGTTTGAGGAAAAAGGACGGCTGGTGAAGATTCTCAACCAGTGTCTCGCGGCGGTCGGGCGGGGCGGCGTACTGGTCCGGATCGGGACCGAAAACGCCACGCCGGGGTTGCGGGACGTGACGATCGTGACCGCGCCCTACTCCTACCGCAATCAGGTTATGGGCAGCATCAGCGTCGTCGGGCCGACTCGCATGAAGTACGCCAGAATCATGCGCGTTGTCGGCTATGTGGCCCGGCTGTTTGATCAGGTTCTGAGCGATCCGAACGGGGCAACGCCCTTTCCGGGCGCAATTCTGGGGGCTTCGGGCGGCCCCATCGAGTGGGTTCATATTCCGGATGAACCGAGACCAGGTCTCGAATAATGCCGAATCGGTCCTCGCGTGCCGTCACCGGGCGGCGTGCGTGTGCGCGTCGGGTGAAATGTTTTGGAGGCACTTGTGGCGAATATTCCAGTCAACTTTGAGCCGTTCGAGCCGAATGCCCGGCCTGAAACCGCTCAGCCGACGGAAGAAAAACCGGAAAACCAGCTTGTCGAACTGGAGCCGCGGGGCGTCTTTCGGACCATCGAAATCCAGCTTCCGGACGGCGCGCTCGACGCGCCTCCGCCAGCCCCGGCCCCGCCCGAGGACTTTTTCCGGACCAGCGCTTCCGAGCCGGTGACGGAATCGGCGGCCCCGGAGGAGTCGGCTCCGGCCGAAACTCCAGCCGAAACTCCGGTCGAGGCACCGGCGGCGGAATCGCAGCCGACGGTTGCGACGGCGGAGGGCGCAGCCGTCGAGCCGGCTTTGGTGGAGACTCCGGAAGTACTTGAAATTCAAGCGGATGCGTCGCCAAAGGCGGTCGTGCTGGCGGATGATCCGGTCCTGGAAACCTCCTCCGAGCGGCTTCAGGCGGTCCCCGCCGAGAATGATCAGTCGGGAATGCTTTCGCAGGATGAATCCATTCGGCTGCTGATGGATCTGGCGGTGTTGCAGGAAGACCTCGAACGTGCGCGCGAGCAGACGCAACTGGCGAAACGGCACGTCGAACTCGTGCAGGAACAGCTTGCGAAAGTCACCGCCGAGCGCAACGCGGCCAATGAATCAATGGTCCGGCTCAAGGCGGAATTCGACAATTTTCGGAAGCGGGGCGAGCGGGAAAAACAGGAAATCGCGGCGCGGGCGCAGGGCGAAGTCATTCTTTCGGCGCTGGAAGTACTCGACAACCTTGAGCGGGCGTTGACGAGCGGACAGGCCGAAGGCGGCGATCTGGAAGCATTTCTGCACGGGGTCGAGTTGATCCAGAAGCAGTTCACCGATGTTCTGGCCGGTCATGGGCTGGTGCCGGTACCCGCCGTCGGAACGAGTTTCGACCCGACACTGCACGAGGCGATTGCCACCGAGGAGACGGAGGATTACAAACCGAACACGGTTTTGGAAGAACTCAAACGGGGATACACCCTCGGTGAGCGGCTGCTGCGTCCGGCGATGGTCCGGGTGTCGGTCCGGCCGGCGGTCGTCGCGACGGACGACGACGACGCGGAATAGTATTTTCAGGATTTTTTCGGATCTGGTCTTCAAGGGAAAACACAGGCGCGGCGGATGACGTACCCCCGGTTGGGCGTTCGTTCCGACGCTTTACGTTATTTAACTTTAAAATAAAGTAAATTCCGGGCGTCGGTCGCGCCGCCGACCCGAAGCCGCGCCCCGGCCGGGGCCGACCGCGACATTGAAAGAGGATGTTTTATGGGAAAAGTCATCGGAATCGACTTGGGGACGACCAACTGCTGCGTGGCCGTCATGGAAGGCGGAACGACGCAGATCATTCCGAACAAGGAAGGCGGACGGACGACGCCGTCGGTGGTGGGTTTCACCGACAAGGGCGAGCGGCTGGTCGGCCAGATCGCCAAGCGGCAGGCGATCACCAACGCCGCCAATACGATTTACGCGGTGAAGCGGCTCATCGGCCGCAAGTACAACTCTCCGGAAGTGCAGCGCGCCCGGGAAACCGCGCCCTATGAAATCAGCGAGGCCGGCAACGGCGACGCGCGCGTCCGGGCGCAGGCCCGCGACTACAGCCCGCCGGAAATCTCGGCGATCATTCTTCAGCGGCTGAAGGCGTCGGCCGAGGATTTTCTCGGCGAGGCGGTGGACGAGGCGATCATCACGGTCCCGGCCTACTTCGACGATTTCCAGCGGCAGGCGACCAAGGATGCCGGAAAAATCGCCGGATTGAACGTTCAGCGCATCATCAACGAGCCGACGGCCGCCGCGCTCGCCTACGGGCTGGGCAAGAAGGAATCGGAACGCATCGCCGTCTACGATTTGGGCGGGGGGACGTTCGACGTCTCGATTCTCGAAATGAACGACGGCGTTTTCGAGGTGCTTTCGACCTGCGGCGATTCGTTTCTGGGGGGCGAGGATTTCGACCAGCGCATCATCGACTGGCTCATCGAGGAATTCAAAAGCCAGTCGGGAATCGATCTCCGCAACGACCGGCTGGCGCTTCAGCGACTGAAGGAAGCCGCCGAGCGCGCCAAGTGCGAACTTTCCTCGACCCACGAAGCCAACATCAACCTTCCGTTCATCGCCGCCGACGGGACCGGACCGAAGCACCTCAACGTGAACCTGATGCGGGCCAAGTTCGAGGAACTGGTCAACGACATCGTCGAGCGGACGGTCGAGCCGTGCCAGAAGGCCCTCTGGGACGCCCGGCTCAAGCCGGAGGACATCGACCAGGTGCTGCTGGTGGGCGGGCAGACGCGCTCTCCCATCATTCATGAGTGCGTGAAGAAGATTTTCGGCAAGGATGCCAACTCGACCATCAACCCGGACGAAGTGGTGGCCATCGGGGCCTCCATCCAGGGCGGCGTCTTCACTGGGGAGGTCAAGGACCTCGTCCTGCTCGACGTCATTCCGCTTTCGCTCGGGATCGAGGTCCGGGGCGGCCTGTTCCAGAAAATCGTCGAACGCAACGCGACGATTCCAATCCGCAAGGGGCTGACCTTTACGACCGTCGCCGACAATCAGTCCACGGTGGAAATTCACATCCTCCAGGGCGAACGCGAAATCGCGGCGGGCAACCGCTCGCTCGGGAAGTTCGAACTGGTCGGCATCGCCCCCGCGCCGCGCGGGATTCCCCAGATTGAAGTCACCTTCGAAATCGACGCCGACGGCATCGTTCAGGTGTCGGCGCGCGACAAGATGACCGGGGTCGAGCAGAACGTCCGGGTGACGCCGTCGTCGGGTCTTTCGCCGGGCGAAATCGCGAACCTCATCGCCGAAGCCCAGCGCAACGCCGAGAGCGATCGCGTGATGAAGGGCCTGCTCCTGCTCCAGAGCCGCCTCGAAGGTCTGCTCCAGAACACCCAGCGGTCGTTCAGCGAATTCGGCTGGATGCTCTCCGCGAGCGATCAGGAGATGGTTCGCGAAACGCTGGTCAATGCCAAGGAAGTGCTGTCGTCGCAGGACACCGACCTGCTTCAGCAATGGCTCGCCGCGCTCGAAAACGCGGCCCAGATCATTACCAACGCCATGTTCAACCCGGCCGCCGGCTCCGAACCGCCCGAGGGCGGCGAAGGCGGAATCAAGATGTTGACGGAATAACGGATGGTTCCTAGAGTCAGGCGTATTTTTCGATTTGTGATTGAAGACTGAAGATTGAAGATTTCAGATTGAAGATTTTCGATTTCCCTCCGAGGGGGCCTCTTTCTTCTCAACCGCGGGAATTTCCAATCGAAAATCTTCAACCGCCAATTGAAAATCTGAAATCTGAAATCTGAAATCTTCAATCGAAAATCCTGAACGCAGGGGTAACGAATGGCAAGCAAGCGCGATTACTACGAGGTACTGGGCGTCAAACGCGACGCCGGCGACAGCGAGATCAAGAGCGCCTATCGCAAACTGGCGATGAAGTACCACCCGGACAAGAATCCGGACAACAAGGAAGCCGAGGAGAAGTTCAAGGAGGCCGCGGAGGCCTACTCGGTGCTTTCCGATGCGGATCAGCGGGCGCGCTACGACCGGTTCGGTCACGCCGGGGTGAGTTCCTCGGCGGCGGGTGGTTTCGGCGGCGGCTTTTCCGGGGGCTTTCCCGGATTCGAGGACATTCTGGGCGACCTGTTCGGCTTCAATTTCGGCGGGGGCGGTCGGCGCGGGAGTCAGGTACAACGCGGGGTTGACCTGCGGTACGACCTCGAACTGACGCTTGAAGAAGTCGCGGTCGGAATGAAAACCCAGATTCGCGTGCCGCGCATGGAAACCTGCGAAAAGTGTACCGGGACGGGCGCGGCGGAAGGTTCGTCACCGACGACCTGTACGACGTGCGCCGGTGCCGGTCAGGTGCGCTACCAGCAGGGCTTTTTCAGCGTCACCCGGACCTGTGCCCAGTGCAAGGGGAGCGGCAAGGTCATCAAGGACCCCTGCCGCGACTGTCGCGGAGACGGGCGTATCCGGCGCGAGCGGATTCTCGACATCAAGATTCCCCCCGGCGTGGATGAAGGCTCGCGCCTGCGGGTGCAGGGCGAGGGCGAGGCCGGCATCGGCGGCGGCCCGTCGGGCGATCTGCATGTCGTCATCCACGTCCGCGAACATGACGTGTTCGACCGACAGGACAACAATCTCATCTGCCAGGTTCCGGTGACCTTCGCGCAGGCCGCGCTCGGGGCGGACATCAAGGTCCCGACCCTCGACGGCGAGGAAACGCTGCCCATTCCCGAAGGAACTCAGACGGGATCGATTTTCCGGCTTCGCAACCGGGGCATCGTGTCGCTGTCGGGAAGCGGCAAGGGCGACCTCCTCGTGGTGGTGAACGTCGTGACACCGACCCGCCTGAACCGCGAGCAGCGCAAATTGTTCGAGGAACTCGCCAAGGTGGAGAACAAGGAAATCGACAAGGGCTTTTTCGAGAAGGTGAAGGACATTTTCGGGTAGGCGCGAGATTCGGCGGCGGCCTGTAATTCCGCCCCGAATCACCGCCTTTTCCACGGAACCACGGACCCGGAAAAAATCCGTCATTGACGCTCTCGCAAATTTCTGGTAACTCACCTTTACGCAATCATTTTCATCCAGGGACAACGACTTTGCGCCGCGCACCGGCAGGGCGGATTTTTCTCCCCCGACCGTGTTCAACGCATCTGTCTTCGGAGGAACCTCCCAATGTCGCGTCCAGTCAAACCTTCCATCGTTACGCTGCTTTTTGCGCTGGTCCTCGGCTCGGTGACGTTCGGCACCGGGGGCCTGACGGCCACCGCGCAGAACCCGGTCGAAACGGTCGTCCCGAAATCGGTCACGTCCGAATACACGCGGGCCTGCGCCGGCTACATCGGCAGCCCGGTATCGGATGAACTCCAGATTTCCGGAAGTGACCGCGAATCCTACAATCGCGAATTCACGCAGGGCGACCTCGTGTACCTCAACCGGGGCCGCAACGCGAATCTTCAGGCCGGGGCCGAATACCAGATCATGCGCAACGTCGGTCCGGTCCGCGATCTCGTCGAGAAGCAGCGGGTACTGGGGACGCTGGTGCAGGAACTGGGAATTCTGCGAATCGTCGAAGTCCGCGATTCCTCGGCGACGGCGGAAATCACCACCGTCTGCACTGGTCCGATCAACCTCGGCGACGTGCTCGTGCCGTATGAGCGCAAGCCGCTTCCGGCGGCCCGGCCCTATCGCCCGCTGGCGACCGTCGGCGTTCCGACGGGGCGCGCGACCGGCCAGATCACGACCGCCCGCTTCGCCCGCGAACAGCTTTCCGCCAACGATGTGGTCTACATCAACATCGGGGCCGACAACGGCATCAAGGTCGGCGATTACATGACGGTGTACCGTCCGCTGGCCAGCGATCCGATCGTCAAATTCCGTGACGACAAGGTCGGTCAGTCCCGCAGCGGCGGATTTCCGAGCGACCGCTTCAACACGCGCGACAATACGTCGCTTTCGTCGAACCAGAAGGCGTACCCGAAGGTCGCCGAGGAAGTTCCCCGCAACACGCTGCCGCGCTCCCTCATCGGTGAAATCGTCATCATCCGGACCGACGCCAACACCGCTGTCGGCGTCATCACCCGGACGACCCGCGAAGCCGTTATCGGCGACCGCGTCGAACTTCAGTAGCCAGTGGTCGGCAGTCAGTCGTCAGTGATTCAGGATTGAAAAGTGTTTCCGCCCGGTTTCCCGCCGGGCGGTTTTCTTTTTTGGCCGAAAGTGTGTTTTTTGAAACACTCGTCATTCAGGATGGCTTTCGCGGCGGAAAGTGCGCTACGCTGCAATCTTTTTTTGAGTCGTCAGTTGCCAGTGGCCAGTCGCCAGTGGCCGGAACTTCGAACGTTCACGTTGAATATTGAATCGACGATTTCAAACTGACTGCTGACCACTGACTGCTGACCACTGATGAAAGGTTTTTCCGTGAATTCCCGTAACGACATCCGCAATATCGCCATCATCGCCCACGTCGACCATGGCAAGACAACCCTCGTGGACGCCCTCATGCGTCAATCGGGTCTGTATCGCTCGAATGAAAAAGTCACCGACCGGGTGATGGACAACATGGACCTCGAACGCGAGCGCGGCATCACGATCATGGCGAAAAACACGTCGGTTCGGCACGGCGACGTGAAGATCAACATCGTGGACACGCCGGGCCACTCCGACTTCGGCGGCGAAGTTCAGCGCGTGTTGAAGATGGCCGACGGGGTGCTGCTCCTCGTGGACGCCTCGGAAGGCCCGCTGCCGCAGACGCGTTATGTGCTGTCGAAGGCGCTCGAACAGAACCTCAAGTGCATCGTCGTCATCAACAAGATCGACCGCCCCGACGCCCGGATTCAGGAAGTGGTCAACGAGGTCTACGACCTGTTCATCGACCTCGACGCCAACGAAGAGCAGATCGAATTCCCGATCATCTACGCCATCGCCCGCGACGGCATCGCCAAGCGCAATCCCGACGACGAGGAAACCGACCTCCGCGTCCTGTTCGAGCAGATCATCGAGACGATTCCCGCCCCGCCGGACCGCCGCGACCAGACGCTTCAGACGATCGTGACCAACATCGGGTATGACGACTACGTCGGACGCATCGGCACGGGCCGCGTGGTGTCGGGCGAAATCGTCGTCGGTCAGCAGGTCACGCTCTGCAAACGCGACGGTTCACTGGAAAAGCACCGGATCACCCAGCTTTACACCTTCGAATCGCTCAAGCGCGTCCCCTGTGAGCGTGCCGGATCGGGCGACATCATCGCGGTCGCGGGCATTCCCGACATCAACATCGGGGAAACCATCGCCGACGCGGAAACGCCGAAGCCGCTGCCGCTGATCCAGATCGATGAACCGACCATCTCGATGATTTTCGGCGTCAACACCTCGCCCTTCTCGGGACGCGACGGCAAGTTCGTCACGTCGCGCCAGATTCGCGAGCGGTTCGACCGTGAACTCCTCGGCAACGTTTCGATTCGCGTCGAAGACACCGACTCGCCCGAAATGTTCAAGGTTTCCGGACGCGGCGAACTCCAGCTCGCCATCCTCATCGAGCAGATGCGTCGCGAGGGTTACGAGATCCAGGTTTCGAAGCCGGAAGTCGTCACGCGCGTCGAGGACGGCGTGAAGAAGGAGCCGATTGAACTCGCGGTCGTGGACTGCCCGGATACGTTCGTCGGCGTGGTCACCGAAGCGATGGGCCGCCGCAAGGGCGTGATGGTCAAGATGATCAACCACGGCACGGGCCGGGTTCGCCTGGAATTTGAAATCCCGTCGCGCGGCCTGATCGGCTTCCGTTCGGAGTTTCTGACCGATACGAAGGGCACCGGACTCCTCAACACGATGTTCCTGCGCTGGGACAACTGGATGGGCGTCATCCAGTCGCGTCTCACCGGCGCGCTCATCGCCGACCGCGCGGGTGATGCAACCGCCTATTCGCTCTATAACTTGCAGGAGCGCGGCGAACTGTTCATCAAGCCGGGGACCGCGGTGTACGAAGGCATGGTCATCGGCGAAAACGCCCGCGACAACGACCTCGACGTGAACGTGGTCCGCGAAAAGAAGCTGACCAACATGCGGGCTTCCTCGGCGGACGACGCCATCCGGCTCGTCCCGATTCGTGAAATGTCGCTCGAACAGGCCCTTGAATTCATCCGCGACGATGAACTGGTCGAAGTCACCCCGACCTCGATCCGTCTCCGCAAGCGCGTCCTCGCCGCCAACATGCGGCCGAAGCGGAACAAGGAGTAGTGGTTAGCGGTTAGCGGTTAGTGGTTAGCAGTCAGTCTTCGGCTTTTTGCTAACCGCTAACGACTAACTGCTGGCGACTGGCCACTGGTCCCATTACCCCATTTCGTTGAAGAATCCTGCCGGGATTACCCGAAATGGTTGAAATTCGCAGCGCAAAGAACATTCTCGTAAAATACATCTCTTTTTAAATCAGCAGTTTCGCTGAAATTGTGCGTTTTGCGGGGCGTGGTACGCCAGTTGCATCCGGATTTGGAAAACCAAATTACGGAGGTCACGTCATGAACGCTCTTTCACGATTCCGCAAGACTTCAATCGCTGCCGGTCTGCTGGCTCTTTCCTTCCTCGCCGCCGTGCCGGCGGTCGCCGACGCCCAATGGGGACGCCGCAACGACGACTACCGCCGCAACGATAACTATCGCCGCAACGACAATTATCGCCGGAACGACAACTGCAATCCGCGCAACGACAACGGATATTACGACCGCCGCAACCGCCCGTCGGAACGCTGGGTGCGCGAGCGCGGCTACGAAAACGGCTTCCAGCTCGGCCAGCGGCAGGCGTGGCAGGATTTTCGGAACGGACAGCGCGCGAACCACCGGAACTGGGTCTATGAAAACGGCATGCAGGGCTTCCGTCAGGAATGGATTCACGACGGAAACTACAAGACCGGTTTCCGCAACGGGTATCGGGAAGGGTACTACCAGGCGTACCAGCGGGCCGCCGACCGTCGCGGCAATGGCGGCGGACGCGGCTGGGGCCGTTACTGAAATAGCAGTTAGCAGTTAGTGGTTAGCAGTTAGTGGCTGGCTGTATTGATGAATCACCGCTAACTACTAACTACTAACTGCTAACCACTAACCACTACTTCAACTCCATCGTCCAGATGTTCCCGGTGGTCTCCGCGTATTCGTACACAATCTGATTTCCGCGCGGAGACCAGACCGGGTAGCGCACGAAGGCGTTCGGCTTCGTCAGCCGGGTAATCTGCCCGGTGCGCGTTCCGTCCCGGGACACCCAGTACACATTCCACAACTTGCCGCGCTGCCCGGCGAAGGCAATTTTCGAGCCGTCGGGTGAAAAGCTGCCGGACCAGCTCTGCCCCGGTTCGTTGGTGAGTTGAACCGGCGTTCCGCCATCGCTCGAAATGATGGCGATGTGCGAATTCTCCCCGCGTTTCATTTCAAAGGTGATGAACTTTCCATCCGGCGACCAGTAGCCGAATCCGGCCAGTTCATGGTCGAAGGTCAGTTGACGGACGCCCGGCTTGCCGAACTCGCCGATCCAGAGATTCGTCGTTCCACTCTTTAACGAATTGAAAACAAACCGCTTGCCGTCTGGCGAGAGACGCAGCACCGACGCCGCGAACGGATTGTCGCTTTCGCCAAGCAGGGTTTCGCGACCGTCCGAGAGGCTCGTCGTGTAGAGTCCGCCGCGTCCGTTGCGAAGGCTCAGATGCGCGATGCGGTCGCCGTCCGGCAGCCACATCGGCATGCCGTCGGGTTCGGGCGAGGTGGTGACCGGGCGCGGATTTTTTCCGTCGGCGTCCACCACCCAGACGTCACCGTTCTGGCCGGTGACGATGGCCCGGTAGGCCACTTTCGAGCCGTCCGGCGAAAATGCCGGCCAGGTTTTCCGAAAACTGCGGTCGTCGGTCAGTTGCGTCGGCTGGCCTGCCGCGTCGCCGGTGGTCGCCGAAACGGGAACGGTATGAAGCTCGCTTGCGAATGACAGCGCGGCGTAGGCGAGTTGCCGCCCGTCGCGGGAAATCGTCAGGTGACGCGCGGCGACGACCCCGGTCGGAATCAGTTCTTCCGGCTGACCGGTTGCCTCGCCCGTCGCGGGGGACACCGGGACCCGGCAAATAGTGAAGTTTTTCGCACTGGACAGGCCGACGCAGAAAATCGTCTTTCCGTCGGGGGCAACGACCGGATCGAGCAGCGGATGGGGGCCGTCAATAACCCGGACGGGCCGGCTTCCGTCAACCGCCACGGTCCAGAGTTCGACCATGCTGAAATCGTGGGCGATGAAGGCGAGCCGTTTTCCGTCGGGAAACCACGTCTGAAGCCCATGTCCCCCGAGCGGCTCGCCGGGTTTGGTAATTGCCTTCGGCGTTCCTCCTTCCGCCGGAACCAGCCAGAGGGTCGAAGGCGGCATCGCCCCGAACGCACCGGGACCGAAATCGGTCAGTCCATCCGATTGGAATGCAAGGGTTTTCCCGTCCGGCGACCAGCGCGGCCGCGAGCCGAAGGTCGTCAGTTGGCGGGCCACGCCGCCGAACGCCGGGACAATGAAAATGCCCTTTTTCGCCCGCGAGTAGTAGGCGATGAACCGTCCGTCGGGCGACCAGTCAGGTTGAAAGGCGTCCTCGGCGGTCGTCAGCCGGACCTCGCGCCCGCCCGGCGCGGTCTGCCGGACGTAGATGTCGAAGTCGCCGTCGTGGTCCGAGGTATAGGCAATCGCGTTTCCGTCCGGCGAGATGACCGGGTAGAAATCAAGTCCTTTCCAGGTCGTCAACTGGGCGGTTCGAACCACCTGCGGACTCGCCGCCGCCACGGTGACGGGAATCGTCCGGGGGCGCCGCAACGCAAGTACGCCGAATAGTACCGCCACGGCCACCGCGGCGACCGCGACACCCCAGGCAAGCGTGACCCCCCGCACCGAACGGTCGGAAACCGGTGGGGCCGACGGGGCTTCAACCGCCGGACGGGAACGGCCCGCCGTTTCGGGGGGATTTGAATCGGAGGCGGGGACGAACGTCGCTTCCGCCGTGAACCGGTATCCCCGGCGCGGAATCGTCTCGATAAAGTTTCCCTCGCCGAGCGTCTTGCGCAGGAGCGACACGTTCTTGTTGAGATTGTTTTCCTCGACGAACGTGTCGGGCCAGAGCCGGGCCATCAAATCTTCCTTTTCGATGATGTGTCCGGCGTTCTCGATGAGCACCGTCAGGGTTTCAAGCACTTTCGGCGGCAGGGCCACAGGGGCACCCTGCCGGAAAAGCTGTCGTTCGCCGAGATCGAGGCGAAACTCGGCGAAATCGTAAAACCCTTTTGAATTCAATTCTTTCGCCATTATTCAGAATTCCTTCAGAACGTCTTCAGACGAAATTCCGGCCATCTTCAGCCTTTGCGAAGGACGAAGCGGACCGGTTCGGGACAGGGTTGCCGCCGACGGGACGCCACCCGTCGCCAGATCAAACGACCCGGTCGAACCGACCGTCGAACCGAAAGGAAAACACATCATGACCAAGGATCTTCTTCCTTCGCCCGCTTCAACCGAAATGTCCGTTGCCCGGAAAACGCGCCAAACGCCCCGGATGTTCGTTTTTGGAATCCTGTTGGCGGTCATTGCCGGATTTTTCGCTTCCACCGCGGCTCCGGCCCAAACCCGCAAACTCGCCCGAGTCGAGATTCCCTTTGCCTTCATGATTGGAGACGAAGAACTGCCCGCCGGACAGTACGACGTGACCGACCTCGCCTCCGCGGGCGGGGCCACGGTTGCCTTCCGCCATCTCGATTCCGGGAAATCCTTCATCACCCGGACCCGCAGTCTGACCGGCGAGACCGCCCCGGAGACGCTTCGCTTTGAATTCGTCACGGCGGAAAATCATCGGTATCTGACCCGGATGTGGACGGCGTACGGCACGCCCGGCCTCGAAATCGCGGTTCAGCCGTCGGTCAAGGTGGTCCGCGAGCAGCTCCGCCTGCGGAAAAACCCGGTGAGCGTGCCGGTGCGGTAGTGGTCAGCAGTTAGTAGTCAGCAGTTAGTAGTTAGCAAAGAAGTCACCGAACCGCCGCCGACCAACCACTAACTGCTAACTGCTAACTGCTAACTGCTTTCCGCTGACCACTAAAAAGAAAACGGCGCCGGGGACGAATCCCCGACGCCGCTTCTGTTTATGGGGAGCGCGAAGGCTCCGCGAGGTTTACTTCTTCTCCGCCGCTTTCGGGGCCGGAGCGGCCACGTTCACGAACGGACTGTCGAGGTTGACCGGCGTGACCGCCACAACCTTGCCGAGCGCATCGACTTCGATGATCGCGCTGGCCAGCCGCGAGGGAGCCGCGGTGTTTGATGCGCTGGTGGGAACGCTACCGAAGGATTCGGTACCGATCACACTGATCAGGAAGCGGAACCGCCGCATGCCGGGCATGTCGATGGTGAAGGTTTCGGTCGTGGACGAAGCCCCCGCCGCGAGCGAGGTCGGACCGTTCTGCCGCGAACCGACCAGACCGCCGGAGCCGCAGGAGGCGCCGATGGCTGACCGCAGACGGAACGGATTCGCCGGAGGCGTACCGTTCGCCTCGCGGAGTTCGACGACTTCGTACTGGATGTTGGTGAGCGTCACCGAGCCGGTGTTGACGAGCGTGCCCGTCAGCACCGCCTGGTTGCTGTAACCCGAGCAACCGATCAGAGCCGGGAAGCTCTGGTTGGTGACGAAGAAGTTGACGGAAGTGTTGACCACCGGGCAGACGTCGCAGGCGACGGGGCGGGTGGCGGCGAGTTGCTGACCGGCGGTAACGCTACCGGCGGTGTTGAAGGAGAACTGGGTGAAGTTCGTCCCGCTGTTGGCGGCCTGCGCGCCGATGGTGGCGCTGGTGCCGTTCGGGTTAAGGACGCCGGTCTGGGCGTAGACGTAGTTGAACCGGTTGGTGCCTTCGTTGAAGACCACCGCGAAGTTCAGCGTCTGGGCCGTGCCGGTATCGTCGAAGTGCTGTCCGCGCCATTCGACGACCCACTGACGGGTCGGGGCCGTTCCGATGACCTGCGTGTAGATACCGCCGCCGGGGAAGGCGGTGGTGCGCAGATCGAGGTCATCCCAGTACGGGAAGAGGGCCGGAGCGTTCGGCAGCGCCGTCGCGGGAAGCGCGGCGTTGCTGAAGGTGCTGTTGGCGCTCGCGCTCGGAGCGAACTGGATGTTGCCGTTCGTCGAGAGGCTGACGGTCTGACCCGCCGCGATCGACGTGTCGTACACCTTGAAGTTGAACGGCGCCGCAATCGGAGCGATGGCGTCGTCGTCCTGACTGAGCGGAACCAGCACGCCGTTGGCCGGAGTGCCCGGAATCACGGCGCCCGTCGAGGAAGCGAAGCTGTAGTTGGTCCGCCGACCGATGGTGAAGCTGAAGGGAATCGCAACCGGCGAGGAACCGGACGCGCCGCCGCTGAAGGTCAGCGTCAGCGTGCAGTTGACCGTCGAGTTGCAGGGAACGAGCGAGGTTGAGGTAAAGGTGAACGGCGTCGAGTTGGTGCCCGTGCCGCCCGGCGCGATGTCGGCGTAGGCCGCCGTTCCGCCGGTGATGGTGACGCCCGGGGTGGACGTGGTGATCGTGCCGCTCACGCTCGTGGCGGCGGTGCCGCCGCGGTTGGAGACGGCCACCGTCAGGTTGCCGTTTTCGCAGGGTTCGACGAAGGTGTCGCCGTCCGCGCCCGCGCCTTCCGTGACGGTCACATTGCCCGCCGGCGGAATGATGGACGCAGCCGGAATCGCGCATGCGAAACCGTCGACCACAAGGCGATAGTTGTTGTTCGGCGCGCCGCCCACGTTGACTTCGTGAATCACGATGGTCAGCGAGACGCCCGCCGGGACATTGACCTGAGCGCTGATCGCGCCGGCGCCGCCGGCGAGCGAACTGCCTGTGTCACTGGCGTAGTTGCTGGAAAGGGTGGCCGGGTTGAAGGCTCCGTTGTAGGCCACGGTGAAAATCTTGGCCGTCGTGCCGGTAAGATCGCTCACGCTGTAGGTGATGCACTGCGGGACCGCCGCCGGCGGGAAGGTGTAGGCGTCGAACCGGCGCGCGCCGGTCGTGGCCGTGAGGCCGGGGAAGGCCTTGTTCGCGCAGGTGCTCGCAACGCCGTCACGGGTGATGCGGCCGGTTTGCGTGCCGGTGATCGCCGTGTAGGCCGGATTCGCCGCCGGAGCGGTCGTATCCAGCGTTTCATTGATGGTGATCGGCTGCGAAGTGCTGATCGAGAACGGCAGCACCTGTGACGGCGTCGCGCCGCCCGTGTAGTTGACCGTGATGGTGAAGTTGATCGTCAGCGGGCAGACCGTCTGCGCGCCGATGAGCACCGTGAAGGGCGTGAGGTTGTTGCCCGACGCGGCGGGCGCGAGGTCGCCGTAAGCCGAGTTGGCCGCCGAAACCGTGATGCCCGGCGTGGTCGTCGCCACGGTCGCGGTGATGCCGGTCGCGTTGACGATGCCGTTGTTGGTCAGTTGAACCGTCAGCGTCGTCGAATCGCCCGGAACGATTTGGCCGCCGCCCGAACGGGTCAGCGTCGTCGTGCCGGTCGCGAGGAAGGCGACGCCGGTCGCGCCGGTCGCCTGCACGGACTGGAACGCCTGCACGATCCCGAAGCCGGAATTGCGGTCCACGCCCGCCGCCATGATGTCGAGGGCGTTGTTCTGGAGGACTGTCCGGACCTGCGCGAGGCTCGGATTGGGGTTGCCCGCCCGAATGAAGCCGGCCTTCACCAGCGCCGAAATCGCGGCGGCGTGAGGTGCGGCGGCCGACGTGCCGTAAAACGGATTCAGACCGCTGCCCGCCGGAAGCGTGGTGTCCACGCCGTCGGCGGCGGTGATGTCGGGTTTGTTCAGTAACTGACCGCCGGTGGACAGGAAATCGCCCGGCGTAATCGGGGAGTTGTCCGCGTTGAAGAACACCCGCCGCGGACCGTCGGAGCTGAAGTTTTCAATCTGGTTGGTCCCGACGAACGGTCCGGGGAACGGTCCGTTCGGGGTCGGGGCGCCGAAGGTCGCCGCCGCCGGGGTGGCTGCCACGCCGTAGCCGTTTTCGGCCGTCGCGTGACCGCGGATTTCACCACTGGTCGCGAACTGGAGACGTCCGCGCTGCGTGGTGAAGTTCAGGAAACGCGCCGCCGCGCCGGCCTTGCGGACGACCACGATCCGGTTGCCCGAGGCAACCTGAATCTGCGGGAATTCGAGCGGGTCCTGGGTGCCGTTCTGGATCGTCGTTCCCGAACCGACCACCGTGGTCAGCGTGCTGTTGAGAACGAAAAGGTCGTAGTCGTTGGTTGAAGCCCCAATCGGGTCGGACCAGTGCAGCACCGGAATCGAAGTCGCGGTGAGACCGTTCGACTGCGAAACCGCCGCCGTGTTGTCCCAGTCGAGCACTTCCGAGGGAGTGGACTGACCGGGAATCGTCAGCGTGCCGCCGGAGGCGAAATCGCCTTCCCAGCAGCCCGCCGTCGCCTGCGTCACGTTGCCCTCGTTACCGGCGGAGGAGAAATAGAGCTTGCCCGCCGCGTTCACCGCGTTGACCGCTTCGGTCACGATGGCGATGTTGTTCGGCGAGGTGACGGCCGCCGTCTGACCCTTGTGGAGCGGGGTTTCGACGAAGTAGCCGATGTCGTCCACGATCACGTCGCAACCGCCGGGCACGATGGTCCCGGTCACGGGCGCGCCGCGGAAGGTGGACAGACCGCCGAGCGCGGCGATGCTGTTGGCAAAATCTTCAATGCTGTTGAAGGCGGTCGCGAACCAGAGCTGGGCGCCCGGCGCGACATCGTGGACGATCTGCATCATCGCGCGACCTTCATCCGAACCGCCCGAGGCGAGATCGCCCGAGCCGGCGAACTGGACCGGCGTCGTGAACCCGTTCGGGTTGCCCGGTCCGGGCAGATCGCCGTTGGTCACGTCCGCCGCCGCCGCGCCGAGGTTGTTGAAGCTGTCGGAGATGACCCCGATCTTGAGGCCCGTGCCGTCGATGCCGAAGGCGTTACGCGCGTCGAACGACCGGTGCGTCCGGTCGCCCTGCGAGTTGCGCGAACCGATCTTGGGCGTGCTGGCCGCATTCAGGGACGTTCCCGACGCGATGGGCTTGGCTTTGGAACTCTGGGTGGATTTGCCGTTTTCCAGGGGAACATCGTTCACCCGGGTGGAAAAGTCCTCTTCCTGTCCCTTGGTCGCGCTGTCGCCGCTGTTGCGGCGTCCCGCCACCGGTTCCTGCTGCGCGTTGTAGTTGGCGACGGTCGCCATGACTTTCTGGCGGAACCGCGCGAGCCGGTCGGCGCGGGCTTCCGTCGATGTCGGCGGGCCGGCCACGACCGGGGTTTCGATCATTTCGGGCGCTTCCGCCCGGTGCGTGTAGGCCTTCGACGGCGGGGTGATGAAGCTCACCGCCGGATTGCCCGCGATTTCTTCGATGGATTCGAGTGAAACATACGCCAGGACGCTGTCGCTGTGCGCGTATGTGGCTTCCACTTCACCGCCAAGTTTGGAGACCTGACCCGCAACGCTGGCCACATCCTTGGTCCGGATGTCCACCCGCACCAGGCCGTTCCGCATCTGAATGCCGAGGAATGCGATCTCGCCCGTGGCCTTGTCGGTGCTTTCGCCGATGCTCGCCATCAGGGCGCTCTTCATTTCCGGCATGTCGTCAAGCAGCGCGTCGCCGCGCTTGGCCTTGACGGCGTAAAGCAACTGGGAATCAACCTTCTGTTGCGCCGGGGTACGGGATTCCTTTTCCGCCAGCAACGCGCCGATCTGTTTGAGCGCGTTTTGCGAGAGGCCTCCTTCGCCGGTCAGGCCGGGGGCGACCGGGACTCGTCCCTTCCGATTTTCCTGTTGACCGGTCGCGGCATGGAGCGAGCGTCCGGCGAAGACGGTATAACCCGTGCAGACGGCCATCAGGCAGACCAGCACGAGTAACGGACGCCACAGTGCCGTTCGGCCTGACCGGCCGGGTGGGGCTGCGGAACGTCCCTTGGGAAGTACATTTTTCATTCGATCCTCCTGGGGCGGGCGAACATCGGACGGAACGGTTTCGATCTGCCTTCGTTCGCACAAAGAGAGAAGACTCCACCCGTGGAAGAAGCGAACGGGCGGAGTACATAAAACGGGAGATTTCGGGAAAAAAGGAGATCTTTGCCCGAAAAACCTGTTCAAATTAGGAATCTTTTACTTACCGGCAAGCTATTCCTCAGACTTGCGCGAAGTCAATGATTCTCACAGCCGGACAGAAGAAAAAGACAGGAAAAATACATGGCGGATTTTTGGTGGAAAAAATCAGGTGGCCGACTCAATCGAGGCTGAACGTCGCCACCACCGGAACGTGGTCGGACGGTTTGTCCTTGCCGCGTTCGTCGCGGTCGATGCGCGTGGCCGCGCACCGGTCGGCGAGCGGCGCGGTCGCCCAGATGTGGTCGATGCGCCAGCCGCGATTGCGGGGAAAACCGCCGGTCCGGTAATCCCACCAACTGTACAGCCCTTCCTCGTCCGGGTGCCCCTCGCGCACCACGTCGCGCAACCCCCACGCGCGCAGCCGTTCCAGCACGGCGTGTTCCTTCGAATGAAACATCACCGTTTCCCGGTTGCCCTTCGGATCGAACAGGTCCAGCTCCGTCGGGGCGATGTTGTAGTCCCCGCAAAGCAGTACCTTGTCGCCCGGCGCGTGCGAGTCGGCGATCCATTTCTCCAGCCGGTCGAGAAATTCGAGTTTGTAGGCGAATTTCGGCGATTTCAGCCCTTCGCCGTTCGGGATGTAGACGGAAATCACCCGCACGCCCGAAATCGTCGCCGCGATCAGCCGCCGCTGGGCGTCGTCGCCGTTGTCCGGAAAGCCCCGCCGGACGTCGTGCTGATCTTCATAGGACAGAATCGCCACCCCGTTGTAGGACTTCTGGCCGTACACGCTCGACACATACCCCAAATCCTCGAACGGCTCGTGGGGAAAATCGGCGTCCTGCACCTTCGTTTCCTGAAGGCACAGCACATCGGGGCGATTCGCTTTCAGCCAGTCCGCGATGTGCGTCAGGCGCATGCGGATCGAATTGACGTTCCAGGTGGCGACGGTAAAGGGCATCGGAAACCGGTCGAAGGAAAAGATTGAAGTCTCGGAAAAACGGGCCGCAGTTTGCGCGAGCCGCCGCCGTCGGTCAACGGCGCGGTAGTAATTGAGAATTGAGAATTCAGAATTGAGAATTGTTGGAGGTTCGCCGCGTTTGAAAATTCTCAATTCCGCATTTTCAATGACTGGAAGACTCGCATCATCGGGGGCTAGAGCTGATTTCGGTTGGATACGACCCTCCAGCCGAGACGTGAATGTCGAGCGTATTGGATTTAGCCCACGTCCGCAGCGCTTTGGCGAGGACGTGGGGAATCATGTGAAATTATTGATTTCATTGAATTTCACAGCGAAACATGTTTCCCGTAGCCTCGCAAAAAACGCTGCGGCTACGGGCTATGCCCAATATTCTACCCACCCACGCGGCGGTGAATTGGTCGCACTCAAACAAAAACCGCTCTATGCGCGGACGCCTGGCGACGAGTTTTCAGGTCGGAGGGGCGCATTCATCCCCCCAATCCGGATGCGGCGCGGAAAAATGACCCCGGTTTGCGGCACGCAAAATGCACTGACCCTCGCGAAGTCCGATTTCATTCGCGAGGTCACTGTTTTTCCGATGCGTTTTCCGAATTTCTGTCCCGCCTGCGGCGCGCACGCGCCGCTCCCGCCCAACTGGCGCGAAATCCGTTCGTTCCGCGCCGCCTTTCGTCATTTGAACCTTTCCGCTCGCGGGATGAACTGTCCGGAATGCAATGCCCGGCTGGCCGCCCCGCCGTGGGGACCGCTCGGACGCGGGCTGTTGCTCGGCGTCCTCGCCACCCTCGCCCTCACCGGCTGGCGCGCGACGTCCGCGCCCGCGCCGCTTCCGCCGTTCCTTCCGGCAACCGGAGGCGCGCACGCGCCGGCCGCCCCCGCCCCGAACGCCTCACTTTCCCGCGAAACCCACCGCTGCGGCGCGCGGACAAAGAAAGGGACGCCCTGCCGCCGGTCCGTTCCCGGCAAGACCGGCTACTGCTGGCAACACCGAAAGGAGTAGGAATCGGGGATAGGGGGAGGGAGGAATTATGAATTTTGAATGATGAATTATGAATTGGGTTCTGGGTTTGGGGGATTGGCGTTGGGAATGGGGAAGCCGGTTGACGGACCTGAAACGGTCCCGATTCTGGAAACTTTGAGGATTCATTCATCGTACGCGCGCGATCCTAATAATATATAGATGCACATCACGCCGATTCGCCCCCAACTCCCAAGACCCAACCCCCAATCCCCAGAACCCAATTCATAATTCATCATTCAAAATTCATAATTCCCCACAATGTTTCCTCCTTCGCTTGAAGCCTTTCTCGAATTTCTGCCGGACGAACCGGCGGCGCGGACCTACGCCGAGCGGCTCGAACGCGACCACCCGGAACTGGCGGCGCGACTCCGGCCGGAAACGCTGTCGCGGCTGCTCGTCCTGGCGGCGAACAGTCCGTGGCTGGCGGAAACCTTGCTGCGGCTGCCGGAATTCATCCTCTGGCTGGAAAACGAGTCGCTCGACGAGACGAAAACACCCGAAGGCATCCGCGAGGACCTCGCGAAGTACATTCCGAACGCCGGCACCGACGATCCGGCGATTTTTCTGTCGCGATTTGCCCGCCGCGAGTGGATTCGCATTTTTCTGCGCGACTGTTTCGGTACGGCAACCCTCGCGCAGGTGACGGCGGAGCTTTCGCACGTCGCCGACGCGGTGCTGGATTTCGCCGTCCGGCGGGCGATTGCCGACCAGACCGCGCGGTACGGCGCGCCGTTCACCGTCAACCCGCGCGGACGCCGCGTTCCGGCGACCTTCGCGGTGCTGGCGCTCGGAAAACTCGGCAGCGACGAACTCAACTACGCTTCCGACATCGACGTGATGTTTCTCGCGTCCGGGTCGGGCGAGACGAGCGGCGGCACGGCGGGCGACACCAGCACGGGGGATTTCTTCAAACGGGTCGCCGAGCAGGTTTTAAAGATTGTCGGTTCGAAAACCGCCCCCGAAGGCGCGGCCTTCCGCGTGGACATCCGCCTGCGTCCGCACGGGCAGGACGGCCCGCTCGTTTCGACCGCGCCGGAAGCCGTGAAGTACTACTTTGAAAAAGCGCAGCACTGGGAGCGCATCGCGATGGTCCGGGCGCGCGGCGCGGCGGGCGATCTCCGGCTGGCGAACCGTTTTCTGGCCGACATCCGCCCCGCGATCTACATGGCCCAGCCGCTCGCCGAGGCGCTGCGCGACGTCCGGCTTTCAAAGGAAAAAATCGACCGCAAGCAGGCGGCGCGCGGCGGCGGTTACAACGTGAAGCTCGGCAAGGGCGGCATTCGGGAAATCGAGTTCATCGCGCAGGCATTGCAGGTCTGCTACGGCGGGGCCGATCTTTGGCTGCGCGCGCCGCAGACGCTCATCGCGCTTCAGCGGCTGGCCGAAAAGGGCTATCTGACCGAGGCCGAACGGTCGCATCTCGCCGACGCTTACGAATTTCTGCGTCTCGTCGAGCATCGCGTCCAGATGGAACACGGCGCGCAGACCCACAGCATTCCGCTCGACGAGGAAAAACTCGATTTGCTGGCGCGGCGGGTCGGATTTCGCGGACGGCATCCGGCGCGGATGTTTGCCTACGCGCTGGCCGAGCATCGCGACCGGGTGACGCAGGTCTATTCGCGGGTGTTCGCCGAAGTGGAGACGGTTTCCGCGCCGCCGCCGGTCGTGACGCAATCGTCCGCGCAGTCGCCGGAAGCCGCGCTCCGGACGGTTTTGCTCGACCATCTCGTCCAGCCCGACGCCGCCGTGGCGAAAAAGCCGCGTGATTTCTGGGAAAAATGGCTTGAAAACGCGGTCGGGGCCGCGCCCGAGCCGCACCGGATGCTCGCGCTGCTGCGAAATGCGCTCACCTCGTGGGCCGCGCTCGCGCGCGACCGCCGGGCGGGGGGCGGCGAGCCGCGTCAGCGGCGGGGGGATACCGCGCGGCTGATTCATGACGTGACCGCCGAACGCGACGCCCCGAACGTCGAAGTACTTTCCGTGGAAGCCCTCGACGGCATCGCGGCGCTCTGCGCGGCGGGCGAGTTTTTCGCCCTTCATCTGACGCGGCATCCGCAACTGATGGTCCGCATCGGCCGCATGTCCGACGCCGGTTTCGACGCGGCCCAGTTTTCGACCGCCCGACTGAGTGAAATCTGCGCGCTGGCGCTGGAAGGTTGCGCGACGATGACCGCCGCCAACTCGGCGTTGCGGCGCGTCCACGCCCGGACGCTCCTCGACATCGGACGCCTCGACGTTTCCGGACGCGCCGATCTGCGCGAAATCAACCTCGCCCAGACGGCGCTCGCCGACGCCCTGCTCGGCGCGGCGACCGATTTCGCCCGCCGGACGCTCTTCGGAAGCGATGAAACGGGGCTTCCGGCGTGGGCCTGCCTCGCGCTCGGCCGCCTCGGTCATCTCGGCATGGATTACGGCTCGGACCTCGACCTGATTTTCACCTACGACGATGCCGCCGCCGACGCTGACACGCGGGCGCGGATGGTGCGTTTCGTCGAAACAGTCGTCGGAATGCTCGGAGCGCTGACCGCCGACGGCATGTTGTACCGGGTGGACCTCCGGTTGCGCCCCGACGGCCGCAACGGCTCGCTCGCCGTTGGCGCGAACGCGCTCGACGACTACCTGCGCCATCGTTCCGCCGTCTGGGAGCGGCTGGCCTACTTGAAGGTTCGCGCCTGCGCCGGAAATCTGGCGTTCGGGGAAACGGTGCGCCATCGGGTCTACGCCGCGATTTTCGACACCGCGCCGGATACCGAAACGCTGCGGCGCGAAACCGACGCCATGCGCCGCCGTCTCGAACAGGAACGCGCCGGACGCCGCGACCCGCACCGCGATTTCAAGTTCGGTCCCGGCGGGATGATGGACGTGTATTTCGCGACCCGCTTCGTGCAGATTCGCGACCGGATTCCCGATCCGCCCGAATACGGCACGGTGACGCTCGTTCGTCACCTCGGCGCGCTCGGCGTGTTGCCGCCCGACGTCATCGCCGCGCTCGGACAGGGCTATCGCTTTCTGCGCCGCATCGACCACGCGCTCCGGTTGCAGTCCGAACGGGCCGATTCGCGCCTTCCCGCCGATTCCGTCACGCTCGCCCGCCGGGTGGGATTCACGACGGCGGCGCGGTTCGAGGCGGAATATCTGCGCCACACCCACGGAATTCGCGCGGCCTATGAAGACATTCTGAAGTGATTTTTGATTGAAGATTGAAGATTGAAGATTTTCGATTGGGAATTCTGGAAACGAGCGTTCAAGCCAGCGTGACAGGTCGTTCCCGGGCTGATTTCAACCCCGCCTTTCAGCCCAATCGAAAATCTTCAATCTTCAATCTTCAATTTTCAGAGTTTGAAATCAGCCCGGGAACGACCCGCCAGGCTGTCCTGAATGTTTCCTCGCCCGAATCCCCAATCGAAAATCTTCAATCTGCAATCTTCAATTCAGGGAAAATCTGCAATTGAAGAAAATCTTTTGACAAGACGGGGAACCGCCGCTACAGTGCCCGTTCTGGTTTTCTTCAGTATCGGGGCGTGGCTCAGCCTGGTAGAGCGCACGGTTCGGGACCGTGAGGTCGGAGGTTCAAATCCTCTCGCCCCGACCATATTCAAAGAAGCGATGCGAAGCGGGCGCGAGGTCCTCAGGAACTCCCGCCCGCTTCCTTGCGTGGACGCAACATGGCAATCGTGGCGCGACATTTCCGCATCACCGGCAAGGTGCAGGGCGTGGGGTACCGGTATTTCACCCAGTGTACCGCGCGCGAACTCGGCCTCGTCGGCTGGGTGAAGAACATGCCGGACGGCAGTGTCGAAGCGTGGGCGAAAGGCCCGGCGGCGGTCATGGCGACCTTCCACCAGGAATTGAGTTTCGGCCCGTACAACGCGCAGGTTGCCGACGTTGAAATCACCGAGGCCGATCCGTCGTCCCAAAATTTCTCCGAATTCCGCATTCTCCGGTGACCCTCCTTCACCGTCGCGAGGTATTTTTCCGTGAACGAACTCCGTGAACTGATTCGCGAGATTCCGGATTTTCCCAAACCCGGCATTCTTTTCTACGACATCACGACCCTGCTCAAGGACCCGCGGGGCCTGAAAATGACCATCAACCGGATGAGCGAGGGCTTTACCGGCCACGCGCACAAGATTGACGTGGTGATCGGCGTCGAGGCGCGCGGCTTTATTTTCGCCCCGGCGCTCGCCTACCACATCGGCGCGGGTTTCGTGCCGGTCCGCAAGCCGAAAAAGCTGCCCGCCGCGACCGAGCGCGTCAGCTATGACCTCGAATACGGCAGCGACACGCTCGAAATTCACAAGGACGCCATCCAGCCGGGCCAGCGCGTACTCATCGCCGACGACCTGCTCGCCACCGGCGGGACGGCGGCGGCGGTCGTGAAGCTGGTCGAACAGCTCGGCGGCGAAGTCGCCGGCCTGACGTTTCTGGTCGAACTCGACTTTCTGAACGGCCGCGAGAAACTCGCGGGCTATAACATTCAGTCGCTTTTGCGCTACGATTCGTGAGCCGTCAGGCTCGCCCGCTCGCGTAGCTCAGTGGATAGAGCAACCGCCTCCTAAGCGGTAGGTCGCAGGTCCGATTCCTGCCGCGAGCACCATGTTCAAAACGTCAACGCCGGGCGCTTCGAATGAAGTCCCGGCGTTGATGTTTTCTGGAAACCGTTGAATTGAAAGACGTTCAGGCTTCAGGCGAATTCGTCATCTCCAGTCGGGTGACGCGCGATTCCAGAATTGCGATTCGGTTAAGGGCGTCCGACGCGTCGGTTTGCGCCTGCGAAATGCTCGGTTTTGTGCCTCTCAGATCGCGATGTGTTTCGAGAACCGCCTGAAATGTCCGGTCGATTTCACCCTGCAAGACATCCCGGGTTTGGTAGAGGTCCTTTTTGAGCGAATGAACCGCCTGTCGGGTTTCGCCGAGGTCCACTCGGACACCCTCGACTTTCCGGTCAACCTGATCAATTCGCGCCCCAAGCGATTCCCGCGTTTCTACGAGTTGCGATTCGAGCGCCAGTCGGGTCGAACGCAAATCCGCGCCAAACCCGGTCCGAACGTTTTCAATATCGGCCCGAACCGCCTGAAATTCTCCGGTGAACTCGTTCCGAAGATCCGAAACATCGCCCTTAAGTTCGGTACGGACATTTTCGATCTCGCCCTTGAGTTCAGTGCGGACGTTTTCAATGTCGCCCTTGAGTTCAGTGCGGACGTTTTCGATATCACCCTTGAGTTCGGTGCGGACGTTTTCGATATCACCCTTGAGTTCAGTCCGGACGATCTCGATGTCACTCTTGAGTTCGGTGCGAACCTCGTCAATTTTGCCGGTCAAATCCGTCCGTAGGCGGGTCTCCGTCCCTTCTAGGAGGGATTTGAAGGCTACGAACATCTCGTCATTTGTCATCCTGCTGTACTTCCTTTCGTCGGAATCATTTTTTGAGTGTTCGGTACGCGAACTGTAGCCGACCGGTCCCGTGGAACCAAGCCGCGCCCAGTTCAATCCGAATGATTCCTGTACATGCAAACGCAGTGCCGAAACTTGGAGATGAAGCGAGTTATTCGACGTTGAGGGATGACTTCGCGAGGTCCGCGCAGGGTTCGAGGTGGATCGTGATGTTTTGAAGGTTGAAGGCCGCGCGGATGCGGTCCTCGATGCGTTCGCTCGTCGCGTGCGCCCGTCCGAGGTCGTTGTGGCAGACGGTGATGGTCATTTCAACGAAGCCATAGGCCCCCTGACCGCGCGTCCGCATCTCCTTCACTTCCTCCACATCGGGAAATTCACGGACGGCGGCGATAAGTCGATCCACCTCGACCGAGGCCGTGTCCATCAGTTCGACGACGGCGTGCCTGACTACCCCGAACGCACCCCAGACGATGGCCCCAACCACCGCGACGGCGACGGCGGCATCCATCCACGCATAGCCGAGCTTGACGACAACAAGACCGGCCAGCACGCCGAGCGTGACGAATACGTCGCTCAGCGTGTGCTGCGCGTCGGCGATGAGAAACACGCTGTTGAGCTGTTTTCCCTTGTGGCGTTCGTACAGCACGACCGCGATGTTGATCAGAAACGTCCCGACCATCACGGCGAGGGTGAGCGCCGAGACGTCAACTTTCGAGGTTTCGCCGTGCCAGAGCCGAATGACCGACTCGCGGCCGATTTCGTACGCGGTCAACAGCATCATCGCGGTGATGCCGAACGCGCCGAGCTGTTCGACTTTCCCGTGACCGTACGGGTGGCGCGGATCGGGCGGTTTCGCGGCGAATCGAATCAGCCAGATACCGACCACGTTGTTGGCCGCGTCGGTCAGCGAATGCGCGGCGTCGCTCAGGACGCTCAGCGAACCGGCCAGCCAACCGACAATCGCCTTGGCGACCACAACAACGAGGTTGGCGATGAGCAGCCAGAACAAAACACTTCGTACCCTGGCGGAAACCTGGGATGGTTCGTGAGAATGCGTTTCCATAAGGTCACGTTACGTTTTTCGCCGGGCTGTGGCAATGTGCGGAGTTCGTGACCGAACCCGAATTCCGCTCCCGCGAACGGAGCGTTTCAAGGAACCCGTTCAATGTCGAAGATTCGTCTCCTGCCGGACGTGGTCGCCAACCAGATCGCCGCCGGCGAAGTCGTGGAGCGGCCCGCGTCGGTCGCCAAGGAACTGCTCGAAAACGCGCTCGACGCGGGCGCGACCGCCGTCGAAGTTGAAATCGAGGGCGGCGGACGCTCGCTCCTTCGAATTCGCGACGACGGCGAAGGCATGTCGCGCGACGACGCCATGCTCGCTTTTGAACGCCACGCCACGAGCAAGATCAGCAGTGTTCAGGATTTGCAGTCCATCACGACGTTCGGATTTCGCGGCGAGGCGCTGGCGTCCATCGCGTCGGTGTCGCGGATTACCCTGCTCACCAAGCGCCACGACGAAGTGACCGGCACGGAACTCGAAATTCACGGCGGCAAAATTCAGAAAGTCCGCGACGCCGCGTTCCCTGGCGGGACCGAACTCACCCTGCGCGACCTGTTCTTCAACGTTCCCGCGCGACGCAAATTCCTCAAGTCCGACACGACCGAAAGTTTTCACGTCACCAATCTCGTGACGCACTACGCGCTGGCCAATCACGAACGCAGTTTCATCCTCCGCAACAACGGCCGGGAAACGCTCAACGTCACGCCGACGGCCACGCCGCGCGACCGCGCCTACCAGTTGTTTAGCGACCGCCTGCTGCACGAGATGACCGAAGTCGGATTTTCACGGGCGGGCGTGTCGGGACACGGTTTCGTCTCGCATCCACACATCCAGCGGGCGTCGCGCGACGGGCACTACCTTTTCGTCAACGGGCGGTTCGTGAAGGACAAGCTGTTGAGCCGCGCCGTGACGAATGCCTACAAAAACCTCATGCCGCCGGGCTTTTTCCCAGCCGTGATGCTGTTCGTGGAGGTCGATCCGGAGGAAGTGGACGTCAACGTTCATCCGCAGAAAACCGAGGTGCGGTTTCGGTCGCCGCAGATCGTCCTCGATGTCGTAAGCAGCGGAATTCGCGAAGTGTTGGGTGAACGGAAACCCTTCGCGCCGTTTCCGAATCTCGGCGAACTTCCGCCCGAACCGCCGATGCCGGAAGCGACCGAGTTCATCGAGCCGACGCCGACGTTCGAGAAGTTCGAGACGTCCGGACCAGCCGAAGTCGCGCCTGTCTCGCGTCCTTCAAACCTCGCGCCGCTCAACCGAAACTTCAAGTCGGCGTTTGTTCATGACGCAAAAAACGAAGAACAACACGAACCGGCCCAGGCGCGTCATGAAGAACCGCGTCCGACCCAGCCCGCGCAGTTTTTCATTCGTGAAGAACTCGAAAACAGGCCCTCAATAATCCCTCCCGAGCCGCCTTCGAGCAAAGTCGTTTTTCAACGCGAACGACTGTCGGCGATTCTGCGCGAGCGTCCGCGCAGCCTGTGCGCGGGGTCGCATCGCAAGGCGCATTCGTTCGCCGTGGGTGAAGCGGAGATGGTTCGGCGCGACATTCGCGTACTGGGGCAGATGCACGACAGCTACGTCGTGGCGACCGACGCGCGCGGCCTCATCCTCATCGACCAGCACGTCGCGCACGAACGGATTCTCTTTGAACAAAGGGTTCGGGCGCTGCTCGCGCGCGAGGTCGCGTCGCAGGGATTGCTCGTCCCCGAAACGATTGACCTGACGCCCGCGCAGGCCGTGATTTTCGAACAGGTGCTGCCCGATCTCGAAGCGGCGGGCTTCGACTGCGCGCAGCTTTCCGGACGCACGGTGGCGATTCGCGCCGTACCCGCCGATCTCGATCCGAAGGAAGCGCGGGCGCTGTTCACCGACCTGCTCGACACCCTCGAAGGCGAGCGCCGCAATCTCTCTCGCGAGTATTTTCTGCGCGAAATGGCCGCGAGCCTCGCCTGCCGCGCGGCCATCAAGATCAATATGAATCTCACGCCGGAAAAGATGGAATGGCTCATTGACGCGCTGCTCGAATGCGAGAATCCGACCAACTGTCCCCACGGACGCCCCGTCATTCTGCGCTTCGACATGCACGACATCGAGCGCGGGTTCAAACGAATCTGACGCGCGCCAAGGCGCGAGCAGTTAGTAGTTAGTAGTCAGCAGTTAGTGGCAAGTGACTTCGAACCGCTAACTACTAACTACTAACTACTAACCGCTAACTGCTTCCCACCCCCCACGGATCGCGTCCGTGTCGTTCACGCAGCGCGCGGCGGATGTCCTCGGCGTTCGAAAAATCCACCAGAAACTTGAGCGGGTATTCCCAGAACGAGTGCGCCAGAATCGGGAAAAGCGATGCGGTGTGGGCGTTCCAGTAATCGAAGTGGACTTCAATCCGGCCGCCGTCGTCGAAGTTGAAATGCAGCGGGGCGACGTGCGGACCGTTTTCGGAAAAGTTATGGCGTTGCGGATGAAGCAGGCCATTGTAGCGTCCGCGCCACGTCCGGTTCAGGTCCGAAAAACCGGGATTGTCGCGAAGCGCCGCGACGAGCGCGTCCGTTCCATGACGCGGACGAAACTGCATCCCGTTAAAACCCATTTCCGCGTTGGCCTCATTGAATACGACCATGTCCCACAGACCATGGAAACCGAGCGCGCAATGGAAGTTGAGCGCGTCGCCGCGACGGCGTCCGAACCATGAAAAATCGCGCGGCGTGATGCCCGCCCGCGCGAAGTCCTCCCGCGTCGAATGGTTCAATTCATCCCACGCGGGAAGTTCATCTTCGGGAATCGGCGTGCGGGTGCGTTCAAGCCAGCGGCGCATGGCGGGGGAAACAGCGGTAATTGAGAATGCAGAATTGAGAATTGAGAATGGCCTGAGATTTCACCGCGACATTCGCCGCGTCTGAAAATTCTCAATTCTGCATTCTCAATTCTCAATTCCTTCTCAGGCTTTCTTCTTGGTCTTTTCCAGAAAGTACTTCCGGAACTTGACCACCTTCGGCGCGACGACGCCCATGCAGTAGGGCTGGTAGGGATTCCGCGCGAAGTAATCCTGGTGGTAATCCTCGGCCCGGTAGTAATTCCGCAACGGCTCGACTTCCGTCACGATCGGGTCGTCGTAGACCTTCTGCGCCGTCAGCGCGAGAATCACCGCCTCGGCGTCGGCCTTCTGCTCCGGCGTCATGTAGTAAATGCCCGAACGATACTGCGTACCGGCGTCCGCGCCCTGCCGGTTGAGCGTCGTCGGATCGTGAATGACGAAAAACACCTGCAACAGTTCGCGGAACGAAACTTCATCCGGGTCAAACGTGATTTGCACCACCTCGGCGTACCCCGTGTCGCCGCCGCACACCTGCCGGTAGGTCGGGTTCGGCACGTCGCCGTTGGCATACCCCGACTCCACTTTCAGCACGCCGCGCATTTCGAGATAAACCGCTTCGAGACACCAGAAACATCCGCCACCCAGCGTGGCGACTTCGGTTCGGTTGGACATGGAAACTCCTCCGGAGAAGGTATCGGGTGTCGGGTTTCAGGCGGGAGCCAGTTATGAGTGATGAGTTATGAGTGATGAGTTTCTTGACCGGAAACTGGTCGAGACTGTCTCGTTCCGTCCGAACGAAACCGCTTTTCACTCATAACTGGTTTTACCTGAAACCCGACACCCGATACCCGACACCTCAGTATTCAACCACGAACATCCCGCCACCGCCCACGTTCATTCCCGGCGACGGGCATGAAAAAAGCGGACCGCGCCGGGTCCGCCTTTTTGAAAACGCTGTTGGAACGCTCAGTGCTTGCCGTAGCGGACGATCTCGCGGCCCTTTTCGAGCATTTCGCGGTCCCAGACCATCCCGGCCCGGCTGTAGGTGGCGAGTTCGAATTCCTGCGTGAGTTCGATGCAGTCGGTCGGGCAGGCTTCGACGCACAGGTCGCAGAACATGCAGCGCGACGTGTCGTAGACATAGGTCGCGAGCACTTTCTTTTTCTTCTTCTTGCCGTCTTCCATCACTTCGCGGTTGGCCGCGCCGACGTTGATGCAGTTTTCCGGGCAGGCCAGCGCGCAGAGGTTGCACGCGATGCAGAGCGTGTCGCCGTTGGCCGGGTCGAGGTTCAGGCGCGGCGCGCCGCGAAACCGCTCGCTCACCCGCGGACGCTCCTCGGGATACAACTCGGTGTACGACCCGCGATTCGGGTCGCTGTAGTTACGCTTTTCGGTGAGAACTTTGGCGGTGTACTTGAACGTCAGCGCGAATCCCTTCAACAGGTCGAGCATGAAGAAACGGGCGACCGTCTGTTTCCAGTTGCGTTGCGTACGGGTGGTGACCATAACGTTGAAAATCCTGAAGAAATCCGACTTCGGTTTGAGAAGGAGGCGTTCGGACTATACGATGCGCCCCACTGGATGACAATTTTCATCTCCGTCGAGACGCCGGACCGAAATACATCGGCGAACTCGGCATGGAACTTGCGAATCGGAAAGTTCACTGTCTCAAATCACACACATTCAGGAGAATTTCCCATGCGAAACCATATTCTTGCCGGACTTCTGGCCGGAACGCTCGGATTGTCCCTCGTTCCGGCCGCCGGTCCGCTGACGACGGAAGCCCAGGCTGCGGACAAAATCGACCGGAAGGTCCAGGATCGACTCGACGCTTCCGCCAACGTATTGCAGGAAATCATGGGCGCGCCCGACAAGGGCATCCCGCGCGATCTGCTGCGAGACTGCGCCGGCATCGTCATCATTCCCGGCGTCAAGAAGGGCGCGTTCATCCTTGGCGGCGAGTTCGGCCGGGGAATCATGGTTGTCCGTCAGCCGGACCGGAAATGGGGATCGCCCGGATTTCTCACCCTCGGCGGCGGCAGCGTCGGCTTCCAGATCGGCGGCCAGAGCACCGACATCGTTCTGCTCGTCATGAACCGCAAGGGCATCGAGAAGCTCGCCGAAAGCAAGTTCAAGCTCGGCGCGGACGCTTCCGTCGCCGCCGGCCCGGTCGGACGCACCGCCAAGGCCAACACCGACGGCAAGTTTCAGGCGCAGATTCTTTCCTACTCGCGGTCGCAGGGCGTGTTCGCCGGAATTTCGCTCGAAGGCGCGACCCTCACCGTTGACGACGACGCCAACAAGGCCATCTACGGCCGCAAGGTCGCCCATACCGAAGTCGTCGAAGGCACGCTCCCCCGCCCGGCTCAGGCCAGCCGGTTGTACACGGTGCTGCGGCGCTACGCCGGATGATTTCGGAAGGATGAAGGATGAAGGATGAAGGATGAAATTTGGGGGGCGGTGAGAGCGACCGGAGATTCGATGGAGTCTCCAGCCACTGGCAAGCGCCGTCGAAAACCGAATTTTGTCTTTTCATCCTTCATCCTTCATCCTTCATCCTTTTTACGGATGACCATTCGACGTATTTATCTCGACAACTCCTCCACCACCCCCGTCGCGCCGGAAGTGGTGGCCGCGATGCTGCCGTTTCTGACCGAGCATTTCGGCAATGCCTCGTCGGTTCACGGGTTCGGGCAGCGCGCGCGCGCCGCCGTCGAGGACGCCCGGCGGCAGGTGGCCGACCTCATCGGAGCCGCGCCGCCGTCCATCACGTTTTTGAGCGGCGGGACGGAAGCGAACAACCTCGCCATCCGGGGCGTGATGGACGCCTGCGCCAAGCCCGGGGCGCACATCATTACAAGTTCATTTGAACATCCGGCGGTCCTCGCGCCGGTCGCCGCCCTCGAAGCCGAGGGTTTTCGCGTCACGCGCCTGCCGGTGTACGAGGACGGCCGCGTCCGGATTGAAGATTTCGAAAACACGATGACCGACGACACGGTACTCGTCACCGTCATGCTCGCCAACAACGAGGTCGGCACGCTCCAGCCGATTGCCGAAATCGGCCAACGCGTACGCGCGGCCCGCGAGCGTGGACAAACCATCTTTCTTCATACCGACGCCGTCCAGGCAGTCGGCAAGATTCCTGTTTCAGTGGATGAACTCGGTGTCGATCTGCTTTCCATTTCCGGCCACAAGCTCCACGCACCGAAGGGCATCGGCGCGCTTTATGTACGAAAGGACGTCCGGCTTGCGCCGCAGCAACTCGGCGGACACCAGGAGCGCGACCGCCGCGCCGGTACGGAAAACGTCTCCGGCATCGTCGCCCTCGGACGCGCCGCCGCGCTCGCCCGCGCCGAACTACCCGATGTCATGCCCCGCCTGCGCGAACTGCGCGACCGTCTGGAAGATCAACTCGCCGAACGCATCCCCGGTTGTACGGTGAACGGCCTCCGCGACCAGCGCCTGCCGCACGTTTCAAATCTTCATTTCGGACCACTCGACGGCGACAGCCTCGTGATTGCGCTGGATTTGCAGGGCATCGCGGTTTCGACCGGCTCGGCCTGCTCGTCGGGGTCAACCGAGCCGAGCGCGGTCCTGACCGCGATGGGCTTTTCCCGCGAACACGTCAAGGGCAGCCTTCGTCTCAGCCTCGGACGCGACACCACGGCGGAAGACATCGCCTACGTCGCGGACGTCCTCCCCCGCCTCGTGGAAAAACGCCTCAAAAAATGATCCTCCCTGACGGTCGGATTCCCATACCGGTGGCGGAACATCGCCATCCGGCCACAGGCATGGAATTTCAACCATCCGGGAGCGTCCGTGTATCCACGGGTATGGAATCCCGAACGTCAGTGAGGGCAGGTCACTTCTTTTCAGGACATGCGGGAAGAACTTCGGCGACCGCGACATCAATATACTCCGCTCCGATTTCGGACTGATTCGGAGCGACCAGCACTCGGTCGGACCGAATGCTGTACGCCTTTAGAGTTCGCCTTACGCGGGCTTTCAAGGGTGCGAGCGAGTACCGCTTTTCATTGAAATATTTTTCAACGATCCCGAATGAATCCGGGCGTTTCCGGAGTTCAACCGCCATCAGTCGGAGACGGCGCGAAAACGAAAGTTCCTTGCTGAAATATTTTTTTGAAAACCGGCAGGGAGGAACGGCGTCAGTGTGCGGTGGGAGTGCCGCGCCCTTGGGTACAAACCAGAGTTCGGTGACTTCCCCGGAGGTGCGTGGCTCGTGGCCGGGAGAGTCTCGTGGGAACGATGCCCCTTTCGGATGCTCTTGTCGTTCGGGTCGGCGCAGAAAAAGCACCGGATTTGAAGACGAATACAAATCCGTGACAATCGACGGAATGGCCGGAAGATTCAGGTTTGAATCCGCAAAGGCGAGCGCCAGCGGTCGATCGGAACGAATGCACACCACGAATGTTCCGACATCCGTCCGATTTTCCTGAAACAGGTAGTAAAGATACTCCTGACCGCATTCATACCCCTTGCAGCGGTCGTCAAACACCCGCAGAAGTTTCGCCTCCGGCGGTTGCGCCGGCTCTTCCTGCCCTCTCACACCGGCAGAAGGATGAAGCACCATCCACAGACACACAAACGTCAGGGCAATCAGGCGTCGCATGGAAAAACCTCGGTTTTTGACGATTGTTGACGGGGCGACTATTCAAGAACGACTTCCGCGATGGCGACGACGGTCCGGGCTTTTACAAAATCAACCGAATAGGGGCCGACCAGCGCCCGGTCAGCGGAAATCCCGGCTCGGGCGAACACCGCGTTCGTCTGTTTTTGAAGTCGTTTCACGGACGGTTTTTTCAAATTCCCAAAGTAACGCCGGACCACGCCGTACGCCGCCGGGCGTTCGCGCAGACGGTCGGTCAGCATCCGCAAGCGTTTTGAAACCGGTTGGAGTTCATCAATTTCCTCGAAGTGAAAGCGGCAGGCGGGGATGGATTCGGTGTGCGGCGGGATCGCCGCGCCTTTCGGGATGAACCAGATTTCCGTCGTTTCCCCTGAATCAAGCGGTTCCTTGAAGATGACGGTTCGCGGAAATGACGGCGCTTCAGGAAGACTGACCGCCGGATCGCCCGTCTTCCGGCGCAGAAAAATCACCGGATTCGACGAACCGTAGACTTGTGAAATCAGATCAGGAAACCCCTTGAACGACAGATTCCCGTTTGCGAGCGCGAGGGCGAGCGGTCGGTCGGAGCGTACGCAGAGGGCGAAGGTTCCTTCCTCTTTCGTCAAGAGGCTGATGAAAAGATTGACGTATTCCTGAAGACAGTCGTAGCAGATGCACCGCGCTTCGTACACGCACAAAAGTTTCGCCGTCGTCGTCGGTTGCGGCGGCGCGGTCTGGCCGTCCGCGACGCTCAGGCAGAGGAACATGGCGAGCATCGCGGCGGCGAGAAGGCGTTTCATCGGATTGGCTCAGAACGGCGAGAGTCCGGCGGCGGTGTTGTAGCCGCGATAGAGTTCGTTGAAGTCGCGGATGCTGCGTTCGAGAATCTGGTTGATGGTGGGAATGTCGGCCGAGTTGATGGTCAGATTGACGCCGTTGAGGAAGGCCATGTAGGTGTCGAGCGTCTTGACCTGCGGCGAAAGCAGCACGAGGTAGGTCCGGCGGCGGTACTTGGGCGTCAGCGAACTGACGTGGCGCAATACGGTGATGCCGCCCTGATTCGCGGCGTCGAACTGCGGGTCGAGTAGCACGATGTCCACCCGTGTGTCGCGCATCAGTTCGATGGCCTTGGCGGCATCGTCGGCGACGGTTGGGCAGAATGCGGCCTGATCGAGAATTTCCTGCATCTGGGCGAGCTGCTGCGGGTCGGCGAGGCAGAGAACCATCTGCCGCCGCTGCCAGTTGGCCACCGGCGAGGCTGAACCGTCAGCATTCCGGGCTTGCCCGCCGGAGAGCAGGGCGACGAGTTGGGCGAGAACTTCGTTATTCGCTTGCATGGCTTTCGGTGCGCTCTTGATCGTCGGGTCAGCCTTCTTCGGAGGCTGGACCTCCATCGAAAACCGACACTTCGGACAGTTGACCTGAAATGGTTTTTCAGGAAGGTTTTTTTCCTGAAGCGTGAACTTGGCGCGGCACTGTTGGCAGGTGACTTGCATCGGGGAAAGGGATCAGGGACCAGGTGTCAGGGATCAGATTCAGGGTATTCGGCTGAAGAACTCGCGTTTCCTGATCCCCGATCCCTGACACCTGATCCCTTCTGCTTAGCGTTCAATCATATCCAGCATCGACGGGCGCGGCACTTCGCGGGTCGGTGTGGGAGGCGCGACCGGGCGCATGCCGCCGAGCGTCGGATTGCGAAGGGCCTGCTGTTCGCGCTGCTGGCGGTTGATTTCCGCGCCGCCTCCGCCGGAGAAGTCGCTCGACGTACCAAGTCCGGACAGACGGAGCATCAGGTTGCTCTGGTTGGTGGCGAAGGCCACGCCGTCTTCCTGGGTGATGACGCCTTCGCGAATCAGGCGTTCGATGACCTGATCGAAGTGCTGCATGCCGTCGAGCGACCCGTCGTCCATGGCGTCGAGCAGCGATTTGCCTTCGCTTTCGCCTTTTTCAATGTACTCACGGGTTCGGGGGGTCGCCTTGAGGATTTCGACCGCCGCCATGCGGCCCTTGCCGTCGGCGCGCGGAATCAGGCGCTGGGAGATGATGTAGCGGAACGCCTGCGCGAGTCGTACGCGGATGACGTGTTCTTCGTTCTTCGGGAAGATACCGATGATGCGGTCAACCGTCTTGGAGGCGTCCGTCGTGTGCAGCGTCGAGAAGACCAAGTGGCCCGTTTCGGCGGCTTCGAGCGCGATTTCCGTCGTTTCGAGGTCGCGCATTTCGCCCACCAGAATCACTTTCGGGGCCTGCCGCAGGGCGGCGCGCAGGGCGAGCGCGAAGCTCGGCGTGTCGCTGCCGAGTTCCCGTTGATTGATGGTGCAGTTCTTGTGCGAGTGGAGAAACTCGATCGGGTCCTCGATGGTGACGATGTGGTAGTACTTCTCGTGGTTGATCTTGTTGAGAATCGCCGCGAGCGTCGAGGACTTGCCGCTGCCGGTCGGGCCGGTGAGCAGCACGATGCCGTTTTTCATGTTCGAGATGTCGCCGAGTTGCGGCGGCAGTCCGAGGCTCTCGATGGTCGGCACTTCGGTCGGAATGACGCGCATCACGATGGAGATCGTCCCGCGCTGCGAGAAGATGTTCACGCGGAAGCGGGTGCGCGAGGGCAGACTGTAGGAAATGTCCACCGAGCCGGTCTGGACGAGCTTTTCCGCCGCTTCCGGGTTCCCGGCCATCAGGGCCATGGCGATGATCTCGGTCTGGTACGGCGTGAGCGTCCGCAGCCCCTTGATGTCCACCGGTACGAGCTTGCCGTTGAGTTCCACCTGCGGCGGGCGTCCGACTGAAAAATTCAAGTCGCTGATCTTGTCATCCACGGCGAGCATGCGCTCGATGATCGGCGGGAGGTCGAAATAACTCATCGAGTTGTCCCCTCTGAATCAGGCAAAGGTGCGGTTGAAGTTGTGACGATGTGACGAGAACACGAAAAGTACCTCAGCCGTCACGCGCGGCGCAAGAAACAGTACGGCTGAAGAAAGTCTGGAGTCTGGAGTCGAGAGTCTGGAGTCAAGAATCAGTGGACAGTCGCCAGCCGCCAGTTGTCAGTAACCAAAACCGCGCGGCTCCGGTTTTG
>JBDRAL010000075.1:0-45907 GCA_039793685.1 Blastocatellia bacterium NZW_1522
TTCCGAACGTGAAGACGATGTCGGCGAAGCCGGTGGAATTGGAATTTCTCAAAAACCACTGATTGCCGCGCACGACGCCGATGGTATCGACGCCGTTGTTGTCCCAGTCGCCCGCGATGGGACGGTCACCGGCGAGTCCGTAGAAGAATTCGATGTCGGCGAAGCCGGTCGAATTGCTGTTTCGCAGGAAGACAAAGCCGTTGGCGGGGCGGAACGCGCCGATAGTGTCGATGCCGTCGCCGTCCCAGTCGCCGACGATGAACAGATCTCCGGGCGCGCCAAAGGTGAACTGAAGGTTGGCGTCTCCGGTGGTGTTGAAGTTCCGCAGGAAAACCTGATTGCCGCGGACAATACCGACGGTGTCGACCCCGTCGCCGTTCCAGTCTCCGGCGATGGGGATGTCGCCGGGTGCGCCAAAGGCGAACTGAAGGTCGGCGAACCCGGTGTCGTTCGAATTGCGGAGGAAGAACTGACCGTTGCGGAAGACGCCGATGGTGTCGATGCCGTCGCCGTTCCAGTCGCCGGCGACGGGAATGTCATTCGGCGAGCCGTAGAAAAACTCGTTGTCGGCGAATCCGGTGGTATTGGCGTTTCGCTGGTAGACGAAGCCGTTGGACGGCCGGTAGGCGCCGGGGGTGAAACTTCCGGTGGCTGCCTGGGTGACGGTAATGGTCTGACCCGCGACGGTGAAGGTGGCCGTTCGCGCCGCGCCGGTGTTTGGACGCACGCGGAATGGGATCGTCTGCGTTCCAGCGCTGATTGTGGGGATCAGGAAGATCCAGTCAGGAACGTTGGCGCTTGTCCAGACGCAATCCGAAGCTGCGGTGACCGTCAGTGTTGCATCTCCTCCCGCCTGACTGAAATTGAATGAGGTCGGCGTGACCGCAAATGAGCAGGAGTCGGAAATTGAAGCATTGATGCGATTGAGCGTGTTGTTTGTCGGGTTTGAGTTCCCGATGGACTCAATGGGACCAGCCAGCAGGATTCTTCCATCTGATTGAGTGGCCAGTTCTCTCCCTTGCCCCCGAATTCCAAGTCTTTCGGCGAAGGTCGGATCGTTCGTTCCATCCGAATTGAGTCGGCTGATGTATCCGCGCGGGATGAAAGAGAATGCCTTTGGTCCAGTGTATGTGACGAATGAGGCCAGAAGCAGGATTCGGTTGCCCGGTGCGTTGGCAAGCCGCCAAATGAAAGCTTCCCTTGGCACCGTCAGGGAGTTGAATGACGTATCTTCGGAGCCGTCCGGGTTGAGGCGGATGACCCGCTGGCCAAGTAAATTGACCAATGTCACGATCCGGCCGTCGGATTGAACTACGAATGACTGATACGCGCCAAACACCTGGGTGAAGCCTGTGTCCACCGTTCCGTCAGCATTGAGTCGGATCAACCCATTGGTTCTGAGCGTCAGGATTTTTCCGTTCGGTTGAATGACGATCTGGTTACTCTGGAATGTGTCGGTTGGATCAAGCACCGGCACGAAGCTCGAATCAAGCGTCCCGTCAGCGTTCAGTCTCGCGAGACTGGGCCGGGGCTGTCCGCCCACCGTATTGAATTGCCCTCCGATGACGATTTTGCCGTCCGCCTGAGGCGCAACGACGGAGACAAAGTTGTCAACGGATGCGGGTATAAAGGTTGTGTCGAGTGTCCCGTCAGCGTTCAGCCGGGCGATGGTACGTCGGGGGATGTCGTTGACCAGCACAAATCCGCCCGCAATCAGAATTTTCCCGTCGGATTGAATTGTGATGGCATCCACATATCCGGTGACGCTGGCATTTTGAAAAAAGGATGGGTCGGCGGTGCCGTCCGGGTTGAGCCGGGTAATGTTGATCTGGTTCACATTGTTCGAACGGTTGAAGTATCCGGCAACGATGATTTTGTCGTCAGGCTGAACCGCGAGATTCGTGACCAGCCCTTGTGTACGGAGATTGATGGAGAATCCGGTATCGAGGTTACCGTTTTCCGTGGTTCTGACGAGGCCGGTGACGGATGCTCCGCCGTAAGTGGAAAAGCTGCCTCCAACCATCAGCCGCCCATCAGAAAGGCGTGAAAACGATTCGATGTAGTTGTTGGTTCCACCGGTGGGATTGAAGCCTTCGTCAAGGGACCCGTCACTGTTGATTCGGGCAATGTTTCGCCGTGCCGTGCCGTTGTAGTTGATGAATTGTCCGCCGATGAGCAGTTTCCCGTCCGGGAGCATGAAAATGACGTTAATGCTCCCAAAGTCGATCCCGATTCCCGGATTGAACGTCTGGTCCACGGAACCGTCGGCGTTGAGTCGGGCAATCCCTTTGCGCGATACGGAATTGATGGTGGTAAACGAACCGCCGATGAGGATTTTCCCGTCGGGTTGGGCGGTAACGGTTGCGTACACATCAATTGGTGTGAAGGTGCTGTCCATCGAACCGTCCGGATTCAAGGCAATGACTTGGGAAGTCGTCTGATTCTGGTCAAATTTGAGATTACTGAGGATGATTCTGGACCCGGACAGCGTCATCGAATTGATGAACGCGGAGGCGACCGGCGGCGGCGGGTTAAATCCGGTATCCAGCGAGCCGTCGGCGTTTAAGCGGTTGAGAGATCGTTCATCCGACGAGTAGGAGGAGCGCGTTCCGGCAACGAGAATCTTTCCATCTGGTTGAACCAGAAGCGAATAGGCAAAGCCGATCCGTGATTGGTCCGCCGTGAATGTCGAATCGAGCGACCCATCGGCATTCAATCTGCCGACTTTCGGGAAAGCCAAATCAAACTCGTCGCTCGCGAAAAGGATTTTTCCGTTCGGAAGAGGTGCCACCGACCAGATTCGGCGATTAAGCAGAGCCTGAAAGCTTGTGTCCAACGAGCCATCGCTATTGATACGAATCAGTTGAGCCACGCCGATTCCGTTGTTGAAATCGCTGAAGGAACCGACAACAAGTATTTTTCCATCCGGCTGGACGACCGTCTGACGAACACCGCCGACCACGGAAAAGGTCGGTGCGAACGTTGGGTCCACCGGGCCGCTCTGGGCGGTGGCGAGTGACGAAAAAGCGATGAAAAACAGCAGGATGCCGCCGAAACGGGCGAGGGCCTCAGGCCCGAACTTTCCTCGATTGAAGGACATAGGGAAAATTTCCTTTCCGCGATGACGTGACGGATTGGGTCGGTCACGCCTGACGGGCGCGACGCCGGGAGGAGATGAAGAAACCCGAATGATGACAGTCTTAAACGTTTTGCTGTGTCATCGGTTTCTTTTTCTACCGTTCGTCATCCGTAATCGGAAAGGAGAATGTCAACTGACGGGTATTTTGTCCGTACAACTTTTGGAATCAGGCTGTTGCGGACAGGTTACAAACTGTGCCGTTCGCGGAAGGCGAGGCTCTGGCGGCGAGAAACCTCCACTTCAAGGCCGCCCTTCAAGGTCAGAAGAAGGCCGCCGCCGACCGAGGGCGCGACGCCGGTGATCCAGGTGGTGTTGACGATGTGGCGGCGGCTGGCGCGGAAAAAGCGGTCGGAGTCGAGGCGGGGTTCGATCTGGTTGAGCGAGCGGAGGATGAGCGGGCGCTCATCATCGAAGTAAAGCCGCGTGTAATTGCCTTCCGATTCGAGCAGGCGGATATCGGCGACCTTGACGAACCAGCACCGCTCGCCGTCGCGGACGAACACCTGCTCCAGCGGCGCGGTCGCTTCCGGGCGCGGCGTCCGTGCGGCGTGCGCTTTCGCGACCGCCGCCCCGAGTCGCGCCGGATCAATCGGTTTCAAAAGATAGTCGAGCGCGTTGACTTCGAATGCCCGGATGGCGAAGTCGTCGTAGGCGGTCGTGAAAATCACCGCCGGGACGTCGTCCAGCCCGGCCAGCCAGTCGAACACGTTCGTTCCCGGCATTTGAATATCGAGAAAGAGCAGGTCGGGACGCAGGCGGCGGGTCAGTTCGTCGGCTTCGTCGGCATGGCGCGCTTCGCCCTCGACGATGATTTCGGGGAAGGCGGCGAGCAGCCGGCGCAGTTCGTTCCGGGCGAGGCGTTCGTCGTCAACGATCAGGGCGCGCATGGTCGCGGTGGTCTCCGTTGGTGGCCCGCGCGGGCAGGCTGAGTTCGGCGGTGACGGAATCGGGGCCGTCCTCGAAAAGTTGTATCGAGGAATCCGGGCCGAACAACAGCCGCAGCCGTTCCTCGACGTTCCGCAGGCCGAGTTGTTGCGACGTTTCCGGCGATGGTTGCGCCATCCCGCCGTCGTTGCGGACGCGAATGTTCAACCGTCCGGCATCGAGCCGCGCGGAAAGTTCAATGTCTCCGCCGTCCCGCCGGCGGGCGATGCCGTGCTTGACGGCGTTTTCGACGAGCGTCTGGACGATCATCGGCGGCACGGACCGGTCGAGCGTTTCGGGTGCGATTTCCAGATGTACGTTCAGCCGTTCCTCGAACCGGATCTGTTCCAGCGCGAGGTAGGCTTCGACGAAGCGCATCTCCGCGCCGAGCGTGACCGTCTCCGTCGCGCTCGACTGCAAGGCGTAGCGCAGCATTTCGGCCAGTTTCGTCACCGCCGCCTGCCCCCGCTCCGGGTCCTCGACGATCAGCGCGCGGATGCTGTTGAGCGCGTTGAACAGAAAATGCGGGTTGAGCTGTGACTTCAGCGCGCGGAGTTCGGCGTCCTTGGCGGCGGCTTCCGTACGCCAGCGCAAAACTTCGGCCTGTTTGTACCGCTCGAAAAAGTGCGTGCCGAAGTAGATGAGCGACCAGATGAACAGCACCGCGCTCCAGTTGAACCACGTCACCACGATGACGCCGTTGCGGATTTCACGCGGAATGATTTTCCCGAACATCAGGAACAGCAGCGTTCCGGCCATCAGTTCCCAAAGCACCGAAAGGATCATGCAGGCCGGTATGACCCGGACAATCAACGCGACCAGCCCCAATTCCTTCCAGCCCCGGCGATGAATCCACGTCCGCCAGCCGTGCGAAACCAGCAACCCGAGCGCGTTGCCGATGAAGGTCCCGAAAACGATCTGACCGCTCATCTTCTGCCCGAACGCCGCCGAAATGCCGACACCCGACACGGTGTAGAGCGTCCATCCGGCAAGTTGGCATTTCCAGTAGGCGGCGCGCATCAGAACCTCCGGGGAAAGTCTGGAGTCGAGAGTCTGGAGTCTGGAGTCAAAGCAGAAGGTTCAAAGATGAGCGTTGGATTGACTTTCGAAACCGTCTGGCCGGACCAAGTCAAAATCAGAAATCCCTTCTCCCTGTTTTGACTCCAGACTCTCGACTTCAGACTCCAGACTATCCCTTCAGGAACGTATCCATCTCGGCGAGCATCCACTTTTCCTCATCGTACATGATGAAGTGCCGCGAGGTTTCGGCCATCCGGAGCTGAAAGCCGGGCAGCGCGGCGTACTGTTCGCGGAAAATCTTCGTCACGCTTTCCTTGCTTGCCTGCGGACCGAGTCCGGCCCACGCGCCGAAGACGAGCGTCGGAGCGGTGATGCGTTTGAGGTCGGCGCGCAGATCGGTCGTCATCAGTTCGTACATCGCGTTGCCGGCGGTCTTCGGGTCGGAATCCTCGGCCCACTTCACGATGAGCGGCAGTTTCGTCTGGTCGCCGACCATTCCCGGCAGCCAAGGCGACGAGCGTTGAAATTTCCGCCAGTTTTCGGGCGTGGTCGAAACCATCTGGTCGCGCATCGCGGCAGCGACCTTTTTCGCGGTTTCGACCGAGCCGTCGGGCGTCATGGTCGCGCCGAGGAAGGGCAGGCTGTCCACGATGACGATTTTTCCGATGAGCGCCGGGTCATGCGCGGCGAGCGAAAGCGCGAGATAGCCGCCGAGACTATGCCCGACGATCACCGGTTTGACCATTTTTCGTTCGCGGATGTAGGCGGCGAGGTCGGTCCGGACCTTTTCGAGAAACGGCATGTCGGCGATGGCGGGCTGGCCGGCGAATCCGGCGAGCGTCAGCGCGTGGCACTCGTAGCGGTCGCGGTAGTGCGCGACGACGGATTCCCACACCGAGGCGTCGCACATCAGGCCCGGAATGAGAATGATCGGCTGGCCCTTGCCGGTCACTTCAACCTTGAAGGACGCGGGCGCAGCGCTCTTTTCAGCGGCGGACGCGGTGAACACGAAACCCGCGCAAACAGCGACGGCGATCAGCAGAAAGTGGCGAAGAATGGAGAAACGGTCGTTCGTCATGGTTTTCAACTCCCTTGCGGAGAAAAATCGGGATTTCCCGTGCAAGGGTTTGTAATCGTGACGACGACCGTTTCGGCGCGAATTGGGATGAACGGTCGGAAGCGATGATGAACGGCGGTTATTTCCGTTTCCCGAGCAGTTTCAGGCGGACGACGGAGGCAAATCCATCCGGGGCTTCGGGTACTTCCTCGCCCGTGGTGATGACGCGCAGTCGGCGTCCCTGCGCGTCACGAAACAGAAACGAGCAGTAGGCCAGTCCCGTGCCGCTGCAATTCTCAAGCTCAAAATAGCCTTTGGACCAGAACAGCGGGCCATTCCCGGAAAGGGCGCGGGGATCATTTGCGGCGTCTTTCCCGTGGATGGTCCGGAATGGTTTCCAGCCTTGAGCGAGGAGAATTTTCCGGGCCTCGTGGTAGGACTTTCCCTTGACGTCCGGCAGTTTCGCCGGTTTGGGAGGGGTGGTCTGGGCCTGTTGAGCGGATACGGCGGGGGAGTCCAGAATGAAACTTCCCGGTGCGAGAAGAAGGCAGATTAACCCGAATCGGAGCTTCATGGCCGTTTATTCTCCGGTGATGTCGTGAGTGGGTTGAAAGTGGAGGGCATTCCGGATGAACGCCCCCACGATGAAGTTTGAGAAAGTTTTACCGACCGGCGGGTACGACCTCGACGTCGCTGACGATGGCGAACGATTTCCGCTTCGGATTTTCCTCGCCCTTGGTGATGACACGCAGACGGTTGCCCTTCGCGTCGCGAAACTCGAACGCGCAGGGCGCCTCGCCGGTCCCGGAACAGGCTTCCACCTCGACGTAGCCCCGTTTCCAGAATTCCGCCCCGTTGCCGGACTTGATGTCGGTGTTGGCGGCGACTTCGTTTTCGGGAATCGACCGGTACGGCTTCCATCCCCGCGCGAGAATGATCTTGCGCGCCTTGTGGTAGGTCATTCCCGTAACCGCCGGGGCTTTCGGCGTTTTCGCGGAAGCGGTTTGGGTTTTCTGGGCGAATGCGTCGCTCGCGCCGAATCCGAAAACCAGCGCGCAGCACAATGTGGTTTTTAAAATGTTCATAAAGAATTCCCTGAAATGTGATTTTTCCTTTTGATTTCAAGAACATAGCCCATAGCCGCAGCGCTCGGGCGAGGCTATGGGAGGTCGGGATGTTCCGCCTCCCACGCGAAGAGCCGGATTTCCCCGGCGTCGGGCGTGAGCCGCGTGATGCCCTCGAATTTCAACCCGATTCTTTCGAGCAGCGCAATCGAGGCGTCGTTGTCGAGCGACGTGATGGCGAGGATGCGTTTCATTCCGAATACATCATGGCCGTACTTCATCACCGCCGCCGCCGATTCCTTGCCGTAGCCTTTCGACTGGTACGCGGGCAGGAAAGCGAAACCGATGTCCGGATGCGGAAGCGTGTCGCGTTGGAGCAGTCCGCACATGCCGATGGGCGCGCCGGTTTCCTTGAGTTCGACGAGCAGCAGTCCGAAGCCGAACCGTTCATAGCTCGCCATCGGGCCGGTCCGGGCGTACTCGCGGGCGTCGTCGAGCGTCCGTACGCCCTTGTCGCCGATGAAGCGCAGAAACGACGGATCATTGAGCAGTTCAAGTAAAAACGGCGCGTCGTCGAACGTGACGCGCCGCAGGACAAGTCGTTCCGTTTCAAGAACTTTCAATGGTCACTCCCTATTTCGCGGACAGTTTTCGGGAAATCAGAATCGCGCCGATGACGCCGACCATCGCGCCGATGGCGGTGGTGGTCGATCCGGATGACAGGCCGATCCGGTCGCCGATGAACCCGAGGACCAGCCCCCCGGCGAGCGCCGTCACCAGCAGAATGAGAATGATGCCGATCCAGCTCGGGGATTGGTTGGACATGGATGGTGCTCCTTGCGGCTTTTTCTACTTGTAGAGCCGATAGTATTTGAACGCCTTGGGCCATTCCTCGCGCGGTTTGAAGGCAAGCGCGATTTCCTGGCCGTCGAGCGCCGATTCGGTGATGACGACATGGTCCGGCGTCCCCTTCGCCGACTCGAATTCAGTGTCATTCACTTTGCAGACGGCTTTGTAGAACGGTCCGGCGAGCCATGTCGAGACTTCCTCCGTGTCGCGGAACTTGAGGTAGGCCGCGAGCGAGGCGTGCGCCGCGCCGAGAATGGCGAAACCGGTCGGAACCGACTCCTTGACCAGAATGTACATCTTCATCCGGCGATGACTCCTTCAAGTTTGAGCGAGTGCCCCGGTTTGAGGTCGATGTTAACCGTGGGGGTGTTTTGAAATGGTGAGCTGCCATCCCTGGGGGCTTTTGAAGAACGGTTCATTTGCCGCTTTGTCGAGATGGGTATGGTAGTTGTCCGATTGGGTTTCGGCGATTCCCAGAATGTGTTGCGCCAGCGTCCGTAACCCGTCGGCCGTGCCGGAAATCCATACGTCGGGTGGGGCCGAGGTTCCGTCGGGATAGGTCCACGCCGAGTTCACTTTTAGCGTGATGCATGCGCCGAAAGGCGGTTCGACCACCGGAGAGCCGTGCTGATTCCATTCCAGATGAACGGTTACCTCTTGCGGCGGCTGCGCCGGCTCAGCCGGAATTTCGTCGGGTTTTTTAACCTCGGGGTATTCAAGAACCGGCTTGTCGAGCGCCTTGAGCATGTTTTCAAGCCGCTCGCGCAGGTCTTCGACGTCGAATGCCCGCGCGGGGATCGGGTTGGTGGTGTAGCCGGTTTCTTCGGCCGTGACCGTCAGGTCGTCCACGTCGTCGTTGCGGTAATAAACCTCGTGAATGCCGACCCATGATTCTTCGTCGTCATATCCCGTCCAGTTTTTTTCCACATGCCGCATGACACGGTAGTTCCAGCCCATAAACGTCCTTTCCGAAATGAGGTCGATCGCGAAACCGGTCGCCCCATCCGGCGACGAGTTTGGGGTCGAACCTGGCGGGTTCCTCGAAGGGTGTGTTCGTGAATCGAGATGATTGTCGTGGTTGCGGGGCGTTGTACGTCAGTTTTCCGCCTCAAGTTTCGGCAGGATCAGCCGCGCCAGTTTCGCGATGTTGCGCGCGTCGTCGATGCCGCGATGGTGCGTGCCTTCGAGCGGAATCCGCGAGATTTTGAGGGCCGCGGCCATGCCGCAGAGTTTCACCTTCATCACGCGGGCGAATTCCTTCTTGAGATTGATGTGCGGTTCGAAGGTCGAGGGAAGTTCGAGTTTGTGCCGGTCGCAGTCGCGCCGAAACTGGTTCAGGTCGTAGCCGCCCCACGAACACAGGCGGTACGGCTCGTCGCCAATCCACTCGACAAAACGCGGAAAAACCGACCAGAAGTAATCGGCTTCGTCCACGTCCGCCTGGGTAATCGAGGTGAGTTGCGTACAGAAATCGCTCAGGGTCGGTTCGACCACGGGTTTGATGAACTCGGCGAACTCGGAGACGACCGGGCCATCGCCCGATTCAAGGCACACGGCGCCGATTTCAATCGTTTCCGAACGGTTTCGGTCAACGCTTTCCTTCCAGCAGGTCGCTTCGAGATCGACCACGATGTAGCGCATGTCAACTCCCGGAGAACTTCATCGGCACCACTGTTTTTCGCAGGGGACACCGTCGCCGTCGCCGTCCATCTCGACGCCGGGACAGTTTTTCAGAAAAAACTCGGCCTCCTCGCAGGACGTCATCTGGGAACAGCGGGTTCTGCCGTCGCACTTGAATCTTTGCGACACGGTGTCGGTTTGGGGTTTCGTTGCGGCGGGGCGGGGTGGTTCGCTGGTGTCCAAACTGCGACCGAGATCCGACCCGCAGGCTTTCCATCCAATGGCAATGGCGACAAAGGCACCGAGAAGAATGAGGTTCCTTTTCATGATTTTGAATGAAAACTTCGGGTCGGGGATGGTGGTATCAGGTGTAAGGGAATGTAAGTTTTCTTTGAAACGTTTGGCAACAGGCAAAATCGTTGCCGTGCCCTCGCTGACGCTCGGGATTCCATACGGGTGGATGAACGTCGTCTTCGGCCAGGGGTATGGAACCCCGAGCGTCAGCGAGGGTTTCGCTTGCGCCCGGATTGCCAAGCGGGACGGTGAGTGCTTTAGTTGGCGACACTTTTTCCAGCATTGAAGCGGACCGGGAATTTTTCATTCAGGAGAGGTGTCCGATGTCGCCGTCGAATCGTCCGACCCGTCTTTTTCTTTTACTGTCCTGCGCGGGGCTGCTCGTCCTGCCGACGCTCGGTGGAGGTCGGCTCGCCGCCGCGCCTTCCGCGCCGGCCATTACCGACGAGGCCATCCGCAAGCACATCACCTTTCTGGCTTCCGATGAACTGAAAGGCCGTCTGCCCGGCACGCCCGGCGCGGAAAAGGCGGCGCGCTACATCGCCGACGCCTTCAAGCAGGCGGGACTGAAGCCGCTCGGCGACCGCGGCTGGTTTCAGGAATTTCCCTTTATCGCGAAAGTGAAACTCGGCGCGAAAAACCGCTTTGCGTGGACGCGCGACGGGCACGCGACGACCGCGCGCGTGGACGAGGATTTTCGTCCGCTTGGTTTTACTTCGCCGACGCCGGTCGCGGGCGACATGGTGTTTGCCGGATTCGGCATCAGCGCGGCGGACGACGCGCAATATGACGACTACGCCGGACTCGACGTGAAGGACAAGATTGTGGTCGTACTGCCCTACAGCCCGGCCGGGTCGAATCCGCATACGAAATTCGGCAAGTACCTCACGCTGCGGTACAAGGCGCTGACCGCGCGGACCAAAGGCGCGAAGGCGCTCGTGGTCATCGCCGAGGACGACAATTTCAAGGATTCCCAGATTGCGCGGCTGCGCTATGACGATGCCGCGGGCGACGCCGGGCTGCCCTGTCTGGCGGTCAGCCGCAAGACGGCCAACGCGCTGTTCGCGGGCAAGACCGTGGCCGAACTCGAACAGGGCATCGCGGCGGCGGGCAAGCCGAACAGTTTTCCCGTTTCCGGACTGACCATTTCGCTCGAAGGCGACGTGGTGAAGGAAAACCAGACGGGCCGCAACGTGGTCGGTCTGCTGGAAGGTTCGGACCCGACGCTCCGCAATGAAATCGTGGTGATCGGCGCGCACTACGACCATCTCGGCCTCGGCGGCCCCGGTTCGCTTGCCGAAAAGGAAGGCCAGATTCACAACGGCGCGGACGACAATGCTTCCGGCACGGCGGGCGTCATCGAACTGGCGCGGGCCTTTACCGCCAATAAGGTTCGTCCCAAGCGGAGCGTGCTGTTCATCGCCTTTTCCGCCGAGGAAAAAGGGCTGATCGGTTCGGCGTTCTACGTCGAGCATGTGCCTCAAAAGCCGCGAACCATCGTCGCGATGCTCAACATGGACATGGTCGGACGACTGCGCGAGGACAAACTCACCGTCCAGGGCGTGGGCACGTCGCCCGACTGGCGTCCGATCATCGAACGGGCCAACGCCGACGCGAAATTCGCGCTCACGCTCGGCGAGGACGGCTACGGACCGAGCGACCACTCGTCGTTCTATAAAAAGCAGATTCCGGTGCTGTTTTTCTTCACCGGAAATCACCCGGACTACCACCGCCCGACCGACGACGTGGACAAGATCAACTTCCCCGGCGAGCATCGGGTGCTCGATTTCGTCTATCGCATTGCGGGCGACGTGGCGAATCAGGCGGCGAAACCGGCCTATGTAAAGGCAAAAAGCGAAGACCCGGCGACGCGCGCAAGCGGCGGTTTCCGCGTCTATCTCGGCACGATTCCGGATTACAACGCGCAGGTGCAGGGCGTCCGGCTGGACGGCGTCCGCGAAAACAGCCCGGCGGCGAAAGCCGGAATGAAGGCGGGCGACGTGCTGATCGGCCTCAACGGTCGCGAAATCAAGAACGTGTACGACTACACCTACGTCTTGCAGGAACTCAAACCCGATCAGGAAATCGAAGTGGTCGTCATGCGCGGGACGGAAAAGGTCGTTTTGAAGATGGTGACGGGCAAGCGGTGAGAAGACGCCCGGCGTTTCACGCGTAAATCGTTTGGGAGAATGAAGCGTGGCTTGAAAGGCGCGGATGCGCCGAAAGATGGTAGCCCCACCCGTGAGGGTGGGGTGGGCGTTGCCCAAGAGCGCCCGAGCGCCGAAGGCGCGGCACACACAGGTGAATGGAGAATTGACAGTGGACAATTGGCGATGAAATTCCGGCTCACTGTCCATTGTGCATTGTCAATTGTCCATTTTTCCTGTGTCGCCGCGTTGCGGCTTTTTTGAATCTTCCGCCGTTCACCCCGCCCTCACGGACGGGGCTATTGCCTGACGGCGCATCCGCGCCTCCTCGCTTCCGGTTTGAGGTTTCAAAAGCCGGAAGTGACTCTGACGACGGACCACTCACGAAAGGAACGATTCCTCCGATGATGAACTATCCGGCACAGGCGACGGGCGCGAACCCGACCGCCTTCAATCGCGGCGCGGTGCAGGCGATGGCCGCCATGTCCGAAGGGTGGAAGCTGGTCAAGGATCAGTACTGGCTGTTTTTCGGCATCACGCTCATCGGGATGCTGATTGCCGGGGCGGTTCCGCTCGGATTATTTCTCGGACCGGTCTATTGCGGCTTCAACTACTGCTTTCTCAGGAAGTTGCGGGGAGAACAAGTCGAGTTCGCGAATCTGTTCAAGGGCGTGGATCACTTCGGCCCGAGCCTCGTCCCGACGGCGTTGCTGATCGGTCCGGCGATCATCCTGATTCTTCCCGCCTATTTCTTCTTCTTTTTTCAGTTGATTCAGATGACCCAGCGGCGCGGGCCGGGGCAACCGCCCGACGGCGGCGAACTGTTCGGGCTGCTCGGCCCGTTTTATCTGTTCATTTTTATCGTCGCGTTCCTTCTGGCGTTCGTAAACCTGATGCTGATGTTTGCTTATCCGCTGATTGTGGACCGGAAGCTGAGCGGAATGCAGGCCGTCAAGACCAGCGTCGCGGCGAGTTTCTCCAATCTGCCGGGCCTGCTCGGCCTGCTCTTCATGCACATGGTGATTATGGTCCCGATTGCGGCACTGACCTGTGGCTTCGGGGCCTATCTCTATCTGCCGGTGTCGCTCGCATCGTACGCCGTGGCCTACCGACAGGCGTTCCCGGAAATTCCCGAACTCTGGGAACAGCCGAAAATGCAGTATCCGCCGCCCTACCCGCCTTCCCAGCCGGGGCAGCCGCCGTATGGACGACCGTATGACGTCTGAAAGGGATCAGGTGTCGGGGATCAGGGACCAGGGTGGGGGTTGGGTTTTGGGTATTGGGTTTTGGGTAGAAATCTTTGTTTCTCCCTTACGAAGTTCAAGTTCATCGGAAGTTTTGGAAGTTTGAAAAATGAGCGATTCACCTGAAACCCGACACCCGACACCCGACACCTTTTCTTCCCTGATCCCTGACCCCTGTTCCCTGATCCCTTTGCAGATTGACCGTCTCGTCTACGGCGGGGACGGCATCGGGCGCGACGCGAACGGGCGGGCGGTATTCGTGCCGGGCGTGGCGGCGGGTGAGCGGGTGACGGTCGAAATCGTCGAGGAAAAGCCGAATTTCGCGCGGGCGCGGCTGGTGGAAGTGATTGAACCTTCACCGGCGCGGCGGGCCGCGCCCTGTCCGCATTTCGGCGTTTGCGGCGGGTGTCAGTTGCAGTATCTCGACTACGCCGAGCAGGCGCGGGTGAAGGCGGAATTCGTCCGGGAGGCGCTGACGCGCGTCGGGCGCATTGCGTGGGAGACGCCGATTCCGATTGTGACCGCCGATGAATGGGGCTACCGCAACCGGGTGCAGTTCAAGTTCGCGCCGGACGGCGACCGGACGAAGGTCGGTTTTTACGTCGCCGGTTCGAATGAACTGCGCGAAGTGGAATCCTGCCCGCTGATTGCGCCGCCGCTCGATGCCGCGTTGAAGAAGTTGAAGCGCGACGCCCGGCCGTTTCAGGCGAAAACGCTCGATCTGGCCTGCGGCGACGACGGCCCGGCGGTGGCGTCGGACGACCGTTTCGGCCTGCCGGTCGGCCCGGTGTCGCGGCGCATCGGCGATTTCACCTACCGCCACGACGCGAAGTGTTTTTTTCAGGTGAACCGTTTTCTGGCGGAAGCCCTTGTAAAGCAAGCGGTTCCGGACGATCTCGCGAGCGGACGGGTGGCGGTTGACCTCTACGCCGGGGTCGGGCTGTTCACGCTGCCGCTCGCGCGGCGGTTCGGGACGGTTCATGCCGTCGAGGAAGCCCCGTCGTCGGGAAAGTTCGCGCTCGAAAATCTGGCGGCGAACGGGGTTGAAAACGTGAAGTACGTTGGTCGTTCCTGCGAACGCTGGCTGCATGAAGCGGGTTTGAAACTGGCCGGGAAAGTGGATTTTCTGCTCGTGGACCCGCCCCGCGCGGGGCTGACGAACGCCGTCCGGGCGGGGGTGGCGGAAGTGAAGCCGGAGCGATTGACCTACGTTTCATGCGACCCGACGACGCTCGCGCGGGACGCGAAGTTTTTCATCGAAAAGGGCTACCGGCTGGAAAGCGTCGTCGCGCTCGACCTGTTTCCGCAGACGTTCCACGTCGAAACCGTCGCGAAGTTTTCCCGAAACTGATTCCCGCCGCGTGCGCGGCTCGGAACTGTCGCGGGAAATCTCCCGAGCCGCGCACGCGGTGAGGGGATGTTCCGCGAGAAACGCGCAGCCAGCCTATCTACTAATAGGATCGCGCGCGTACGATGGAAAAATCCCGAAAGTTTCACAAATCGGAAGGTTCTGAAACCGGCCCGTCCGCCCCGTCCGCGCAAGTTTTCCATTGACGCCTGACCAACCTTCGCGGATGGTTTTCCCCGAACATTCAGCCCTTTATTCAGCTTTGAATCGCTTCGTCGAAGGAGGCCATCGCCCATGCGTCGGTTTATCCCGCGTTTCGTCGTTCCGTTCGTCGTGTTCTTGTGTTTGTGCGCGGTCGGTTTGAATTTTTCGCCCCCGCGCCCGGCGCGTTCCGCCGTCCGCGCGTCCACGCGCGCGACCCACAAGGTTGTGTTGCGGGACGCAAAAGCCCTTCCGGCGCGCGTCGAAGGGAAAACCGTCGCCGAATACGACGGTTTTCGGATTGTGGAAGTCCCGGACGCCGCGCTCGACTCGATTAAAACCTTGCCCGGCGCGACCGTTCGTGACGATTTCGATTTCGTCTTTTTAAACCGCCGGTCCATCGACACGGCGGCGGAAAAAGCCTCGAAGCGCACAGCACTCGCGGGCGGCGGTCCGGGGCTGCATCTGGTTCAATTTATCGGGCCGATTCGTCCTGAATGGCACGCGGCGCTGCGGGCGACGGGCGCGCGGGTGGTGAACTACATCCCGAGCAATGCGTTGCTGGTCTACGTTTCAGGCGGCCAGCGCGAGGCAGTCTGCGGTTTCGCGGCGCAAAACGCCTTCGTTCAATGGAATGCGCCCTTCGACCCCGCCGACAAACTTCAACCCGAACTGGCGACGGCGAAAACCGACCGGTTCGCGGTGCAGCTCGTCCGCGACCCGGCGGCGAACGCGGTTTCGCGCGAATTCGTGAAGAAATTGAACGGGGAAGGGAAAACCGTCGAGTTCGGGAACGACGATTTCGTGAATCTCGTCTTCCGCGCGACGCCGGACGCGCTGGCCGCGCTCGCGGTGCTGCCCGACGTGGTTTCCATCGCGCCCTTCGGCGAGCCGGCCCAGTGCGACGAGCGGCAGGCGGTCATCTGCGCCGGACTGGTTTCCGGCGGTCAGCCGGTCCCGACCGATTACGCGGCGCTGCTCGCGTCGTGGGGTTTCACGCAGGCGCAGTTTGACGCCTCGAATCTGGCCGTGGACGTGACCGACAGCGGATTCGACAACGGCACGACCTCGCCCTTTCACTTCGGATTGCTGCGCGGCGGGTTCGGCGGGACGAGCCGGGTGGCCTACACGCGGGTTTTTGGAACGCCGGGAACGTCCGCCGGACGCGGTTGCGACGGGCACGGCAATCTCTGCGGCCACATCATCGGCGGAAACGTCGTCAACACGCCGCCGGGATCGAGCATGCACGCCGACGGGCTGGGATTCCGGTACGGCATGGGCATCGCGCCGTTCGTGAAAATCGGTTCTTCGGTGATTTTCGACCCATTCTACACCGGAACCGGTGATTTCGCGGGAATTCAGTCCCAGGCGTACGGCGATGGCGCGCGAATCAGCTCGAATAGCTGGGAATCGAGCGGAAACGGGGTGTATTCGGGATTGGCCCAGTTGTACGACGGGTTTGTCCGCGATGCCCAGTCCGCCACGGCGGGCAATCAGCAGATGACGATTGCCTTCGCCGCCGGAAATTCGGGTGGAAGCGGCACGGTGCGGCCGCCCGCGACCGGAAAAAACGTGATTACCGTCGGCGGTTCGGAAAACTACCGCCTGCTCGGCACGACCGACGGGTGCAGCACCGGCGACGGCGTGTCGGACAACGCGGACGATGTCTACGGCTCGTCGAGTCGCGGCCCGTGCAACGACGGACGCAACAAGCCCGACGTGGCCGCGCCCGCGACGCGCGTGACCGGCGGCGTGCCGCAGTCGGCGACGCCGGGGCCGACCGGTACGGCGGGGACCTGTTTCGGGTCGCCGTTCCCGCGCCTGTGCGGAACGAGCATCACCAACCCGTTTTTCCCCGACACGACCCAGTGGACGACGATTTCCAACGGGACGAGTTTCGCCTGTCCGGCGGTCGCGGGCGGCGCGGCGCTTGTCCAGCAGCAGTTTTTGAACAATCCGGGTTATCTCGCCGCGTCGCGGGGGCCGACGCTCACGGCGGCGGCGAGTCCGGCGCTGACGAAGGCGTATCTGGTGAACAGCGCGCGCTATCTGACCGGAAACGGCGGCAATGACACCTTGCCGTCGGTCGCGCAGGGATTCGGCGCGATGAATCTGGGGACGGCGTTCGACGCGACGCCCCGGACGGTGCGCGATCAGGTGGCGGATGACGTTTTTACCGGAAGCGGGCAGTCGCGGACGTTCAATCTGACGGTCGCCGACACGACGAAACCGCTGCGGGTGACACTCGCGTGGACCGACGCGCCGGGTTCGACGGTCGGAAACGCCTACGTCAACGACCTCGACCTGACGGTGACGGTCGGCGGAAATACCTACTTCGGAAACGTCTTCAGCGGGGCGTTTTCGACGACCGGCGGCGCGGCGGATTTCCGCAACAACCTCGAAAACGTCTTTCTTCCCGCCGGATTGCCCGCCGGAACGCCCGTGACGGTGACGGTTTCGGCGTCGAACATCGCGGGCGACGGCGTTCCCGGCAACGCGGACGCGCTCGACCAGGATTTCGCGCTCGTGGCGACCAACGCGACCGACCTGCCGGTTCAAAACGCCAATGTGAGTTTGGCGGTGACGAACACGCAACTCGCGCCGTCGGCCTGCGCGCCGGGCTACGCCGAGGAAATCGTCCTCGACGCGACCTTGACCAACACCGGCGGGGCGGATCTTTCAAGCCTCGCGTTTGAAGTTCTCGAACTGCGCGAGGCGAACGGAACGCCGTCGCCCGTTCCGTTCCGGCTGCTCACGGCGGACGGCGCGGGATGCGCGACGCGCGGCCTGCTCGGGGCGCGGCAGGCGGTGGCGGGCGGTACGCTGACGGCAGGATCAAGCCGGGTGGTGCAGTTCCGGATCGCGATTCCGGCCCGGCGGCGGCTTCGGTTTCTGGTCAATGTCCGGGGGGCTTCGGGCGGCGCACCGACCCGGGTCGCGAAGATGGAAGGGCGTCCGCTCGGGTGGGAAATCGCCGCGCCGGCGCATCCCGGAAAGGTCGTGACCGCCGCCGCCACACCCGTCCGAGCCGCTGCGCGATAGGCATTTCAGCCGGAAATGACTGCAAAAGAATAGGATGTTTCAATTCCGTTCCGGGCGCCTCAGAACGCCCGGATTTCTTTTTTGGCATTTTTATGGAAAGTCGGGTGTGAACGAGGGTTTTTCGGGCCTAACCGACCGGCTCCCCCGGTTGGCGGAACCAGCTTCAACCGAAATCTTTGAAAGTCGCTCTAAGTTCAAGACAAAAAAACATTTATTCTTCTGATTCGGGGCTGGATTTTTCGTGTTTACGCGCTTGACAGTGCCGGAATCGGCATTTAGCATCGCTCGTGGTGGAAAAATCGGGAAAATTGTGGGATATTGTGGAACTTTTTCCGCATCCGACAGGCCGAAAAAAGCCGACTTTATCCGGATGCGAACGAGCGAGGCGCGCGGTCCTATGTTTCGCGGCAACCACACAGCCCGGATTGATGAAAAGGGGAGACTGAAAATCCCCGTCGGGTTCGCGCGGACGCTCGAAGAGGAATTTGGCCGGGAAGTGTTCATCACGAGTCTCACCGGCGACTGTGCGCGGATCTACCCGATGAAGGAGTGGATCGCGATTGAAAACCGGTTGCTGGCGTTGCCGTCGCTCGATCCGACGCGCCGGAAGTTTCTGGAGCGGACGAGCTATTTCGGGCAGACGTCGGAAGCCGACGGGCAGGGCCGGGTGCTTGTGCCGTACCAGTTGCGCGCCCGGGCCGAACTGATCGGCGACGTGGCGATTCTCGGCGCGCTGACCTATCTGGAAGTCTGGAGCCTCGACCGGTTCGAGGCGCGGCTGATGGCCGATCCGTTCACCGACGACGACGCGGCGGCGCTCGCCCGGCTGGGAATCTAATCGAACGATGAAGGAGGAACGATGAACGATGAAGTTTTCCTCGTCGCCTGAAACGGGTGGCGCGGCTTCGTCAATCAATCGTTCGTTCATCGTTCATCATTCATCGTTCATCGTTCGCTTTATGTCCGCGGTCTTTGAAAACTCTTCCGAAACAGCCATCCCCACGCACCTGTCGGTGCTGCCGGACGAGACGCTCGCCGCGCTCGCGCCGGAACGCGGGGGATGGTTCGTGGACTGCACGACCGGCCTCGGCGGACACACCGAGGCGCTGTTGCGGTCGAATGACGCGGTCCGGGTGGTGGCGATTGACCGTGACCGCGATGCGCTCGGGTTCGCCGCGCGGCGGCTGGCCCCGTTCGAGGGGCGGGTGACGTTCGTTCATCGGGATTACCGGGAACTGCCGGACGTGCTCGATGAACTCGAAATCCCGACGGTCGCGGGCATTCTCGCCGATCTGGGCGTGTCGTCGTGGCAGCTTGACGACGCCGAACGCGGGTTCAGCTTTCAGCGGTCGGGCGCGCTCGACATGCGCATGGACCGCACGCAGGCGACGACCGCCGCGAAGCTGGTCAACGGACTTCCGGAGCGAGAACTGGCCGATGTGATTTTCGAGTACGGCGAGGAGCGTTACTCGCGCAAGATCGCCCGCCGCATCGTCGAGGCCCGGCGGGTCGCTCCGATTGAAACCACGGCGCAACTCGCGGAAATCGTCCGAAAGTGCGTTCCCGTTCACGGCAAGCAGCGCATCGACCCGGCGACCCGGACCTTTCAGGCGATCCGCATCGCAGTCAACCGCGAACTCGACGAACTTGACGATTTTGTCGCCGGTTGCGTCGAACGGCTCGCGCCGGGCGGACGACTGGCGATCATTTCGTTTCATTCGCTCGAAGACCGGATCATCAAGCACGCGATGCGTCGCGAAGCCGGTATGGCCCCGGAAGAGGACTCTCCGACCGCGAAGTGGGAGTGGCAGCTCGGCAAACGGCCCGAGCCGCGCGTCCGGCTCGTGACGCGCAAACCGGTCATCGCATCGGAGGCGGAGCAGGCGGCAAATCCGCGGTCGCGCAGCGCCAAGTTGCGGGTCTGCGAAAAAATCGGTTCAAGCGTCGGGTGAACCGGACGAATCAAAACTGGAATCGGCGAGGAGTACGGCGAGAAATGAAATTCGGATTAACGAAATTTGCGGTTTCCGCAATTTTTTTGACGGTCGGATTGACGGTCGGCGCAGGGCCGACGACGGCGAAGGCCGCGCGGGTGGCGGCGGTCGAGGACAACAAGGTCGAGTACCAACTGCTGGCGACCAACAAGACCTCGACGATGCAGAAGGAAATGAACGAAGCCGCCGCGAAGGGCTTTCGGTTCGGCGGCGTGATGGGCGGCCAGACGTCGTTCGGCGGTTCGGAAACCGTGGTGATTATGTACAAGGACGGCAAGGCGAAATCCGCCGATCCGTTCCGCTACCGGCTGCTGGCGACGAACAAGACCGGCACGATGCAGAAGGAACTGACCGAGGCCGGGAACGAGGGCTTTGAATACAAGGGCCAGACGGTGTTCAAGACCACCTTCGGCGGACAGGAAGTGGTGGTCATTCTGGAGCGTGACCCGTCGGCGAAGGTCGATGTGTGGGAGTACAAGCTGCTCGCCACGAAGAAGACCGGCACGATGCAGAAGGAACTGTCGGAAGCGGGCGCGCAGGGGTACGAGTTTGTCGGCGTGACGGTCGCGGAAACGGCGTTCGCCGGGAATGAAGTGGTTTGCATTTTACGTCGCCCGGCGCGGACGCATTGAGCGACGGTTGGTAGTGGTTGTCATTCGGTTCTTTGACAAGGGCCGGACGGGGGACGACCCGAACGAGCGAGGGGGGCAATGTTGAGCGTTGGAAGGTCGGATTCGACATGTATCGTCATCGCTATTCCACACCCGTTCGGAATCGGAGTTACCGGCGTCCGGTGGATCGTTCGAAGCTGAAGGGCTGGCTGGTCACGATGGTGGCCGGTGCAGTGCTGGCGCTCGGTTTCGTGTTCGTTTCGTGGCAGCACGTCGAAGCGATGCGGCTGCAATACGAATCGGAAAAGCTCAAGGATGAGCTGCGGAAACTCGACGCTGAAAAACGGCGGCTGGAAACCGAAAAGCAGCGGAAGCTGTCGCCGGTTTCAATGGAAAAAATCGCCGGGAAGCACGGTCTGGCTTCGCCGACCATTCAGCAGACGGTGGGCGCGGAGGTGAGGAAATGACGACGCGCACCGTGACGCGGGTGGGGATGCCGGTCCGGAACACGGCTGGCAAGGCGACGCGCAAGATGACCCCGAAAGCCGCGCCGAAGTTCAAGGCACGGCTGGCGGCGATTGACTGGCGGCTCTGGTTCGTGGGCGGTGTCATCGGCGTGTGGGCCGTCATCGTCGGTGCGCGACTGGTTCAGTTGCAGGTCTATCAGGCGGACGCGCTGCGCGAGTTCGCGGAGAAGCAGCAGCAGCGGACCATCGAGACGACGCCGCGGCGCGGACGGATTCTCGACCGGAACGGAAATGAACTGGCGTCGAGCATCGAGGTGCAGTCGGTTTACGTTTCGCCGAAGACGATCGACAACGCCGAGCAATACGCCGAGCCGCTCGCCAAGGCGCTCAACATGGAAAAAGACTTGGTGCTCAAGCGTTTGAAGTCGACGAAGTCGTTCGTGGCGCTCAAGCGGAAAATCGAACCGGAGGAAGCGAAGGCGGTCGAGGCTTTCATGAAGGACCTCGAAGCAAAGGATCCGAAGCGCAAGCCGAACTGGTTGCAGTTCGTGAGCGAGATGAAGCGGCAGTATCCGCAGAACCTGCTCGGCGCGCAGCTCATCGGTTTCGTGAATTCGGAAGAGCAGGGACAGGCGGGCGTCGAACGTTCTTTTGAAAAGCACCTCATCGGCCGGTCGGGCAAGGTGATGGTCGAACTGGACGCGCGCCGGACGCCGTTCAACACGGTCGAGCAGGCGTCGGAAGTCGGTCAAAGTCTGATTCTGACCGTGGACATGCGCATCCAGTATCAGGTGGAGCGCATTCTGGCGGCGGCGGTGAAATCGACCGGTGCAAAAGGCGGCACGGTGGTCGTGATTCAGCCTTCGACGGGTGAGATTCTGGCGATGGCCTCCTCAAGTGGCGACGATGTGGACGCACCCGTCAAGGATGAAGATGAAAAGGAAATGCTCGAACGTTTCCGGGCGCGCGGGGCGATGGATCACTACGAACCGGGATCGGCGTTCAAGATCATCACCTACTCGGCGGCACTGGAGGAAAAGCTGATTTCACGCACGCAGAAAATCGACTGCCAGGGCGGGTCGATTACGGTCAACGGCCACACGGTCCTTGACGGCGGGCGTTACGGCGCAATGACGGCGGAAGAAGCGCTCGGTGTTTCGAGCAACGTGGCGGCAATCAAGATCGGCAAGCAGTTGGGCCGCGAACGCTTTTTGAAATATGTGGACCGTTTCGGTTTCGGTCGTTCCACCAATTCCGGACTGCCCGGTGAAACGGCGGGCGGGGTCGGTCAGTGGAGCGAGGCGCTGCTCGGGGCGTTGCCGATGGGCTACAGCGTGAACGTGACGCCGCTCCAGTTGTGCGCGGCGACGGCGGCGGTGGCCAACGACGGGGTGTACATCCAGCCCCGCATCGCGCGGCGCATCGTTTCCTCGACGGGAGACACACTGCTCGACGTGCAGGGTGAAAAGCGCCGGGTCATCAGCATTCCGACGGCGCAGGAAATGCGCCGCATGCTTCAGAGCGTGGTTGAGAAGGGGACCGGCAAGGAAGCGCGGGTGGCCGGATTCACCACGGCCGGCAAGACCGGAACGGCGAAGAAGGTGGACCGCAAGACAGGGCGGTATTCGGAGTCGAAGTACTACGCGACGTTTGCCGGATTCGCTCCGGCGGTGAAGACGCCCGAAATCGCGGTGGTGGTGATGATGGACGAGCCGCCTTTCGGACGGCATCACGGCGGACAGGCCGCCGCGCCGGTGTTCCGGCAGGTGGTGGAAGCCGTTCTGCCGATTCTGGGTGTCGCGCCCGACGCGCCCGGCAATGCGCCGGACGCGCAGGTCGCCGGGAACACGATTCCCGAGGAAGCCGACCCGTTCGACGGGCCGTCAAAGGCTTCGGCGGCGGCGGAACGCCAGTTGGCGGAATCGGGACCGATGACCGTGGCGGTCACGCCCAATGCCACGGCGGCGAAACCCGTTTCGGCCACGCCGGTAACGGCGGTGGTCAGTATCGGGGACGGTTCGCGGATGCCCGATCTGCGGGGACAGGGGTTGCGCAGCGCGCTCGCGAAGTGCGCCGAACTCGGTCTCAAGCTGGATGCTTCGGGGTTCGGAGTGGTGAAGACGCAGACGCCCGCGCCGGGGACGCCGGTCGGTCCCGGGACGGTGTGTCAGGTGAAAATGAGCCAGTGAAGACAGTCTGGAGTCTGGAGTCGAGAGTCTGGAGTCCGACTGAAATGAATTCAATCAGCGGAATGCGAGAGATGGAGAACGTCGGAATTTTTGATTCACGGACTCCAGACCCTCGACTCCAGACTTCAGACGACCAGGCGCGATTTTGGATTTTCGACTTCTTTCTTACGAGCCAGGCATGACCGACATTCGCGACATCGCGGCTTCCATCGGCGGGCGCTTCAGCGGCCCCGCGGTCGAGGTGCGCGGGGTCACGCACAACGCGCAGGCGGCCGCGCCGGGACTGATGTTCGCGGCGATTCAGGGCGCGAAAAGCGACGGTCACAACTACATCCCGCAAGCACTCGAACGCGGCGCCGTGGCGGTTCTTTCGGAGCGTCCGGCCCCGCCCGACTTCCCGGCGGCGTGGGTTCAGGTGGACAACATCCGCTTCGCGATGGCGCGGGCAGCCAACGTTGTCTACGGCCACCCGACGCACGAACTCAAACTCGCCGCCATCACCGGCACCAACGGGAAAACCACGACGGTCTATCTGCTGGACGCGATTTTCCGCGCCGCCCACGGCATTTCGGCCATGTTGAGCACGGTCGAATACCGCATCGGCGACGATTCGGAAGTCGCGCGGCTGACCACGCCGGAAGCCTCGGAAGTGCAGGCGTTCATGCGGCGCGCGGTGCTGGCCGGATGCCCGGCGGCGGCAATGGAAGCCTCGTCGGTCGCGCTCGACGTGTACCGCGTGGCGGACGTCCGGTTCGCGGCGGCGATTTTCTCGAATCTCACGCAGGATCACCTCGACTACCACGGCACGATGGAAAACTACTTCGATGCCAAGTTGCGGCTGTTCGACGGACGCAACGGCGAGTTGCCGGGCGTGGCGGTGCTGAATCTCGACGACAGCTACGGCGAGCGGATTCACCAGACGGTGAAGGATCGCGTGCCGGTCGTCCGCTACGGGTTGAAGGACAGCACGGAACGGCCGCTCGATTACTGGCTCGATGCCTATGCGACGCGCCCGTCGGGACTTGAACTGACGGTTCATACCCCGGACGGCCCGCTGCCGCTGAAGTCGCGGCTGGTGGGTCAGCCGCATGCCTACAACATTCTCGCGGCGACGGCGACGGCCCGCGCGCTCGGCATCGCACCCGAACACATCGCGGCGGGCGTGGCGGCGGCGGTCGTTCCGGGACGCTTCGAACTGGTCGAAACCGGCGACCTCGGTTTTCTGGTGGCGGTGGATTACGCCCACACGCCCGATGCGGTCGTGAACGTGACGGCGTCGGCGCGGGCGCTCGCGCGCGACCTCGGCGGGCGGGTGATTACGCTGTTCGGTTGCGGCGGAGATAAGGATCGCACCAAGCGGCCGCTGATGGCGAAAGCGGCGGGCGAGGGAAGCGATCTGGTGGTGATGACCTCCGACAATCCGCGCAGCGAGTCGCCGGAAGCGATTCTCGACGACGCGGAAGTCGGGTTGCGCGATCTGGGCGTGCCGTATCACCGCATCGTGGACCGGCGCGAAGCCATCGAGTTCGCCATCCGGCAGGCGCAACCGAACGATGTCGTGGTGCTGGCGGGCAAAGGTCACGAGACGTACCAGATTTTGAGTACCGGCACGATTCATTTCGATGATCGCGAGGAAGCGCGGGCGGTCCTGCAACGGCTTCCCGGAAAGGGGGCCGCGCATGCGAATTGAAGAACTCGCGGCACTCGCGGGCGTCACCAACCTCGCCGAACTGAGCGCGGAATTGCGCGCCACCGAACCGGTCGCCTACTCGATTGATTCCCGCACGGTTCAGCCGGGCGAACTGTTTTTCGCCATCAAGGGCGAAGTCTTCGACGGTCACGACTTCGTGTTGAAGGCGTTTGAAAAGGGCGCGGTCGCCGTGGTGCTGCATCGTCCGGTGGACGGACTGACGCACGAACAGTCGGCGCGCTGTCTTTATGTCGAGGAAACGCTGGCCGCGATGCAGCAAGTCGCCCACGACCTGCTCGCGACGTGGGGGCGGCCCATCGTCGGCATCACCGGCAGCATGGGCAAGACGACCGGCAAGGACCTGACGGCCCTCGTGCTTTCCGGCCTTGGCCGGATTTACGCCTCGGTCGGGAATCTCAACAACGGGTACGGCCTGCCCCTTGCGGTGTTGAAGATGGTGTCGCACGGCGAGCGGATGGAGAACTTCGACTACGCCGTGCTGGAAATGGGCATGAGCACCAAGGGCGAAATTGCGCGGCTCTGCGAAATCGCGCCGCCCCACGTCGCGGCGGTGCTGAACGTTGCCCCGGTGCATATCGAGAACTTCGCCGACGGCATTGACGGGGTCCGCAACGCGAAGGCGGAAATCGTTCACGGGCTGCGGCCCGGCGGACTGGCGATTTTGAACGTGGACGACCCGCGCGTGGCGGGCATGGCGGAAATCGTGCTGGCGGGACGCGGCGAGCACGCCGGTTCGCAGGTGGTCTACTTCGGCAGAAATGAAGCGGCGCATGTCGCCGCGCTGGACGTGGTGAATCACGGACTGTTCGGGACGGAGTTCACGCTCGCGACGCTCAAGGGCGAAGCGCGGGTGACACTGCCGCTGGCGGGCGAGCACTACATTTACAACGCCCTCGCGGCGGCGGCGGTCGGGCTGCACTTCGGGGTCACGCCCGCGACCATTGTGGAGAAGCTCGGGCAGGCGAAACCGGCGAAGCATCGTGGTGAGATCCTGCGGTTCAAGGACGGTTTTACCGTGGTGGACGACACCTACAACTCGAATCCGCAGGCGTTGAACGAGGTCGTCAGACTGCTTTCACAGGTGCCGGATGCCGGTCGGCGGATCGTTCTGGCCGGAGAAATGCTCGAACTGGGCGAACATTCGGTGCAATTACACGCGGAGTCTGGAGCCGTCGCGGCTTCCTGTGGTATTGACCTTTTGGGTGGCGTACGGGGCGCGGCGGCGGATCTGCTGCGCGGCGCGCGCGAGGCCGGAATGGCCGAATCGGCGACGGTGTTTATTGAAGATTCGGATGCCGCCGGGCGCTGGCTGGTCGAAAACATCCGTCCCGGCGATGTGGTGGTGGTCAAGGGATCGCGGGGCGTCCGCATGGAAAAGGCCGTCGAGGCGGTACTGGAGCGGTTTGAACTTCAGGATTGAAGATTTTCGATTTTCGATTCGATTTTTTTTCGCGGGTCGGACACTTCAATCGTTGGTCGTAATGGAAATTCTTCAATCGAAGATCGGACTCATAAAACGCGGTGCTCTACTATCTGCTCTTTGAAATTCTCCATAAAGGTTCGGGCATCGGCCCGTTGCGGGTGTTTGGCGCGCCCACGTTTCGCGCCACCCTCGCGGCGATGACTTCGCTGATCATCTGTCTGCTCCTTGGGCGTCCGATGATCAAGTGGCTGCATCGGCTGAAATACGGGCAGGAAATCCGTGAGGAAGGTCTCAAGTCGCATCAGGCCAAGAAGGGAACGCCGACCATGGGCGGCGTCCTCATCATTACGGCCGTGACGCTGGCGACGCTGCTCTGGGCGGATTTGCGAAGCCTCTACGTCTGGGTGGTCATCATCGCGTTTCTCGGAAACGGGCTGGTCGGCTTTCTCGACGACTATCTGAAGATCGCCAAGAAGCACAACCTCGGGCTGGAAGGTCGGTGGAAGCTGCTCGGGCAGATTGTGACCGGGCTGGCGGCGGGGGGCCTGTTGATTTGGGCGGGCGGCTATCCGACGGAAATCAGCGTGCCGTTCTTCAAGCTGTTTCGTCCGGACATCGGCGGAATTCTGTATCTCGGAATCCTCGTGTTCTGGATGACCGGGTTTTCGAACGCGGTGAACCTGACGGACGGGCTGGACGGGCTGGCGATCAGCACGACGTTCGTGGTGTCGCTGGTGCTGGCGGGAATCACTTTCGCGACAGGCTACGCGGTGGCCGCCGAGTACATCGGATTGAACTCCGACCCGAAGGTACTTGAAGTGACCCTGTTCTGCGCGGCGATGGCCGGCGCGAGTCTCGGTTTTCTGTGGTTCAACGCACCGCCCGCCGAAGTGTTCATGGGCGACGTGGGCAGTCTCGCCATCGGCGGCAGCCTCGGCTGTGTCGCGGTGGTGATCAAGCAGGAACTGTTGCTGGTGATTATCGGCGGTGTGTTCGTGGTCGAAACGCTGTCGGTGATGATGCAGGTGACCTACTACAAGATGACGAAGGACCCGGTGACCGGCATCGGCAAGCGCATCTTCAAGATGTCGCCGCTGCATCACCACTTCGAACTGGTCGGCTGGAAGGAATCGAAGATCGTCTTCCGGTTTCTCATCGTGCAGATCTTCTTTGCGTTGCTGGCGCTTGCAACCCTCAAGTTGCGGTGACCTAAAACGGAGGTTCTGTGGGTGTACTTACGGATTTTGTGATTGCCGACGTTCGTAAGGCAAAGGCAATCGGCGATTGTCCAAACCCATCCTCCAAATTTGGAGGGTTGGATGCAAAGGGCGTTAGTACGGTCACTCTTTCAGCATTGGAATTGATTCTTGGCAATGCGGAATTTTCCGAAAATACGGAAACGGAAGAATTGCTTTATCAAAGGTCGGAAGAAGGTCCCTGGGTTGTAAAGGTTTCGGACAAACTGGTTGTTCAAATGGCTCTTGTAAAAGAGGAACAAGTCGCTGGAATTGTTCGCAAGTGTCTTGAAAATGAGGATTTTGTGGGTTGGCAGGAACCTTACATCAGCAATTTCCTGACCAGTTTTGCCAATCTTTGTAGAAGGGCAATCACTGAGAAGAAATCGGTTTTGATGTGGATGTCTCTTTGAACGGAATTGGAAAGATGGATAAGGCTGGAAAGAGCGTCGTGATCTTGGGCGCGGCCCGCAGCGGGCTGGCGGCCGCCGAATTTCTGGCGGCGCGCGGCGCGCGGGTGACGCTGGCGGATCAGCGGACGGACGCCCAGCTCGCGAAGGAAGCGGAGCGGATGAAGGCGGTCGGTGTGGCGACGATGTTCGGCGCGCCCGACCTTGATGCTTTTGCGACGGCGGATGAACTGGTGGTGAGTCCGGGCGTGCCGCTCACGGCGGAACCGGTACGACGGGCGATGGAAGCGGGAGTCTCGGTCATCGGCGAACTCGAACTCGCCGCAAGATATTTGAAAGGCCGCGTCGTCGGCATCACGGGATCGAACGGCAAGACGACGACCACGACGCTCGTCGGCGAAATGCTGCGCGAGGGCGGATTGCCCACGCAGGTCGGCGGCAACATCGGAACGGCGGCGGTGAGTCTGGTTGAAACGTCGCGCGAGGACGGCTGGACGGTCCTCGAATGCAGCAGCTTTCAGCTTGAAACGACGCGCGATTTTCGTCCGCAGGTGGGGGTACTGCTCAACATCACGCCCGACCACCTCGACCGTCACGGGACGTTTGAAAATTACGTCGCGGCCAAATTGCAAATGTTTCGCAATCACGGCGTGGATACTCTGGCGGTTCTCAACGCGGACGACCCGTCAACGCCGCTGGCGCTGGAAATGCTCGGCGAACGCAACGCCGGGGTCACGCTCTTTTCAAGAACCCGTTCGCTGGATGAAGGGATGTTCGTCGCGAACGGCGAAATCGTCTGCCGGACGCGCGACGGCGCGAAAACGCTGATGCCGGTGTCGGACATCGGCCTCCGGGGCGCGCACAACGTCGAGAACGTCCTCGCCGCGCTCTGCGCCGCGCTCGCTTGCGGGGTCGCGCCGGATTCGGCCTGCGACACGGTGCGGAAGTTCAAGAGCGTCGAGCATCGGCTGGAATTTGTGGCGGAAATCGGCGGGGTGTCGTTTTTCAACGATTCGAAGGCGACCAACGTGGATGCCGCGATCAAGGCCATCGAAGCGTTTCCCGGCGGACTGCATGTGATTTTAGGCGGCAAGGACAAGGGCAGCGATTACACGCCGCTCGTCCCGCTGCTCAACGAGCGCGCGAAGTCGGCGCTGCTCATCGGCGCGGCGACGCCGCTGATTGAAGGCGCTTTTGAAGGACGGTTGAGCGCGACGGTCGCGACCGCGCGTTGCGCGACGATGGCCGACGCCGTACGCGAGGGCGCGCGCCGGGCGGTCCCCGGCGACACGGTTTTACTGGCTCCGGCCTGCGCGAGTTTCGACATGTTCGACAACTTCGAGCACCGCGGGGCGGTGTTCAAGGACGAAGTGCTGAAAAGGATGAAGGATGAGGGATGAAGTTTGGTTTTGGGTGTGGGTTTTGGGTTCTGGGAACAAGAATTCCAAACCCAGCACCTAAAACCCATAACCCATAACCCGGACTAACTACTAACTGCTGACCACTAACTACTAACGATGAAGTCGAAGCCGCTACCCAAAACTGTTCCGATTGCCAGGGATTTCGCCAGTTTCGGTGACCGATGGTTGATAGCCGTCGTCACGGGGCTGGTCCTGTTCGGGCTGGTCATGGTCTACAGCGCCTCGGCGATGATGGCGAGCGAGAACTTCCACAGCCAGTTCTACTTTCTGCTCCGGCAGGGATTCGCGGGATGCGTCGGCGTCGGGATGCTCTGCGCGGCGATGTGGGTCGGCTATATGAAGCTCGATAACCCGCGCGTGGTCTGGAGCATCATCGGCGTGGCGGTCGTGCTGCTGATTGCGGTGCTGTTTTTGCCGTCGGTACGAGGCACGCACCGGTTCATCCGCGTGGCGGGATTCATGTTTCAGCCGTCGGAACTCGCGAAACTCGCGCTGATTCTGTTTCTGGCGTTCTTTTTAAGTCGGCGGGACGAACTTTCACGACGCGACTGGATGCGGACGTTCGTGCCCTGCGTGGTGGTCCTCGGCGGATTGGCCGGGTTGGTCCTGATCGGACGCGACCTCGGGACGGTGCTGGTGATGGGCATGGTCGCGCTCGGGGTGTTCGCGGCGGCGGGCGTGCCGTTGCGCTACCCGGCGATGCTCGGGTTGGCGGCGATGCCGATTATCGTCTTTGAAATCTGGCACAAAGCCTACCGGATGGACCGCATTAAGGCATTTCTCGACCCGTGGAAATACGCCCAGAAGGAAGGTTTTCAGGTCGTGCAGTCGCTCATCGCGGTCGGGAGCGGCGGCGTGTCGGGCGCGGGGTTGTCGCAGGGCAAGCAGAAACTGTTTTACCTGCCGGAAGCGCACACCGACTTCATCTTCTCGGTGATTGCGGAGGAGTTGGGGCTGGTCGGCGCGCTCACGGTGGTGGTGCTGTTCGCGGTGTTTGCGTGGCGCGGGCTGCGAACCGCGCATTTCGCGCCGGATTCGTTCGGCAAGCTGCTGGCGGTCGGGTTGACGGTGATGTTCGCGACGCAGGCGCTGTTCAACATCAGCGTGGTGCTGAGTCTCGTACCGGCGAAGGGCATCCCGTTGCCGTTCATCAGTTACGGCGGAACGTCGCTGATGCTGAGTCTGCTGGCGGTCGGCGTGTTGTTGAGCGTTTCGCAGCAGGCGCGGAGCAAGGGCTGAGGTTTTTGATGCGGGTGATTATCGCGGCCGGCGGGACCGGCGGACACATCTTTCCGGGCATCGCCATCGCGCGCGAATTTCAGCGGCGCGACGCGGCGACGGAAGTGCGATTCGTCGGCACGGAGCGCGGACTTGAAAAGAAACTGGTGCCGGCGGCGGGGTTCCCGCTCACGTTCATTCCGGCGGGCGCGTTGAACAATGTTTCAGCCGGCCGGAAGTTGAAATCGCTGGTGACGCTTCCGCTGGGGTTTCTGGCGGGTTTGAAAATGCTCGGGCAGTTCAAGCCGGACGTGGTCATCGGCGTCGGCGGATATGCCTCGGGGGTGGTGACGCTGCTCGCGGCGTTGAAGGGAATTCCGACGCTGGTGGTCGAACTCAACGCGATGCCGGGGCTGACCAATCGCTGGCTGGCGCGGTTCGTGAAGGCGGCGGCGATTACCTATCGCGAGACGGCGCGCTGGTTTCCGGGGAAGGCGGTGCTGACCGGAACGCCCGTGCGGGCCGAGTTTGAAACGCTGGTTTCGAAACCCGCGCCGAGTCGCGAGCGGGTACTGGTTTTTGGTGGAAGTCAGGGGGCGCGGGCGATCAATCAGGCGATGATGGAGGCGGCGAAGTCGTTCGCGGCGACCAACGGCGTACGGATTCTCCATCAGACGGGAGAGAAGGATTTTGAAACGGTGAAGGCGGCCTACGACAGCGCGGGAATAAATGCCGACGTGCGGCCCTTCATCACGGATATGGCCGATGCCTTCGCGAACGCCGACATCCTCGTGTGTCGCGCGGGCGCGGCGACGGCGGCGGAAGTCGCGGCTTCAGGGAAGGCGGCGGTGTTCATTCCGTTCCCGCAGGCGGCGGACGATCACCAGCGCAAGAACGCCGAGGCGTTCGTCGCGGCGGGCGCGGGCAAGATGATCGTGCAGGCGGAACTGAACGGCGAGCGGCTGGCGAACGAGATTCGGGGTTTGCTGGCCGATGGAAGCGAAATCGCGCGGATGGAGCAGGCGAGTCGCGCGCTGGCGGTGCCGAAGTCGGCGGAGAAAACGGTCGATCTGGCGATGAAGCTGATTCGCCGCGAATCCATCGCCGAGATGATTGTTCAGGGTTGAATCGCTTGTTTTGAAGCGCAAAGACGCAAAGACGCAAAGACGCAAGGAAGTTTTACTAACTGCTAACTACTGACCACTGACTACTAACTGCTGGCAACTATGTTCAAACGCATTCGACACATCCATTTCGTAGGCATCGGCGGCATCGGCATGAGCGGTATCGCCGAGGTCCTGCTGAATCTTGGTTACAAGGTGTCGGGATCGGATTTGAAACTGACGGGCATCACCGAGCATCTGCGGATTCTGGGCGGGGTGATTCACGAAGGGCACGCGGCCCAGAACATCGAAGGCGCGGATGTAGTGGTGATTTCATCGGCGGTGAAGCCGACGAATCCGGAAGTGGTGGCGGCGAAGCAGAAGTTGATCCCGGTGATTCCGCGCGCGGAAATGCTGGCCGAGCTGATGCGGTTGAAGTACGGCATCGCGGTCGCGGGCATGCACGGCAAGACCTCGACGACCTCGATGATCGCGCATGTGCTTCAGAAGGCGGATTTCGATCCGACGGTCGTCATCGGCGGCAAGCTGGGAACGCTGGGCAGCAACGCGCGGCTCGGCCACGATGAATTTATGGTGGTGGAAGCGGATGAAAGCGACGGGTCGTTTTTGAAACTGTCGCCGACGATCGCGGTGGTGACGAACATCGACCGGGAGCATCTCGATTACTACCGCGACATTGACGACATCTGCGCGCACTTCGTGAATTTCGTCAATCGCGTGCCGTTTTATGGAAGTGTCGTGATTTGCCTCGACGATACGCATGTACAGTCGATCATTCCGAAAATTCAGCGGCGGACCATTACCTACGGACTGGCGACGCAGGCGGATTTGACGGCGCGAAACGTGACGCTGACGAGCGAATTCGGATCGCGGTTCACGGTTCGGCAGCGCGGGACTGATCTTGGTGAAGTGACGTTGAGCGTACCGGGGAATCACAGCGTTTTGAACGCACTGGCGGCGATTGCGGTCGGCTTGGACCTGGAAGTGCCGTTCGAGAAGATTTCAAGCGCCCTCGCGGACTTCAAAGGGGCCGACCGGCGGTTCCAATTTCGCGGGGAAAAAGGTAAGGTGACGGTCGTCGATGATTACGGGCATCACCCCGTGGAAATTCGGACCGTGCTGGCCGCGGCAAAGACCGGCGGACGGCGTGTGGTGGTGCTCTTTCAGCCGCATCGTTACACGCGCACCAAGCATCTTTTCGAGGAGTTCGCCCGCGCTTTCTATGAAGCGGACGTCGTGTGTCTGACGGACGTTTACGCGGCGGGCGAGGACCCGATTGAAGGCGCGACGGCGGAATCGCTGTCGGAGTGCATCCGGCGGTTCGGCCATCACGAGGTTCATTATGTGGGCAGCCTCGATGCGTCGGCTCCCGCGTTGAAGGGGCTGGTCAAACCGGGCGATCTGGTGCTGACGCTCGGGGCCGGAAACGTCTGGCAGGCAGGCGAGGAACTGCTGGAGCTTTTGTAGGAGGGGTTGGGGTTTTCGGTTTTGGGAAATGGGGATGAATTCACGATTGTCGTGACTCCAGACTCCAGACTCCAGACTCCAGACTGGGAACGGTATGCAGGATGTCATCGGGAAAATCTGTGCCGACCTGGAAGTCGAAGCTCGGCGCAATCAGCCGATGCGGCACTTCACCTCGCTCAAGACGGGCGGCGTGATTGCCTGTATCGCGTATCCCGATACGCGCGAGAAGGCGGCAAAACTGGTGCATGCCCTCGATGAGGCGGGGATTCCGTGGAGTCCGCTCGGGTACGGCACGAACCTTCTGGTGAAGGATGGTGAGATCGAGCGCGTGGCGGTGAGTCTGCGGTTGCTCGACGATTTGCTGGTCTTTGATGGAACGCGGGTTCACGTTCACGCGGGCTACAGTCTGCCCCGGCTCGTGAACGCCTGCGCCGACCGGGGGCTTTCGGGCATCGAGGGATTGTCTCCGATTCCGGGGAGCGTTGGCGGCGCGGTGAAGATGAACGCGGGATCGCACGGCTATGAAATCGCCGACGCGATTGAAACGGTTGACGTGGCGCGGGACGGCAAGGTGGTCACGCTGGCGCGCGAGGAGATTGATTTTTCATACCGGCACTCGCCGTTTACGTCACAGGATCTCGTTTTGGGCATCACGCTGCGGCTCACGCCGCGCGAACCTGCGGAGATCAAGGCGGAGATTCAGGAGTACCGGAAGCATCGCTCGGCGACGCAGCCCGTGCGCGACAACAGCGCGGGGTGCATTTTCAAGAATCCGGGCGGCGGGATAACGACGGGACGGATCATTGACGAACTGGGAATGAAGGGCATGACGCACGGCGGAGCGACGATTTCGCCGCTGCATGCGAACTTCATCGTGACGGACGGCAGCGCGCAGGCAAGTGACATTTTTTCGCTGATTGACACGATCCGGAAACGGGTCGCCGAAGATCGCGGAATCGAATTGGAACTGGAAGTCGAGGTTTGGGAGTGAGAAGGCAAACGATGAACGATGAATGATGAACGATGAAGTTTGGGGCCGGTTGATGGTTGTCTCCGGATGTGTTTTCGAAATGGGTTTTACTTCATCGTTCCTCCTTCATCGTTCTCCGAAAGGGGGTGACGCGATGGGAGCGGTTCGGGAAAAAGTGACGAAGGGGGCGTTGCCGTCGCGGCGCGCGCAGACGCGTGACCTGGCGGTGGTGCGCGGTGGCGGGCAGGTGAACCGCATCGCGACGTTGATGCGGGAGCATGGGAAGTTGCTGGCCTGGACCGGCATGGCGGTGGTCCTGATTTTCGGTGGAATCGCTTTCGCGCGTTCGAGCGCATTTGCCCTCGGCACGGTCGAGGTTTCCGGTTGCGAAAAGCTGACGCCTGCCGAGGTTGAGCGCACGGTGCGTCAAAACACGCAGGGAACGGTGTTGACGATGTCGCTTTCGGACGTCCGGAAAAACCTCGAAACGGTGACCCGCATTCGGCGCGCCACGGTGACGCGTGTGTTACCCGACACGATTCGGGTGATGGTCGAGGAACGGAAGCAGGCGGTATTGGCCCGTATCGAAGGTCGTTCCGAAATGGCCTGGCTGGACGAAGACGGCGTGGTGCTTGGCAATTACGACAAGTCAACCGATGGGCTTCCACCGGTCATCGCCACCGGGTTTGCCTCGGATCAGACCGAGGCCGGGCGTGAGGAAAACCGCCAGCGTATCAAGATTTACCGGAATTTGATGTGGGTGCTGGACAGCGCGGAGCCGAAGTTTGCCGGGCAGTTGGAGTCGGTTGATTTGTCGGATCCGAATGATGTTCGGGTTCAGTTGACCAAACCTCAGATTGTTATCGAACTTGGGGGTGAAGATTACCGGGCGCGGCTGGTACAGGCGATGGATGTCGTGGGGGCGTTGCAGACGAACAATTCTGCCGCGCTGAGCCGTCTCCAGATCACCGATCAGCGGCTGATTGAAAAGGCCTCGCGGCTGGTGTTCGTGAGCGCGGTCAACCCGGCCCAGATTACGTTGCGGTTCGATGGGGAGGTGGCGGCTTCGGAAACCCGACCGGCGGTTCGTCCTCAATCCGCTCCGCAGGGGACACCCCAGGCCGCCAGGGGAAATGCCACGTCGCGTCCGTCGTCGGTGCCGAGCCGGGCGGGAAGGAGATGACCAATGCCGAAAGCGCAGTCCTACATAGCCAGTCTCGACATCGGATCGACGCGGGTTCGCGCGCTGATTGCATTGCCCGTGCCCGATCGTGACCGGTGGGCGGTGGCCGGCTACGGCGAGGTATCGTCACGCGGTGTCCGCAAGGGGGTCGTCGTGAATATCGAGGCCGCCGAGGAAAGCATTCGTCATGCCATTGCCGACGCCGAGCAGATGGCGGGGGTTGAAATCGACACGGTTCATGCCGGTCTTTCAGGCCTGCACGTCAAGAGTTACAACGGGCAGGGCGTGGTCGCGATTTCGCATCGGAACCGTGAAATCACCGCCCCCGACATTCAGCGCGTCATTGAGCAGGCAAGTGCCGTGAGCCTGCCTTCGGACCGTGGAATCGTCGAGGTTTTGCCACAGGAATTCATCGTGGACGAGCAGGATGGAATTGGTGATCCGCTCGGTATGTTGGGGATGCGGCTCGGAGCTACCATACATATTGTGACTTCGCCTATCACAGCGACTCAAAATATCGTGACAAGCGTAAACCGCTTGGGTATGATTGTTGACGACCTCACGCTTGGGTCGCTCGCCGCGGCGGAATCCACTCTCACTGAAGAAGAACGTGAATACGGGGCAGCCCTCATTGATATTGGCGGGGAAATCACCAGTCTCGCAATTTATCAACGCGGGGCGGTGCGCCATACGGCCATGTTCCCCCTTGGCGGCGCCCATTTCACCAGCGACATTGCGGTCGGGCTGCGGTCTTCCGTCCCTGAAGCGGAGCGCATCAAGCGGACGTTCGGATGTGCGTTTGCTCCGTTACTTCACCATCACGAGCGCGAAGAAACGTTTGATGTGGCGAGTTCCGGCGGGCGCGTCCGCTCCCTCTCGCGACAGCTTCTGTGCGATATCCTCCAGCCGCGGGCTGAGGAGGTGTTCCTTCAGATCCAAGAAGAAATTCGACGTAGCGGGTTCGAACGGAAGCTTTCGAGCGGTCTGATTCTCACCGGAGGCGGAAGCCTCCTTTCGGGGGTTCCCGAATTGGCCGAACGAATGCTGGACGTACCGGTTCGGGTCGGCTCGACGTTTGGTCTGGATGGTCTTTCGGGTGATCTGGAAAGCCCGGAATATGCGACGTTAATCGGACTGACGTTGCATGGCGCGCGGCAGCGCCACCAGAGTTTTTTGCGGCAGAAGTCGCCACGCTGGCGTGAGTTGTTGGTCGGTATCCGGAACATATTTTCAACGACCGGCGCATCGCGCTGACCGTATCGCAGGCTGTTATCGGGTAAAGGTTCATTCATACGTGCAAAGGGGGTCGCCCCCGTCAGGAGGCAATACATACATGGGCGTCGAGGGAAAACGTTCAACAGACACACCGTTGAGGCTGGAATTCGTGGACAACATTGTTTCAACAGGCGCGAATATCAAGGTCATCGGCGTTGGCGGCGGTGGAAGCAACGCCGTTAACCGGATGATCGAGTCCGGTATCGAAGGCATCAAGTTTCTTGTCATCAATACCGACATGCAGGCGTTGAGCCTTTCCAAAGCCCCGGTCAAGATTCAGGTCGGCAGCAAGCTGACCAAGGGCCTCGGTGCGGGTGCAAACCCCGACATCGGTCGCGAGGCGGCGCTGGAGGACACCGACAAAATTATCGATGCCCTCGAAGGCGCCGACATGGTGTTCATCACGGCCGGCATGGGCGGCGGGACCGGGACCGGTGCCGCGCCGATCGTGGCCGGATTGGCGAGCGAACTCGGTGTGCTGACGGTCGCGGTCGTCACCAAGCCCTTCGGTTTCGAAGGTCGCAAGCGCATGAGTCATGCCGAGCGAGGAATCGCGGAACTGCATGAGTGCGTCGATACGATCATCACGATTCCGAACGAACGCTTGCTGACAACGGTCGCGCGTGGAACCTCGCTGGCGGATTCGTTCAAGATGGCCGATGACGTGTTGCGGCAGGCGGTGCAGGGCATCTCCGACCTCATTACGGTTCCCGGACTGATCAATCTCGACTTCGCCGACGTTCGCACCATCATGCGCGGTTCGGGAATTGCGCTCATGGGGACAGGGCAGGCCGGCGGCGAGACCCGTGCGCTCGAAGCCACCCAGCGGGCGATTGCCAGTCCGCTTCTTGAGGAAGCCTCGATCGAAGGGGCGAAGGGCGTGCTCGTCAATATCACCGGCGGCAGCGATCTGACGCTGTTCGAAGTGAATGAAGCCTCGTCCATCATTCAGAAAGCAGCCCACCCGGAAGCCAACATCATTTTCGGGGCGGTCATTGATGAACGGATGCAGAGCGACATGAAGATCACCGTCATCGCCACCGGCTTTGAGCAGTCGGCGCAGGCCACCGGGACCGTGCCCCAGATGCAGTCCACGGCGGCGGTCGGAAGCGAGTTCCCCTCGCCGACGATTGTTCGCCCGGTACCGGCCACGCCGGCCGATGCCGACAGTTTCGAGACGCCGGCGTACATTCGCCGCAAGGCCTGAATCGCTCTCGATTTCGGGTTTGTTGGACGCCGATCGCCCAGTGGGCGGTCGGCGTTTTTCCATTTGTTAAAAAGCTTTAAATTACATTTTTGATAATTTAATTCGAAGGAGAGTGAAGTTTTTGGAACGATAATGCCATCTCATCGTTTCAATTTAAGGCAGAAAACGGAACTTCTGTGGACTTTAGTAAAATTTTTACTTTTTTATTGACACAAGTGCTTTACGGCGTATAGTCGGGACGAAATGACGATGAATTCCACGCTACTCAAGGAAAGACGGAACGAAATCGTGCACCTGCTGAAGGTTCGCGGTGAAATGACCGCGGACTGTCTGGCAAGTGAATTGAAGCTGACGAAGGTTGGTATCCGACGGCATCTGGAGCTGCTGGAGCAGCACGGCTATGTCGGGTACCGGGCAGAATGGAAAGAGCGCGGTCGCCCTTGCCATGTCTACTTCCTGACCGCGAAGGCCGAAGACCTTTTCCCGAAAAGTTATGATGTGCTGGCGCGCGACTTACTGCGCATGACCAAGCAGTGTTTCGGCGAGAAAGGCGTTTTGAAGGTCATCAGTCAGCGGGCGGACGAAACGTTCAATATCCTTGAACCGCAACTTGCAGGCCTGGATTTCTCCCAGCGTGTGGCAAAACTCGCAGAATTTTTAATCGAACGCGGGTATTTAGCGGAATATCATGCGCTGCCGGACGGTTCCTTTCAGTTAGTCGAACGTAACTGTCCCACTGTTTCCGTCGCACAGGAATTCCCCCAACTCTGTCAACAGGAAAAGCGGTTGTACGAGACCTTGCTCGGCGGTGAAATCATCCGTGAGCAGCGGATTGCCGGTGGCGACGCCATGTGCGCTTACCGGGTGTTCCCGCCCAAGACGGAAGCGGCGTCCACGGAGACGGTCGAGCAGTCGGCGGCGATGAAGAAGGCGAAATAAAACGATGGCGAATGTACAGGAACAACAGATTCTCGAAGCGCTCCGGGCCGTGAAGGACCCTGATCTGAACCGTGATGTCGTGAGCCTCGGGATGATTCGGGATATCGCAATCCGCGGTGGGGAAGTGGCTTTTCGTTTTGTGCTCACCACGCCTGCCTGCCCGGTCAAGGGACAACTCGAGCATGAGGCCCGGGAGGTCGTCGGCGCAATTCCGGGAGTGACCAGGGTCGAGGTCAAAATGGACGCGGAAGTACCGAAAGGTCGCGGGGTTCCGGAACGCGAGGCGATTCCCGGTGTCAAAAACATCATTGCCGTGAGTTCGGGCAAAGGCGGCGTCGGAAAATCGACCGTGGCCGTCAATCTGGCCGTTGCCCTTGGGAAGCTGAACGCCAAGGTAGGCTTGCTGGATTCCGACGTTTACGGGCCGAACGTTCCGATCATGCTCGGCGTCATTGAAGAGCCGCGAGTTCGCGGCAACAAGATCATCCCGCGCGAGGCTCACGGCGTGAAGTTCATGTCGATCGGTCTCATCAATCGCGGCGACAAGCCGGTCATTATGCGTGGACCGATGCTCCACGGGGTCGTGCAGCAGTTCTTGCGCGATGTCGAATGGGGTGATCTGGATTATTTGGTGGTGGATATGCCGCCCGGCACCGGCGACGTTCAGTTGAGCCTCGCTCAGCTTGTGCCGGTTTCCGGGGCGGTCCTGGTGACGACGCCGCAGGAAGTCGCGCTGGCCGACGTCCGCAAGGCGTTCAACATGTTCCGACAGGTCGGCGTGCCGGTCTTCGGTATCGTCGAAAATATGAGCTACTTCATTCACCCGAACGTTCCGGAGCCGATTTTCGTTTTCGGACGCGGTGGTGGTGAAAAGATGGCCGCGGATTTCGAAACCAACTTCTTAGGCGAAGTTCCCCTGAGCATCAACGTCCGTGAGGGGGGTGACATCGGCGTCCCCGTCGTCGTTGGCGATCCGGAAAGCGCCGAGGCAAAAGCCTTCCGCGCGATTGCGGAAAAGCTGGCGGCCCACGTTTCGGTGGCAGCCATGACATCGCCCAAACTGCCTGCACTGAACATCGGAGGGTAATTCAATGGGACAGGTACTCATCTCTGAAGAGAATCGATTTTCAACATTCGTGAAGAGCAAGAAGTCGGAAGGCTATCGCGATCTCGAGCACTGGCAGCGCTGGTTCGCGAACCGGGGTATCCAGTCGGTGATTGCGAGTACGCCGAGTGGCTATGCGCTTTATCGTCACGGGCTGATTGAAGTCGATATCCATGACGACAGCCCCGCAAGCGCGGCGGCCTAAAACGCAAATCTTCTTTCCTTAAAAAAGACGGTCAACGTAGAGAAGCCCCCGGTGGGATTTCGGGGGCTTCTTTCACAACGCGATGTGGTGAGGTGGGAAGACGGATTCCATTTCGTGGGGAAATGGAATTTTGGATTGCGCAATCCGTCTTGCCGTCGCAAGACATTCAATAAACTGCCCGTGAGTATACACACGGGTCCGGTCTTTGCAACGGACTTGTGCCGAGCTTTTTCCGCCCCGCCATGTCGCGTTCCACCTCATTCCCTCGCATCATCGCTCATCGGGGCGCCCGCGGACATGCGCCCGAAAACACCCACGCCGCCTTCAACCTTGCCTATCGAATGGGGGCGGAGGGCATTGAACTTGACGTTCAGTGCTGCGCCACCGGCGAAGTGGTGGTGATTCATGACGAAACGGTGGACCGTACTTCGAACGGCACCGGGGTGGTATCGGAACTTTCCTTGAGTCAACTGAAGGAAATGGATTTCGGGCAATTCTACAGCCCGACTTTCGCGGGCGAGCGGATTCCGACACTGGCCGAAGTCATCGACGCACTTCCCGCGCAGGCGGTCATCAACATCGAAATCAAGAACAAAGGCACGAAAACCAATGGTGAGGAGGCTGGGGTGGCGGCTCTTGTGCGTCGTTCCGATCTCTATGACCGGGTCATTGTTTCGTCTTTCAATCCCTTTGTTCTGAGGCGGATGCGGCGAACGGACCCCCGCGTTCCGATTGCCTATCTCTACGAGGCGAAATCGCCGCTGTTTCTGCGTCCGTTACCCGTGCGAACCCTGTTGCGTCCCAATGCGCTTCATCCGGATTTTCAGCTTGTCACCCGTCAAATGGTCCGGGCGGCGCATCGTCGTGGCTATGCCGTCAATACCTGGACCGTAAACGAGCCGGCCGACCTTGCGCGGATGATTGCATGCGGGGTGGATTCCATCATTACCGATTACCCGGATCGGCTGGCTGCCCTCCGGGAAGCCTCCGCAAAATAGAAAAACGGGCGGAATTCCTTCATTTCAAAGGAATTCCGCCCGTTTCAGGCTGGAGGAGGCAGTCTAGTCGATGCCGAGCCAGTCATGGGGTTTGAACATGGTCAGCGCCTCGGCTTCGCGCGAGCCGGGTTCGGGCCGGTGGTCATAGACCCACTTGGCCAGAGGCGGAAGCGACATGAGGATGGATTCGGTGCGCCCGCGGGTTTCGAGGCCGAAGACCGTCCCTCGGTCATAAACGAGATTGAACTCCACATATCTTCCACGTCTGATAAGCTGAAAGTCTCGTTCACGTTCACCGAAGGCTTCGTTTTGTCGGCGCTCAACAATCGGGAGATAGGCGGGTAAAAACGACCGCCCCGCGGACTGCACGAAATTGAAAATGGGGTCGAGGTTTCCATCCTCGTTTTTGAGATAGTCGAAGAAGATTCCCCCCATCCCGCGCGTTTCATTCCGGTGGGGAAGGAAGAAGTATTCATCGCACCACTTCTTGAAGCGGGGATAGTACTCCGGAGAATGCTCGTCGCAGGCGGCGCGCAGGGTCTTGTGGAAATGGACCGCATCTTCCGGGTAGGGATAGTAGGGGGTCAAATCGGCGCCGCCGCCGAACCACGCGGTCGATCCCTGTTCAAGGTAGCGGAAGTTGGCGTGAACCGTCGGAATCATCGGATTTCGCGGGTGAATGACCAGTGAAACCCCGGTTGCAAAAAAGGTACGGTCCTCGCCATCCATCATTCGGGCAGCAAGTTTCTCCGGCATAACGCCATGAACGGACGAAAAATTGACCCCGCCCTTTTCGAAAACCCGTCCGTCAGAAATGACGCGGGTCCGGCCGCCGCCGCCGCCTTCGCGCTCCCAGAGGTCCTGGTGAAATTTCGCCTGACCATCGAGCGCTTCGAGTCCGGCGCAAATTTCGTCCTGGAGGGTGGCGAAGAATTGCCCGGCTCGCTCGCGGAGCGTGGCCGGCGTGGTACCTGTGGCGGTGGGTTCTTCGAGTACGGTGGCTGACATTGTTGGAGAATCTCCCTTCACGGAGTGGTCTGAACGGCTTCAGGAGGAGACCCAAAGCGCGTCATCTCGGATTGTTACGAATGGTCTTTTCAGCCTACATCATGGATTTCAGACGGCCCACACCAATTTGTCGATGGAAAATACTTTTCAGAAGGTATTGACAGACCTTGAACCGATGCCTAATATCGACGTTTCGCCATTTGAATTTTCTTCTGGCGGAAAAAAATGAAGAGAAGTGGCAGTTATTGTGGCGTAAAAGATCGGCGAAACATCCACTCGCCGGTTGCGTGAAACGGGACTTCGATTGAAGCTTTCCCTCCAATCAAAGGCACGCCACAGCAAAGCCCGACGCCGAGAGCGTTTGTAGGACTTCCCCACATCGTACGGGGCCGTGAATCGTCTCCGTATCTGTCTCTCGGATTGTTTTGCGCTCACTTCCGAAATCATTTTCACGGATTCCCTCCGGTTACCGGAGGTTGTCTTTGTGTCTGTTGCTGTCTAAGGAGACTGAACGTGCCGACGATTAGTCAATTGGTTCGCAAAGGACGGGAAAAGGTCAAGTACAAGACCAGCAGCCCGGCATTGCAGTCATGCCCGCAGAAGCGTGGCGTCTGCACTCGCGTGTATACCCAAACCCCGAAGAAGCCGAACTCGGCACTTCGTAAGGTCGCCCGTGTTCGTCTGACGAACGGGATTGAGGTGACGACCTACATTCCGGGTATCGGTCACAACCTGCAAGAGCACTCGATCGTGCTCATCCGCGGCGGCCGCGTGAAGGACCTTCCGGGTGTCCGTTATCACGTCGTGCGCGGGACGCTCGATTCGGTCGGCGTCGCGAACCGCAAGCAGGGTCGTTCGAAGTATGGCGCGAAGCGGCCGAAAGACGGCGGCAAGGGCGCTCCGGCGAAAGGCGCCAAGAAGAAGTAACCCCATCAGGTGAGTGATTATGCCGAGACGTAGAGTTGCAGCACGCAGAGAGGTCATTCCCGATCCGGTGTACAACAGCGAGATCGTGACGAAGTTCATCAATTCCCTGATGATTCAGGGTAAGCGTTCCATCGCCGAAGGCATCTTCTACGAAGCGCTGGAGTCGGTTCGCGAAAAGACCGAGGACGATCCGCTCAAGGTCTTTAAGAAGGCCATCGACAACGTTCGGCCGCGCGTCGAAGTCCGCTCGCGGCGTGTCGGTGGGGCCACCTATCAGGTGCCGGTCGAAGTCGACCAGAAGCGCCGCGGGAACGCACTCGCCATTCGCTGGCTGATCAACTACTCCCGCCAGCGCGGCGAGAAGACGATGATCGATCGTCTGGCCGGCGAGTTTCTCGATGCCTCCAACCTCCGGGGTGGCGCAGTCAAGAAACGGGATGAAACGCACCGTATGGCCGACGCAAACAAGGCGTTTGCGCACTATCGCTGGTAAGCATCAACGGTTTCAGGTTCTTCTTTCGAAGTTTTAGGTGAGATTTATGGCACGGCAAGCTCCTCTCAGTCGGTACCGCAATATCGGGATTATGGCGCACATCGACGCCGGAAAGACCACGACGACTGAGCGCATCCTTTATTACACCGGCGTGAACCACAAAATCGGTGAAGTTCACGAAGGGGCCGCGACCATGGACTGGATGGTCCAGGAACAGGAGCGCGGCATCACCATCACTTCCGCGGCAACGACCTGCTTCTGGCGGCTCGGTGGCGTGAAGGAAGGTGAACAGTATCGGATCAACATCATCGATACACCCGGTCACGTCGATTTCACCATTGAAGTGGAACGTTCGTTGCGTGTTCTGGACGGCGCGGTGGCGGTGTTCGATGCGGTCGCTGGCGTACAGCCCCAATCCGAAACGGTTTGGCGGCAGGCCAACAAGTACGGCGTTCCCCGTATCGCGTTCATCAACAAGATGGATCGCGCGGGTGCCGACTTCTACAAGAGCACGGATTCAATCCGTACCCGTCTGAATGCCAAGCCGGTGCCGATTCACCACCCGATTGGCGCGGAAGATCAGTTTGAAGGCGTGGTCGATCTAATCACGATGCAGGCCATCCGCTGGGATGAAAGCAGCAAGGGGCAGACGATGCTCTTCTCCGATCCGACCGGGGAGCTTCTGGAAGAAGCCCAGGCCGCTCGTGAACGGATGATCGAAGCCCTCGCCGATGTGGACGATCAAATTGCTGAAAAGTACCTCGAAGGGGCTGATCTTACGGTTGAAGAAATCCGTGAAGCCCTCCGTCGCGAAACCATTGCGATGAACCTCGTCCCGGTCATCTGTGGAACTTCCTTCAAAAACAAGGGTGTCCAGCAGTTGCTCGACAGCGTCATCCGCTTCCTGCCGTCGCCGGTCGACGTCAAGCCGGTGGAAGGAATCGTTCCCCGTTCGGATGAAACCGAAGCCCGTCCCGCTTCTGACGACACGCCGTTCTCCGGCCTGATCTTCAAGATTATGGCTGACAAGCACGTCGGACAGTTGGCTTTCTGCCGCATCTACTCCGGCAAGCTCTCGGGCGGTTCGTATGTCCTGAATTCAACCAAGGACACCAAGGAACGCGTGGGTCGCGTGCTTCAGATGCACGCCAACAAGCGGGAAGAACTCGAAGAGGCATATGCTGGCGACATTGTTGCCATTGCGGGCCTGAAGAATGCAGTCACGGGCGATACGGTGTGCGATGAAAAGGCACCCATCATCCTCGAAGCGATGGAATTCCCGACCCCGGTCATCGAAGTCGCCATTGAGCCGAAGACCCGTCAGGACCAGGACAAGCTCGGTATCGCGCTTGGCCGTCTCGCTCAGGAAGACCCGTCTTTCCGTGTGAAAACCGACCCGGAAACCAACCAGACCCTGATTGCCGGGATGGGCGAACTCCACCTCGACATCATCGTTGACCGTCTCCGTCGCGAGTTCAATGTCGATGCCAACGTCGGCCGCCCACAGGTCGCCTACCGTGAAACCATTCGCCAGCCTTCCGAGGGCGTCGGCAAGTTCGTTCGCCAGACGGGCGGTCGCGGTATGTATGGCCACGCGGACATCAAACTGTATCCGCAGGAACCGGGAACCGGTTTCATCTTCGAAAACAAGATTGTCGGTGGCGCGATCCCCCGCGAATACATCGGACCGGTGGAAGCCGGGATCAAGGAAGCGCTCGAACGCGGCATCATCGCCGGTTACGAAGTGGTGGATGTGAAGGTCGAACTGGTGTTCGGCAGCTACCACGAAGTTGACTCGAACGAAATGGCGTTCAAGATTGCGGGTTCGATGGCTTTCCAGGAAGCCGCGAAGAAAGCCAAGCCGGTTCTGCTCGAACCGATCATGGCGGTCGAAGTCGAAGTCCCCGAAGAATATATGGGCGCGGTGACGGGCGATCTGAACTCGCGGCGTGGACGGATCGAAAGTTTCGACGAACGTCCCGGCACCAAGATTATCTCCGCTGCCGTGCCGCTTTCGGAAATGTTCGGCTATTCGACCGAACTCCGCTCGATGACGCAGGGGCGCGCAATCTACACGATGCACTTCAAGGCGTATGAAGAAGCGCCGAAGTCCGTCGCCGAAGAAATCATTGCCAAAGTGAAGGGCACCGCGGCGTAACGACGTCGCCAGCCAAATCTGTTACCTATCTTTTGAGGAGCTGTTATGTCGAAGGAGAAATTTGACCGCAGTAAAACGCACGTGAACATCGGTACGATTGGTCACGTGGACCACGGGAAGACGACGTTGACGGCGGCGATCACGACGGTGCTGGCGAAGTCGAATCCGAAGATTCAGGTGAAGGGTTACGCGCAGATCGACGCGGCGCCGGAAGAGAAGG
>JBDRAL010000076.1:0-10679 GCA_039793685.1 Blastocatellia bacterium NZW_1522
GAGCAGGGAAGATGATTCGCATCGCGATGAAAATGCTGATGGGTGACCGGGCGAAGTATTTCACGCTCGTCGGCGGCTTGTCGGTCGTCGTGTTTCTGTTCATCCAGCAGGGGTCGGTGTTCTGCGGTCTGATTGGTCGTACCGCGAAGCCAGTTGAAGCCATCGGCGCGCCGATCTGGGTGGTGGATAAAAATCTTCAGGTCATTGATGAATTCAAGGGACTGCTCGACACGGATCTGACGCGCGTTCGCAGCGTGGAGGGCGTGAAGTGGGCGGTGCCGCTGTTCATCCGCCAGGTGACGGTGCGTCTAGGGAACGGCAAGTTTCAGGCGGTCCGGCTCGTCGGTCTCGACAACGCCACGCTGGTGGGCCGTCCGCCGAAGATTCTCGAAGGCCGCATCGAGGATTTGAACGCGCCCGACGCGGTCATCATCGGGAAGGCCGAAATGGAACGGCTCGGCAATCCGAAAATCGGCGATACGTTTGAAATCAACGACCGCCGCGCGCGGGTGGTGGGCATCGCCGATGTGCCGCGCGACTTTCTGTCGAACCCGTATGTCTACGCGACGTTCGACCGTGCCGTGCAGTACACCCCGCGCGAACGCAAGCTGATGAACTACATCCTCGCCGCGCCGAAAGATGGCTACACCACGGCGCAGGTGCTGGAGAACATCCGCAAGACGACCGACCTCGCGGCGTACGACGAGGACGGCATGCGCTGGCTGACGATGAATTACTACATGAAGAACACGGGAATTCCGGTCAACATCGGCATCTCGCTGTTTCTCGTGTTTCTCGTCGGGATGGCGATCATCGGCCAGACGTTCTATGCCTTCGCGTTGCAGAATGAAAAATACTTCGGCGCGCTCAAGGCGATGGGGACGAGCAGTTGGACGCTCGTGAAGATGATCGTGATTCAGAGTCTCGTTGTCGGCGTCATCGGGTACGGCATCGGCGTCGGCATGGGGACGATGATCGGTTTCCTCGCCGGTCCGAACGCCAAGCTGGCGTTCTACACTCCGTATCAGCTCATCTACATCAGTTTCATCGTAACCATTCTCATCTGCCTCCTGTCGAGCATTCTCAGTATCCAGCGGGTGCTGCGGCTCGAACCGGCGGTGGTCTTCCGCGGATAGGGGAGCGACGCATGACCGGAACGAAATCCGCGCCCGAGCCGTGCCGGGCGGTGACGCTGAAAAACGTCAATAAAAGCTTCGGCGTCGGCGATACCTTCATCAAGGTCTTGAAGGACATTTCGCTCGACATCAAGTGCGGTGAACTCCTGCTGCTGGTCGGTCCGTCGGGCTGCGGCAAGACGACGCTGCTCAGCGTGCTGGCGGGCATCCTCGACGTGGATGAAGGCGTGGTGGATGTCTTCGGCTCGCGGCTCGATCAGTTCTCGCAATCGAAAAAGACCGATTTTCGGCGCAATTCCATCGGATTCATCTTTCAGCAGTACAATTTGATTCCGACGCTGACCGCGACCGAAAACGTTGCCGTTCCACTCATCGTCAACAAAAAGCCCTACGACAAGGCGCTCCTGAAAGCCCGTGAATATCTCGAACTGGTCGGCCTCGGCGAACGCGCCGATCACTTTCCCTCGCAGCTTTCCGGCGGCCAGCAGCAGCGCGTCGCAATTGCCCGCGCGCTCGTGGGCGAGCCGCGCCTGATCGTGTGCGACGAGCCGACGGCGGCGCTCGACGGCGAAACCGGCAAACTGGTGATGGAAATGTTCCGCAAGGTCGCGTTGAGCGAGGATCGCGCCATCGTGGTCGTGACGCACGACAACCGCATTTTCGGCTACGGCGACCGGATCGCCGAAATGCTCGACGGGCGCATCATCGAGGTTCGCGAGAACCCGGAACACTTCTGAACGATGAATGATGAACGATGAACGATGAAGTGAAAGCCGGTTTCCACCACAATCTTTTACTGACTACTGACTACTGACTACTAACTGCTTCTTCCCCGACACCTGTTATGAAGAAATTCGTCAGCTTCGCTTTGCCCATCATCGGCCTTTCATTCGCGATCTATTTCGTCGTCACTTCGGCGCGGAAGCCGCAGGCCGCGCCGCCGCTCGCGCCGCCAGCGCAGAGTGCGTACGACAAGCGCATCGCGGGCGCGGGACTCGTCGAGGCGGCGACCCGCAACATCAATGTCGCGCCGCCGATTCCGGGACAGGTGGTCCAGGTTTTCGTGAAGGAAAGCGATCCGGTGTCGCGCGGAACCAAGCTTTACCAGATTGACGACCGCGAGCAGCGCGCGAAGATCGCCAGCGCGGACGCCAACATCTCGCGCGCGGAGGCGGCCATCGGAACGGCGAAGGCCGACATCGTGAATCTTCAGGAAGCGATCCGCAGCGCGCAGGCCAATACCCAGAGCGCGCGGGCCAACGTCGAGACGCAGCAGGCGCTGCTGATGGACGCCGAGCAGATTCTCGAACGCAACGAAAAACTTCTAAAGAACGGCGACGTGGCCGACCGCGTGGTGGTGTCGAGTCGGGCCGCCCGCGACGCCGCCCGCGCCCGACTTGAACAGGCCAAGGCGCAGGCGTCGCAGTCGCAGTCGCAGGCCACGCAGGCCGAGGCGCAGTTGAAAAGCGCCCAGGCCCGGCTGCGCGAAACCGAGGCGAATCTTGGCGTGTTAAGAGCGCAGCGCAACGAACTCGCCGTCACGCTCGACCGGCTGACGGTGGTCGCGCCGCAGGACGGCAAGGTGCTTCAAATCAACATCCGCGTCGGTGAGTTCGTTTCGTCCACGCCCGCGCAGCCGCCGATGCTCATCGGTGAGACGGATTACCTTCAGGTTCGGGTGGACGTGGATGAAATCAACGCCCCGCGCGTGAAGCCGAACAGCGCGGCGACGGCCAGCCTGAAGGGCGATTCGAATAAAAAGATCAACCTCGAATTCGTCCGCATCGATCCCTACATCCTGCCGAAGCGCAGTCTGACGGGCGACAACACGGAGCGGGTGGATGTTCGTGTGTTGCAGGTGATTTACCGTTTCAAGCCGCCGCAATTCCCGGTCTACGTCGGGCAGCAGATGGACGTTTTCATCGACGCCCAATAGGCGGTTACGCGGTGACAGGGGTGCAATCTCGGCGCGGTTTGGTTAGGATGCGGCCTCCGCGCCAGAGATTTACCCGCCGTTAGTGCCCCGCCATGCAGAAACCCTCAGTCTTACCCGCCAAGGCATTTCAAACGTTCTGGAAATGGTTCGTCGCCAATGAAGACGAGCTTTTCAACTTCGAACGTGATCAGGACGTCGTCTTCGATGCCCTCTCGGATGCGCTCCATCTCGTCAGTGAACAACTGACTTTTGAATTCGGTCCAAAAGAGGACGGACGGCGCGAATTCGTCATCAGCGCCGATGGCAACCGCGACGCCTTTCCGTTCGTCGTCGGGCTGGCCGCCGCCGCGCCGCGCCTCGACCGCTGGCAGGTGACGAAGTTCCGGCCCCGTCGGTCGCTCGATTTCGAACTGGTTTTCGACGGCGAAAAGTTCCTTCCGCGCGACCTGATGTTTTCAATTGAGCCGGACAACGGACTGGCCGGGCTGACGCTGTTCATGCGCGGGTTGAACGACCGGACGCACCAGACCTACTTCGGCATTGCGTTTCTGTTTCTCGACCATGCGCTCGGCGAGTACGACGTGGAAACCAAAGTCGGTTATATCGACATTCAGCCGATGGAAGCCGAATCGAACCTGCCCAAGCATCCCTTCAGCGAAATCGCGACCATCTTCGACCGCTTCATGGCGCGCTACTCGAATTAGTCGCCAGTCGCCAGCAGTCAGTCGGAAAATCCGGGACGAAGGCTCTGCCTGCCGCTAACTACTAACCACTAACCACTAGCCACTAACTACTAACTGCTGGCCACTGACGACTGGCCACTGACAACTGCTCATGCGTGTTTCCGACCTTCATTTCGAACTTCCCGAATCCCAGATTGCCCAGGAACCGAGCCAGCGCCGCGATCATTCGCGGATGCTCGTGCTGAATCGCCGGACAGGTGAATTTCAGGATCGTCATTTCTACGACATTCCCGAATTCCTGCGGGCGGGCGATGTGGTCGTCGTCAACAACACGCGGGTTTTTCCCGCGCGCCTGCTCGGGACACGCGAAGGTTTTACCGGATTGATCGAGGCTTTTCTCGTCCGCGAGGTCGCGCCCCGGACGTGGGTGGCGCTGGTGAAGCCGGGGCGCCGCATCCGCGTCGGCGAGCGGCTCGTTTTCGGCGACGGACGCCTGACGGCGGTGGTAAAGGAACGGACCGAGGACGGACGGCGGGTGCTTGAATTTGCGTGCGACGGAGAATTTTTCGACGTTCTCGATGAAGTCGGGCGGACGCCGCTGCCGCCCTACATCCGGCGCGACGACGCGACCGATTTGCGGCTCGACCGCGAGACATACCAGACGGTCTACGCGCGTGATCGCGGCTCGATTGCCGCGCCGACGGCCGGACTGCACTACACGCCGGAAGTGCTTGAGAAACTGCGCGGGCAGGGGGTTGAAATTCATGAACTGACGCTGCACGTCGGCTACGGCACGTTTCAGCCAGTGCGCGTGGACGATCTTTCCCAGCACACGGTCGAGGCGGAGTACTACGCGGTGCCGCCCGCCACGGCGGCGGCGGTGACGGCGGCCAAGCGGGAAGGGCGGCGGGTCATCGCGGTCGGGACGACCTCCACGCGGACGCTCGAAACGGTCGGGCGCGGCGCGGGCGCGGATTTCGAACTTCTGGCCGCGAGCGGTGCGACCGAGCTGGTCATCACGCCGGGCTATGAATTCAAGGTGCTTGACGGACTTCAAACCAACTTTCATCTTCCTGAATCGTCGCTGCTCGCGCTGGTGACGGCGTTCGGCGGGTACGAGCCGGTGATGCGGGCCTATCGCCACGCGGTCGCCGCCGGGTATCGGTTTTACAGCTACGGCGACTGCATGCTGATTCTTTAGAAGGATGAAGGATGAAGGATGAAGGATGAAAAAAAGTCGGAAGTGAGTATGGGAAATGAAAGTGCGGGGATGAAAAATGCAGGGCGGGAGTCCGATTTCATCCTTCATCCTTCATCCTTCATCCCTTCCTCCGCGTCCCGCGCCATCGGCGTTTTCGATTCCGGCGTGGGCGGGCTGACCGTGTATCGCGCGATTCGCGAGCGGCTGCCGCATGAAAACATCGTTTATCTCGGGGACACGGCGCGCATTCCGTACGGCACGCGGTCGCTCTCGACGGTCCGGCGTTACGCGCTGGAAGACGCGGCGTTTTTAATGACCTGCGACATCAAGCTGCTCGTGGTGGCGTGCAATACGGCGTCCTCGATTGCGCTCGATGCCTTGCGGGCGACGCTGCCGATTCCGGTCATCGGGGTCATCGAGCCGGGTGCGAAGCAGGCGGCCCGGCTGACCCGAACCCGTCGGGTGGGCGTCATCGCGACCGAGGCCACGGTGGACAGCGGGGCCTATACGGAAGGCATTTTGAGGCATCGTCCGGGCGTGTCGGTCATCGAGCGCGGGTGTCCGCTGTTCGTGCCGCTCGCGGAGGAAGGCTGGGCCGATCACGAGGCCACGCGGATGATCGCGGAGGAATATCTGAAGCCGATGCGCGAGGCGAACGTGGATACGCTGGTGATGGGGTGTACGCACTACCCGATTCTGCGCGACGTGATTCAGCGTGTCGTTGGCGACGGCGTTACGCTGGTGGATTCCGGGGCCTGCGCGGCGGAGGAAGTGGTTCAACTGTTAAACGACCGCGAACTCGTCGCGCCGCCCGACACGCCGCGCCGTCCGACGCGATTCTGCGTGACCGATTCGGGCCGTCGCTTCCGGCGCATCGCCGAAATCTTTCTCGGTCATCCCATGGAACAGCCGGAAACGGTGGACTTGTGGGAAAAGAATCAGGTATCAGGCTTCTGGTGATTTTATTTTCGATTTTTGATTGAAGATTTTCGATTGGAAGGCGACCCGGAGAGCGGCTGTCTGGTCTGACAAGTCTCTTCCGGACGGCTTCGATTCTTTTTTGAACCATTGCCGGATGCGATCCCCCGATTTTCGAGATCTTCAATCGAAAATCTTCAATCGAAAATCCTCATTCCGGAGACAACGGATGCGACTCAACGGACGCGCGCCCGGCGCGCTTCGCAACATCGTTCTGACGCCCAATATCAACAAGTACGCCGAAGGCTCGGTCCAGGTCGAGTTCGGCGACACGAAGGTCATCTGCACGGCCAGCGTCGAGGAAAAGGTCCCGCCCTTTCTGAAAGGCAAGGGAACGGGATGGGTGACGGCGGAGTATTCGATGCTTCCGCGCGCGACGGATCAGCGTTCTTCGCGTGAAACCGGGCGGGGCGGACCGTCCGGGCGGACGCATGAGATTCAGCGGCTCATCGGGCGCAGCCTGCGGGCGGTGACGGAGTTCGACAAGATGGGTGAACGGACCGTCTACATCGACTGCGACGTGATTCAGGCCGACGGCGGTACGCGGACGGCTTCGATTACCGGGGCGTTCGTCGCGCTGGTGCTGGCGTTGCGGAAGGTCGGCGAAAAGAAAGGGCTGGCGGCGCTGCCGGTGACGGATTACGTCGCGGCGGTGAGCGTCGGCATCGTCGGCGGCGTGCCGATGCTCGACCTCGACTATTCCGAGGATTCGAAAGCCGAAGTGGATATGAACGTGGTCTGCACCGGCGACGGGCGGTTCGTCGAGGTGCAGGGAACGGCCGAACACAAGCCGTTTTCCCGCGAGCAGATGAACTCGATGCTCGGGCTGGCAACGCAGGGCATCAAGGAACTCATCACGCACCAGCGACGCATTTTGGGGGTGCTGGAATGAGAAAATCGGGTATGAAGATATTTTTCGGGGCGGCTTTGCTGACCGCCGGGCTGGGCTTTGTTGGTCTGGGGCAGGGAATTCCCGTTCCGACCACCGGGACCGGGCAGGAATCGGGCGAGCCGAAAAAGTTCGCGGACCAGGAAGCCGGGTTCGAACTCGAATTGCCGCCGGGGTGGCGCGCCGAAAACAACATCGACAACAACGGCCGGCGGTCGCTCGAAATCATTTATCGTGACCGCAGCCAGTCGTTGATGAAGGCCAAAAAGGAAATCATTCCGGCTGACGACAAGGAATGCCTTGAAAACCCGGTCTCGTGCCTGATTGGTCGCGAGGTGGAAGGTTCATTGCGTTTCCGGCCGGAATTTGCCGGTTTGAAGCAGGAGCGGTTCTCCAATCCGGTTTCCAAGGGAACGCTGGTGTCGTTTTCGTTCCGGAAGGTCGGAAAGCCGACCACCGCGCGGTATTACTATCTTCAGACGGCGAAAGACACCGTGTGGGTGTTGCGGTTCGAAGGCGAGAAGCGGTTTCACGACACGCTGCGCTACCAGACCGACAAGGTGGCCTATACGTTTCGCCCCTTGCCGTAGGAGCGCCGATGCCCGAACCGCTCTGGCCGCCCGTCGCGTCGCGTTTGTCCCGCATCTCCGGGCTTGCGAAGGCGACCTGTCTGGTGGTCGGGGTATCGGGTGGGGTGGATTCGATTGTTCTTTCTCATCTTATAAAGGGAAGGCTCAAACGGATTTCCCCCGCGCGCCTGAATCTGGCGCACCTCGATCATGGCCTGCGGGGAGCGGATTCAACCGCCGATGCGGAATTCGTGGCGGCATTTGCCGAAAAACTCGGTCTGACGGCGACGGTTGAACGGATTGCCGTCGGCGAACTGGCCGGGCGCGAGGGCCGGAATCTGGAAGCTGTTGCGCGCCGTGAGCGGTACGATTTTTTTCTGCGGGTTGCCCGTTCGGTCGGGGCCGAGTTTGTGGCGACCGGGCATACGCAAAGCGACCAGGCGGAAACGGTTCTTTTGCGGTTGTTGCGTGGGGCGAGTCCCGACGGCGTGGCGGGAATCCTGCCGGAGCGGGTGCTGGGCGACGGTGCGGTCCGGGTGATTCGCCCATTGCTCGATGTGACCCGCGCGGACATTCTCGATTACGCCCGGCGGCATGACCTCGAATTTCGCGAGGACGCCACCAACGCCGATCTTTCATTCGCCCGGAACCGCCTGCGGCACGACATCCTTCCGCGACTTGAAGGCATCAATCCGGACGCGGTCGGGCGACTGGCCGAGTTCGCGGAGCAGGCGGCGGCGGACGCGGCGTATTTTCGACGGGAAACGGAAGCGTGGCTTGCGGAAAATATGATCCCGGTCGGAACTTCCGTCGTTCTTTCGGTGTCGGAACTGTGTAAATTGGAACCGGTTTTTCGGCGGCGCGTGTTTTACCGTGCGTTGCAGTCCTCAACCGCCCCGGCCGTGGCGGCGCTCCATATCCGAAAAATCGACGAAGTTTTAATGGCCGCCGACGGAATCGGGAAATCGCTCGACCTTCCCGGCGGGAGGTCCGTCCGGCGCGAACGACGGACACTGGTTTTTTCCCCGCCGGAAGCGGCGGGCGAAGCAGGCTAGGCAGTGGAAAAGTCGTTCGTGTAAAATCGAAAAGTTGATTCGCCGCGTGACGGATGCCCTCGCATCGGAACGCGACCAAGTTTGAACCTCACTCGTGCGGCGCTTCGGTAACCCTCCCGAAGGCCGATTGACGGAAAGGCAGGGGCGGCGTTGAACACAGCAGTCAGACAGGTGATTTTTTGGCTCATCATCGTCGGCGGCGCGGTATTGATCTGGACCATCTTCCATCGGAACGGTGTTTCGAAGGAAGAGAACCCCGACTACACGGCGTTGGTCCAAAAGATTGATGCGAAGGAAGTTCAGGAAGCGGTCGTTTCCGATACGGAAGTGGTCGGCAAACTGACGAACGGCAAGCAGTTTCACACCGACATCGTCGAAGGCGTTTCCGGCACGCTGATGGACCGGATGCGTGAAAAGAACATCAAGGTTTCGGGCAAGAACAACCAGAGCGGCGCGTGGCTGAGCGCGGTCATCTTTTACCTGCCCTTCTTCCTGCTCATCGGGTTCATCTTCTTCATGATGCGGCAGATGCAGGGAAGCGGAAACAAGGCGCTCTCGTTCGGACGCAGTCGGGCCAAGCTTCTTTCCAACAACGCGAAACGGGTGACGTTCAAGGACGTCGCCGGGGTCGAGGAATCGAAGGAAGAACTTCAGGAAATCATCGAATTCCTGAAAGAGCCTCAGAAATTCCAGAAACTCGGCGGCCGCATCCCGAAGGGCATCCTGATGATGGGACCTCCGGGGACCGGCAAGACCCTGCTGGCGCGCGCGGTCGCGGGCGAAGCCAATGTGCCGTTTTTCTCGATTTCGGGTTCGGACTTCGTTGAAATGTTCGTCGGGGTGGGCGCGTCGCGCGTCCGCGACCTGTTCGAACAGGGCAAGAAGAACGCCCCCTGCATCATCTTCATCGACGAAATCGACGCGGTTGGTCGCCATCGCGGCGCGGGCCTCGGCGGCGGTCACGACGAGCGCGAGCAGACGCTCAACCAGTTGCTCGTCGAGATGGACGGATTCGAATCCAACGACGGGGTGATTCTCATCGCCTCGACCAACCGTCCGGACGTGCTTGATCCGGCGCTGCTCCGGCCCGGTCGCTTCGACCGCCGGGTCATCGTCAACCGTCCCGACGTGAAGGGCCGCGAAGGCATTCTCTCGGTCCACACCCGCAAGATTCCGCTCGGCGACGACGTGGATGTTTCGGTCATCGCCCGCGGTACGCCCGGCTTTACCGGCGCCGACCTCGCCAACCTCGTCAATGAAGCCGCCCTCAACGCCGCCCGCTGCAACCAGAAGGTCGTGTTGATGAAGGACTTCGAATGGGCCAAAGACAAGGTCATCATGGGCAGCGAACGCCGCTCAATGGTCATGTCGAACGAGGAAAAGCGCAACACGGCGTATCATGAAGCCGGTCACGCGCTCGTCGGCATCAAGGTCCCGAACGCCGACCCGGTTCACAAGATCACCATCATCCCGCGCGGCATGGCGCTCGGTCTGACCCAGCAGTTGCCGGAAGCGGATCGGTATTCACACACCCGCGAGTACATCGAGGGCCAGATCGCGATTCTGATGGGCGGTCGTCTGGCGGAGGAAATCTTCCTCAACCACATCACGACCGGTGCGTCGAACGACATCGAACGCGCCACCGAAATGGCCCGTCGGATGGTGTGCGAGTTCGGGATGTCGCAACTCGGACCGCTGACCTTCGGGAAGAAGGAAGAGCAGATCTTCCTCGGACGTGAAATCGCGCAGCATCAGGACTACAGCGAAGACACGGCCATCAAGATCGACCAGGAAGTGAAGCGGATCGTCATGGAGCAGTACAACCGCGCCCGCCAGATCATCCTCGACAACAAGGATGCGCTGGTCCGGATGGCGGAAGCTCTCCTCGAACGCGAATCGCTCGACGCGATTCAGGTCCGTCGCCTCGTGACCGGTCTTCCGCTTGACGACGACTCGAAGCCGATGGGCAACAGCCGCGACGACAAGCCGCAGGATTCGCCGCGTCCGTCGGTCCTCAAGCCGATCATCCCGCCGGTGACCGCCGGCGACAACCCGGCCACGGCGTAAAACCTGCCCGGTTTGTAAAATTGAAAAGCCGCCGGATCACCCCGGCGGCTTTTTTAGTATACCTTTCAGAAAACGAAAATATTGGCGTTCCCGGAAACCAAGGTTAGAGTTATTTACGTTAGACATTACAAAAAATCGAGGTTGTTCATGAACTACGAATAAAAG
>JBDRAL010000077.1:0-62730 GCA_039793685.1 Blastocatellia bacterium NZW_1522
GTATGATGTCTTGTTTATGGTGTCGTGTGTCTGGAGTCCGGACGTATAAAAAAGAGTTTTGACCTGTGACCTCTGACGATAATACCGACCTCGTTTCCCATCATTGTGTTATTTCACACCAGCCACACGACACCAGACTCAAAGACTGTTTTTTAAACCCTGTGCATCGCGTGAAAAAGGTCTTCGCGCTGGACGTAAATCTTCACATCGAGCTTTTCGCCGACCTTTTCGAGCTTTTCACGGAGCGCGGTAATCGACAGGTCGGCGCTGGTCGTGTCGGCGATGAGGACCATCGCGAATTTTCCGCGCAGAATCGTCTGGTCGATGTCCACGAGGCTGCATCGCGTTTCGGCGAGGACGTTGAGAATTGTCGCCGCGATGCCGATGCCGTCGTTTCCGAAGACCGAAATCACGGCCCGGGTCTGGTTCGACGGGGCGGATTCGACCGGCGACGGGCTGACCGTCTGCGCCTGAAGCGCCGGTTGCAGCGCGCGGTAGACGTCCGTCACGAGGTCCTCGACGAGCGCCGGACTCGCGTTTTCGCCGAGCCGCCGGTAGACGGCGCGGGTGATGTCGTAGATGAGGGTTTCAGTGCTCATAGGAAGAGAATGCGGAATGCGGAATATCGAATGCGGAATATGACAGTCCGCTGGAATTGAACGGTTTACACGTTTTAAAGCGGTTTCGGGAAATCGAAACATCGCTTGCGCAACACGGGGATTTTTTATTCCGCATTCCGCATTCGATATTCCGCATTCTCTTCTCCCTTCCGCATTCAAACGAGAAGAATCTTACCGCCCCGCGCCTCGGCCTGCGCGTGGGTGACGGCCTGGATGATGTCGTCGAGCGGATACCGCGCGGCCACGTCGGACTTCAGGGTTCCGTCGAGAATCAGCGGAATCAGTTCGCCGAAGACTTCCTTTTTACGCTCGGGCGTGGCGGTGGCGAACCAGCGCGTGACCCAGAAGCCCTTTACGGCGATTTCCTTGAAAATCAGCGTGCCCGCGCCGATGTGGAGGTCCGCCTGGTCGAGCGCGCCGTAGACGAGCAGCGTGCCGCCGACGCCGAGGGCGGCGGCAACCGCGCTACCCACATTGCCCGCGACGGCGTCGATGGCGTACTTGACGCCCTTGCCCCCGGTGATCGCCTTGACGCGCTCGCCGATGTCTTCGTCGGAGGAACAGATGACTTCATCCGCGCCCCGCGCCTTGAGTTCCTCGACCTGTTCGCGTCGCCGCACGACGTTGATGGTCTTGAACCCGAATTTCTTTCCGAGGTTGATGACCATCAATCCGAGCGCCGAGCCGGACGCCGTCTGCAAAATCCATTCGCCTTCGCCGACCTTCATCACCTCGCGCGTCATGAGATACGCCGAGAACGGGTTGGCGAGCATCATCGCGGCGTCCTCGATGTTCATTTCATCGGGAACGGGAAAGACCTGGCGTTCGTTGACGACAATGTACTCCTGCCACAGCCCGACCGGGGCCTTGAGCGGGACGACTTTCTGGCCCGGACGAAGCGCCGTGACGCCTTCGCCGAGCGTTTCGACGACGCCCGCGCCTTCGAGGCCGGGCGTGGCGGGCAACGCGGGACGTACGCCGTACGCTCCCATAATCATGTACAAATCGGACGGATTGATCGCCCGGGCCTGCATCCGGACGAGAATTTCGCCCGGTCCGGGTTCGGGAATCGGAAGGTCCGCGACGGAAAGGACTTTCTCGGGCGGTCCGAATTCGCTAAAACGCACTGATTTCATCGAGGCGCTCCGCTGCAAGAGGGAATCAATTGAAGTTACGGAATTCCGGATGTTCGATAACTGGTTGCCCGAAGGTGCAATCGAAAGTCGAAAATCCGAAATCGAAAATCGGTAGGACGTGGTCGGAACTTCTTGGCACAACGTATGACCGGAAATCAACCTGCTTTCAAGAACAACCCCAAGGTCTTCAGGAAAAAGAGTCTCTGGCGGCGCATCGTGACGCCGCGGCGCGTCTTTTTTCTATCGCTGCTGGTGCTGCCGGTCATCGGCGTGCTCGTTTACTACTATGTGGTTTTCGCGGCGATGATCGACCAGAAACTGCGCGGCGATGTGTTCGTGCGGTCGAGCGGCATCTACGCCGCGCCGGTACGGCTGGTGAACGGCTCGCCGTTCGGCAAGACCGAGATCATCAACTACCTGAACCGCATCGGCTATCTCCCGAAGGACAAGACGACCGATGCCAAGCGCGGGAAGTACCTGCTGGCGGGCAACACGCTCGAAATCATTCCCGGCCCCGACGCCTCAACCACGGCGCGGACCTTCCCGCATGTGAAAATTCGCTTCAACGGCGAGCGCCCGGTCGGTTTCAACGATCTCGACACGAAGAAAGACCTTCCCGAGTGCTACCTTGAACCGCCGCTGCTGACTGCGCTCAACAAGGACAAGGAAAAGCGCAAGAACATCGAATACAAGGACATCCCGAAGGAACTCGTCGGCGCGGTGACGTCCATCGAAGACCGGCGGTTCTTCGAGCATCCCGGCATCGACTTTCGCGGACTGGCGCGCGCCATCTACGTCAATTTCACCGACCCGGACGGCACGAAGCAGGGCGCTTCGACGATTACCCAGCAGCTCGTCAAAAACTTCTTCCTCACACCCGAGCGGACGTTCGAGCGCAAGCTGAAGGAAGCCTACATCTCGATCATTCTGGAAACCCGGCTGAGCAAGCAGGAGATTTTCCAGATGTACTGCAACGAAATTTACCTCGGGCAGGACGGCAACTATTCGATCAACGGGATGGGCGAGGCGGCGACATTTTATTTCGGCAAGGACGTCATCAATCTGAAACTTGAGGAATGCGCGTTTCTGGCGGGCATCATTCGCGGGCCGGGGTACTACTCGCCCTATTCGCATCTCGAACGGGCGACCGAGCGGCGCAACAAGGTCCTTGGCGACATGCTCGAAGTCGGCGCGATTACGCAGGCGCAGCACGACGCGGCGGTGAAGACGAAAGTTGAAGTGAAGTCGAAGCGGGCGAGTTCGAATGCCGACGCGCCGTACTTTCTGGACTACCTCCAGCAGAAACTGGCGGAGATGGGGTCGGAAAAGGTTCTCGCCGACCAGTCGCTGCGGATTTACACCTCGATTGACCTGCAACTTCAGCAGGCGGCGGACAAGGCGGTGCGCGACGGGCTGGCCGCGCTCGAAAAGGCCATCCGGCGACCGAAGCCGGGCTTGCAGGCGGCGCTGGTGGCGATCAATCCGAAAACCGGGGAAGTTCTGGCGATGACGGGCGGACGCGACTATTCGTCAAGTCAGCTTAACCGCGCGACCGACGCACACCGACAGCCGGGATCGGTGTTCAAGCCGATTGTCTACACGACGGCCATTGAAGATGGCTCCGTGACGCCCTCGACGCTGTTTCAGGACGCCAAGCGGAGTTTTGTTTTCGGTCGTAACGAGCAATACACGCCGGACAATTTCGGCGAGAGCTACAGCAACCGGAAGGTGACCGTCCGGACGGCGCTCACCAAATCGCTCAACGTGGTGACGGTGCAGGTGGCCGAGGCGGCGACCTACGCGAAGGTGGCGCGGATGGCGGAGCGGTTCGGACTGCCGAAACCCGAGCCGTATCCCTCGCTCGCGCTGGGCGTGAAGGAAGCGACGCCGCTCGAAGTGGCGCGGGCCTACACGACCTTCCCGAATGGCGGCAAGCGCGTCGATCCGATGCCCTTCACCATGCTGACCGATTCGAAGGGCAAGGTGATTCAGACCATCGCGCCGCAGGAAACGCAGGTGATTTCGGCTGATGTGGCTTGCGTGATGACCCATCTTTTACAGGGTCCGGTGGAGCGGGGAACGGCGGCGGCGGCGCGCGGGCTGAATAAGGCTCTCGCCGGAAAGACCGGCACGAGCCGCGACGGGTGGTTCGCCGGATTCACGCCGAATCTGGTCTGCGTGGTGTATGTCGGCTACGACGACAATTCGCAGCTCGGCATCACCGGCGGCAACTCGGCGCTCCCGATTTTTGCCCGGTTCATGAAACAGGCACTCGCCCTGCGGCCCGACCTCGGCGGCGCGACTTTCCCCGAAACGAACGGAATCGACAAGGTGAAGGTGGACCTCCAGACCGGCCTGCTTCCGACCAAGGGTGAGGACGGTTCGGAAAAAGCCTGCTCCGGCGAAACCATTGAGGAATTCTTTTTGAAGGGAACGGCCCCCAGCGATGATTGTACCCACGTCAACGCCGAGGAACTGCTCGACCCGACACAGGTTCCACTTGATCCGACGATCCCGATCAACCAGCCAAAACCCGACATTGCGCCCCTCGAAGTTCCGCCCGACGAACCCGACAGCGGAAAAAAACCGACGAACCCGAAGGACGCGCTCAAAAAGAAGCCGCCAATTCCGGACTGAACCACTTCGGAAATGCGGAATGCGGAATATCGAATGCGGAATAAAAAGCAAAGTGGTCCATTCCGCATTCTATTTTCCGCATTCCGCATTGTTCTTATGAGGTCAGATACCACGGCACGTTGATGACGAGGACACGCGGGCCACCCTGGAACAGCAGCAGCGCTTTCAAAACCTGGGCGCGCTGGTTGTGCAGGATGTAGTGGTACCAGCGGCGTTCGACGAGTTCCGGAATCAGTACGGCGATCTGCCGCGTCGGATATTCGTCGCGTACCTGAAGGACGTAATCGAGAATCGGATTGAGCGTCCGGCGGTACGGCGAGTGGATGGTGACGAGTTGCGGGACCGGGAGATTGGCCTTTGCGGCGGGCGTCTCGACGAGGTCTTTCCAGCGGCTCGCGAGGTCGTGAACATCCGATTCGGCGCGGACCTGCACGGCCCGAACGTCTTCGGAAATCTGCATCGCGAACCGTAATCCTTTATGCGTCATCCGGTTCCATTCGCGTACCGGAACGATGACGATCGGTCGGTCGAAATCGCTCAGATCAAGCGGCGTCGGGCAGGCGACCTCGCGGGCAACCGAGTGGTAGTGCCGTTTGACCATTCCGAAAACCACCAGCATCGCCGGAACGAGCAGGACCGTCACCCACGCGCCTTCGGCGAATTTGGCCGTCAGCACCACGAGCAGGGTGACGCCGGTTGCGGCGGCCCCGAGGCCGTTAATCGCCATGTTGCGCCACTTGCCCGGTCCGCCGGCCTTGCGCCAGTGAACCACCATCCCCGCCTGCGAGAGTGTGAACGCCAGAAACGCGCCGACTGCAAACAGCGGAATAAGCCGGTCGGTGACGCCGCCGAACAGAAGCAGCAGCAACCCGGCGAGCGCGGTCAGTACATATATCCCCTGCGAATAGACCAGCCGACGGCCCCGCGAGGCGAAGGAACGCGGCAGGTAGCCGTTTTCGGCGATGATCCGGCACAGGCGCGGGAAGTCGGCGAAGCCGGTGTTGGCCGAAAGCGCGAGTACCGAGAGAATCCCGGCCATCGTCACATAATAGAAGGCGCCCTTGCCCGCGACCGCCGCGACGAGCAGCGACAGCACGCTTTCATAGCCGGGGTGACCCGGTTCGGTCGCGGTAATTCCGTAGGCCCGGACCAGAAACGCGATTCCCAGAAGAAAAAGGATGAGCACGCCGACCACCGCCAGCAGTGTCCGCTGGGCATTGCGGACGCGCGGCTCGCGAAAGGCCATCACGCCGTTCGAAACGGCCTCGACGCCGGTCATGGCGGTGCAGCCGCTCGCGAACGACTGCACGAGCGCCCACAGGCCGACCATCCCGGCCGTCGCGTGGGACGCGCCGGGCGTCGCGACGGCGGGCACCGGCGCGCCTTTCGCGAGCAGGGCCTTGACCAGTCCGATCAGGATGACGATGGAGAGCGTTCCGATGAAAAGGTAGGTCGGCGCGATGAAGGCCACGCCGGATTCCTTGACGCCGCGCAGGTTCACGAAGGCAATCAGAAAAAGGATGGCGAGACAGAGCCAGAGCGTGTAAGGCTGGAGCGCGGGCACGGCGGAAACCAGCGCGCCGACGCCGGCGGAAATGCCGATGGCCACGACGAGCGTGTAGTCGAGCAGCAGGGCCGCCGCCGCGAGCAACCCGAATTTCGGCCCCAGATTCCTGCGGGCGACCGTGTAGCTGCCGCCGCCGGTCGGGTAGGCGCTGATGGTCTGGCGATACGACAGGCAGACGATGACCAGCAGCACCACGATCAGGGCCGTAATGGGCAGGATGTGCGCCAGTCCCGCCGCACCCGCCGGGATGAGCAGGGTCAGGGCGGCTTCAGGTCCGTAGGCCGCCGATCCGAGCGCGTCGAGTCCGAGCATGGGAATCGCCGCAATCGGACCGACTCGTTGGCCTTCTTCTTCGTGCGTGGCGAGCGGCTCTCCGAAGAGAATGTTTTTCAGGTTCATAATGAGAGAAGAACCTTTCCGGTCGGACGGACCGGATGGAAAGAAGCATCATGTCGCCGGATGGTCCGTCGCCGGTCGCTGCGACGAGGGGCGGGCGGCGGTCCGCCGGGACGGTTTTCCGCCCGGAAGGAAAAGAACGACGAACGCAGCGGACCAGCAACCATCCGGTCATCGCCGCCCAGAGCGATTCGACGAAGAAGCTTTCGAGATAGGCGTTGGGTGCGACCGCCCGGTACTGCCCGTCGGCCCAGACCAGATACCGCGCGCCGTCGATACGACCGGAAAGCGCCGAGCCGCCGACATGGGAATAAACGACGACCACTCCGGCCAGTAGAAGCAGGTTGCCGAGCAGCAGGGCCCAATCGGCGCGGGAGGTTGATGTTTCCGGTTGGTAGTTCATGGGCGTCCTCGGACGGAATGACGGTATCGAACCGAACCGGACGATAGCCAAGGACCGATAAAGGACGCATAAGGAGCGGATAAAAAAGTCGTAAAGGCGCGGGGTCAGATGACCGCCCGAACTTCGCCCACGACCTGCTTGCGGTTGGTCGTGAGCGGGCGGCAGTAGCGGGCGCGAAGTTCCGTTTCTTCTTCTTTTGTAAGGATTTCCAGCGAAACGAGCGCGGCGAGGATGGCGGCGGCGCGGGCGCGTCCGCTGTCGCCGTCTTCAATTTTTATGGCGACCCCGAGGCCGCGCGGGTAGCGGTCGCACGGCGTGACGGCGCAGACGTGGACGCCCTCCGCGCCGACTTTTGAAAGCAGTTTGTCCGGACGCAGCCGCATGAGATCGGTGTCGATGCGCTCCGTCCCGGCGACGAGATCTGGATGGGCCATCATCGCGCGTGCGACCCGCGCGGCGTCGGGCGGCGCGTCGGGCGCGAGCAGGCGTGCGTAGCCGAGCGCCATCGCGCCGAGCGGCACGGCCCACGTCGGCACGGTGCAGCCGTCCGGCGCGACGGGGAGTTCGGCGGCGTCGAGGTCGCAGAATTCGCGGATGACCTCCCGAATCGCGATTTGGAGCGGATGGTCGGCGGCTTCGTAATTTTCAACCGGAAATCCGGCGGCGAGGCAGGCGGCGAGCATCCCGGTGTGTTTTCCCGAGCAGTTGTTGTTGAAGACGGTGACCGGGCGTCCGGCGAGAATTCGCGCGGCGGCACTGTTGAATGGCGGATGCGTTCCGCAGTGCAGATGGTCGGCGTCGAGGCCGAGCCGGGCGAGCAGGGAAGCGACCCGGTCGGCGTGGTCCGGTTCGCCGTTGTGCGAGGCGGTGATGAGGGCCAGTTCGGCGTCTGAAACGGCAAATGTTTCGAGTGCGCCTGTCCGGGTGACCGCGATGGCCTGAAACGGTTTCGCGGCGGAGCGCAGGTAGCACGGCCACGCGGTATCGCCGAGCCGCACGACCGGGTCTCCGTCGGCGGTGATGGCGGCGAAAAGGCCGCGATGACGCGATTCGACCAGTTCCCCTCGGGTAATTTCGACAAGGACCGGAAAATCGTCGCTATGGGCGGGAATTTTATTCATGGGATTTTTTTGAGCGGCCGGTCCGAAATGGTCCGGTACGGTGCTTGTCAGGGCTAATCCGTTCTGATAAGTATCAGACACGCCTTGAGAAACCAAGCAAATCGGACTGCGGGCGACCCCGTTCGGCGGCGACTCGCGGTACTTTCTTCCCCGTACTTCGAACTCGGTGTCGGGTTTGGAACTGCTCGCATTCTTTCACGGAGAAACTCGAACTCATGAAATGGAAATTCCGTGCATCGGTCTGCACTTTGTTATCCGTGGCGGTACTCTCCGCCGCAATGTCCGGTTGCGGTCATGCCGACCGGAAACTGACCCCGGGCGTTGATCCCAAGGCCGCCAAATGCGAACCGGGGCGGCAGGGGAAGAAGCTGCGGCTCGCCCTGGCCACTGATCTTTTGACGCTGAATCCATTTGCGGATTCCAGTTCCGACACCCTTGAAATCACTCGCAAGGTGTACGGGACGCTGCTCGACTACGACTTCGACAAGCAGGCGGTTGAGGATTCCGGAATTGCCACGACCGTGGTGGCCGAGGGTGACGGGAAAACCTACACGGCCCAGTTGCGGAAGTGCGTCTTTTCGGACGGCACGCCCATCAAGCCTGACGATGTGGTGTTTTCCTACACCACGGCCGCGGCGGGGGATACGGGACTGGCGACCCTGCTCCGGTCCGGCGGACCGGACTTCAAGGCGGAGGCCAAGGGCGAACAGGCGGTGGCGCTGACGTTCGACAAGGGCGTCTCTCCCGACATCGCGAAGCTGATCCTGGCGCGTATTCCGATTGTCTCGAAGGCAAACTTCGAGGCCACCAACGGCAGCAAGGCCAATCCCGAGAAAATCGTCGCTTCCGGGCCGTTTACGGTCAAATCCGTCTCGGCCACCGAGGTTGTTCTGGCGGCGAATCCGAAGTACTGGAAAGTCGACAACGCGGGGACGTTGCTCCCCTATGTCGACGAAGTCGTGTACCAGTTGAACGTCGACCGCAAGAAGCAGTCGGAACTGTTCGCCGAAAACAAGCTTGACGTCTGCAACTTCGTCACTCCGTCGCAGGCCGGTGCCATGAAGGACACCGCCAAGGTCAAGGACGCGGGTGGTTCGCTGCGGGTCTGGGCGCTGATTCCCAACACCCGCATCGACAAGACCAAAGTTGACCCGAACCGTGCCAAGCACTTCCTGACCGATCCGTTCCGGCAGGCGTTTTCGAGGATGCTCAACCGGGAACAGATGGTGAAGGCCGTCGGGGATGGCGCGAAACCGAGTTATGGCATCATTGCGCCCGGAAACGTGACCTGGTTCGATAACTCCACGCCCAGCTACCCGTACAATCTTGAGGAAGCCAAGAAGTCGCTGATTGAGATCGGTTACAAGTACAGCGGCAATACCTTGCTCGATCAGTTGAACGCGCCGGTTCGGTTCACCCTGACCTACGCCAAGGATCCGACCTCGGACGCCATCGCAAAGGCGCTCTCGGAAAACCTCGAAGCCGGCGGCATTTCGCTGAAACTGTCCGGCGAGACCTATCCGCAGTGGCTGAAGCTGGTCAATTTGGGGAGTTTCGACATGGCGCTGGTCGAAATTCAGCCCGATTTTCCCGACCCGCTGTTCATTCACCGCAACATTCTCGGACCACAGTTCTATTTCTGCGACGTTGCGCTCAACCCGATTGGCGACATGCGCAAGGGCGAGTGGTATAAGAAGATTGTCCGTGAATTCGAAACCGTCGTGCGTCAGAAGAACAACTCCGACCGCAAGACGTCCTACGCCAATTTCCAGAAAAGCTGGAATTCCATCTGCCCCGTGTTCTACCTGATTTCGGAGCATACCGTCGGCGGTGTTCGTTCAAACGTCCTCAATGCGCGTATCGCTGCCTTTGATCCGGCCGCGTCGTGGAATCTTGAAGAGCTATACCTCAAGTAATTGAGAATGGAGAATTGAGAATTCAGAGTCCGTCCGGCATTCGGAGCGATCCGGGCCGGACAATTTTCCTCTTTCGATGTTTCAATTCTCAATTCTCAACTCTCAACTCTCAATTCCCCAATGAAGGCCTGCCCGCAATGCCGACGCACCTACACGGCGGACATCTCGTTTTGTCCGTACGACGGGCAATCTTTGCTGGTCGCTTCGGATGAGGAAGAAATCGCCGAGGACCCGCTCGTCGGACGGGTCTTCATTGATCGCTACCACCTGACCGCCCGAATCGGCGAGGGCGGGATGTGTACGGTCTATCGGGCGACGCATGTCCTGACCCGCAAGCTCTGGGCCGTCAAGATTCTCCACGCCGAACTCGCCGCCCAGCGCCGGGCGGTCAAGCGTTTCCAGAAGGAGGCGCAGGCGGCCAGCCGGATCGACAATCAGAATGTCATCCACGTCACCGATTTCGGGACCAGCGAGGAGGGGTATGTCTATCTGGTGATGGAATACCTCGAAGGGCTGACGCTCAAGCGGGCAATCCAGACGGACGGCCCGTTCTCGATGGAACGGATTCTCCACGTCGCGAAACAGATTGGAGACGCCCTCGACGCGGCCCATGCCCAGAACGTCATTCACCGTGACCTGAAACCGGAGAACATCATGCTCCTGCCGACCGAGGAACCGGAGCGTGAAGTCGTCAAGGTGCTTGATTTCGGAATCGCCAAAGTCCAGGAAGACACGACCGACAGCGCCCCCCTGACGGCCCAGAACATGGTCATGGGAACCCCGCAGTACATGTCGCCGGAGCAGGCAAAGGGCCTCGATCTGGACGCCCGTTCGGATATTTATTCCTTTGGAATCATCATTTACGAGATGCTGACGGGGAAGCCGCCGTTTTCAGGTGGTCCGTCGAAAATCATTCTCAACAAGCATGCCAACGAAGTTCCGCCCTCGCCGCGGCGGGTGCGGCCCGAGATTTCGGCGCATGTCGAGCGGGTCGTCCTGCGGGCGCTTGAAAAAAGTCCCCTGCGGCGGCCGCAGTCGGCGTCGGAACTTGCCCGTGAGCTGGAACTTGCGGTCCGGCTGGCGGAAACCATGTCCAAGCGGGAAAAGGAAAAGGACGCCGAGCGGTCCATGCCGCCCGTCCCGATGGAAGAGTCCGTGCCCGAGCTGCCTGCGCCGTCGGTCCATAAACCGCTTGATCCGGTGGTGGCTTCGCTGGTGGCGCATGGCAGTCCCGGGGAGGCCCGACCGTTTCTCCTGCGGTATCTTTTCCTCGTTCTTGCGGTGGCCGTGGTCTTGATTGCCATTCTCCTCATCTGGTACTTGCGTCACCGTTGACGTTTGGCCTTATTTTTTCTTCCGGAAGAGTTTTTTGTGAAGCGACGTTCTTTTCTTGGTCATGTCCTTCTTTCACCGGCAGTCATGGCCCTCGCGCGTCTGCGCGCGGCCGGTTCTCCGGGCGATGCGCTGCTGGCCGGTCCGATGCTCGGTTACGCGGAAATATCGGAAACGGTCATCTGGCTTCAGACACGGCGTCCGGCGCGGGCACAGGTGCGGTACTGGAAGTCCGGCGAGCCGGGCAGGTCCCATCTGACCGAGGAGGTCCGAACTGCCGCAAGCGGCGACCACATCGCCCGTTTCTTGTTGAAGGGACTGGATTTCGGGGCGCAGTACGATTACGAAATCTACCTTGACGGCGAGCGCGTCGAGCGTCCGTACGCGATGACGTTCAAAACCCAGCCGATGTGGCGCTGGCGCACCGATCCGCCGAACTTCAAGGTGGCGTTCGGGTCGTGCAACTATGTCAACGACCCGCCGTTCGACCGGCCGGGCACACCCTATGGCGACAGCCCGGAAGTCTTTGCCGCAATTACGAAGTTTCAGCCCGACCTCATGCTCTGGTTGGGCGACAACTGTTACTACCGCGAAGCCGACTGGCTGACGGAAGCCGGGATGCGGTACCGCTACGCACACACCCGCGCGCAGGAAGCGCTTCAGCCGCTGCTCGCCGCGACGCACCATTACGCCATCTGGGACGATCATGATTACGGCCCGAACGACAGCGACCGGACCTATCGCGGGAAAGAGGCCTCCCTTCGGATTTTCAAGGATTACTGGGCAAATCCGAGTTACGGCACGCCGGAGACGCCGGGGGTGTTCGGACGGTTTGAATGGGGGGATGTCGAATTCTTCATGCTGGACGACCGCTACCACCGGTCACCCAATGCCATGTCGGAGAAAAAAGCCGACAAGGCCATGTTCGGCGAGGCCCAGATGCAGTGGCTGACCGAGTCGCTGCGAGCGAGCGAGGCGCCCTTCAAGATCGTGGTCGGCGGGAACCAGATGTTGAACCCGCTGAATACGTTCGAGGGGTTCAACCAATTTCCGTTCGAGCAGAAGAAACTGATTGATTTCATTCGGAATGAGCGAATTCCCGGCGTCGTGTTCCTGTCGGGAGATCGGCACTATGCCGAGTTGCTCCGGCGGACCGAGCCGGGGATGTATCCGCTCTACGATTTCACCTCCAGTTCGCTGACGGCGGGCTTTGCCAAACCGGCCCCGGTCGAGGCTGAAAATCCGTCCCGGGTTGCCGGAACGCTGGTGTTGGAAAAACACAATTTTGGGGTCCTGGAATTTTCCGGGCCGCGAACCGCGCGGGTTCTTACCATGAAGTGTTTCGACGGGAACGGGCGCGAACAGTGGAGCCAGGAAATCCGGGCGTCCGAGCTGGTTTTTTCCAAACCATCGACAGGAGTGAAGTGATCGGAGGCGCATTTGTCGCCTTTCCATTTCGCCAAAGAAAAGCCCGCGGTTCTCCAAAAAAGTGGATTTTTTCGTCGGTCGGAGGCCGCATTCGGCAGGGAAGTGCTTCGGTGAAGTACCTGTAACTGTTGCGTTTACAGCGCAGCCGTCGTGTTTCCTGACTTTTGCTCCCTTTGGCACGCCGATTGTCTTATGGGAATGCCAATCTAAATTCATGGAGGCTGTGTGAAACCTATGCAAGCTCGTCATGCATGGAGTCAGCCCGCTACCGTTGTCCGCATGTTCGTCGCCGCGCTGTGCCTGTTTCTGGGCAGTGTGACGGCGTTCGCGCAAGGGGCGACCGGAACGCTGTCTGGGGTCGTAACCGACTCCACCGGCGCGACGATCGCTGGGGCCACGGTTGAGGTAACCGACTCCGGGACCAAAAAGGTCCGCACCGTCACTACCAACGGGGACGGCGCGTTCATCGTGCCGCTGCTCGATTCTGGGGTGTACGAAGTCAAAATCTCCGCTCCGAACTTCAAGACCTACCTCGCGAAAGACATCAAAATCGAAGTTGGTCGCGATTACCCGCTGAACGCTTCCCTCAACCCGGGCGGCGGCGGCGATGAAATCGTCGAAGTTTCGGCGGGCGGCGCGTCGCTGGTGAATTCCTCCAACGCTTCGCTCAGCACCACCGTCAACCAGAAGCAGATTCTCGAACTGCCGCTCAACGGCCGTAACCCGCTGAACCTGCTCGCGCTTCAGGCCGGTGTTTCGTCCAACGGGGCGCAGAACACCTCGATCAACGGTCTCCGCACGACGTCGACCAACATCACGCGTGACGGGATCAACGTCCAGGATGCCTTCATCCGGACCAACGCGACGGACTTCGCGCCGCAGCGTCCCTCGGTGGACGACACGGCCGAATTCACGATCACGACCTCGAACGCCGACGCCTCGCTGGGCTACGGCGCTTCGCAGATCCAGATCGTGACCCCGCGCGGCCAGGCGCAGTACCACGGCGCGGCGTTCATCTTCAACCGGAACTCCGAATTCGCCGCGAACAGCTTCTTCAACAACCGCAACGGCATCCGCCTTCCGTTCCGGAACCGCAACAACTACGGCGCCCGCCTCGGCGGCCCGGTCCCCGGTACCAAGAAGGTCTTCTTCTTCTTCTCGTATGAAGGATTAAAGGATCGTCTCTCGGGCCAGCAGAACCGGACGGTTTTGACCCCCCTCACCCGTTCAGGCGGTTTCCGCTTCACGGCGGCGGGGAGCAACGGTCAGCCGTTGAACGGCGTTCCGATTGGTACGCCCCAGACCATCACCAACCTGCTCCAGTTTGCCCGTGATCAGAATATCAACGGGGCGGCCACGCTGCCGACGGGCATCGATTCGGTCATCCAGAGCCGGTTCCTGAGCCGGATTCCCCAAGGCAACGCGGCGGTGGCCGGTGATGGTTTCAATACGACTGGTTTCCAGTTCAACGCGCAGCAGAATCAGGACCGCAATGCCTACGCCACGCGTGTTGACTATGAAATCAACGAGCAGAACACGGTCTTCGGTGTTTACACCTACAACAAGGAAAACAACCTCCGTCCGGACGCCGACGCGGCCCAGTCGAACAACTTCGGCTTTAACGCGGTTCCTTCGGTAATCCAGTTTTCCGAAAATCAGTTGGTGTCGGTGGCCTGGCGTTACACGCCGAAGCCGAACCTCACCAACGAACTGCGCGGCGGTTTCTTCAAGAGCGTCGTGCCGTTCAACCGGACGACCGCCAACCCGGGTTTCTTCCTGAACCTCGGTGTCATCGACTCGCCTGAAGTGGGTTTCCAGACCCAGGGCCGGAACACCCTCGGCATCAATGTGCAGGACAATGCGACCTGGACCCTCGGCAACCACACGTTGACCTTCGGGTTTCAGTCGCAACTGTTCTACGTTGACGCCTACAACGAGGCCGGTATCGTGCCGGTGTACAACCTTGGCGTGAACGCCAACACGCCGCAGTTCGGGGCCGGCAACTTCACGGCCCTTGGCGGTATCAGCACCGCCCAGTTGAATCTCGCGAACAGCCTTCTCGCCCTCTACGGCGGGATCATCGCGAGCGGCGCACAGTCGTTCAACGTTTCAAGCCTGACCTCGGGTTTCTCCCCGATTCAGCGCTTCCAGCCGTTCCGTTACTCCAACCATGCCGGTTACTTCCAGGATACCTGGCGGATTCGTCCGAACCTCACGGCGAACCTCGGTGTCCGCTATGAAGTTTACCCGGCGATGCGTCTCGAAAACGGTCTTGGCCTTGAACCGCTCATTCCGCAGGGAACCCCGAGCATCCAGCAGGCAATTCTGGACCCGAACGGCCGTTATGGCGTTCTCGGTTCGGTAAACGGCAACAAGTCTTACCACAAGACCGATTACAGCACGGTTGCTCCGGTGTTGAGCCTGAGCTACTCGCCGAACTTCAAGAACCGTTTCCTGAACGCGGTTCTCCCCGGTGAAGGCCGGACCGTCATCCGCGGCGGTTTCCGTCAGAGCTTCATCAACGACTCGCTCGTGACGGTGCTCAACAACGCCTCCGTCGGCAACGCGGGTCTCGGAACGACGGCCTCCAGCGCCCTCGTCAACGGTTCGCCGGTGCTCAACCTGCGGCTCGCGACCTCGACGCTGCCGACCATCACCGCCCCGACCGTCAACATCAACCGTTCGTTCGCCGACAACAACGGCCCGGCCTTCGGTTTCTTCGGGACGGTCTTCGCGATCGACCCGAATCTCAAGACCCCGCGGGTCAATGAATACAACATCGGCATCCAGCGTGAAATCGGCTTCGACACGGCGATTGAAATCCGCTATGTCGGAACCAAGTCGACGAATCTCTGGCGCGGTATCGACCTCAACCAGATCGACATTTTCAGCAACGGCTTCCTCGCCGACTTCAATCGCGCGCGCGCCAACCTGGCGGCGACCGGCAACCCGGCCACGCCGGGCGCCAACTGCCCTGCCTGCGGCGCGCTGACCGTCTTCCCGCTGCTCGGCAGCGGCGGTCTGCTCAGCAACGCCACGATCCGGAACCTCATCCAGCAGGGACAGCCCGGCGCGTTGGCGTTCACCTACATCACCAACAACCTCAACGGCTCCATTCCGTTCCGTCCGAACTCCAATACCGGTGCGGCAAACCTCATCAACAACAGCGGCTTCTCCAGCTATCACAGCCTTCAGATGGAAATCCGCAAGCGTTTCTCGAAGGGTCTGTTCTTCCAGGCCAACTACACCTTCGGAAAAGTCCTGACCAACACGCAGGGTATTTCGCAGGCGAACTTCGAACCGCTGCTCGACAACAACCAGCCGAATCTCGAAAAGGCGCGCGCGCCGTTCGATACGACGCATGCGTTCAACTTCAACTCCATCTATGAACTGCCCTTCGGCAAGGGCAAGACGTTCTTCGGCGGCGCGGGCCGCGTGGCGAACGCCTTCATCGGTGGCTGGCAGGTGGTCGGCATCCTCGCCGTGACGAGCGGCGCGCCGATCAACATCGTTGATACGACGGGTACGCTTCAGCGCGCCGGCCGTGGTCTCCAGACCGCGACGACTTCGCTGAGCCGCGACCAGATCCGCGACCTCACCGGCTTCTTCGATTTCGGTGCCCGCGGTATCCGGTTCTTCAACCCGACCATTCTGAACTCGACCACCGGTCGTGCTTCGGAAGGCGGTGGTACCACGGCGTTCAATGGTCAGGTGTTCTTCAACGCCGATCCGGGTCGTGTGGGCAACCTTGGTCGCTTCTCGATCAACGGCCCGATCTACGTCAACCTTGATGCCTCGCTCATCAAGAACTTCAGCCTCACCGAACGGGTGAAGTTGCAACTGCGTTTCGAAGCGTTCAACGTCCTGAACCGCACCAACTTCTTCGTCGGCCAGACCCAGAACATCAACGCGACGACCTTCGGTCAGATCACCACGACCTTTGCTTCGCGCGTCGTTCAAATTGGCGGTCGTATCGACTTCTAATCTGAACCTTCACGATCCTCGGATCGAGGGGCCGTCGGACACATCGTCCGGCGGCCCCTTTTTTAATCTGGAGTCGGAAGTCTGGAGTCGAGAGTCTGAATCCAAAGGAGTAAAAAACGGCACTACCGGAAAGATTGTGGGTCGAAAGCTGTTCCAATTGGGGATTCGGTGAGGCATGTGCGTCTGGGCTACGCCCTCCGATGTGTGGAAAGGCTGTGCCTTTCCGGCCCGCCGCCCCATCCATTCCGCGAGGGGCTATGCCCCGAGCGTAGAATCCGGCTGAAGCCTCATTTTTGCCCTCATCGCGGAAAGGCACAGCCTTTCCGCACATCAGGCGGCACAGCCGCAACCGGCTCGAATTCAACCTCCGGCCGACCCACAAACTTTCCGGTAGTGCCAAAAAAACTGGAGTCCGGTTTTCGATTCCGGACTCCAGACTTTTGACTCCAGACTCAGGACTCTTCGTCTCAGTCCACCACCTGCACATCGGTGCGGTACTGCTTGTAGTTCGTGTAGCGAATTTCCAGCCGGATGTGAACCGGACCAGTGGGGAACTCGAGAACGTCGTCGGCGTAAACGTAGGTCGGAAACCAGTACTTGCCGTCGATGTTTTCGCGATAGCTCTGAAAACGCGGGAACTTGTTGTTCTTGTCTTCGGGGAGCGTCTTGCCGTCGGTTTTCACGATGAGCAAATCGCGGTCATCAACCCAGATACGTCCGGAAAAGTACCGTTTGCCGTTCGGTGTGAACTTCGGCACCTGTTTCGGACGGACATCGAACACATAGGCGTTGATTTCATCGATACGTTCCTTGGTGACGTATTCGACGTAGTAGTTTGGCAGTTCCTCTTTCGTGAGCGAAAACGGCTGGGTAATACCAAAATCTTCAAGGTCGGCGGGTGTGATGTTCACACAGTCCAAAGTGGAAGGGGGAAACCGCTTAATGACTTCACGGCGTTGGCCGGATTCACTAAAGGTGATTTCGGAAACTCGATAGAACTCACCTGTAGGGCGGTCGTCAATTCCAAGGCAATTCATCCGAACTTCCTGACGGTAAACGTAATCGGCGCGGGCGGCCCTGAACTCTGATTCCTTGGCCGCAAACCGTTCAATAACCGTGGCGATGTCGAGCGTGCTGCCCTTTTTGACCGGGGGCGGATTCTGTCGACCGGCGTTGGGCGAGGGAAATTCCTGAACGCCCGAGCCTTCACCCGGTGTCGGCGGCTTTTTCCCGGTGGCGCGCGGGTCATTTTGCGCGTGGGTTGTGACAATCGGAAAACTGCCCCAAACGAGCAGGGCGGCAAATGCTCCGGTCAGGCAGACTCCACCGCTTGGAACTCGTGTCGGTCGTTTCATGGCTCAGTACCACCTCAAGAATTTTTCGATTGAAGATTGACGATTTTCGATTGAAGTCCGAAAGGCTCGGAAAGTTCGAAAATCTTCAATCTTCAATCTTCAATCGAAAATGGATTTGTCGTTTCGGAAGCATAGTTGAACCGAAGCGTTGGCCGAAAACGAATTTTGCCGCCGGTTTTTGCCGAAGTTGCCCCGTTTATGTGATTATCCGGCATTCAATCAAGGAGTCCCGATCTCATGAAAAGCGTCATCGCCGCCGCCATCCCGGCGTTCGTGATTCTCATTGCCCTCGAAGCCCTCTGGGATGCCCGGAAGAAGACCGGTTTCTTCTCCTTCAAGGACACGGCGACCAATATTCTCATGGGAATCGGCAGCCAGATCGTCGGGAAATGGATTCCGACCTACCTCATCTACAAGTTTTTCTATGAACTGACACCGCTCCGGCAGACGCCGACCTGGCTGACGTGGGCCGCCGTTCTGCTGCTCGACGACTTTTTCTACTACTGGTTTCACCGGATCAGCCATGAATCGCGGCTGTTCTGGAACACGCATGTCGTTCACCATTCGAGCGATCACTACAACCTGAGCGTGGCGGTGCGTCAGAGCTGGTTCGGCGGCATTACGGCGTGGGTGTTTTACGTTCCGATGGCTCTGCTCGGCTTCTCGCCGGAGATGATGCTCGCCGCCCACGGCATCAATCTGCTCTATCAGTTCTGGATTCACACGCAGTTCGTGCCGCGGATGGGCGTTCTCGAATACGTTTTGAACTGCCCGTCGCACCACCGCGTACACCACGGCGTCAACGAGCAGTATCTCGACAAGAACTACGGCGGCATCCTCATCATCTGGGACCGGCTGTTCGGGACGTTCGTCGAGGAGATTGAACGGCCGCGCTACGGCATCATCAAGCCGCTCAACAGTTTCAACCCGGTATGGGCAAATCTGCACGCCTGGGTCGAAATGTTCCAGGCGATGCGCGAGCGCCGGACCTGGTGGGAAAAGCTGCGCTGCGTCTGGGGACCGCCGGGAATGGCACCCTCGGCACAACCGGAAGCCGAAGCGAAAGCACTTCAGACCGTCGGTTGAACTCATGACCCAACCCATCCGGCGGCGCGGCGCGGAAACCGGCAGCGGTTTTCAGGAAGCCGTCAACCGCACCAACGAAGCTTACGAAAAGACCGGCCGCGCCTGCATCACCCGCAAGGCGATTCCCGGAAAGTACATCGCACCCCGTGCCAAGCCCCGTCGCGGGCTGAACGTACCCGATACGGCGGCGCTGTCGCTTTTGAAAACCGGGGCGAAACTGGACGCCGCGACCTTTCGCGGCGCGGTCACGGGAGGCGGGGAAGGGGACCCGCGGGCCTTCATTCCCGAATCGCGGGCCGAACCGGACTACGGCGGGGTTATCGCGCCCGACGGCCGGGCCATCTTCTACGACGCGAAAACCACCCGCCGCGACCTGCTCGACTTCGACAACCTTCATCCGCATCAGGTCGCCTTTCTCGAACGCACTGCCCGGTGCGGCGCGGTGGCCGGTTTCCTTGTGGAATTTTCCGCCCATCGGCGGGTGTTTTTTCTGCCGATTCAGGTGCTGACGGCGTTTCGCGCGGCCCATACGCGAAAAAGCCTGCCGTTCCGGTTCTTCGAGGCCCGACTCGAACCGGTCGCGGCGGGCAAGGGGCTGGTCATTCACGACTACCTCGCCGCCGTGGAGGCTCAGGAACGCCGTTACGGGCGGGATTTCGCGCGACTCGACGTCCGTTTCGATTGACGCGACTGAATCCGTATCTTGTTCATTTTCATACGGTCACAAATCCGGAAGCGGGGTATCCGTGGATTCTTCCATACAGCCGAAAGGGGAATCTCATGGTCGCCGAGTTGCGCCCGAAGCTGGTCATCCATCCCGCGTCCGATCACGGGACGTCATCCGACTGCCCGAACTGCGGCGCTGAACTGGTCGGACGCTATTGTCATGACTGCGGGCAAAAACGGATCGACCATCATGATCTGACGGCGAAGCATTTCTTCGGGCATTTCTTCCACGAAATCGTTCACCTCGACTCAAAAATCTTCCGCACGCTGTACGCGCTCCTGTTTCGGCCGGGATTTCTGACGGTCGAACATCTGGAGGGACGCCAGGGGCGGTTCATCAACCCGATTCGGCTCTTTCTCACGGTGACGGCGGTCTTCTTCCTGTTTTTCTGGGGGCCGATGATGAACATCACCAAGGCGCGCGACGTGATGGTGGCCCAGCTTCAGCAGCCGCTGCTGGCGCAGCGGATTGAGAAAAAAGGAATGGATGTCCCCAAGGCGGCCGAGATCGTCGAGACCCGCTACGCCAAGGTACTGACCTTCGGGAAGTTCCTTCACTTTCCGGGGCTGGCGTTGTGGCTGGTGATTCTGTTTCGCCGTTCCGGAAAGTTCTTCGTCGAACATCTGGTTTTCGCGCTTCACTACACCTCGTTTTCCTACTTTCTCGCCATGCCGCTGGTGCTCGTGGGCTTCGGACTGAACGCGCTGGCCGGACAGTTCATCTCCATCCCCCTGCTCATCCCGGTATTTTCCATCCTGCTTTCCCTCGGTTACCTCTTTTTCGCGCTCAAAAACGTCTACGGCGAATCCTCCCGCCGCACCTTCCTGAAAACCTCGGCGCTGTTTGTCCTCGACATTGTCGGGACGCTGATCGGGTATACGGCGGCCCAGCTTTACGCGATGGCCTGGCTCTTCCTTTAAAGGATTCCGGGCCGGTCGCTGCCGCCGCGAACATCCCTCGCGCGGTCCGGAAACCCGTCTAAAAAGTAATGTTTGACCTTGGGTTTTCACCAAAGTAGGTTGAAAGCAATTAAGGAAAACGTACGTCTCGGCCCGCCGCTCCTTCGACCATCACTCTTCAATCCGAGCGTTCCGCGAGATACCCGGCCCTGTGAAGCCTTTGAACGGCTTTCTCCGCCCCGTTTTACGTTTCCGGAATCACCCGTCCCCGTTTGACGTCCCCCTCGAAAAACATTCGCTGTCATCCGTGACAGGTTGCTTGCGAAGCCGTTAGCGACGCGTGCCTTTACCGGGCGTGTCAGGTGGTGACGCCGCGCGTTGCGGAGGGAGTTTTTTTATGGCTAGCTTTTCGTCTTATGCAAACGGCGTGAAGCGGTGGTATCAGAAACTGGAGTTGCCGATGCCGCCGGAGCGGATTTTCGGTGCCCACATGATGCTCCTCGGCGCGGTGGCCTGCCTGATCGGCACCTACTTTTTCGCCAGCATGACCATGTGGAACGACGGCTACGTCAACATCACGTTGCGGCCGCGTCTGATTTCGCTGGGGATATACGATCCGTATGACGTGAAACAGGTCGGGTGGCTGTGGATTCCGTTGCTCGGCAAGGGGTTCGGCGTCGCGAAATACGCGATGACCATGACCGACTTCCGCCTGTTCGGATGGTGTTGCTTCCACCTCGGCATCGGCTCCTGGCTGATTTACGCCGGGGCGGCGCACTACTACGGCGCGCGCGGCGGAGCGACCATCGGCGAAATCTTCTGGCTCCTGCCCTATGTGCCCGGCATGAAGGGCATCTGTCAGATCAAGTGGTTCACGCCGGACGGTCCGTTCTTCAAGCGCGGGCTTCCGTGGGGCAGCTTCGCCAACACGCCGTGGCCGATTCTGCGCCGCACCTACGCCGACGCCCTCGGGGCGCACACGATTTACATCGGACTGCTGTTCTTCCTGTGGGGACTGGTCCTCTGGTTCGTTCTCGGCAAGGCCCCGTGGCCGTTCCAGCCGGCGAACGTCATGACACCGACCGGGATGATGCCCATCGAAAAGGCGGCGTTCCCGTACGGCTGGTTCGACCCCTACACCAACGGCGTCATGACGCCGATGAACACGATCAACGGCGAAACGACCATGTGCTTCGTGTGGGGCGCGCTGGTGGTCCTGCTCGGATTCTACTGGTGGTACCGGCCGCCGCGCAGCCTCAACATCACGCACCTCGAAGACACCAAGGCCGTGTTCCACGTCCACTTGACGTCCATCGGGTATGTGAGCTTCGCCCTCGCCATCGTCGGGTTCCTCGCGCTGCGCAATCACCCGTCGTACCTCATGCTGAACGACATGAACGTCATCATCTACGGGAAGAAAATCGTCAATCCCGGCCGGATGTTCCACAACATGATCACGTTCAACCACGTTCAGGTCGGCCTCTTGTACGTCGCGGCCGGGGTTTTTCACGGTGGGCAGTACCTGCACGGGCTGAACATTTCGGGGGCTTATAAACAGGCCCGGTCGAAGTTCATCACCTGGTTCCAGGATCCCGATCTCCAGACGAAAATCGTCGGGACGACCATGTTCGTCAGTTTCTGCACCGTGGTCTTCGGCTACGGGATGATCTGCTGGAACACCGGCGCGGAACTCGACCTCAACTTCGGCATCTACCAGTTCCGTTCCTATCGCGCGATCCAGATGGACGGCGACGCGGGCAACCGGACGTTCCGGGTGTATCGCGACGGCAAGTGGCTGACCAACGCCGACGGTTCGGCGAAACAGGTCAAGGCGTACAACTTGCAGGCGGGAGACCAGATTCTCAACGAGGAACTCGGCATCGGATCGTCGCCGACGTACCGCTACACGACCATCGAGGAAGTCAACTACAAGCCGGAATGGGGTCAGTCAAAGCTCTACGCCGTGCAGTGGGGAAGCTGGACGCACTTCCTGCGGAAAGTAAACCCGCTGTTCTGGGTCGACAAGGGCCTGTGGTACATGCAGAACAAGCAGACCTTCGAGCGTTCGCGGCAGGCCGACGAGGCTTACTTCGCGGCTCATTCGAAGATGGTTGGACTGCTCAACGCGGTGGATGACGCGAAGGCGAAGAACGCCGACACGGCGGCGGCCCAGAAGGCGGCGGACGATTTCCGTCCGACGCTCGAAAAGACCCACCTGGCGATGCTCGACGCCAACACGGCGCTGCAAGGCACGCGGGCGGTACTTTATTCGAACCTCCGCGACCAGCATCGCGACGGGGAAATCAACGACACGATTTTCTTCTGGCTGATGATCGGTGGCTGGCTGTTCGGATTCATCCCGCTGCTGCGTATCGCCTTCCACAACTACCAAAGCCCGTGGTACCGCGATTTCGAATGGCGCAAGCAGTCGCCCGACTTCCCGTGCATCGGCCCGGTCAAGGGCGGGACCTGCGGCGTCTCGATTCAGGACCAGATGTGGTTCTGCATCCTCTTCTCGATCAAACCGCTCTCAGCCATCGCCTGGTATCTCGATGGCGGCTGGATCGCGACGATGATGGCGCGCGGCAACGAGGCCTACTACCTGACGCACAACATCAGTCACACGGGCGGCGTGTTCCTCTATATGTGGAACGAGACGACGTGGATCTGGACCGACAACCACCTGACGGCGATGCTGCTGCTGGGCCACCTCATCTGGTTCGTGAGTTTCGCGCTCTGGTTCAAGGATCGCGGATCGCGGGCGGAAGGCGGCGACATCCAGAGCCGCTGGGTACGGCTGGTCGGCAAACGCCTCGGAATCAAGACACTTCAGGAAGTTCGCTTCCCGGTGTCGAACCTCGCGACGGCCAAACTGTGGGGGACGGTGTTCTTCTACACGGGGACGTTCGTACTGGTCTTCCTCTATTTCGCTGACGGCTTTTTCCAAAACCGGTGAGGAAAGTCGAAAGTCTGGAGTCTGGAGTCGAGAGTCCGGTTTGCAACCATCGGTTTCCTGACTCCAGACTCGTGACTCCAGACTTCAGACTTCATTCTTCCGGATTTTGTAAGAAGACACACATTCCTTGCCGGGCGGGTTCGCCGAAATTTTTTCAACCGAAACCTTGAAAAAGGAAATCCCCCGACGGTCGGATCGACAGCAGAGAAGGGAAAAGGTCATGGCCAGCGAAGAAACCAAGGAAACTGCGACACCGGCGGACAAGCCCGAGAAAGAGGCCAAGCCCGCGGCGGATAAAACCGCCAAGGCTGAAAAGCCGGAAAAGGCGGCGGTGGGCGACAAGCCTGCGGCTGACAAACCGGCGGCGAAGGCGGCTCCGGCCAAGGCCGCCGCCAAGGCACCGGCGAAAGCGCCCGCGAAGGCGGCGGCGAAGCCGATTCCGCCCATTGACGGCCCGCCCAACCGGCTCGCGCGTCCGAAAAGTGCGCCGCCGAAGAAAAAACGCGACAAGCAGATTTACACGATTATTGAAGAACTGTGCATCGGCTGCGGCTTCTGCACGGACGAATGCCCGCCCAAGGTCAACGCGATTCTTCCACGCGACGTGGAGGCCGTGCTGGACGGCGGGGAAACCTACTGGATCGATCAGGCGCGCTGCATCAGTTGTTCGCTCTGCTTCGTGGCCGGGACCTGCCCGACCGACGCGGTGGTGTTCACCGAAGGCGGCGTTTCGCGAACCCAGTACATGGAAGACTACCTGCACCTCGAGATCATCGACGAACCGCGCGCCAAGTCGAAGCGCGAACTCGAACTCGCCGTGCCGGTCGACTGACTGACGATTTTTGATTGAAGATTGAAGATTTTCGATTGAATCCGGTTTCGAAGCCGCGAATCGAAAATCTTCAATCAAAAATCGAAAATGACTTTACCCCCGGAGTCGGGTTTGACTCCATCGAATCGGTGAGGAAGCAAAGTCGGCTTCCGTGCGTCCCCTGCCCGATTTTCAATTTTTGATTGAAGATTGAAGATTTTCGATTGTCCTGTTTTGAAATCGAAAATTGAAAATCCTCGATCGAAAATTCACGGATTATTTCTCGCAGGAGACTGTCACTTTTATGGGAAGCAAACTGACGACCGCGAACTATGACCTCGACCTCGATGCCACCGGGTGGGGAGTACTCAAAGCCGAAGCGCGTGTCTCCAATGTCCCGTCCGCGTCGCCCCTGTTGCCGATTGATGGCGAAATTCGCCTTGAAGCGAAAAAGATCGAAGACGACGTCGTCCGCTTCACGTTTTTCGGGCAGTCAATCGTGGACGGCATTCTCGGCCGCATCGAGGGCGAGGCCGACATCGCCAACGAATCGCCGACGCGCCGGGTCGGCGCGGGAGAAGGCAAGATCACGGTAGGCAAATTCTCCCACCGCTTCGAATTCGAAGGGGTGGTGGACTGCCTCCGCTACTGGCGTTCGAAGGCCATCGACGACAACATCATTGCCCGCAAGCAGCGCCTGCTCTGCGGTAACCTGTTCCACGACCTTTCGATTCGCGTGCCCCTCGACAGCGAGGAAGTCATCGACACCTGGATCGAAATGCAGGACGCCTTCCGGAACTCGCCGAACTTCGGCGACTACATCAAGGACGTCTGGCTGATCGGTCCGCTGTGGAACGCGCTCGAACAGACCGGTCAAAGTCTCGACAACATCGACGTCTACTACTTCTCGGAAGTGGAAGGCGGCGAAAAGTCGCGCATCGACTTCCGGTTCGCGGGTGGCGGCACGGGGATCGTGGATTCCATCAGCCGCTGGCTGGAGTTGTTCCCGATTGACGGTCTGGGCAAGCCCTACAATCAGGGTGGCCGCATCGCCAAGCTCCAGGGGAATTTCAACGCCAGCGTGCAGGGCGTCGAAGTGAAGCTCTTCGTCGAACTGCCGGGTTTCACCGTTCCGATCGAGGGCGGCAAGCGGAAGATTCTGAATCACCCGCTGGTTCCGCTCGCCCACCACGGCATCGCGGTGAACTCGGAGCCGGCCGACCTCGGCATCCGCTTCAAGGTCACGATTCCGAAGGGCAAGAAGTTTGTCGAAACCGCCAACAGTTTCGAGTGGGATCGCGTGTCCGAGAACGTCCGCGTGTTCACGGGCGGGCGCTACCGGGCGTGGGCGGAAGGTATCTGCAAGGGCAGTTACTCACCGTTCGACATCTTCTTCGGCTAAAAAAGTCCAAGGTTCAAGGTCCAAGGTCCAAAGATGAAGGGCCAAAGGTCGAACCGGTTGTGGAATCAAACTTTGGTTGAACGCCGGGTCGGATTGGTGGAAGTTGGTAACAGCCTTCCCCTCTTTATTTATCGGTTCAAACGACTTTGGACCCTGGACCTCGGACCTTGGACCTTGAACGAAAGAGATTCGACGTGACCACATCGGAAGTCCCCACGCGGAACGATCTTTCAACGACCCCGGCGGCGGAACAACTCGCCCGCGTCATTATTTATTCGGGCAAGGGCGGAACGGGAAAAACGACGATTTCCGCTTCCACCGCCGTCGCCCTCGCCGCCGCGGGCAATCGGGTGCTGGTGATTTCCAGCGATCCGGCGCACAGCCTCGGCGACGTCTTTCAGGTGAATCTTTCGCGAAGCGATCCGACCCGCATCGCGGACAACCTGTACGGTCTGGAAATCGACACGATCTTTGAAGCGAAGCAGAACATGGCGAACTTCGAGAAGTTCGTCTCGGGAAGCTACGAAAAACGCGGCATCAGTTCGTCGGTGGCGTCCGAGCTTTCGACCCAGCCGGGACTCGACGAGATTTTCTCGCTCGTCCGGCTCTACCACGAGGCCCGTTCGGGGCAGTGGGACGTGGTCATCCTCGACACCTCGCCCACCGGCAACACGCTGCGGCTGCTGGCCTACCCGGAACTGATCGTCGGGGGAAGCACCGGCAAGAAGCTGTTCAAGGTCTACAAGGGCATGTCGTCGATGATGAAGCCCTTCGGCGGATCGAGCGGCCCCGACCCGGAGTTCTTCAACGAGGTCAACCAGCTTCTCGATGCCATGAATCAGGTCAGCGCGTTTCTCATCAATCCGAAGGTGACGATGCGGCTGGTGATCAACCCGGAAAAGCTCTCGATTCTGGAAAGCAAACGGGCCTACACCTTCACCCACATCTACGGTCTGACGATCGACGCGGTGGTCATCAACAAGATTTATCCGATGGGCGAGGAACTCGGCGGTCGCGAACTGGGCAGTTACTTCGACTACTGGTCGCAACTCCACGGACGCTACATCGAGGAAATCAACGCGGCGTTCGCCCCGCTGCCGATTTTCCGCCTGTTCCTCCAGCCGCGCGAGCCGCTCGGAGTGAACGCACTGGCCGATACGGGCGAGAAACTGTTTGCCGGGTCGGACCCCGGGCAGGTTCTTTACAGCAAGAAGAACATGTGGGTCGCGGAACGTGAGCCGAACGAACCCGCCGATCAGCGGCGGTTTGTCGTCCGCATTCCCTTCCTGGAGGAGAACGAACGCGTCGAGGTCCAGCGCATCGGGACGGAACTGATGCTCTGCATCGGACACATCGCGCGAAGCGTGTCATTGCCGCGCATCCTCTACAACGCGGATATGGTCGAACACCACGCCCACGGCGAATTGTTGACCGTCATTTTCAAGGAACGTCGGCGTGAACCGGAACCCCCGCGCCTGACCAGATTGCGGAGAAGCAGCTAGCGGCAAGTCGTTAGCGGTTAGCAGTAAGCAGTTAGTAAGACAGATATTTCACTAACTACTAACTGCTAGCTACTAACTACTAACTACTAACTGCTAGCTGCTCCCAAGGATGGATTTATGAAAAAGACCAAACAGATCGTGTTGCTGTGCGCGGTGGCCCTTCTGGCGGCCGGATGCTTCGTTGGCGCGCGTGACGACAAGGAAACGCGTTATCCGAAGGAGCCCACCACGGTGGGAGGCACCACCAAGACCGCCGAGGAAGTCGCCAAGGACAACATGGCCCAGAACGGCCAGCCCGGCGATGTGCGGCGGGAAGTTGCGAAGCGCGACGCGCTCACGCCCCGCAACCTCCTTCAGGTGGATGAACAGAAAGTTTCGGGCAACGACAAGGCCGGCTCGCCGGCGGCGGTCGAACTGAACGAAAACGACATGTACAAGGACCCGGTCCTGATCTACCGCGAAGGTCGCGCCCTGTTTCAGAACAACTGCGTCGGCTGTCACGGTCACAACGGATGCGGCAACGTGCCTCGTTCGACCAATTTCACCGATTCGGGCTGGCAGGAAAACAACTCGGATGGCGGCATCTATTCGTCGATCTACAACGGGAAGGGCATCGGCAACGGCGGCGGCGCAATGCCCGCCTACTACAACCAGCTCAGCCCGCAGCAGATCAAGTACCTGATTTCCTACCTGCGGGCCTTCAAGGGCCGTTCGTGCAACGGGTTGCCCACGCAGGACGATGTCAACCGAATGGTCGCCGCGCGACAGAACAAGTAATTGAGAATGGACAATTGACAGTGGACAATTTTCAATCCGCCCGGCATTCCGAAACCGGTTTTGAAATTGTCGATTGTCCACTGTCAACTGTCCATTGCCCCGGAGGGGGGTTATGAAGCACACCGTCAAAATCTGTACGTTTCTGGGAATCGCGGCCTTCTTCGCGGCCGGTTGTTTCGTCGGTTCGCGCAACGCGGAAGAACCCCGCACGCCGGGGGCGGCGTCGCCAACCGCCTCGACCCGATCCAATCCGACGTTTCTGGCCGAGGCGCAGGTGTTGTATGAAGGGACGACCGACAACCTGCCGAAATCCGTGACCGCCGCCGAGCGCGAACGCTACAAACGCAAACTTGAAGCGCTTCAGGCCGACGGCTATCAGGCCTGCGCGGGCTGTCATCTGGCGAACGGCGGTGGAAACAAGGCCATCAACGCCACCAACTTCACCGATTCAGGCTGGCAGAACAACAACTCGACGCCCGGCATGGTGACGTCCATCGTGAACGGCAAGGGAAAAATCATGCCGTCCTATAAAAACAAACTGACGCAGCAGCAGATTTACTATCTGGTCGAATACATCCGGAAGTTCGAAGACAAGACCAGAACGGACAACTCCGTCATCGGTAAGACACAGCCGGTTTCGACCAACGTCCGTTAAATGTCAGTTCTTGCCGGCGACCATGCCTTCCAGTCGCCGCACCGCGCGTAACGAGCCGAACGGGTAAAGATACTCCGCTCGGCTCGTTTCCTTTTGAAAGATGATCGGTACATCGGGACTCCGCCGTTCCAGCGGAAGGGGAATGGCCAGTCGGTCGTCGCCATTCCAGACCAGCGGCAGGGCCGTCCCGCCCCGTTGAAGGAAGATCTGGTCCCCGGTCGTGAAAATCCGGGTTCGTCGGGGCAGATTGGCATAAGAACCGGTAAAACGGTCGAACTCGCCGGGGTCAACCCGCCGAAAACGGAATGACGGCGGGGTAACGGGAATCATTCCCAGATCGTTTTCAAGAATGACGTCGGCCACCGATTCCGGCGCGGTTTCCTCAGTGGTCAGGACGGCCACGGCGAAGTTGAGTTGCGGGGCGACGCGCAGCAACGAAACGGTGCCATCGACCATTCCCTGATGTTCGAAAAAAAGAATGCCGTCACGTTCGAACAGAAAACACCCCGCACCCGCCCGTTGTCCGGACCGGCTCGGTACGCCGACGCCGAGCGTCATCATTTCAACCAGCAGGTCGGATCGCTCAATCAGCCAGCGGGCGCCCCGTGCGAGGTCGGCGGTCGTGGCGACGAGGCCGCCCGCCGGACCTTCTTCATCCAGAAAACCGGTGTCGCGCATGCGCGAGGGAAGAATGACCCGACGATGAAGTTCGTCGCGGAAGGGATGGCCGGTCAGTTTTTCGATGACACCGCCGAGCAGGGCGAATCCAGGATTCGAATAGGAAAAAATTTGACCCGGCTCGGTAAAGAAGGCCGTCTCGTCGAACGGTTCGGGTGGATCGGTCGGGAGCCAGTCACGCAGACCGGCCTGGTGTGACAGCAGGTGGCGAAGCGTGACCTTTTGAAATGGGGAGGGAAGCCAGTTGAGAACCGTCGTGACCGGCGTGTCGAGCGAAAGGCCGGCCCGGAGCGTTTCGTCGATGAGAAGGGCTGCGGTGAAAAGTTTGGTCACCGAGCCGGCCTTGCCCGGCTTCCGGTCGTTTTCGGGAAATTTTTCGATTCTTCCGTCCCGCAGTACGGCCACACGAATGTTTCCCGGAAGTTCCGGTGAAATCATCGAGGTCAGGTCGCTGGACGAATCATCGCTCATGTCGGTGGCGGAAAGACGATTTGAGGACGAAGCAGACCGTCATGACTGGCGAGACGGGCCACGCCGAGCATCTCCCCGCGTGCGTCGAGAACCGCCAGATTGGCTTCGTCAGCCAATCCGGCCTCCTCGACCAGCTCGGGCGAGGGAGGGAATGGCTGGCCGTGGAGGAATTTCCGCTCCTCGTCACCGTCAATCGTGACGTGCGTCCAGTCGCGCAGGAGCGACAGGGGCGGAATGAGTCGGGCCAGCGCGGCGCCGCCGATGGCGAGCCGTTGAAGTTCTTCGAGCGTCACCGCGTCGTCCACCGTGAAGCCGTCCACCGCCGTCCGGCGCAGGGCGATGAGATGCGCGCCGCATCCAAGTTTTTCGCCGATGTCGTGGGCGAGCGTCCGGATGTAGGTCCCCGCCGAGCAGGTTACTTCGCAGTCCACGATGGGCGTGCCGTGGTCGTCGGCCCGGATGAACTTCCCGTCGCTGTCGGGCAGGAATTCGAAGTTGTGGACGGTCACCGGCACGGCGGCCCGAACGACCACTTTCCCGAGCCGCGCAAGGTGATGGAGCGCGACCCCGTCGATCTTCTTGGCCGAAAACATCGGCGGCATCTGCATTTGCGGGCCAACGAAGCTGGCCGCCACCTCGCGGAGCTTTGCCTCGGTAAGACCCTGCGTCGGACGCGGATCGGAAAGCGGCGCCCCGGTGTGGTCCTGTGTGTCGGTGGCGAATCCGAAACGCATGGTTGCGCGGTAGGTTTTCGACTTGTCGGTGAGAAACCGCGACAGACGGGTACAGTTGCCGACGCAGATGACCATCAGGCCGGTCGCGAACGGATCGAGCGTGCCGGTGTGGCCCACACGCTTCGTTCCAAGGAAACGCCGGGTCAGCGCCACGACGTCATGCGACGTCATGCCGGCCGGTTTGTCCAAAAGCAGACCGCCATTCGGAAAATTCGTCATATCCGAAAGAAAGAAGCAAAGTTCGGGACGGATGGATGGGTGAGAACGACTTCGTGCCCTCCAAGCCTAGCGGAATGTGAAAACATCATCCAAGCCTTTTTTTTCGAACCCCCGGAAAAGCGCTTTGTTGGCGACCATTCATCCCCTGAACGGTTTTTCCCGTCCGAACGATGTGGTTTTCCGCCCTCCGGCGGTTGGCTGTGGCATACTGCGGCGCATTCGACGCCAAACGAGGAATCACGCCGCCGTGTCGCTCATCGGAACCGTCCTGAACGGAAAATACCGAATCGTCGCCGAGCTTGGGTATGGCGGTCAGGGCCAGGTTTTTCGCGCCCTCGACGAGCGGCTCAACATCGACGTGGCGATGAAAAAACTCGAACTCGGCGGCATCAGCGACCCCGACCACGAATTTTTGAAGGCTTTTCGCCGCGAAGCCCAGATTCTGACCCGCCTGCGGCATCCGGCGCTGCCCGTCGTCAGCGATTTCTTCGAGGAACCGTCGCCGTTCATCGTCATGGATTACATCCAGGGCGACAATCTCGAAAAGACGCTCAAGGCACGCGGCGCGGGCTTTCCGGTGGAGATTGTCGAACGCTGGGCGCGGCGGCTGTTCGACGTGGTGGAATATCTCCACGCCAACGGCGTCATTCACCGTGACATTCGCCCGGCCAACCTCGTTCTGCGGCAGGCCGATGAACTGATGCTCATCGACTTCGGGCTGTCGAAGGCGTTCAACTCGGAAATCGCCCTCCGGACCACCTCGCGCAGTGTCTTCGGCTACACCAAGGGCTACGCCCCGTTCGAACAGATGGACGAACATGGCGAAGGGACCGATGAACGGTGCGATATCTATGCCGTGGGGGCCACGCTTTACCACCTGCTCACCGGCAGCCGTCCGGTGGACGCCGTCACCCGCGGCGTCCTGATGGCGAAGGCGAACGGCGGCGACCCGCTCCGCTCGCTCGCGCAGGTGCATCCGGATGTTCCCGCGCGTTTCGCCGAAGCGATTTTGAGGGCCATGGCCTTCGACCGGGAGGAGCGGTTTCAGACCATCGCCGACATGCGTCGGGCGATCTTCGCTCCGGCCCCGGTCACGCCGACTCCGTCCGCGCCGCCCGCGCAAACTCCGTCCCCGTCCACGCCCGGCCAATCCGCGCCGCCGGGAAATCCGAATCGCATCGTCATTTCGCTGCCGTCGGCGGAAGTGCCTGTTTATCCATCGCCCGATTCAACGCCGACCGTTTCGGCCACACCACCCGCGTCGCGCACCCGCATCACGATTCCGATTCCGCCGCCAGCCCCGACGCCTCCGGCCGTCCCCTTCGCGAATCAGGTTCAACCCGAAATTCCGCCGACCATCGTCGCGCCGCGCGGAGCGGCGTACGCTCCCTCCACGCCCGGACTGACCCTCGATCTCGGGGGCGGCGTGACGCTGCTGCTCGTCGAAGTTCCCGCCGGGAGTTTTCGCATGGGTTCGGCGGGCATTGCCGACGAATCGCCAATCCGGACCGTCACGTTCGCCAAACCCTTCTATTTGAGTGCGTTCCCGATTACTCAGCGGCAGTGGCGGGCGGTGATGGGAACAAATCCATCCTTCTTCAAGGGGGACAATCTGCCGGTCGAGCAGGTGAGCTGGGAAAACTGCCGCGCCTTTACCGAACGGGTGAACCAGATGCGGCGGGCGGTCCGGCTGCGGCTGCCGAGCGAGGCGGAATGGGAGTACGCCTGTCGCGCCAGCTCGCTGTCGCGGTTTTCCCACGGCGACGAGGCGAACCCGTCCCTCGCGAATTTCGGCAACCACTACGGACGCACCACGCCACCGGGATTTTTCCCGCCGAACGCCTTCGGTCTCTACGACATGCACGGAAACGTCGCCGAGTGGTGCGCCGACTGGCATCACATCACCTACGTTGACGCCCCGTCGGATGGCTCGCCCAAGCTCGCGCCGGTCGGGACGCAACGCATCCTGCGCGGTGGCTCCTGGGCGCAGGACGCCGACGCCGCGCGCTCCGCCACCCGCGGACGCCTCGCCCCCGTTATGATCAGCCGCCTGGTCGGCTTTCGGGTCGCCGCTTCAAAGGATGAAGGATGAAGGATGAAGGATGAAGGATGAAGGATGAAGGATGAAGGATGAAGGGGTAGTAATAAGTTGGGATAAGTTTTCGAATTGCTCCGGTGGGCCTTCTTCTCTATCTTCCAGGTTCCGTTTCATCCTTCATCCTTCATCCTTCATCCTTCATCCTTTCATGAACTACATCGGTTCGAAACATTCGCTGCTGCCGTTTCTTGAGCGGGTGTATCGGAAAATCTCCGACGGGACGGAAACGACTTTTTGCGATCTGTTCGCCGGGACGGGCGCGGTGGGACGCCATTTCAAGAAGCTCGGCCTGCGGGTCATCGCCAACGACGCGCAGTACTACGCCTACGTTTTGAATCGCGGCTCGCTCGAACTCAATCATCCGCCGCATTTTTCAAGGCTGAGAAAATCGCTGGGCATTCCGATGCCGCCTGATGCCGGTCCCGACACGTCGCGCGGGGCCGCCGGCGTGTTCAGATTTCTGGAAGGATTGCCGCGCCGCCACGGTTTTCTCACGCGCACCTACGCGCCGCGCGGGGGACGGCTCTATTTCACCGAGGAAAACGCCTCGAAAGCCGATGTCATTCGTGCCCGGATTGAAAACTGGCACACGGACGGCCTGCTTTCAGCCAACGAATACTATTACCTGCTGGCCGCGCTCATCGAAGGACTCGACGACGTCGCCAACACGGCCTGCATCTATGAAGCTTTCCTGAAACGGGTCAAGGCGCGGGCGGCGCGTCCGTTGAGGCTTTTCACACCCCAGATCAGTAACGGCGTGACCGGCTGCCGGGTGTTCAACCGCGACGCCAACGATCTCATCGGCGACATCGAATGCGACGTGCTGTACCTCGACCCGCCCTACAACGGACGGCAATACGCCTCGAACTACCACGTTCTCGAAACGCTCGCCCGCAACGACCGCCCGGCGGTACGCGGGAAAACCGGCATGCGCGACGGGTTGGTACGAAGCGCCTACAGCCGGAAACGGGAAGTGACCGCCGCTTTCGAAGACCTCATCCGCCGCGCAAACGCGAAACACATCCTTTTAAGCTACAACGACGAGGGATTGATGCCGCTCGACGAGATAAAACGCATTCTCGCCCTGCGCGGACGCCCGAAAACCTTCAAAACGACCTACTCGCGCTTCAAGGCCGACAACGGCCGCGAGTACAAACGCAACGCCACCGTCGAGTTTGTGCATTACGTCCGGGTGACGAAGGGGTAGGGACGATAAAAGTGAATAGCCCATACCCGGAGCGCTCGGGCGAGGGTATGGGAAAAAAATGTGGTCCCACGCATCATTCTTTTCCCACGGCCTCCCTTCGGTCCGGCCGTGGGCTATCAACTTCAATTGGTCGCACACAAACGCAAACCGCTTTAAACCGATACAATTCAACCAAATGTAAAAAGCGCGCCGTTTCGGGCGCGCTTTTCGGTTGAAGGAGGATGAACGTTGACGTTATCCCCGGGCGGCGTGGCCGCGATGGGTGTCGAGCAGCGCCCGCGCCGCGAGGCGTCCGCTGGAGACCGCGCCTTCCATGCTGTCGTAGAACCGCTGCTGCGTGTAGCCGCCCGCGAGGAAAAAGTTCGACACCGGCGTTTTCTGCGTCGGACGCAGCTTGTCGATGCCCGGCTTGGTCGCGAACACCGACCGGGGTACGCGCACGACCGTCGATTTCGTGACCTTCGCCTTCGGCGCGGTGTTCGGGTAGCACGACTTCACGTTTTCCCAGACCCGTCCGACGATTTCCTCGTCGCTCAGGTGCATCAGGTCGCGCGCGGGCGCGACGACGAACTCCAGCCGCGACCGGCGCTGGGCCATTTCGGCCTTCTGGTCGAGGAAGTAGTCGGGCGTCGTGTTGCCGAAATCGGCGTAGACCGGAATGATGCCGTCCGGACAGAACAGAATGTTGTCGATGAACGTCACCTGGCGGTCGAGCCACAACTGGACCGTGATGACCGGTACACCCTCGAACTGGTCGAGATTGCCGAAAAACGGATTTTCCTTGAGTTCCGACGGCAGTACGCGCTGGAGCTTATGAATCGGCAGCGCCGTCAGGTAGTAATCGCCGGTAATCTTTTCGCCGGTGATGAGTTCGACGCCGGAAATGTTCTTCCGTTCGTCGAGCAGCAGCGTCTTCACGTTGCAGTTGGTCCGGATCGTCCCGCCGTTCTTCGTGATGTAGTCGCAGAGCGGGCCGGTCAGATGTTCCTGCGGCGATCCCTTGAGGAAACCCATTTTCGAGGCGTCTGGCTCGCGCAGGAAGGTCCCGGCCACGTCGAGTACGACTTTCGCCGAAATTTCCTCGGGTGGCATGAACTTCAGCGACAGCGTCATCGGCAAAAACATCTTGTTGAGCATCTTGTCGTTGATGCCCCAGCGCCGGTGCCATTCCTGATAGGTGTAGTTGTCCTGCTCGGCGTAGTACTTTTCCGACCCGAACAGCATCGGGAACAGCGATTTCCCGAGCGTGAGCTTTTCGGTCAGCCCGAAATAGTGATTTTCGAAAACCGCCGGCATCAGGTGGAGCGGGGAAGGCAGTTTGGTCGTCCGGAAGCTGAAGCGTTCGCCCTTGTCGAGCGTGTAGGTCAGCTTGTGTTCCTTCCAGAGAATCCGGTTGTAGATGCCGAGTTCCCGCATCAGTTCGTAAATCTCGACGTACGCCCCGAAGAAAACGTGCAGTCCGGTTTCGATCCAGTCGCCGTCGTTGTCGCGCCAGGCCGACACCTTGCCGCCCAGAATCGGGCGCTGTTCGAGCAGTTCGACCTCGAATCCGTTATCGACGAGCGTCTTCGCCGCGGCGAGACCGGCCAGTCCGCCGCCGCAGATGACCACGCGGGAAGGCCCGCCGTGAGTCGGTTTGAGTGCAGTCGCAGCCGTCATGGGTATGTAAAACCTTCAAAAAAAGAAATTGGCGAGGGGTAGCCGTGGGGAGAGGAATCCGCACGCTACCACTTTCAATATCCATTTGTAACGTGTGCAAAGCGACCCTTTTCTGTACCGGTCGCAGTTTCCCGGAGGGGAGAATCTGAACGGACAGCCCTCCCTCACGGTCAGGCTGCCGTTTACTTCCGCATTTTGGAAAACGCTGCCAGCATCTGTTCGCGGGGCAGTTCGGTGAGGAAATTGAACTCGCCGCCGCTCGTCAGTACTTCGCCGCCGTCGATGGTGAAGACCGCGCCGGTGCAGTAGCTGCTCACATCGCTGATCAGAAATGTCGCGAGATCGGTCAGTTCGCGGTGTTCGCCGTGCCGCTTGAGCGGAATCCGGTTCATCATTTTCGCTTCGAGTTTCGGGTCCGGGACGAGCCGTTCCCACGCGCCCGGCGTCGGAAACGGTCCCGGCGCGATGCAGTTCAGCCGGATGCCGTAGCAGCCCCACTCCGCCGCGAGCGATTTCGTCATCGCCTCGATGCCCGCCTTCGACGCCGCGCTCGGAATCAGAAACGCGCTGCCGAATTGCGTGTAAGTGGTTGTAATCGAAATGATTGCGCCTTTTTCCTGCCGTTCGATCCAGCGTTTGCCGACCGCCTGCGTGGCGTAAAAACTGCCGTACAGATTGGTTTTCACAATCGCGTCGAAGCCGTTCGGCGAAAGATGGTCGGTCGGCGCGAGGAAGTTTCCGGCGGCGTTGTTGACGAGCCGGGTGACGTTGCCCTGCCGCTTTTCGGCTTCGGCGATAAAGGCTTCCACCGCCTCGACTTCGCGAATGTTCAATTCGATGCCTTCGGCGCGTCCGCCGGCTTCGCGAATCGCCGCGACCGTTTCCGCGAGCGGCTCGGGACGGCGTCCGCCGATGGTCACCGCCGCGCCGAGTTCGGCGAAGCGCATCGCCATTGAACGGCCCAGCCCCGTGCCGCCGCCGGTCACGACGACGTGCAGGTCTTTCAAAATATCCGGTTGAAAATGTTTTTCCATGAATGCTCCCACAGGTTCAGATTCACCCGCTTCAACGGGGAAGTTCTTCCAAATAAAAGACTTGAAGAAGGACTCTCACCACGGAGACACAGAGGATTCACAAAGTTTCACAGAGAAGAAAAATTCCGTGGTTCTCTGTGTGATCTCCGTGTCTCGGTGGTGAAAAACAAGCAGACCGGTTCAAGTGAACGAAAACGTCTCGCCGACCATCGTTTCCGATTCGACCCACAGTCGCTCCGCCGCTTCGGGATCGCTCGCGTGCGCGTGAACGCCGGAATAGGGCTTTTCGGGGATCGCCGGTTCGGCCTGATTGCAGTCTTCGAGATACAACCCGCCGTGCCCTTCGAGTTCCGGCGCGACCGCCGCCCAGACCGATGTGGCCGCTCCCTGCTCGACCGTCTTGAACAGCGGGTTGAGCTTCCCTTCCGTATCGATCCAGCCCATCGCCGTCATTTCCTCGGTCGTCAGGTGCTGTTGGAGGCCGGTCATGATCCCGCCGGGGTGGACGGCGTTCGCCGTGCCGCCGTGAGGCGCGAGCCGGGCGTTCAATCCCACGGCAAAGAGCGCGTTCGCCGTTTTGGCCTGACCGTACGCCTGCCACTTGTCGTACTTCCGCGTTTCAAAATGAATGTCGTCGAAATGAACCGGCGACAGGCGATGCCCGATGGACGACAGCGACACGACGCGCGCCTTTCCGGCGATGAGCGCGGGAGCGAGGCGTCCGGTGAACAGAAAATGGCCGAGATGGTTGGTCGCGAACTGGGATTCGAAACCCTCGGGCGTCCGCGCGAGGGGGCAGGCCATGATCGCGGCATTATTAATAAGGATGTGAACCGGTTTCCCGAGCGCCAGAAATTCATCGGTAAAGCGCCGGATGCTCGCGAAATCGGATAGATCGAGCGTCATCGTCTGAACGTCGCCACCGGTCTTTTCACGGAGTTCCGCGACGACGCCCGCCGCTTTTTCGGGATTCCGGGCCGGAATGAAGACCTCCGCGCCCGCGCCCACCAGCGCGCGGGCGGTTTCGATGCCCAGACCGGATGTCGCTCCGGTCACAATCGCCGTTTTCCCGTGAAGATCAATTCCTTCAATCACTTCGGCGGCGGTGGAGCGCATTCCGAATTTCGAGACGATGCGTTCGGCCATTGGTTTTTCCTTGTTTAAAAGATTCACGCTTTTCCGAACAGGGCGGCCAGACGGCGGCCCATTTCGTTGCCGAGGGCTTCGAGGCCGGTTCCGGGACGAACCATCACTTCGAATTCGACGATTTTCCCGTCCTCGTTGAAGCGGATGATGTCCACGCCCTTGAGCGACCGGTCACCGATATTGGCGCTGAATTCGAGCGTCCAGGTCGTGCCGTCGGTCATTTCCCGGTGGTAGGCGAAGTTTTCGAACACCGAGGCGGCGGTCGAAAGAATCGCCTTGACGATGGGCTTGCCGTCCTTCGGCTTCCAGACGACCGGCGAGTGAAACCGGACGTCGTCGGCCAGAATTTCATCGAGGCGGGCCATGTCGCCCTTCGCCACGCATTCATGCCAGACGGCGAGCGCGTCGGCGATGTGTTGGTTGCTCATGCTGATACCTTTCAAGTGGTTAGCAGTCAGTAGTTAGCAGTTAGTGGTAAGAATCAAGTCGATGAGCCGCTAACCACTGACTGCTAACTACTAACTGCTGACGACTGGCTACTGGCCACTAAAACTGGGTCGCCGCTTCTCCCCGAACGCCCGCATGGCTTCGGCCACGTCGCGGGTTTCGAAGCATTTGTGGATGCCGACGAGTTCGTCGCGCAGGTGCGTGTGGAGATCGGCGTCGAGCGTCCGGTTGAGCAGCCGCTTGGTCATCGCGAGGGCGAAGGTCGGTCCGGCGGCGAGTTTTTTCGCGTAATCCGCCACGGACTCCGCAAATGATTCCGCCGGAAGGACTTCCGCCGCGAGTCCGATGCGGCCCGCTTCGTCGGGCGTGATGTCGCGCGCCGTCATGATCATCTCGGTGGCGCGGGAAACGCCGACGAGACGCGGCAGAAACCACGACACGCCCGCGTCGGGCGAGAGGCCGATCCGGGCGTACCCGGCGGTCATCACCGAGGCCGTGCTGACGAGGCGGATGTCCGCCGCGAGCGCGAGGCCGAAGCCCGCGCCGACGCTCGGGCCGTTGACGGCGGCGATGACCGGCTTGTCGCAGCCGGTGACGGCGAGCGCCCAGCGGCCAACCCAGTACAAATCGTCGAGTTTGCCGCTCACGGACGCGCGCTGCTGCTGGAAGCTCTTGAGATTTTCGGGCGTGAGTTCGAGACCGGCGCAAAAGCCGCGTCCCGCGCCGGTGATGACGACCGCGCGGACGGATTCATCCGCCGACGCTTCGGCGAGGGTGGCGGGAAGTTCGTCGGCGAGTCGCGGATTGACGGCGTTGAGCTTTTCGGGCCGGTTGAGGGTAATCGTCCGGACGCCCTCCGGCGTGGTTTCGACGAGCAGATGTTCGTAACCCATCGGAAAGAGAATTCCTTTCGGAAAAATGCTGTTTTCGTGTGATTTCAAACAAAAGCAGAGGCCGCGCCGTCGGGCAAGCAGAACCTGAACAGGATTTCGGTTTTTTGCCGGGAATCGGAACTTGCGGTTGCCCGTGGTTCGCGATGGCGATTTACTCGACGCGCTTTCCACCCACCTCCAACCGCGACACCGGAGACGAAATGCCGATTTTCGATTTTCGTTTGGTCGATGTTTTTTCCGAAACGCCCCTGTCGGGAAACGGGCTGGCCGTTTTTTTCATGAAAGAAGACGCGCCGGGAACGCTTTTGCAGCGAATGACCGGTGAGATGCGGCAGTTCGAATCCATTTTTCTTTGGGAAACCGTTGATTTGAGCGAAGTCCGGGCGCGGGTGTTCACGATGGAGGAAGAACTGGGGTTTGCCGGGCATCCGGTTCTCGGCGCGGCGGGGGCGGTTCACGCGGAGCGGTTTCCGGATCGTGAACAGGTCGAACTGACGTTTCAACTTCCGGAAAAGACGGTCCCGGTCGTCAGCCGGAAGCGGAACGGGCATTTTTTCGCCGAGATGAATCAGGGAAGGGCGGAGTTCGGGCCGGTAGTCGCTGACGAACGGGTAGAAGAAGTTCTGGCCGCGGTGAATCTGTCTCCCGCCGATCTGGCCGCAAATCTCCCGATTCAAATGGTTTCGACCGGTCTGCCCTATCTGGTCGTCCCGATTCGGGCCGGTCTGGACCGGGCGCGGATCGTCCGGCGCGATTTCGAGGCGTTTCTGGCGACCTTCGGTGCGAAATTCGTGTTTGTACTGGATGTTGAAACGCTCGAAGGCCGTACCTGGGACAATGACGGTCGGGTCGAAGACATCGCGACCGGCAGCGCGGCGGGACCCGCCGGGGCGTTTCTGGTCGCGCATGGCCGCGCCGTGCCGGATGTGCCGCTCACCATCCGGCAGGGACGTTTTCTCGGGCGTCCGAGCGAGTTGCGGGTTACGGTGATCGGCACAACTGCGTCATCGGTTCTGGTCGGGGGCGGTGTGGTCCCGGTCGGTCGGGGAATACTGGAATTCTCCCTCGATGCCTGAATCTTCCCTTTCCCGTAAATCGGATATAACCTTTTACAAAACAATCATTTCCAAGGAGTCATCCGTCATGAAGTGCGTTGAAGTCCGCAATTCGTTCGGCATTGAAAATCTGGCCGTTGTCGAACGGCCCGATCCGGCGCCGGGGCACGGCGAGGCGCTCGTGCGCGTCCGCGCGACCTCGCTCAATTTTCGCGATCTGCTGACGGTGACCGGAATGTACAACCCGAAGCAGCCGCTGCCGCTGATTCCACTTTCCGACGGCGTCGGAGAAGTTGTCGCCGTGGGCGCGGGCGTCACGCGCGTGAAGGTCGGCGACCGGGTGGCCGGAATTTTCGCGCAGGGCTGGTCGGGCGGCGAACCGGCGGTCGAAAAAATCCGCGCGACGACGCTCGGCGGGCCGCTCGACGGGATGCTGACGGAATTGCGGGTACTCTCGGCGGAAGGGCTGGTGAAAATTCCCGCGTACCTGACCGATGAAGAAGCCGCGACGCTGCCCTGCGCCGCCGTCACCGCCTGGAGCGCCCTCATCGAGCAGGGAAATCTCAAACCGGGCGAAACGGTACTGGTGCAGGGAACGGGCGGCGTCTCGGTATTCGCCATCCAGTTCGCGAAGGCGACCGGTGCGCGGGTCATCGTCACGTCGAGCAGTGATGAAAAACTCGAACGCGCGCAGGCGCTCGGCGCGGACGACCTCATCAATTACAACGCCGTGCCCGACTGGGACAAGAAAGTCCGCGAACTCACCGGCGGACGCGGCGTCGATCACGTCGTCGAGGTCGGCGGCGCGGGGACGCTCGGAAAGGCCATTCGGGCCGTCCGGTTCGGCGGTCACATCAGCATCATCGGCATTCTTTCGGGTAAATCGGGCGATTTCGACCTGATTCCAGTCCTGATGCAGAACATCCGCCTTCAAGGCGTCATCGTCGGCTCGCGCGAGATGTTCGAACGGATGAACCGCGTGATGGAACTGCACCATATCCGCCCCGTGGTGGATGAAGTTTTCCCGATGGCGGAATCGCAGCGCGCCTTCGGCCTGATGGCGAAGGGCGGGCACTTCGGAAAGATTGTCGTGAAGGTTTGAACGCGGACGGAGACTGTCTGTTACGAGGCTTTGGCGAAGGGGGCTGTTTCAACTTCATCAGGAAGTTGTGCAAGAAAGCTTAAAAGTTCCTGAATCGGAGGCGCATTTCTCATCGCTTCAACGTCATCTTCATTCAGCGATGCCAGAATTTCTTCCCGGGAGCGTTGCGAAGTGAGTTCCTTAAACGTCTTCGCTGGTTGAAGTTGCGCGAACTCCAACTCGGTTCCGGAAAACGTTTTGCCAAAAATTCGTTCGGCCATTTCGGTGCTCTGAAAGAACAAAACCTCAATCTCCGGCACGGCGAGGATGACTTTAAATGGGGTGCTCCCGGCGGCAAGTCCGATAAGTTCCCCGATTTCCTGTCGGCGGCGCTCAATAGCGTGGTCGGCAAGTGCGTCGGAATCAGCGAAGAAAGCAATCGGCTTCTGACGAACGGCGATTGCCGAGCGGGCAAGGGAAATCGAGGAAGAGATGTCGCCACTTTCCGCAACCGCAACCGTTTTCAAGACCGCCGGGCCAAGAAGTTTGGTTAAGAGAGCGGCGTCGAACCGACTTTCAGCGATAACGTAGGCTTTCATGGCAGGTCTTCCTGTACCGGGTTGTAGTCAACTAACCCATATTCAACGCAATGGCGATATTTCGACAAGAGCAGACGGCTCATCATCCTGTTTTTAAGGCCATGCTCAATGTCCCGTTTTTTCCATAGGAGAATGGACTGGGGATGTGAGAATTGCGCCAAGATGGTGGCGGGAGCGGTGAATTTCTTATGACTGAAAATAAGACCAATCGTTCCGGCGGGCCTCCTCATCAGTTGATTTCTCAACTTTGCAATTGGCGCGAGATCAACGTCGATGGACCAGTTTTTGCTTTCGACCAGACACGAAAGCCCGGCGTAATGCACCGCGCCGTCGATTTGTTCAACTTCAGCTCCGTACAGTTCGACCCGATAGGGGAACCGAACCTCCGCGCCATCCAGTTGGAACGCCCGTAAAACAAGGTATTCAAATGCCTTGCCGGATTCCCATTCAGGCGTGTCGCCTGCCTCGATGGATTCCCAAAGTTTCAGAAGATCGTCCCACTGAAACGTCGAAATCCGCTTTTCGTACTCATTGGCCGTCGGCAAGACGCGCGTCTCCTTATTTCTCGGCTTTTTCGACCTTGCCGGGCGTCCGCTTGACGAGGTCGCCGGTGACGGTCGCGCCGCGCGTCTTGAACTTCACCCGGACGGGAATCCGCGCCGCGTCCTCGGAAATCCAGAGGTAGAAATTGCCGGGATTCCGGACGAATTTCGCCTCGTACGCCTTGATGTCGAGCTTGCGCGCCTTGAACTTCCCGGCGTCGGTCTTGATGGTTTCGACGTCCTGCGTGACGACGACGTTCACGTCGTACACCTGGCCGTCCTCGTTCAGCACCATCGGAATCGTCGTGCCGGGCGTCAGCGGCTGGGTGCGCAAAACGTACCAGCAGGTGAGCAGATTCGACGCCCAGCCGCGGCCGTCCACCGTCTTGGCGACGACTTTTTTCGGCGACGCGACGAGATCAATGTCGGTCAGCGCCATTTTCGCCGCCGGACGGTCGAACAGAATGAACTGCTGTTTGTGCTTTTTGCCGTCGATGACGTCCTTTTGGGAGTACATCAGGCCGAGATCGCGCGCGTCGGCGATGGAAAGATATTCGTTTTTGAGTTTTACCCCGAAAAGGGAAACGAGCAGGCCCTTCGACTGGGCGGTGGCCTGAAAGGCGAGTTTCGGCGCTTCATCGGCGATTTTGGCCTCCGGCGCGAATTTCTGCGCGAGTTGTTCGGCGGAAGCGGCAGGCGTGACCGAAATTTCGAGTTCGCCAAGCTTCCCGGAAAGCGGAAAACGCGAAAAACTGAATTCGTAGGCGAGTTTTTCCCCGACCGAGAACGGATAGGGCGTGGCGACCGGAAACGGCGGTGCGACTTTCGGTTCGGCCGGTTGCGGCGCGGCCTGCTGCGCGAGCGTCGAAACGGCGACAAAGGCGGCGAGCAGGACGGCCCAGAGGGATTTCCGATTGAAGATTGAAGATTGAAGACCTTCGATTGAAGATTTTCGATTGAAGATTTTCGATTTCGGGTCCGGGAAAGGAGTGGGTGGTGGTGCTTCCCGGTGAGACGGTAAAAAGCGGGAAAATCGAAAATCTTCAATCTTCAATCGAAAATTCATTGGCTTGAAATCCTTGCGCGAAGTGAGTCTTGAATGGACGCGACCGGTTCGTGTTCCAAATATGCCATGACCAGTCGTCGTGTCTGGAGTGTATCCAGCGCGAGCAGGCTCTCGGCGGAAATCCGTCGGAGATACCCGATCCGGGAAGCCAGCCCGCGCATTGCCAATACTTCCACGCCGGAACTGTCGTCAAGTTTCGCCAATGCGCGCGCGGCGTGAATGTCGAGGTCGCCGTCAGTGATCGACAGGCACTGGATGAGTTCCTCGCGTGCCCCGTTGCACCCCAGCAGTCCGAGCGCAATCGCCGTGTAGCGGCGTAAACCTTCCGAAATACCTTCTTCCCGCAACCAGTGGAGCAGGGGAAGACTCTCGGGATCGCCGAGTTCACCGAGGGCGAAGACGATTTCGGCGCGCGACAGTGACAGCCGATTTTCGCTGGTGAGCAGGGTTTCAAGCGATTCGCGCACCTCGGCGTCGCCGAGCAGGGCGAGCGAAAAGGCGCACATTTCATGAATCTGATCGTTGAGCTGGCCGAAGTCGTCGCCGAGCCGCAGTGACCGCGCAAGTTGAAGGGAGGATTTGCCTTCGGGGCGCCCGAGCCTCCCGAGCGCGACCGCGCAGGCGAACCGGACGCCCGGTCGCCAGTCTTCAAGCATCTGCGTCAGGACCGGAATCGCCCGCGCGTCGCCCAAATCCCCGAGGGCGAGGGCGGCATCCTCGCGCAGCACCGAAAACCGTTCGGCCAGCCGCTGATCGATGATGGTTTCGCCGAGTTTTTCAAAGGCCCGCGCGTCGCCGTACTCTCCGAGTGCGACCGCCGCTTCCCCCCGCAGGTGCGCCGGCAGCGCCGGATCATCGGTCTGGGCCAGCAGGGCGTCCGCCGCATCGTCGCGGAGCGCGGTGTCGGCCGCATCGTCGCGCAGTTGTCCGAGCAGCGTCTTGATTGTCCCGGCGAGTTTTTCGTCGTTCCGGTTCAGCTCCTGACCGTAATCTCCAAGCTGCGCCTTGTACGGACAGGTCGAGAGAAACGGGCAGGCATGGCAGGTCTGAAACATGGCCAGCGCGGGACAAACGCCGCGCACGCCTGACGTGAGCGCAGACGGGGGACTCATCAGGGAAGACATAGCGGGACCTCAAACGGAAAAGGGAAAAATTGAACCTTTCTTCAATCTATTTCCCTCGGAACGCTCGTCAAAGTCATACTTTTTCTTTTCCCTTGCCCGGAATTGTTTCCTAACGATAGGTTTGTGTTCATCCGATCTGAAAATCCTGACGCCGCATTCATTTTGTACTTTTTATGGATATGACCGCCGCTCTCGACGAATTTGAGCGCGCCGATCCGGTTGCTTACGCGCTGACTGAGGATTGCGCCATTTTGGCTTCCGAACCCCTGCCGTTCGAATTTATCGGGAAAGGATTGAACCAGAACGATTTACGGGAGGTTCTTGAGTCGCTGGTACGGTTTGAACTGGTAACCGTTTTTGAATCCGAGGAGATGTTCAGTCTTCGGACGGGGGTCGCCGAAGGGGTACGCTCGCGGTGGAATTCCTCGGTGCATCGGAGGGTTGCCGAGCGGGCGGCGGCGGCGCTGGCCGCAATTGTCCCCGATCCGGAGGAATTTTCGAACCGTCCGCTCTGGTTGCGCTTGCTGCCGCACGTCCGCCGCGCGCGCGAGGCGCGGGCCGCGTTTTTGTTCGATACCCCGGAAATCGCCGCCCTGTTTCAGACGACCGGGGAATTTCTGATTGAGGAAGGACGTTTTGGGGAAGCAGGGGATTTTCTGGAAGACGGTCGCGCCGTTCGCGAGCGTCTTTTCGGGGCCGATCATCCGGAAACGGCGGCCGCGGTGTTGAAACTGGCGGAAACCCGGCTTCATCAAGGGAAATTCAGGGAAACGGAAATCCTGCTCGACGCCGTTCAGGTCGTTTTCGAAAAGCACCTCGACTCGGAGCATCCCGAAATGGGTGAGATCGCGCATCTGCGCGGGGCGCTCAGGATGAACCAGGGCCGGGTGGACGAAGCCGAGGCCCACATTCGCCGGGGCTTCGACATTTATGAACGGGTTTTCGGCAGGGACCACCGGAAAACCGCCAATGCCTTGAACAACCTCGCGGCCTGGCACGGCGCGAACGGTCGCTTCCGGGAAGCGGAAGCCGGGTACCGGGAGGTTCTGGCCATCCGCGAGCGGGTGTTCGGTCCGGATCACCCTCAAACCGTTTATACATGGAACAATCTTGCCAAAACGATGATTGATCTCGGCCGGTACGCCGAAGCGGAAGCGCCACTGCGGCAGGTGATTGAAACCTTTGACCGCATCTTTGGTCACGATCATCCGCATTCGGTCTCCCCGGTCAGCAACCTTGCCATGCTGCTGGCACGCCTCGGGCGCTTCCCGGAGGCGGAGGCGCTTCATCGACAGGTACTTGAGGGAAAGGCTCGGAGTCTCGGGACTGATCATCCGACCTACTGGCTGACCCAGAACAACTACGCGCAACTTCTCATCCAGATGGGACGCGTGACGGAGGGAGAGCGGATTCAGCATGAAGTTCTCGATGCCCAGCGGCGGATTCTCGGCGAAGCCCACCCGAATACCATTCTGGGCATGGCGAATCTCGGGACGCAGTACCTTGATGTCGGGCGGTTCGGGGAAGCTGAAACCCTCCTCTCCCGCGCCCTTGAACTCAATGAAGGCAACGGCGACGGGGGGCACCCGCGGGTGCTGACCATTCTGAACAACCTCGCCGGGGTTTACTCTGCCACCGGTCGGTATGCCGACGCCGAGGCGCTCCGGCGGCGCGTCCTCGAAACCGCCGAGAAACAACTTGGGCAGACCCATCCCCGTCTGTCTCATTTTTTTGGCAATTTGGGGTCTTCCTTGCTTGATGCGGGTCGCTTTGCCGAAGCGGAATCCTGTTTCCGGCGCGCGGTGGCCATCGCGGAACAGGCATTCGGCAAAGATCACCCGGATGTTCTTGTCCCGCTGGCCGATCTCGCCAGGTTGTACCACCGCTGGGGGAAGCTGGATGAATCGGAAGCGTTCCATGTGCGCGTGATTGATCTCGCCAAGCGGCTTCTTCCTTCGGAAAATCCTTCATTTGCGACGACTTGCAATAATCTGGCGACGCTCCTGCTGCAAATGAACCGCTTGCGGGAGGCCGAGGAACTGCTGCGCGGCGCGCTTGAACTGCAATGCAAGAATCTCGGGGAAGCCCACCCCGAAACACTGACGACACTCCAGAACCTGACCGCCTGCCTGGACGCTCGCGGATTGACCGGCGAATCGGAGGGGGTGTTTCGTGACATTCTCGACCGCCGGGAACGGCTGTTCGGCGAATACCATCCCGAGACGGCGGCGAGCGTCACCCATCTCGCAGGCCGGCTCTTCGCGCAGGATCGATTTGCGGAAGCCGAACCGCTGTACTGGCGGGCGCTGATGATTTACGAGTCGGTCTGGGGTGCGGAGCATCCCGACACGACCCTGGCGATGAACAATCTCGGAGCCTGTCTGGTCAGTTGGGGGCGCTTCGACGAAGCCGAACCCTTTCTGCGGCGCGCCATCGCCATCAATCGCAAGATCGGTCTGGAAACGCATCCTGATATGGCCCTGGCAATGGTCAATCTGGCCGCATCGTATCTGCGACGGGCGAAAACCTCCGAGGCTGTACCCCTGTTTCAGGAAGCCATTGTCATCTTTGAAATGAAACTCGGCTCGGACCATCCGCGAACCGAGGAGGCCCGGATGGCATTGTCACGAACCTCGCTCACCGCGCTGATTGCCTACTTCTGGGGCAAAATCATGCGTTTCTTCCGCGCCCCGCGCCGCCGCTGACCACGCCAATGAAAAGCCGGACGTTTGAAGCGTTTCAAACGTCCGGCTTTTTCCGGTCAACTTGTTGTTTTGGGCGGGATCAGTCGTTGTTCGGCGATTTTCCGCCGCCCTTGGTCGGGGCTTGCGGGGCTGGGGCCGGTCGGGCCGGGGCCTGCGGCGCGGGCGCGGGTTTGCTCATCGAGTCGCCGCCCGTGTTGCGGCTGCCGCCCTGCGCGCCGGACGAACCGCCGGAATTTGAACCGCCGGAAGATCCCCCGCCGCTTCGGGTGTTCGACGATGGCGGCGGGGTGTAGCTCGGTACCGTGCCGGGGGCCTTGTCGCGGGCGCGCGGCGCCGGGCCGTACCGGTAGTCATTCGCCGCCGGTGCCGAATTGCCCGAGGGCTTCGGCGCGTTGACCGGACCGTTGTTGTAGCCGCCGGGGTTGGGCGTGGTGGAATAGCCGGGGTTGTATCCGCCTGGATTCGACGGAAAGAACACCGGGGCGGGCGGCTTGGCGGGAGAGCTGCCGCCGGAACCGTAGGACGGGTAGTAATTATTGACGATGACCGGCCGATACGACGCCCACGGCAGCCGGTAGCAGGCCGAGTAGCCCCGACCGTACGGCGAAAACCAGTCATCAAAGAACGGATAGAATGTGTACGACCCGAGCCATCCGTTGTAAATCCAGAGACCGAAGTTGGGCGCGTAACCGAAGCCGTTCGCCCCGTTTGACCGGTAGCCGGAAATCAGATCGCGGGTGTCGCGGTCGGTCAGTCGCGCGTTGGCGTCGGCGAGACGTTCGGAGCGGGCCTCGCTCCAGTTGTCGAACTCATCGGTGTCGTTTTTGGCGAGGTCGCCGTAGCCGGGTTCGTTTCCGGAATCGAGGTAAACCCGTTTCCGTCCTTTAATCCGCGTTCCCCTCGAATCCCCGAGTTCGATCTGGCCCTTCCGGATACGAATTTCGGTCGGTCCGTTGGGAACGACCTGAACGCGGTAAATCCCCGGTTTCAAAATGTAGAACGCGCCGTCGGGCGTCGTGACCCGGATGACGATGTCGGTGCCGTCGGTGCCGGTGACTTCGAAAATCACCGCCCCCTGCCGGACGGTGACGTGCAGCCGGTCGAGGGCGGCGTCGGTCAGTTCGACTTCGGCGTCATTGGCGAGCCGGAGATAGGACCCCGGATTGAGCAGCATTTCCGCCCGGGCGTAGCCGGTCGTTCGGAGACTGTCGCCGCTGTGAAGCCGTTTGCGGGCGCTGATGTACTCCCATTCGCTGTCTTCCTCGCGGCGAACTTCCGTACCGTTTTCGGCGAGGTTGAGGGTGCCGGCGCGGGCCGAGATGACGTAGGGGTCGGGCAGATCGTCCTGCGCGGTGGCCCCGACGCCGAACATTCCCAAAAGGGCGAGAATGAAAATCGCGGCCAGCGGTCGTGATGTCGTCTTTTTCATGTGATGTCTCCTCCGGTCACCAGTGCGGTAAAGCCTGTGAATCGCGATGGCGCGATGCACTTCTCGGAATCGGCGTTGCCTTTTTCAATCCTTGATTGGCGCTTTGGTTGGTGGTTGGGGGGCGGGCGCGGGTTTGGCGGGCGGTTGGGCCTGCGGAGGAGGTTGCGACGGCTGGACGGGGGCCGGTTTGGCGTCGTTTGCCGGAGGCTGACCGCCCGTGTTGTATCCGCCGCCGTTGGCACCCCCGTTTCCACTCGTCGGTGCTTCCTGAACGGGAGGCGGGTTGGAATTCGGATTGATGCCGGGGGCTTTGTCGCGTGCCTGGGGCGGCGGGCCGTTCCGATAGTCATCGGGCGGAAGCGGCTGGTTCACGGATTCCGGTTTTTCAGGATTGATCGGACCGGTGTTGTACATCCCCGGATTTGGCGGTCCCGCGTTGTACATGCCCGGTTGCGGCGGGTTGTCGGGCCCTGGCGGTTGCGGAGGTGTCCAGACTTGCGCCGGAGGTTTGACCGGTGATTGGTAGATCGGGGCCGGATGTTCCGAAATCACATAAACCGGCTCGGACGGCTGCGGATCACAGGTCGGATAGGTGTAACCGTAAGGCGTCGAACAGTTTGTGACGTTCGGGTAGTAGGTGTAGGTATCGTTCCGCTCGGCGTAGACCCACGTTCCCGTCTGATGCGACCGGGACGTCGCGCCGGTCGGACGGTTCGCGGTCGCCTGCCGTCGGAGTTCATCCTGCCGGAGTTTGGCGTTGGCCTCGGTGAGCCGTCGCGAGCGGCCCTCGCTCCAGGTGTCGAAGGCATCCGCCTCAAGTTTGTAGTAGGCCCCGATGCCGTACCCGTCGGCGTCGAGATAAATCCGCCGTCGGCCTTCGAAACGGGTGAAATTTTCATTCTGAAGTTCGATCAGGCCGCGATGCAGGCGGATTTCAGTACTGTTTCTGCCCGGCGTTTGAACCCGATACAGGCCGGATTGCAGCAGGACAAAGTTGCCGGTCGGCGTTTCGACCCGGATGCCCTCAATTCCGTCCGGCGGACCGGAGATTTCGAAAATGACCGCGCCACGCCGCACCGCGAATCCGAGGCGGTCGGGGGCGTCGTCGAGCATTTCGATTTCGGTGTTGCGGTCGAGTCGCAGGTAGGCCCCCGGCATAAGCAACATTTCGGCGCGCGCGGTTCCGGTGGTACGGAGACTGTCGCCCTCCCGAACCCGTTTTCGGGCAGCGACGGCGACCCAGTCGGGTTCGTCCTCGCGGCGAAGTTGCGTGCCGTCGTCGGCAAGATTGAGAACGCCCGGGCGCGGCGGCGGAACGGGCTTCTGTGTGGAAGCGCCGTTTTGGGCCGTCACCGACGGAACAGACAGGAACGCACAGGCGAAGGCCAGCGCGAACGAACAAATGACGCGGTTCCGCATGGGAGATTCCTCCGGTTTAACAGAATGCTCCCAATATAGCTTCTTGTGAGGGGGCCGGATATGTGTTTGTGCCGGTGTTTCCTTGGCAGATTGCCCTTTTGAAGGGGAAGGGGATTAAATTTTTCTAAATCTCCAGTTTTACTCGTATCGCAGGGCCTCGGACGGGTCGAGATTGGAAGCGCGCAGGGCAGGGAGGAATCCGGACAGCAGCCCGACCATGACGGAAATCGTGAAGCCGAGGAAAACCGCCCAGAGCGGCACGACAGATGGAATGCTCGGCGCGAATTTGTTCAGCGAGAGACTGATGAGCAGGCCGATGCCGATGCCGATCAGGCCGCCGATGACGGTCAGGACGATGGCTTCAGTGAGAAACTGGGTCAGTACATCCTTGCGCCGCGCGCCGATGGCCCGCCGGACGCCGATTTCCTTCGTCCGTTCCGTGACCGAGACGAGCATGATGTTCATGACGCCGATGCCGCCGACGAGCAGGCTGATTCCCGAAAGCGGGACGACGACCAGACCGAGCGTGGTGGTGATGCTGTCGAAGGTGGCGAAAATGGCGTCGGGAGTGCTGATTCCGAAATTGTTCGGCTGATCGAACCGGACGTTGCGCCGCCGCCGCATCAGTTCGGTAATCTGGTCGGTCATCGTCTGGAGCTGACCGTCCCGGGCATGCGTAATGACCGTCACGCCCCGGTCGCGGATGATGTCCTGATAGCGCTTTTCAAGGGTTTCGAAGGGAATGATGAGCTGGCGGTCTTCGGGCGTGTCGCCGAAAATGCCGGTTGGCCCCTTCTCAACCACGCCGAGCACCCGAAAGTTCTGTCCTTCATACTCGATTTCCTCGCCGAGCGGGTTCTTGTCGCCGAAAAGCTGGTCGGCGATGACCGGTCCGAGGACGACCACGTTCATTTTCCGGTCATGTTCTTCGGGGGTAAAGAACCGACCCATCCGTAGATTCAGCTTTCGGACGTCCGGATAATTCGCCCAGACCCCGAACGCGATGGGCCGCGTCGCTTCCTGACCTTTGTACTTCGCGACGTACTGCGTGGCGCTCGGCCCGAAACTGCCGACCGTCAGTTGCGGCGTGGCCGCCACCACCGACGGGAGTTCGTTGATGGCCCGCGCATCGTCCACCGTAATCGGTTTGCGCTGCCGTTCCGACGGCGAGGGCCGGGTGAACCGCGGGCCGAGGTTGTCGAACTTGCTGACATACAGCACGTTCGGTCCGACCTGCTCGGCCAGTTGCGCCGTCCGGACCTTCAATCCCGTCAACACCGACGACACGGCGATGACCGTTGCCGTCCCGACCAGCACGCCGAGAACCGTCAGCAGGGAGCGGGTCGCGTTTTCACGGACGTTGGTAAGCGCCAGGTAAAGGTTTTCGAGGAGTTGGTGCATGCGGAGGTGTCGGGTATCGGGTGTCGGGTTTCAGGTTTTTTACTAACTACTAACTACTGGCCGCTTCTCTCAGCATGATCACATGCGGAATGCCGTCTTCGTCGTAGGGGTCGGAAACGGTCACATAGCCGAAGCCGCCGTAAAACCGTTCGAGATATTGCTGGGCGCCGATGCGGTTGGCGACGCCGGGGTAGAGCGCGTCGTGGTATTCGAGCACGCGCCGCATCATCTCCTTGCCCGCGCCGACGCTGCGTCCCGCGCCGGTCGTGATGACGCGACCGACCGACGGTTCTTCGTACTTGATGCCCGGTTGCACCAGCCGGCAGTAGGCCACCACGCGGTCGTGTCCGTTGGCGTCGGGCAGCCACCCCGCGAGGTGATGTGAAAACGGATCGATGCCGTCGATGTCCTGATACGGACAGTTCTGCTCGACGCAGAACACCGCGATGCGCGCGTGGAGGATTTCGTAAAGTTCGCGCGTCGTCAGTTCGTCGAATGACGACCATTGCCAGCGAATATCTTTCAACGTCGGGGCAAGGATTTGCTCATCCCTCATCCTTCATCCCTCATCCTTGTTTTAATCGGCGCGGAGCGCCTGGATCGGGTCGAGTTTGGCGGCCTTGTTGGCCGGATAGATGCCGAAAAACAGTCCGACGCTGGAGGAAACGGCCACCGCCGCCAGCACCGCCCAGATCGGCAGCGCGACCGGCAGCGAGGTCAGGGCCGAAATGAGTTTCATCACCGAGTAGGCGAAGGTCAGCCCGATCAGCCCGCCGACGAGCGAGAGCAGCACGGATTCCGCCAGAAATTGCCGCAGAATGTCGCGCCGCCGCGCGCCGAGCGATTTGCGGATGCCGATTTCGCGCGTCCGTTCGGTCACGGAAACCAGCATGATGTTCATGATGACGATGCCGCCGACGACAAGTGAAATGCCGGTAATCGGCAGGACGACCGCGCTGATGGTGGCCGTCAGCGTCCCGAAAAAGCCCTGCGTCGCCTGATCGGTCGTGATGCTGAAGTCGTCGTCGTCGTTGAAGTCGAGTTTGTGGCGCGCGCGGAGGGCGAGCCGGACCTGATCCTCGACGGATTCGGACGCGGCGGATTTCTTCGGCTTGACGTACAAGGTCAGCGACCGCTGCTGTTTCCCGAAAAGTTTTTGAAATGTTGAAAGCGGAATCTGCGCGAAGTTGTCCTGCGACTGGCCGAGAAACGTGCCGAGCGGCTTGGCGACGCCGACGACCTGAAACGGGTCGTTGCCGATTTTTATCTGCTGGCCGACCGCGTTGCCGTCCGGGAACAGGCTTTTCGCCACGTCCGAGCCAAGAAAGACGACGGCGGCGCGGCGTTCCTCGTCGAAATCGGTGAAGAAATTGCCGGTGGCCGGTTCAAGCGTCGAAAAGGAGGGGAAATTGGCCGTCACGCCCTGAATCCCGACGTTGCCGAGTTCATTGCCGGCGACCCGCAGCGTCCGCGCGGAGCCGTCCTGCGCGCCGATCTGCTCGGCGAGCGTCACGCGCTCCCGCAGGGCGTACATGTCCTCGATGGTCAAATCAGGGTTCTTCTGGATGGCCTTGAGAAATTTCTCGAAGTTGCCGAACCCCTGAAAGCTGGCCTTTTCGACCTGAAACGCGCCCGCGCCATAGGCCGCCACCTTTTCGTTGACGTACCCGCTGAAGCCCTCGATGACCGTGGCGACCGCCGTCACGCTGGCGACGCCGATGATGATTCCGAGCAACGTCAGAAAGGAGCGCAGTTTGTGCGCCCGAATGGCTTCGTAGGCAAGGCGGAGTGTTTCGATCCAGGACATAAGCGCCAATGTACCAATCCCGTCGGGCGGAATGAAGTGCGTCTCGCCACTTTCGAAGGCGTGGAATCGTAAAAAAAGGTAAATGAGAAAAGGTTCCTGTCGGCTACCGGTATGGAATCCCGAGCGTGAGCGAGGGACACGCGCTCGCTCGCTTACGCTCGGGATTCCATACCGGTGGTGACGTGGTCGCCGTTGACGCTTGCGCCTTCCGGCCTGTAGTTTTCGCCGATATGGAACAGCACGTTTACGGATTGATCGCGGGCAATGGACGGTTTCCGTTTCATGTCCTCGAAGGGGCGCGCCGCGCGGGCGCGCGCATGGTCGTCGCGGCCATCCGCGAGGAAACCGATCCGGCCATCGAGGCACAGGACATCCCGGTCGAATGGTGCGGACTCGGCCAGCTCGGCAAAATGATCAAGTTTTTCAAGCGGCAGGGCGTCACCCACGCGCTGATGGCCGGGCAGGTCAAGCACAAACAGATTTTCAGCGGCGCGCTGCCCGATTTCCGGATGATGATGATGCTTGCGAAGCTCGTCCGGAAAAACACCGACTCGCTGCTCGGCGCGGTCGTCGGCGAAATCGAATCGGACGGAATCACCTTCGTTGATTCAACGCATTTCGTCCCGCATCTGCTGGCATCGACTGGCGTGATGACGAAGCGCGCGCCGTCGAAACAGGAGCAGGCCGACATCGAGTACGGCCTGGAAGTCGCCCGCGCCGTCGCCGGACTCGACCTCGGCCAGACCATCGTGATTCGCGGCTGCGCGGTCGTCGCCGTCGAAGCGATGGAAGGAACCGACGCGGCCATTCTCCGCGCGGGCGAACTCGCCAACGGACGTGATCTGACGGTTGTAAAGGTTGCCAAGCCGAATCAGGATATGCGCTTCGACGTACCGGTGGTGGGCATTCCGACGCTCGAAACGATGGTCCGCGCGGGCGCGACGGCGCTTTCCATCACCGCCGGAAAAACCCTGATGTTCGACAAGGAACAGATGATCGAGCAGGCGAACCGGCGGAAGATCGCAATCGTGGGGAATTGAAGATTTTCGATTGAAGATTGAAGATTTCAGATTGCAGATTTTCGATTGGAAACTTCAAATCGGAGATTTCAGATCGGAGATTTGCGGTCGGAATCTGGTCGAAATTTTGAAATTCATCTGTTCTCCTGCTTCTTTCAATTCTTCTTCAATCGAAAATCTTCAATCTTCAATCAAAAATCGGATGCCTTCACCATCGACCATGTATTCAGTTCACTTCGCCGCCGTCTGTGACCGCGGGTTGCGCCGCCAGAGCAATCAGGACCGCGCCTGGGCGGACCTGGAACATCGCGTGTTTGTCGTGTGCGACGGCGTGGGCGGCAGTCGGGGCGGAGAAATCGCGAGTCAGACGGCCATCGAAACGGTTCAGGATGCCTTTTTCACGCCGGATGAAAATCCGCCGGTGGTGCGGCTGGGGCGCGCGGTGCATTACGCCAACCGGGACATCTACGAAATGGCGAAGCACGACCTCGATCTGGCGGGCATGGCGACGACCATCGTGGCGCTGTATCTGGAAAACGATACGGCGTACGTCGCGCATGCGGGCGACAGCCGGTTGTACAAATTTTCAAACGACGCGCTGACGCAGGTGACGATTGACCATTCGGCGGTGCAGGACGCCGTCCGGCACGGCGAGCTTTCCGTCGAGGAAGCGGTCCTGATGCCGAAGACGAATGAAATCACCCGCGCGCTCGGGGTGTTTCCGGAAGTCGAGGTCGAAACGCAGGAATTCCGTTTTCAATCAGGCGTCCGGTTTTTGCTTTGTACGGACGGCATCACGCGGCACGTCCCGAACGCGGAACTCGAAGCGCTGATGCGGGAGTATCGCGACGACCCGCAGGGATTGTGCGACCGGCTGCATTTTCTGTGCTACGAGCGGGGCGCGGAGGACAACCTGACCGCGCTCGTCGTCCGGATTGATCCGGAAGGGGCCGCGCCGATGCCCGCGCCCGCGACGAACGGTTCGCTCGGACGCAGTGGGGATTCCTCGCCGCACACGTCGGGCAAGTTTTCGCGCCGGGAAATCAGCCTCGCGCCGCAAAGTTTTCCCCCGGAGCGTTCGACCGGCGAGTTTCATCCTTTAAAAGAACATGTCGAAAAGCGTCGCGCCCGATGGCGGCGGGGAATGCTTTTGGGCAGCCTCGCGACCGTGGCACTGGTCATTCTCGCGTTCTGGCTTGGCGGCGCGCATTTCTCGACGGTCGAAAAATGGTTCGGCGGTGGCCAGCCGAAACAGCCGCCGACCAACGCGGAACTGTTCGACATCGCCCGGCGGGATTTTCAGGAGGGCAACCTGTCCGCCGCCCGGACGCAGATTGAAGTGCTGGTGAAACGCGAGCCGAAAAAGGCGGAATATCGCGTGTTGCTCGGTCAGATTCTGATTCGCGAGAAGAAATACGCGGAGGCGGTCCGGGAACTCGACACGGCGACAAAGGACGCCCCGAAGCTGGCGGATGCGTGGCTGCATCTCGCCGCCGCCCGGCAGATGACCGGCGACAAGGCGGGCGCGGAGGCGGCGATGAAGCAATACGCGGCGGTCACTAGCGGAAGCTGAAAAAAGTCTTGGAGTCCGGAGTCGAGAGTCTTGAGTCAAAGCCAAAAGCAAGACAAGGAGACTCGGAGACCGGGAGACAAGGAGAAAAAGGCTTGATTGGAAGACCTGTCCGACAGGACGTTCTTTGTCTCCTTGTCTTTGAGTCTGGAAGTCCGGATTTGACTCCAGACTCCAGACTCCAGACTCCAGACTCGCGACTCCAGACTTCTTCAGGATTTTTTCTTCAGCTTTTCAATCAGGTTGCGGATAAAGGCCCGGCCCTCGGCGGGGACCTGCACTTCAAGCGTTTCGAGCGTCGGAATCGCCGCCGGATCGCCGAGTTCGCCGATGGCTTCGAGCGCGGCGAAAGTCAGCCCCCGGTTTTTGTCCTTGAACGCCTGCTCGGCGATGCCGGTCAGGATTTTCACGGCACCGGGTTTCCCCTTGCCGAGCGCGCCGATGATTTGAAGGCCGTCGCCGCGTCCGCCGGGCGATTTCAGGTCGTTCGCCATCCGGATGCCCAAATCGTAGGCGCGGGGATCTTTCAGCGCGATTAAGCCCTCCACCGCGCCGGTCCGGATGGCCCCCCGGAAGGATGGCAGTTCGGTCGCTTTCGCGAGGAGATCGTACGCATCCGCCGCTTTTGTCTTTCCGAACGCTTCATACGCCGCGCCCGCCACCAGATAGCTCGGGTCGGTCTCGGCCAGCTTGCGGAACAGCGTGGCGTATTTCGCGTCGCCCGCGTTGCCGAGCGCGTTGACCGCCGCCCGCCGGACCCGCGAACTTTTATCGCCGGTTGCCGCCACAAGGGCGGTTCGGGTGCTTTCATCCGGCGATTTCAACTTTCCAAGCGCGTTGGCGGCTTCCTGACGGACGAACCGGAAACCGTCGTCGGTGACGGCTTTGTTCAACAGCGCGAGGCTCGCCGGGTTGTAGCCGCTTTCGGCTTCCCGCTTGGCGATTTCGCGGATGGCGGCGATGCGGCCCATCGGATCGGGGTCGGTCGCGGCGCGGGCGCGGAGTTCTTCCGCCGTCTGTTCTTCCTTGAGTTCCTTGATGAGTTGGTTCTGGAAGTCGAATGCCACGAACTTCGGCGCGGCCTCGGCAGGGAAGGTAAAGGTCTGATCCGCCAGCGCTTCGATGAAGACGCGCTCGACGCGGTGCTTGCCGTCGGCGTCGGCGATGCCGATGTCCACCGGCATGCGGAACAGGTCGGCTTGCGGGTACTTGCTGGTCGGGTCGGGCTTCTGCGTCTGTTTGACCGTTACGAAAAGCAGTTTTTTCGTCGCGTCGTAGCTGTGCGAAACCTCGAACACCGGGTGGCCCATCTTGAGGACCCACTCGTCGAAGAACCAGTCGAGTCCCTGTCCCGAGGCTTCTTCCATCGCGCGGCGGAAGTCGGCGGTTTCGACCGGCTGGAACTTGTGGCGGTTGAGATAGAGATTGATGCCGCGCCACCATGCCTCGTCGCCGACGGTCAATCGCAGCATGGCCAGCACCGCCGCGCCGCGCGGATAGGCGTAAGTGTCGAAAACGGCGTCGGGGTCGGAGAAATACTTGGTGACGATGGGCCGCCGGTAACCGCTCTCCCAGGTGTTGTAGTAAGCCCGCTGGTTACCGGCCATTTCCTGAAGATATTCGTCGCGACCGCGGTGATGTTCGACGTAAAGCGCGTCGAAATAGGTCGCGAAGCTTTCGTTGAGCCAGATTTCCGACCAGTCGCGGCAGGTGACGAGGTCGCCGAACCACTGGTGGGCGAGTTCGTGGGCCTGGAGGCCGTCGTTGTCGTCTCCGGCGTCGATAAAGGCGCGGGCGTCAACCACGGTCGTTTCGGTCAGGTGCGTCGAGGAGATGTTTTCCATCCCGCCGCCGAACTTCGCGAGCATCGTCTGGGCGTATTTCGGGTAGGGATACTTCACGCCCGTCTTTTCCGAGAAGAACTTCACCATGTCGGCGATGTTGGCCACCGAACGGCGACCGTCTTCGGCATTCTTCTTGTAAACGTAGGACGTGACCGGAATGTCGGCGTATTTCTGCTCGACGGCGACGAATTCGCCGACCGCGATGGAAATCAGGTAGGAGGCGTGCGGCTGGTCCATCTTCCAGTGGACCGTGTGCGTACCGTTGCCGTTGTCCTTGTCGGCGAGTTGCAGGCCGTTGCTCACCACGGTGTATTTGCTTTCGACCGTGGCAATCATTTCCGAGGTTGCCTTGTCGTTCGGGAAGTCATAGCAGGGAAACCAGTTGTGGTTGTACTGCGTTTCGCCCTGCGACCAGATCTGCATCGGCAGGTTGGGTTCACCGTCGGTCGGCTTGATGAAGACGAGGCCGTTGCCGAAGGCACCGAGCAGTCCGCCGCCCGCCTGCTGGCCCGCCGTGTCGTAGGCGATGACGAGGGTGATCGTTTCGCCGAGCGCGTAGTCGCGGTCAAGATCGACGTAGAGTTTCTCGATTTCCGGTTTCGATTCGTGCTTCAGCTTCGCGCCCGCGTCGTTGGTGACACTCGAAATCCGCATGGTGGCCCCGGCGTCGAGTTCCACCCGGCGCAGTTTCGGCACGACCGGCTTGAGCGTGATGGTGGCGGTCCCGGCGACGGTTTCCTTCGCCCAGTCGAACCGGACGTCAATCTTGTAATGCTGGACGTCGTAGCGGCTGCCCCGCATCCACTGGGCGGTCGGAAGCGGTTTGACTTCGGGTTTGGCCGTGTCCTGCGCCAGGGCGGTGAAGCCGGGGAACAGGCTCGCCGTCAGCAGCAGGGCGGCGGCGGTGCGTCTGAATGAGAACGGATACATTCGTAACTCCACGTCTTGAAATGAGTTGGAAGGCACGCCGGGGTGGGGCGCGAACGGAAATAGTGGCAATCTTTTTTGCGTCGTGCCACTGTTTTGTTGCAGAGTGCGCCAGCCGGACGATGTCGGTTTCCCGATGAAACGCCGTCCGCGCGTCTTCGGTTCACACGGAGTTTTTCAGGGAAGGAGTCGCCATCCCCGATGGATGTCGTGAAATCAGTTTCGGTCAACGGTTCCCATAACGGTTCGCCGGTTGCCGCCGAGTTGGAATCCGGGGCGGAAATCGCGCTCGAACGCGCCGAACCGGCCCTGCCGGTCGAAAACCGGCGCGCGATGCGCGGACTGATGCGCGAGATGCTGCTGTTCATCCCGAACCTGCTGAAACTCGCCTACCGGATGGCCCGCGATCCGCGCGTCCCGACCGCCGACAAGATGGTCCTCGCGGCGACCATCGTCTACGTCATCTCACCGATTGATCTCATCGCCGACTTCATCCCGTTTTTGGGACAGGTGGACGACGTCTACCTGCTTGCCGTGTCGCTGCTGCGCCTGCTCAACCGTACCGACGGAAGTGTCCTGAACGAACACTGGGACGGCCGCGGCGACATTCATACCGTTTTGAACCGCATCATCAACCTCGCCACCTTCTTTCTGCCCGGCCGCGTCCGGCAGGCGCTGGTGGGGAAAACCCAGTAGGAGGTGTCAGGTTTCGGGTGTCGGGTTTCAGGTCAAGACAAAGGTATCGGGTGTCCGGTATCGGGTTTCAGGTGAAAAACCAATTGACCTGAGTTGAAATTTGCCAAACGCTTTACCCGACACCCGACACCCGACACCCGACACCCGACACCCGACACCCGACACCCGACACCCGACACCCGACACCTGAGATGGAACCCGAAATCGCGCCAACTACCAGTTCCGAGCGACAGGAGGCCGCCAAACGGCGGACCTTCTATCTTGTACTGGTCGCGCTCGCCCTCATCGGCGGGGCATTCGGCTGGCGGTACTATCAGGAAAGCCACCGATTCATCCTCTATACGCAGTTTCCTGACGCCGACGGGCTGCGACCAGGTTCGGAAGTCCGGATTTCGGGCGTCAAGGTCGGCGGTGTTCGGCGCATCCGGTTTCTCGAATTCAAGAAACTCGAAGCGAATACCCTACTGGTCGAGGTTGAAATCGGCATCGACCGACGAGTTGCGGATCAGGACGTCTTCCGATTGATTCACAAGGATGCCATCGCCACCCTCCGCAGCGACGGCGCACTGGCCGACCGGGTTCTGGACATTTTTCCCGGAACGGCCGCGAAGCCGCTGGTCGGTGAGTTTGACCGGATTCAGGGAGTCGTCGAGCCGAGTCTCAAGTCGGTCGCGCAGCGTAGTGACGTGACCAACCTCAACTGGGCCGCCGTCGGACAAAACCTCAAGGACGTTTCCGAGCGGGTCGACCGGGGGGAAGGTACGCTCGGGGCCTACCTGAAACGCAAGGATCTTCAGCACAACGTCACGGCGCTGAACACGGAAATGGACGCGCTGAAAAAGCAGCTTGCCGATCCGAAAGGGTTCGGGACACTGAACCGCAACGATTTCCGCGCCCGGCTGGAGAACGTCAAACAGCTCACGAACCAGCTTCAGCAGGACGTGAACCAGGGAAAAGGCGCGATCGGAAAGTTTTCCAACGACGGCGGCGCGTTCCGCGAACGGGTCAACCGGCTGCGGGAGCGCTATGACGGCATCAGTCGCCGGGTGGCGACGCTGGAGACGATGTACGAGCGCGGCTCCCTCGGGAAGTTCGCCAACGAGGAAAAATTTCGGCGCAATTTGCGCGAAGTTCGTGATAATTTGAACAAAATCAATGCCCGGTTGGACAAAGGTGAAGGTTCCGCCGGGAAGTTTCTCGTCGAACGGCAGTTGCAGCGCAATCTCGCGGATTTCGCCGTCGAACTCGGTAAAACCGTCTACGACATGCGCCAGTCGCCGTTCAAGTACGTTCGCATCCGCTTTTAATGACGAGTCTTGTGAGTCCGGGGAGTCTCGGGAGTCTTGTGAGTCAAGACCGCCTTGACCCTTTTCGTGACTCCCAAGACCCTCAAGACTCCCCGGACTCCCAAGACTAAAACTATGAGTATCCTCGTTAATTCGAACACCCGCCTCATCGTGCAGGGCATTACCGGCAAGGAAGGCACGTTTCACACGCAGCAAATGAAGGCCTACGGCACGAACGTCGTGGGCGGCATCACCCCCGGCAAGGGCGGAACGACCCACGAAGGCATCCCGGTTTTCGACACGGTGGCCGACGCGGTCCGCGAGACCGGCGCGAACGTGAGCATCATCTACGTTCCGCCGCCGTTCGCCGCCGACGCGATCATGGAAGCCGCCGAAGCGAAAATTCCGCTCATCGTCTGCATCACGGAAGGCATTCCGACGGTGGACATGATGCGGGCCTTCGCGTACGTCGAGAAGCAGGGCGTGCGCCTCATCGGCCCGAACTGCCCCGGCATCATCACGCCGGGCGCGTGCAAGATCGGCATCATGCCCGCGCACATCCACACGCCGGGCCGCGTCGGCGTCGTTTCCCGCAGCGGAACGCTCACCTATGAAGCGGTCCATCAGCTCACCGGCCTCGGTCTCGGGCAGTCCACCTGCATCGGCATCGGCGGCGACCCGATCATCGGCACGCGCTTCATCGACGCGCTTCAGCTTTTCAATGAAGACCCGGATACCGACGCGGTCGTCATGATCGGCGAAATCGGCGGGACGGACGAGGAAACCGCCGCCGAGTACGTCAAGAATCACATGAAGAAGCCGGTCGTCGGCTTCATCGCGGGCCAGACGGCGCCTCCGGGCCGCCGCATGGGCCACGCGGGCGCAATCATCGCGGGCGGCAAGGGAACGGCCGCCGAAAAGATGGCGACGATGACCGACGCGGGCATCCACGTCGTTCAAAGCCCGGCGGACATCGGCGCGAAAGTCGTCGAGGCGCTCGGTCACTGATTCCGTCATCTTTTATATAAAGAAGTACAAAACGGGCGGGACACCGTGGTTTTTCAGGTGTCCCGTCTCTTTTTTCGCGGAACCGACGCGACCCACTTTTCCAATCGCGAACGGTCGGGTATGCTCGCCTTTTGCATTTTTACCGTCTTTTGAAGGAGTTTTTCGATGGAAACCACGTTTGCAATCATCAAGCCGGACGCCGTCCGCGCCGGCAACGCCGGTCACATCATCCAGCGGGTCATCGACGCGGGCTTCCGCATTCGCGGCCTGCGCCTGACCGAATTGACCCGGAAGCAGGCCGAAGGTTTTTACGCGGTTCACAAGGAACGCGGCTTTTTCGGTGAACTGTGCGACTTCATGACCTCCGGTCCGGTCGTCGTGATGGCGCTCGAAAAGGAAAACGCCGTCAAGGCGTGGCGCGATCTGATGGGACCGACCAACTCGAAGGAAGCCCCCAAGGGCACGATCCGCGGCGATTTCGGCACGGATGTCGGCGAAAACGCTTCCCACGGTTCGGATTCGGCGGAAAACGCCGCCATCGAAGTGGCCTACTTCTTCGCCGCCAGCGAACTTCTGTAAGCCGCTTCCGGAAATTTCCGGAACGATAAACGCCCCCGTTCGGCCTTCGGGTCGGGCGGGGCGTTTTTTTCGTCTGGAGTCTGGAGTCTGGAGTCTGGAGTCAAAAACAAGACAAAAAGACTTGGAGACCGGGAGACAAGGGGGAAAAATGGCTCAGTGGCTGTCCGCCAGGACGGTCCTTGTCTCCTCATTTTTCAGTCCGAAGCACGGTTTTGACTCCAGACTCTCGACTCCAGACTCCAGACTTTCCGGTACAAATTTACATTCCGTTTTCATC
>JBDRAL010000078.1:0-78005 GCA_039793685.1 Blastocatellia bacterium NZW_1522
CAGACAATAGCCCCACCCGTGAGGGTGGGGTGGCGTTTGAGGCAATTTCAAAGCGTCGAAGACGCGGCACACACAAGTGAATGGAGAATTGACAATGGACAATTGGCAATGAAATTCCGGCTCACTGTCCATTGTGCATTGTCAATTATCCATTTTTCCTGTGTCGCCGCGTTGCGGCTCGGCATTCCGCCGTCTGTTACCCCACCCTCACGGGTGGGGCTATTGTCTGGCGGCGCATTCGCGCCTTTTTATTACTGGTTCAATTTTTCAAAAACCATCAGCGGGGAGAAAACGACTCGCGCAATTCCCCATGTATTAAGGATCGCGCGCGTACGATGAATGAATCTTCAAAGTTCCTGAAATCGGACGCCATCCGGCGACCGGCGGAAATGTGAAAAAACGCCGGTTCCCGGGCGCGAAACGCTGGTTGTTTTCCTAACTTCGTGCGATGCTTCGCGCCCATTCCCGCAGTTGAACTTTTTCCGACAGCGAGGTGACCGACGATGACCAGACGCGCACCGTATTTTCACGTTTACATCGGTTTGATGGTGGTGTTCGCGTCGTACGCGATGGGAGTGAAAGGAAAAGAATGACACCTCGGCTGACAATCACCAATTTTCAACCTGCCTCTTCGCCAATAACCGATCCCGTTACCAAATTCGGGGGGCAACCGACTTGGCTGACTGAACCTCAGTGGCCGATAAGCGAGGCTTGGGACGTCCCGATGAGGTTTCTTTGCCAGATTGAGCTTCCATCCTTTCTTTCTTCAACCCGGCGGCTTGCCTACATTTTTGTCACTCACCCCGATTTCGGAGACGATTTCTTTGACCCGGATGTCATCTTTCCGGATGGGGGTGAAAATGCCGTCATTCTTCAACCGGGCGGAACATATGGTGGGGAAACCCAAGCGCTTGTCCACGGCCCGACCCTGTATTTGAAAAGCGGCCAGCCAGCCGAGTTTGAAGTTGAGTTGTGCGAACAGAACGATCCGGCCTTCATTCCCCGTGAAGAATATGTCCGAATGGATGCCGACTCTGCCGGGGCTTATTTTGAGGCGATTCAAGGAAACAAAATCGGAGGCGCTCCGGCTTTTTTTCAGGGAGATGAGTGGCCATCGGAAGGGTCGTGGAACTTGTTGCTCCAGTTGGAAACAAACCGGCTTCCATTCCATTTCAACCTCGGCGCATCGCCGTTGGCGTTTGCGTTTGTCAACCAGCAATGCACCGAGGGGCGCTTTTTAGTGCAGGATTCCTAGTCCGGCGTCCCGGGCGATACCTTTCCGGAGGGCACTACGATGACCAGACGCGCGCTTTTTGTTCAGCTTTCCGTCGGCCTGCTGGCGGTGCTGACTGCCTTTGGCGCGGGATCCCTGCGTGGGCAGACCCGCCGGAACGAGTCCGGTTTGCCCGGTTCATCGCTCTACATCGCGCCGAAAACGACCCTCACGCCGCCGGAAACGAAGCCGCTATCGCCGGAATGGCGACCGATTGCTGAAAAGTACGCTGGCGGAGTGTGCTTGCTGACCGTTCGCGTGATGTTCGTTGACGGGAAGGGCAATCCGTTTCGCTACAACTCAAGAATTTACAGTGCGCGCGGAGAACTTGCTCTCGACCCGGACGGTGAAGTCTATGATCTCGTGTTTTTCGGGACCGGGTTTCACATCGGGGATGGGGTCGTGTTGAGTCATGTCAGATTGTTTGTCCTGAAAAGCGGAGGCAGTCTGGTGACCGGCGGAGAAAACGGTGAGCCTGTCTTTTTAGATGGCGTGGAGTACCACCGCGTTCTGTTCGATGTGACCGCGACATTCCCGAACCATGAAAAAGCTTTTTCAATGCGAACGAACGGCTATCGGCTGGTTCACGGCGTTCCGGAATTCACCTTTGACCTCGGCGGGGCCGATGTTCCGGCGCTTCCCATTCAGGAAGAAAAGGCCCGTGAGTCCATTTCCGAGGAGGGAATTTTCCGGGAAGGCGCTTCGTTCCTTATGCTTGGCGTGGCGGATCCGTCGTACCAAAAGAGTCCTGAAGATCGAAAAACGCTTTCCGCCGCCGTGGCGGAAGTCGAGAAAAGCGGGGAACTCCGATTTCCAGGCACTTCCAACAATTTTCAGCAGATGAATCCCGGCTTCCCGATCTTCAATCGCGAGGGCGTCGTCGTCGGGATTTTCGGTCGTAGACTGTTCAGTCACCAGGGAGTCGTAATCCCTGAAAAAATTTCCACAAACGAACTGGAACTGCTCGGCGCCGGTTACGGACCGCACCGGGCGAAGGAAAAGCGGGGGCTGGCCTGCGACAAGTGCGGCCCGGCGTCCGGGACCGACAAACATCGGCCGTAACGGGGTGGCGATACCCGGAATTTGAACTTCCCGACCATGAGGTGACCGACAATGCCGAAAAATCCCCTGTACGTCCGTCTTCTGGCTGGTTTGTCGGTCGTGATCGCGTCGTACGCTTTGGGGGTGAGGCATACCACGATTTCCCCCGAACGCATCGCCGCGGAGCAGGGGCTGTGCCGGGTGACGGGCGTTTTTCCCGGCGCGAATCCCGAAAAAATGTCGCTCGTCGGTATTCGGGTGGATGAGAGACGGATTCTCGCATTTTCCGCCGAGCCTGTTTCCGTCCGCCGTTCGTGTTTCGGTCCGGAATGTCATTTCCCAGAACGAGTCGAGGTCGAGTTTCAGGGGAAACGCGCTCCTTTCTTCCTGCTGGTTCAACATGGCGAGATGCTTCGGTCGAGCGAACATTTGGGCCGCCTCTGGTTGTGGGGCGAGATTTCGGCTTCCGGACTGTCCCCGCTTCCCGCCGCGATCCGGAACCGTGAACTGAAACCCGGAACGCCGGTCTGGATACCCGAAATGGCCGATGACCGGCCGTTCTGGTTGGCTGAACGGCGACTGAACGGGATTGTTGAAACGTCGGAACTGGTTTTTCAAACGACCGAAACCCGAATTGAGCCTGCTTCCGGCGCGCCGGTGTTCGATATGAAAAACCGCTTTGTCGGCGTGTTTATCCGTGATTCCCGCAATCCGGCCCGGCAACGTGTCGTACCGACAGCCGAAATCCTTGCCATCGTCACCGCCCAGGAATGACCGCGTGAATTAAAACGCCGGTTTTCGGGGGCGAATCGCTGGTTGTTTTCCTAACTTCGTGCGATGCTTCGCCCCCGTTTCCACTTTTGAACTTTTTCCGACAGCGAGGTGACCGACGATGACCAGACGCGCGCCCTATTTTCACGTCTACATCGGTTTGATGGTGGTGTTCGCATCGTACGCGATGGGCGTCACCATGCGCGTCCGCGAGGCGCGCCTGCGCGGGAACGCCCCCCACGGTTGTACTCGCCGCGCCACACCGCCCGCGCCGGTTGTTTCCGCGGAGTGGAAGCCGGTGGTTGAAAAATACGCCGGGGGCGTTTGTCTGCTGGTGGGCACGTTTACTTATGTTGATGTCGCCGGGAATCCGTTTCACTACGACGTGGCGGCTTATAAACAACGTGGGGAACTCGTTTCGGACCCGAACGGCCCGGTTTTCGCCAATGAATTCAAGGTAACGGCGTTCCACGTCGGAAACGGGGTGGTTCTGACGTATGGAGGTCTTTTCAGCATTGAAGCTCGCTTCACCTCTATGAAGGAGAGTCGGAACAATTCCATCGGCCAAGGGCATGTCTCCAACCCGGAACAGGAGTTTTTGGGACACATTTCAGATATCCGGGCCTATTTCCCGAACCAGCCCAAGCCATTTCACTTGAAACCGGATGGATTCCGGCTTGTGCATAACGTGCCGGAATTGACCTTCGAGCTGAACGGGGCTGACGTGCCGGCGCTCAAGGTGAGTGACTACGACGCCAGCATGATTTCGGTAATCGGGCATAATGACCAGGTGGGCCGGAAACTTCTGCTGTTGTGGCAGCCTGTCGTGCAGGAGACGGATGCGTCGCCTCGGATAATGCCGACGATTGCTGAAACCTCCATCGGGTGGAATCGGGGATGTAGCTTTTTGATGAACAGTTTTCGAGATGGGCAGATTCCGCCGCCGGGGACGCCGATTCTTGACGAACAGGGCGTCGTCATCGGAATGATCGGATCCCAGACCGAGTCATTCGGATTTGTTGAATCGGAATTTGATACGCGTGGAATCATGCCCCGAATGCCGATCATCATGGGCGAGACCTATGGCGCGCATCTTTATCATCAAAAATCCGGCTTTGCCTGTAACCGTGAACTGGAACAGGTTTCGCCCGCGAAGAAATCGCGCCGCCACCGCTAACCATTGAAACAAAAGCTGTTGCCGGAGGTTTGACTGATGAATCGTACCTTGTTCCACCTCGCACTCGGCTCGGCGGTCGTCACGACGGCCTTGGGTGCCGGATTTGCGGTCCGCTCGGATCGCGCCGCATACAAACCGCGGACAGCCGTCTGCAAGATAAAAGAAGACGAAGCCAAGACCGTCAGCCCGGCGGCGCGGATTTCGACGAAGTATCGCGACGGCGTCTGCCTGATTGTCGGGACATACAGTTTCACCGGTCCGGACGGTCGCCCGTTGCGGTACGTCACGCCTGACTCGAACGGCTTGCCCGCTTTTGAGGATGAGGACGCGCTGAACGTCAGTTTCAAGGGAACCGGTGATGTGTACCAGTTGGAATTCACCTACACCGGGTTTGTCGTCGAGAACGGAAAGATTCTGACTACCCGGCGCGCCGCCGAGCCGTGGTTTGGCGACCCGGAAGCCAGGCAAATCATGAATGTTGGCGGCAAGCCCCGACTTGAAAAACTCACGGCGTACTTCCCGGCGTCCAAAAAGCCGTTCACGCTGACGGTGGATAAAATTTCGACCGAGTCGAACCTCGCGTTGTGTACGTTCAATCCCGAAGGCGAAAACATTCCGGTTCTTCCGCTGGCCGACTCGCTGGCGGCCGATCCGTCCGGGCAGGCGGTGGTCCTGATGGGATTCCCGACCGGAGTGGATGGCATTCTCGCCAGAACGAACTCGGGAACGGGAGATAGTCCGAAGCCTGAACCGGCTGGACCAGCCGGGCAGGCTGCCTCTCTCGCCGAGGGAGGGAGTCTGTTGCCGGAAGTTTCCACGGGCACGGTGTCGCGCCTGGTGGCTGGCCGGTTGACACATGACGCGCCGACCGCCGAAAGCGGCGCGGGAAGCCCGCTTTTCGGCCCGGACGGAACCGTCATCGGCGTTTGTGAAGTGCTTCCGCCGGAGGGGCCAATGGATTGCAGTGTTGCCGGTCTGAATCTGGCTATCTCACTCCAGGAAGTCCGGGCGTTTCTGGACGGGAAATCCACGAAAACCGTCGTCGTCGAAACCACCAGAAAGCGTTGAACCCGATGCCCGGCCCGAGTGGCCGGGCAAAACTTTTTCGGAACCGGTTGCGCCGCCCGGCGTCCCTGACTGAGAGGGCACGTTTTCCCGTGCCGATCTCATTGGAAAAAAGGGACTTCAACCCATGAAATTTATTCTGGTGGCGATACTTTTTCTGACGACGGGGTGTCGGACGCCGGTTGCGACCGCGGCGGAGAGTTTCGATCTTTCAAAACTTTCCGAAAAAGGGCGCGAGGCGTACCGTATCGTCCGTGAAACCGAAATCTTTGCCCTCGGCGGGGTCGGGGTGGCCGGGACGACCAGCGCCGTCGAAAACGCCGTTCGGGTCCTCATCGCCGAGCCGAACGGCGGCGAAGCCCTCGCCGATCTGACCGAACACGCCACTCCGGAAGGTCGGCTGATGGCGCTTTACGGACTGCGGTGCGCCTCGCCTCCCGCGTACAAATCGAAACTTTCCGAAATCCGCGCGCTTCCCGCGCCCGCCCGACGGGGCGAAGGGCAGAACAAAATCGAAGCCGGGTATGTGAAGGTCATGGCCGGCTGCATGATCATGCCGGAACGCTGGGCGGATGTTCTCAGCCGGGTGGCGAGCGAGGCGTATCCGTGCCCGTCGGCAATGAAGTGAAGGAAACCGGGCCAACTTCAACCATTTTGGGGAGAAACTTTAATGAACGATGACAGCCGTCCGCCGTTGCCGCGCCTGTTTCACGTTTACATGGGAATTCTGGTGATCCTCGGGGCGTTCGCCTTTGGGATAAACGTTCGCTACAAATCCTGCCATAGTGTCTGTGTCTATGCTGGGTCGGTTACTGTATGTAATGACCCGTGGCAGGGGTATGTGCGTCAGGAGTAAAAGGACGGCATTCCCGGATGGCGCGCAAGATGCGCGCGCTCCCTCGTTCCGCTTGCGGCTTCCGGCGCGCCGCTTTAGCATCCGGGGCTTCGATTTTCCGACGAAAAGAGAACTTTCCTGATGAATCGCGTCGGCGACGCCGTTGGTCCTTACACACTGGTTTCCAAGCTCGGACGGGGTTCGTTCGGCGTGGTCTGGCTGGCCGAGCGGCGGACGGCGCTCGCGGTGACGCGGGTCGCGCTCAAGATGCCGGTGGACGACGAAATCAACCTCGACGCGGTCCGGCAGGAGGCGGCGGTCTGGGCGCAGGCGAGCGGGCATCCGAACGTCCTGCCGATTATCGAAGCCAACATTTACGACGAGCAGATTGTCATCGTCAGTGAGTACGCCCCGGACGGCTCGGTCATTGACTGGCTCACCCGGCAGGGCGGCGTCGCGCCAGTCGCGGCGGCGGCGGAAATGCTCAAGGGCATTCTCGGCGGCCTCGAACATCTCCATTCGCGGATGATCATCCACCGCGATTTGAAACCGGCGAACATTCTGCTTCAGGGAAGTACGCCGCGGCTGGCCGATTTCGGCATCGCGCGGGTTTTGAAGGCGACCAGCCAGAGCGGCATCATCGCCGGGACGCCGAACTACATGGCCCCGGAGGCGTTCGACGGCAAACGCAATGAACAGACGGACTTATGGTCGGCGGGCGTCATCTTCTACCAGTTGCTGACCGGGCGGCTGCCGTTTCCGCAGACCGACATCACGTCGCTGATGGGCGCGATCATCAACCGCAATCCCGAGCCATTGCCCGCGACCGTGCCGGGGCCGATTCAGGAATTTCTGACCCGGGCGCTTCACAAGGACCCGGCGTGGCGGTTCCGGTCGGCGGCGGAGATGCGCGAGGCGCTCGAACAGGCCGTCCGGAGCATTTCCTGGGGCAATCTGCCCCAGACCGAACGGATTGGAACCTCGCCGAATCCGATGAATCCGGCGACCGCGCCGACGATGGCGTCGAGCAACCCCGCTTTCGGCACGGCGGGCACGGCGAATCCGGTTTACAGCACGGCCGCGCCGACGATGCTCGCCCCGCCGCCAACGCCGCCGGTTTCAATGTCCACCCAGTCGAAAAAGAGCAGCGGGATGTTCTGGATTGTCGGCGCGCTGCTCGTCACGGTCGTGATGGGCGGAACACTGGCGGGCGCGCTTTACGTCTATTTCAAGAGTCAGCCGCAGGCGGCGAAACCAACGGTCGATCCGAGCGACCCGCCGATTAAAGTTTCCAATACGGGAACGCCTCCGACGACAACGCCGACACCCGAACCGCCGAAAGTGCCGTCATTGCTTCCCGGTTCCGAGGGTTGGTATGTGGTCGGTTTCAGCTCCGCCACGCGCGAGGGCGCGGACGCGGAATCGGACAAGCGCAACAAGGAAGGTTTTACCACGCACGTCGTCGAAACCGACCGGTGGGAGAAGCTCACGCCGGGGTATTTCGCGGTCGTCTACGGCATCTACAAAACCGAGGCCGACGCCAAAGCTGTCAAGCAAGCTCTTGATTTGAAAGGGATTTCGAGCTTTGTGAAGGCATCCGGCAAGCCGCTGGCCGCCAAGCCCGAGGAAACCAAAACGGATGACGGCGGCGACGCGCTCCCCGGCCGTTTCCCCGACGCTTCACGCCGCCTGCTTACGCCGGAAGAACTCGGGCGGTACAACGTTTCCGACCTGCGCCTGATGCGGAACGAAATCTTCGCCCGCCACGGCTACGTCTTCAAGGAAGCCGCTCTCGCCGAATACTTCGGTCGCCAGCCGTGGTACACGCCGGAATACGACGACGTCGCCGGCTTTCTCTCCGACATCGAAAAACAGAACATCGAACGGATTCGGCAGGCGGAATCCCGATGAAAAAGGTGTCGGGTATCGGGTGTCGGGTTTCAGGTCAAGCAAAGGTATCGGGTATCGGGTTTCAGGGAAAACTTCTTGACCTGAGTTCAAAGAGAAAAAAAAGGCTTTACCCGACACCCGACACCTTTTACTTGGTCGCTTCCAGCGCCGCGCGCAGTTCGGCGATGGTCGGACGCTTCTTGTAGTCCGGTTCGACCTTGGCCCAGACGATTTTCCCTTTTTTATCGAGAATGAAGATGGCCGGGTGCGGGATGCCGTCGAACTGCTTCCCGTCGTAGGCCGGGTCATGCACGCCCCACGCGTCGATGACGGCGTGATTCGGGTCGGAGAGAATCTGGAAGTTGAACTCGCCCTTGCCGTCCGAGGCGATTTTGGTCGCGAGCGCCTTGCTCTTTTCGACCGGATCAACGCTCACGGCGTAAAGGTTGATGTGTTCGCCCGGCTGGACGAGCGTCCGCAGTTCCGAAAGCTGCCGGACACAGAACGGACACCACGATCCCCGATAAAACACGATGACCGTTTTCGCATGGCCGTACCCCTTGGAAAGTTTGACGGTTTTGCCGTCGTGCGCCGTGAGGGAAAAGTCGGGCGCCGACGCGCCGACCGCGAGCGGGGTGGTGTTTCCGCCCGCCGAAACTGAGCCGAACGAGGCGGCGAAAAACGACGTACAGAGCAGCATCAGGAAAATCGCTGTCCCGAAACCGCGTCTGGTTGAGAACTTCATTGCAGGTTCCTCCGGAGGAGATGGATTCACGAATATTTTGTGAATGACGCGGTTCGTCCCGGTTATTCCCGATTGGGGATTTTCGATTGAAGATTGAAGATTGCAGATTTTTGATTTGGCGTTCAGTGACAATCGAAAATCTGAAATCTTCAATCAAAAATCTTCAATCTGAGTTTCCCGATTGCATCGCGCGGCGTCCCGGATATGCTGGCGATCCACACGCAACAACCAAAAAAATCCGACGCGCACAGCGCGTCATCCGAACGAAAGGAACTTTCCCTCAATGTTTCTCAACGTCCTCCGCTTCGTGCGGATGCCCCTTGTCCTGCTGCTCATTTTCGCGATTGCCCGTTTTGCGCTTGGCGCGACGAACGCGGTTCCATATGCCCCGCGTGGCAACGCCATGTTTTCAATTGTTGGACTAACGCTCATTAGTTGCGTCTACTACGGCGCGATGTCGAAGAAGGTCGGCGGTTTCGGCTGGCTGGCGACGATCCTGATGGCCGTCATCATCATGGAGTGGGCACAGGTTCTGATCTTTATCGCAACGTTCGTCAGTGTGAAGGGCGGCTTTACCAACTCCTATTTCATTCACTGGGATTCACTCAACATCAAGGAAGGCCAGGTGTTGACGCTCAGTGAAATCATGATGAAGCGGGTCGGCGCCTTTGTCGTCGCGCCGATTACCGCCATCGTCGCCACGGTCGTCGGGCGATTGGCGTTTGCGCCGCTCGTTGCGACGCCGTCGCCCGCCCAAAACGAAAAATAACCCACCGGATTTTTCTGGTATTTCCACTTTTTCGGCGCGTCGTTTGGCGCGCCGAAGCTTTTCCTGCTACAAAAAAGACGTTTGGCAACGCTCACGCTCGAAGGAAATACCATTTTATGAGGAAGTACCTGCTGCTGGCCGGGCTATTGCTCGCGCTGTTCGCCGCGCCGCCCGTCGCGTCGGTTTCCGCCGACAAGAAATCCGAGAAAACCGAGGCATCCAAAAAAGGGAAGGGAGAAAAGAAGGACGCACCACCCGACGACTCGCTCGCCGCCATTGAAAAGAAGCTGAAGCCGCAAACCGGCAAGGTGACGATCGGCAACGGCATCGCCACACTGGACGTTCCGGCGGAATTCGGCTATCTCGACGCCACGCAGGCGCGGATGGTTATCGAGGACGTCTGGGGAAATCCCGACGGCAAGGAAACGCTCGGCATGCTCGTTCCGGCGGGGACATCCGTCACCGACCCTGAATCATGGGGTGTCGTCATCACGTTCGAGGAAGACGGTTTTGTGAAGGACGACGACGCGGACAGCATCAATTACGACGAACTGCTCAAGCAGATGCAGGAAGGCACGAAGCTTCAGAACGAGGAACGCAGGAAGCTCGGCTTCGAACCGGTCACGCTCGTCGGCTGGGCGACGAAGCCGCGCTACGACAAGGTGGCCCACAAGTTGTACTGGGCAAAGGACTTGACGTTCGGCGACGAAAAGGACCACACGCTCAATTACAACATCCGGATTCTCGGTCGCCGGGGCGTACTCGTTCTCAACGCGGTCGGCGGGATGAACCAGTTGAAGCTGATCGAGCAGAAAACGCCGCGCATTCTCGAAATCGTCAACTTCAATGAAGGCCACCGCTACGGCGATTTCAACCCGAAACTCGACAAGGTCGCGACCTACGGCGTGGCCGGGCTGATTGCCGGGGGCATCGTCGCGACGGCGGCGAAAACCGGATTGCTCAAGGGTCTCTGGATTGCGCTGCTCGGCGCGAAAAAGCTGGTGGTGGTCGTAATCGTTGCCATCGGCGCGGCGATTTCGCGATTGTTCAAACGGAAGTCGGATTAAAACCGATGCGGCTTATTCACACGTCCGACTGGCATCTCGGCCAGATGCTGCACGACCGACCGCGCGAGGAGGAGCATCGGCGCTTTCTCGCGTGGCTGCTCGACCGGCTCGTTGCGGAACGCGCCGACGCGCTCGTCGTCGCGGGGGACGTGTTCGACAACGCGAATCCGTACGCTTCGGCCCAGCGGATGTACTACCGGTTTCTCGCCGACTGTCGTTCGCGGCTGCCGAATCTCGACATCGTCGTGGTCGGCGGAAATCACGATTCGCCGAGCCGACTCGACGCGCCCGCCGATCTGCTCGGGGCGTTCGGGGTGACGGTCGTGGGCGGGCTGCCGCGCCGCGCCGACCGGACGACGGATTTCGACCGGCTGGTGCGTCCGCTCACCGATGCGTCGGGAAAAACCGCCGCGTGGGTTGTGGCGATGCCGTTTCTGCGTCCGGCGGATCTGCCGAATGAAACCGAATTGGAAACGGAAGCTGTTGAACCGATTGAAGATCGTGTGACGGCGGGAATCCGGAAACTCTACGACGCGGCCTTCGCGCAGGCGCGCCGCCGCCGCGCGCCGGGGCAGGCGATCATCGCCACCGGTCACTGTTTTATGGTCGGCGGCGAAGTTTCAAAACTCAGCGAGCGCGAAATCCAGCGCGGCAATCAGGACGCCTTCCCGGCGGATATTTTCCCGGACGACGCGGCCTACGTCGCGCTCGGTCATCTTCATAAGGCGCAGCGAGTCGGCGGACGCGATACGGTGCGCTACTGCGGGTCGCCGATTCCGCTCGCGATGTCTGAAAAGGACTACCGCCACCAGGTTGTACTGGTCGAACTTGACGGCGAAACCTGCGCCGACATCCGCGAACTGCCCGTTCCGCGCACCCGGCGGCTGTTTGTCGTCCCGGAAACGCCCGAGCCGCTCGACGCGGTGCTGGCGAAGCTGGATGAACTCGAATTCGATGAAGAAGAAGATGTGCCGCCGCTCGTCGAGGCGCGGGTGCTGCTCGAAAACCCGCAGCCGAACGTGGCGCGGACGGTTCGCGACGCGCTGGATGGGAAAAACGTCGAAGTCGTCAGGGTTCAAGTGACCTACAGCGGGACCGGGCGCGGACTGGCCGACGATCTGCCCTCGACGAACCTCGGCGATCTGTCGCCCGAAGACGTTTTTCTGCGACGATTTCAAAAGCTCTATGCCGGCGACGGCGCGGATGAACTGCTCGATGCTTACCGCGAATTGCTCGACCTCGCGCGTAACGGAGCGAACGCATGAAAATCCTCGCCATTCGCGGAGAGAATCTCGCGTCGCTCAAGTCGTTTGACGTCAATCTTTACGGCGACATTCTCGGTGAAACCGGACTTTTTTCGATCACCGGCCCGACCGGCGCGGGGAAAAGTACGCTGCTTGACGCGCTCTGCCTCGCGCTGTACGGGCGGATTCCGCGCATTGGAGAAATCCAAAGTTCTTTTGAAATCAGTTTGAGCGAATCGGAAAGCCTCGGGGTGAGTGATCCGCGTCAGGTCCTGCGACGAGGCGCGGCGACGTGTTTTGCCGAAGTGGAATTTGAAGGGGTTTCTGGGCGTTGGCGGGCGCGTTGGAGCGCCCGGCGCGCACATGGGAAGGCGAGCGGAAAAGTCCAAAAGGCGACGGTCGAACTTCACGACCTCGAAAAAGGTGAACAGGTCAATGAACACCGCCCGACCGAGACATTCAAACTCATCGAGGAACGCATCGGGCTGACGTATGAGCAATTTTGCCGGTCGGTCCTGCTGGCCCAGGGCGATTTCGCCTCATTTTTGAAGGCCAAAGGTCCCGACCGCGCCGCGCTGCTCGAAAAGATGACCGGGACCGAGTTGTACTCGCGGGTTTCGATCCTCGCCCACGAACGTTCAAAAACCGAAGCCGAAAAACTGCGCGATCTCGAACGCGACGCGGGAGGGCTGCGCGTCCTCGCGCCGGAAGAACGCGATGCGCTCGCCGCCGAACTCACCGATCAGCAAGCCGAAAATCTCCGGCTGACCGTGGACGCGCGGCAGGCCGAAGCCGCGGTGCGCTGGCACGAAACGGCGGAGCAGCTTCATTACGCGACGACCGCCGCCGATGACGAATGCAAAGCCGCGCACGCGGCGTCGGAGGCTGCCGAGCCGGAGCGCGTTCGGCAACGGCGACTCGAAAAAGCGGAGACGGTGCGCGCGCTGGTCGCCGGCTTTGGCGGTGCGACCCGCCGCGCGACGGATGCCCGCCGGAACGTCGGAGAGCTTCAAAACCGGCTTTCCACGACTGAAAATGAAGCGCGGCAACGCGCGGCGGCGGAGCGCGAAGCACGGGAAGTTTTTGAAAATACGGAACTTGTACGTCAATCGCTCCAGCCCGAAATCGACGCGGCCAAAACCCTCGACGTCCGGCTGACCGACGCGACCGCGAGCGTCGAAGCCGCGCAACGCGACCTTGAAACGGCGGAAACCGAACGCGCGAGCGCCGAGAGGCGCGTCCGCGACGGGGAAGCGGAGGCCGCCGAAGTTCAAAAACGGCTCGACGAAGCCCAAACGTGGCTGACGGCCAACGCTGGAATGTCGCCGGTGGCGGCGCAGTGGGAACGGTGGAAGGCTGAAATCGAACGGTTCGGCGCGGCGCGCGAGATGCGGGAGAAACTTCAACTCCGTCTCGACGGGCAATCCGTCGCGCGGCTCGAAAAGGAAAACGAAGCCGCCATTCTTCAAAAAGAAGCGGCGGTTCAGACGTTGGCGGGCGAAAAGGAAGTTTTCGACGCGGCGTGCGCCGCTTTGCAGACATTTCGTGACGAATTTCGCCCGGAACGCTTCCGCGCCGACCGCGACCGCCTCGCGAAACGCCTTGAAACATTGAACGAAGCCGAGCGGCTGGCGCGGGAACTGGCGGCGCGCGCCGCCGAACGCGCGACCGAACTGGCGACCGCCGAGCGCGAGGAACAGGCCGCCGCCGCGTGCGCGGCTCGCCGCGACGAACTGACCGAAGCGAAACTTCAACGCGAAGCGGCGCGCGCCGCGCGGCGGGAAGAACTTGAACTGGCGCGGGCGACGGAGGAACTGGCGGCGCGGCGTCCGGATCTGCTCAAGCCGGGGCGGCCCTGTCCGCTGTGCGGTTCGACCGAGCATCCGGACGCGGAGGCGGTCGTCCATTTGAGCGAAACCGTTGAAAGACTTCGGGTTGAAGTGTCGACGGCGGAACGGGAACTGGCCGACGTACAACTGCGGCTGACCGAATGCGAGCGCGACCGGTCGGTCCATCAGGCAAAAGCCGCCGCCGCGCGCGCGGCGGCCACGAAGAAAACCGATGACATCGCTGCGCTGACCGACCGCTGGAATGAACTTCGGGATGAAGCATTGCCCGCCGATCCGCTGGCCGAAAACGTCGCGGAAGTTTTGAAGGACGCCAAAAACGCGGCGCGCGACGCATTGGAAACGCTCGCGGCCCGCGAAACGGAAGCCGAGGAACTGACCCGTCGTCGCGATGCCGCGCGGGATGCCCTGAACGCGGCCACCGACGCGGTCACGCGCGCCACGGGACAGGTTTTTCAAACCGAATCCGCCCTGAACGACGCCCGCCGCGACCGTGAAACGACCGAACGCGAACTTCAAACCGTCCTTTCAACCTGCGGCGAGGCAATCACGGTCCTGAACGAGCCGTTTTCGGATTTTGAAACCGACTGGCGCGCCGAACTCGACGCCGACTGGAAGACATTCGCCCGAAATCTGGTTCAAAAAGTCGAAGCGTGGCGAAAAACGGAAACGGCGAAAGCCGCCGCCGAAGTGGAACTCCGCGACGGCGCGGGCGAACTGGCGACGGCGCGGGCCGAACTCGCGCGGGTGGAGGCGTCCGTCGGGGAAAAACGCCGCGATTTTGAAACAAAAAGGGAAGCGCGAGCCGCGCACGCGGCGGAGCGGGCCAACCTGCTCGACGGAAATTCGGTAGCGGAAACCGTCGCCCGGCTCGACGCCGCCGTACGACGCGCAAAGGAGACTTTCGAAACGGCGCGCGCGGCGGTCAATCAGGCCGAAAAGGATCGCGCCGCCGCCGAATCGGCGCTGCGCCAGGCGGAACTCGCCGTCGAAACTTCCGAAAAGGACGCGGAATCGGCGCGCGCCGCGCTCGACGCCGGAATTCTTGACGCAGGTTTTTCAAATCTTGAAACCGTGCGTCAACTGCTTGACGTTCCGACTTCGGAACGCGCCGCGCTTTCCGAATCGCTCGACGGCATCGCCCGTCGCGTCGCGCAGGCGGAAACCGTTTTTCAGGAACGCTCAACTCGTCTTGCCGCCCATCTGGCGAGTGATTCGCCGCGGCTTGATCCCGCGTACGCGCGCGACCGGGCGACGACGTTGCGGGCTTCCGTGGAAGTCGTTTTACGCCGCATCGGCGAAATCGAAGGCCGGTTGAAGGATGACGACGATGCCCGCGAACGCCTCGCCGACCGGCTCGCCGATGCCGCGAAACAGCGAACCGTCGCCGACCGGTGGGCCAGACTCGACGATCTGATCGGCTCGGCGGACGGCAAGAAATTCCGCGTCTTCGCCCAGAGTCTGACGCTCGACATTCTGCTCGGCGCGGCCAATCACTACCTTGAAAAACTGCGTCCGCGCTATCGTCTGGAGCGTGTACCGAACCAGGATATGGAACTTCAGGTCATCGACCACGACCTCGGCGACGAAATCCGGACCTGCGGTTCGCTTTCCGGCGGTGAAACTTTTCTGGTTTCGCTGTCACTTGCACTTGGACTCTCGTCGCTTTCGTCGCGGACGGTCGCCATCGAATCGCTGTTCATCGACGAAGGTTTCGGGACACTCGACAAGGATTCACTCGAAAGCGCCGTCGCCATGCTCGACCAGTTGCAGGCGGAAGGCCGCAAAATCGGCATCATCTCGCACATCCCCGACCTCGCCGAACGGATCGGCTTTCAGGTGGCGGTGACGCCGACCGGGAACGGAACCAGTCGGGTTTCCGTTCGTCGATGACAGAGCCAGCAGTTAGTAGTCAGCAGTTAGTAGTTAGTAAAAATTCATTTCATCTCAACCCGTCAAAAATACTTTCTCCAACTGCTAACTGCTAACTGCTAACAACTAACCGCTACCCTGCCCCCCGGAGGTAACCCCAATGAAAGCCCGCGCCGTCATTTTCCTCGCGCTCAGTTTCTTTTTTGCCGGTGGTTTCGCGTTTTCGCAGAAGTCGAACGCCGCCCGCGCCGACCTGCCGATCGTGAGTTTTTGCGATCTGGTTCGCGAACCCGCGAAGTACGAAGGGAAAACCGTCCGGGTGAAGGGCATTTACCGGACCTCGTTCGAAGTTTCGGAACTGACCGGCCCCGAATGCCTTGGGCCGAAGCGTCGCGCGTGGTTGAGCATTGCCCCGAATCAGTGTCCCGATTCGAAAAACATCGGCGGCGAAGAGTTTTACGGAAAACTGGCCGACATCGTCGCCGTCGGGACGTTTCACAGCGCGGGCGGACGTTTCGGCCACCTCGGCGGTTATCCGTTCGAATTCAACGTCGCCTGCGTCGAATCGGTGACGGTGCGCGCCCGTCCCGCCAGTGACAACCCGAACCGCTAATCCACAAGGAAAATTGCCCCATGCCCGTTCCAGTCAATTTCAGGGAAAAACTCGCGCTCTTTACCGAGCATTGGTCGCCGAAGGTCGTCGCCCGGATGAACGACTACCATTTCAAGGTCGTCAAGTTTCAGGGCGAGTTCGTCTGGCACAACCACGCCGACACGGATGAAACCTTTCTCGTCCTCGACGGCGAAATGACGATTCATCTGCGCGACGGGGAAGTGAAGCTCGGGCCGGGAGAAATGTACGTCGTGCCGAAAGGCGTCGATCACAAACCGTACGCCGAGCACGAATGCCACGCGCTGCTGATCGAACCCGCCGGGGTCGTCAACACTGGCGACGCGGGCGGCGAACTCACCGCACCGGTCGATGTGTGGATTTGAGGTGAAAAATTCTTTCAGGGAGAAGCGTTGATGAGTGAACGTGAATTACCACCAGCATCCTTTGCGCAATTGATAAAGCGTGTTGACGTTCGAGAACTTCCTCCCAAGCACAGGAGATGGAACGGGAACGATCGAAGTAATCGCGAACATCATGCGGCGATTGACTTTGAAAAAACCGTTTTTTTGAGTTTGAACTGGAAGGCTGACACCAATGCGCCGACTCAGTTTGTCGGGGCATTCGAAATCAATCTTGAGGGCCTTTTGAAAGAAGGCTTTGTCCGTATCGAGGAGACAACCGGGAAAGTCAGATTGCGGTTTTACCACGACGCCGACGGGATCATTTACATCCAGACAAAGTCAGGCAGACCGCGCTTGCCCGTTGGCAGGCCGCAGGATCATTGAAGCAGTTTTCAATCGAATCTGACCAACTTACCGAGAGGCACGGCGTTTGCCGATTGGGGATAGCCCACGTCCGGAGCACTTGGGCGAGGACGTGGGAAATTGTGCCAATCCATTGATTTTATTTCGGGTTGAAACTGTTTTCCGTCGACTTCAAGGGGGCGGGTACTAATGAATTTAAAGTTACTGAAAATAATGGCTAGTTCACTTGAAATAAAAAGAAAAGATCAGCATCTTCATTGGGATTCCCACCATGTAAAAGAAATTTTTATGGCAAGTTTACCCGCAAAATACACAATCGATGGGTCAAGTCAAATTGCAATTGTATGCGGAAAGACGATCTCTGATGTTAAATTCAGGAGTATTTTAGGATCAACTACTTGCTTTGTTGAGCATTTTGACTTTGATTCATATTGGGCTTTAGAAAAAGGGGTTAGGGAGAATTTAATTTTAGACTTAATTGAAAAAACATTATGTGAGCTGGCTAGGGAGAATGAGGTTGAAACTTCAATAATTGAAGAAACTGCTGAAAAAGTCAGAAAAATTAACTTTCAAATGTCTATAGAGATTTCAAAGCTAAATCTTTATCAAAAAGAAAGGAACCTTCATTTTAAGATTTTTAGAAATCTTTCTAAGGAACTAGGTGAAACTTGGAGTGTTAAGATAATAGACGGTAAAGGAAAGCTTCTTGATGAAAAAGTAATAGGAGAAACGCCTGACTATCTTGATTTACGGGGCGCTTTAAAAAAAACCACTTTAGAGGATGGAGTTTTAGTATTTCGAGACAGGTTTGGAATGGTATTTAGAACGGTGAAGTAGCCTCGCAAAAAGCACTGCGGCTACGGGCTATGCCCAATATTTCACCCATCCGTGCGGATGCGGCTTGGTCGAACGCAATCGAAAACTGCTCTACGATTCGGGCGTGGCCCAGTATTCGCGCATCAGTTCATGCGACCACTGCGGCTGGCGGACCTCGCCGCGCGGGAGAAATTCGACCATCACGGGCTTGATGTCGAGCACCGGAGTGCCGTCGATGGCATCGAGTTCGGCGACGTAGAGGTGGCGGCCTTCGCGGCGCAGGACGCGGCAGATGGTTGCGCCGATGCGGTTGGGACGCATTTTCGCGCGCTGGGCGAAGATTCCGACGCGGGGCCAGTCCGGATTGCCGCGGGGGTGGCGTGCGTCATTCACGATCTTTTCCGGTTCGATTCGGTCGAAGAAAAAGAGGATTTCGACGTGTGAAAATTCCTCGATACCGTCGAGCGCCGACTCGTCGAATGCCTCGTCGAGCGTGATGCAGGATTCAGACCCGCCCCAGAAATCATCCACGACTTCATTTCTGTTCGTGCTGACGCGGCCGATGGCTTCAAGTTGAATGGTCATTGTGATTTGTCCGCCGGATTCGGATTTCAAGGGGCTGCCTGTGTCTTTCCGGGATCATAAACCGTGACCACGACTCCGGACGCGACGAAAGAAAAGGGTTCAGGCGCGGTTCTTCATCACTTCGATGAGTTGTTCGAGCTTGCGGTCGATGCTTTGCAGGAGCGCAATCTGGTCGTCGGTCTGCGTGCCGCCGGGCAGGGCGTGCGGCGCGTTTTTCTGCTTGAGCGCTTCGCGGTGTTCGAGGATGCGATTACGGAATTCGTGGGCATCGATGATGCCGGTCAGATGCATGTCGTTCGCCTGCCCGACGCTGTGGCCGGCGGTTTCAAACTTCAACGTACTCAAATGAAACCGGCGCAGCAGCGGCCCTTCGATGAAGGTCACGTCCTGGATGTTTTCGAGCGGGATGGTCTTTTCGACCGACACCAGAATGCCCTTGCGGTAACGCAGTGTCTTTTCGTCGAGGTGGCATTCGAGCTTTTCAAAGTAGTGCCGCGCCCACCACTGGCCGACACCGAGAAACCAGATCAGGGCGAGGGGAATGCCGATGACGGAGGAAGCGATGGCGATGCCGATGGTCAGGACGAGATACGGCTTGATCAGTTCATTGAACGACGCGCGGAGTTCCGAAGACATGGGGGCGGTGTCCGTTTTCTGTTGAAGATGTCGGGAGCACGCGAAGTATACAGCGGAATTTACGGTTTGTACTTCGCGGCGAGCTTCCCGACCGTGGTCACGTTGCGAAAGGTTGCGGGTACGCCAAGCACTTTTTCAAACATGGCGTTGGCAACCTTGGTTTCGTTGGCCGGAATGCGGCACAGCCAGTACACCTCGCGTCCAACGACGTGAAAGGCGTCGGTCGGCGTCTGGCGCGTCATGAGTTTTTCAACCGCGTCGGCGTCCGGCGTGTGTTTCAGGAAACCGACGAACAGCGTGGCTTTTTCATACTGCGCGGCCTCGCCGTTGAACGGGTCGTTGGCCGACACCGCGGCGATTTCCGCAGGCGAGCGCAGGCAGGTCGCGACCTCGTAGCCGAGCGATGACTTCAGATGATCCTCGATTTTTGTTTCGAGCGTCGCCGCGTTTTTCGCCGCCGCGTCAAAAATGACGTTGCCGCTCGCGATGAAGGTTTCAACGTTCGCGAAGTTCAGTTCCTCGAACAGCGCGCGCAGCCGGTCCATCTTGACGATGCGACCGCCGACATTGATGGCTCGAAGAAAGGCGATGTATTTGGGCATGCGTGTCATTCCTGTCCGACGAAATGAATTGAAACACGGTTTCAGTAGGTGAACGTAACGATTCCCTCGTTCCATTCCTGAACCTGCCGCATCATCGAGATCAATTCCTCGCGTGCGTCGCTGTCTTCATCCCACGGGCGGTCGGCCTCGGCCGCGACGTGGCGCGGATATTCCTCAACCACCTGCGCCGCCGTGAGAAAGCCGACTTCGGGGAAATCCTCCGGCTCGGGGACGGGAAACGGTAATCCTGATCCGGTCAGACCCGTACTCATGCCGAGCCTTGAAATGAATCCGATGTTTTCGGTGGGAAACTTCATCCCCAGGAACTGGCACAGCGCCTCGGTGGCGTAGGCATATTGAAATCCGGCCTGCTTCGACCCGGTGATGACGCCCATCACGATCTGTTCGAGCGCGTCGCCGATGGTCGGGCAACCCTGTTCAATTTCCGCCGCGAACCATTCGTCGTGCTGCTCGAAATCCCGTTCGCGACAGGATTTGATCATGGAAACCAGTTTTTCGTTTTTCGAACCGAACACGGCCTTGAGGCGGTCGATGTCGATGGCGTAGGCGGCGAGACGGTAGCTCATTGGGTGACTCTCGTGAAAGGCGATCACAAGGAGCCGGTCGGTTGCGTGGCGACCAGAAGATTGATGGCGATGCCGAGCGACGGATTGGCCCGCGCATGCTGAAAGTAATCCAGTGAAAACGAAGTCGGCTGACAGGTGATGTCCGCGTCGGGATGTGCCAGCCGAAGCCACCGACCGGCCCCCCAGTTCCCCTCGCCATCGTGCCAGATCAGCGCGGCGTGTCGTCCGACATGAAATTCGAGCGCGAAGAAATCGGCTTCCTGACCACCCAGGCTGAGCGTCAGCCACGTCACCTGAAAGAAGTGTTCCGCAACGAACGGATGGTCAAAGTACGATTGGATGGCGTCCATATACTGGCGCGCCTCTTCCGGCATCTGATCGCGTGAAATCGGGATTTCCTCTCGTGACATCGCGGTGTATTCCTTTCTTGAAAAGGTTGCATCAAGTGGCTTCCTGCCGAGGAGAACCGGCATCGCTTCCGTCTTGACTCCCCAGACTCCCCGGACCCTCAAGACTCCCGCGAGTTCTTCTCTTTACGCGATGACCACGAACCGCGCTCTTTCGCACAGCGGGTACTTCTTCACGAACGGCGCGATGAGCCGGCGCATTTCATCCACCGAATAGCCGTACAGATAGAGGGCCGTTTCGGTCGGGCCGTTCCAGAATCCCTGAATTTCGCCCCGGTCGCCGAGCAGGTCTTCAATCTGGTCGTACAACTCGTTGATGTCGCACGTCTCGTAAACCTCCGGCGCAAGGTCGGTTCCGTTGAGATAGATGGCGAGACCTTCGAGAAAGCCGAACGGCGCTTCCTTCGCTTCGCCGTTCACTTCGTACTGAATTTTCGACCCCTTCGGCGCGCCGTGTTCAGCCAGAAAATCGCCGATGAACGACACCGCTTCTTCAACATTCAAAAGGTCGAGATCAATGCCGCAGTACGCAATTTCGCCGCTCTCCGACTGCATCGTGCCGCCGCCGGTCACGACCGCGAGGCCGTTTTCCTCAAGGGCTTCGATGAGCGGATCTTCATAGCGTCCACCGCGTTCGATGGGTTCGATACGGGCGTTGATGAGGGCGTAGGCGGGAATTGGTTTGGCGGTCATTGTTGTTTTTTCGAGGTGCGCGGTTTCGCGGTTGCTTCCGGGCGCGGCGGCAGGTGACGCGCGTGAATCGTGCTGTAACGGTCGCCGAACTGTACGCAGGTGATGTCGCGATAAAGCATGCGTTCAACGTTTTCCCACGCGCCCGCCGCGTCGAACTGATGCAGGTTGACGGCGCGTTCATCGCACGACACCACCGGACCGATCAGGAAATCGTCCTTGCGTTCGTTCTCGATGATGACGGTTTTCCCGATGAATGCCGTCAGCAGCGCGCGCCAGTCGTCGAGCGGCAGCGACCGGACGGATTTCGGCGGATTCTGCCAGAGTTTTTCCGCCCGCATGATTTTTTCCTCGTGTCGTTCCCAATCGGAGGTCCCCGCCTGGGTGAGATCGCGTTGGCGCAGCACGACGTAACCGTCAAACTCAAAGTCGCCCACATTGTGAATCAGAATCAGGTTCTCCGACTCCGCGACGACTGTGCCCTTGATGACGATTTCAGAGATTTTTTTGCGTTCGAACCGGTTGAGCATGTGGCTCGCTTCCTTTGTGAATGATTGGTCAGTTCGTGACCGAAATGACTTTTCCGAGAATGGCCGAGGCTGCTACCCAGCCGTTGATCTTGCCGAGATTGTTGCCGATGAGAACGCGGTCCGGTTCAACTTCCTTCGCGAGATGCAGCAGGTAGTTGCCTTTCCACGCGACGAAGACGACGTCATCCGGTTGTATGTCGGCGATGGTCGCGGGCGCGATGGTCACGAGTTGTCCGCTTTCGATTCTGCCTCGCATCGAACCACCTTGCGGCCGGACCGTCGCCTGCCGGCCCTGCTTGAGTTGTTCGCGAGCTTCGGCGACCCAGGTCATCGGGATTCCTTTTCGTCGTGATTCTTCGCGCGCCGGTCCTTCTTCTGCTGATTCAGGATGGCGACGATGGTCTCGTCCACACCGCTTGCCGCATCGCCAAGAAAAACAAGGTTGCCCGTATCTGGTTTCTGCGCGCCTCCGTGGATGGTGATTCCCCGGCCTCGTTCGTCATCCACCTCCGCCGCGACGCAGCGTCCGAGCTTGCGGGCGACGTCGAGTTCGATGCGGCTCGAAACGAAATACACGTCGCGCTCGCAGACGTCGCAGTATCGCTTGTCGGGATCGTCGCCCTCGCGCAGGTCATCCCACTGTTTCGGACATTTGAACGCAAAGTCGCATTCCTGAATTTCACGCCGTTTGGTCATCGTCTTGTCCTTCCGAAATCGAGGGCGGAACTTTGAACCCGCGCGCGCGCCTTGTCCAGCGCCGTTTTGTTAGGCGGCGATGACTGACGTTGGTTCAAATTGAAAACCGCCCCGACGACGTTGAATCGGCGGGGCGGTTTCGGTGCTTTTCCGTGCCGGTTACTTCTTGAGCGCGTCGGAATTGATCTTGTAGTTGACCAGCGAAACCTTTTCGCCTTCGACCTTGTAGACAAACGTTTCGGTCGCCTTGCCGTTAGCGTATTCCGTGTCGTAATCGAGCGTCACGCTCGACACGCCATTGTTGGAGTTGGCGTTGAAGCCGGTCTGGTTGGCGCTTTTGTACTCGCCCATCTTGGTGTGGACCAGCGTGAAGTATTCAACCGCGGCGGCTTCTTCGGTCGATTTTTTGAATTCCGGCGCGGTCGCCGCGTAAATCTGGGCGAACTGCTGGGCGTTCAGTTGGGTGTGGAATTCTCCGACGGCCTTTTCGGCGAACGGTTTGCCCTTGGCCGCTTCGCAACCGGCGGCGAACAGGCCGCACGCGGCGATGACGGGGATGAGCATCAGTCTGATGAACAGTTTGACGTGGTTCGGCTTTGAGTGGCCGAGAGTGGTTTTCCGCATGTCATTCCTCCAAGAATGCTGTCGTCACCGTGGATGCGGGCAAGGCATATCCGGAGATTCCCGGCGCGAGCGCAAGCGGTTCGACAATCAGGGGCTGGATAAATTTGTGGTGAAGCTGACGGAAGTCTACAGGTAAAGACGGCTGATATGAAATTTTTCTCACGTTTTACACCCGACCGCTTTTCGGGGGCGTGGAGCGGACCTGAAACAGCCAGATGAAAAACAGGAGGGCGAAGACGAGATCGCCGCCAGCCGAGGCCGGAACCTGACCGGAAAGTGTTCCAGTCAGCCAGAACCACACGGTCAGCAGAAAGAACGCCAGTTTGCCGGATGCGGCCAGCGTGATGAACAGCCGGGCGGCGCGGCCCGTGAGGCCGGTCCAGAGGTAGGCGACGCCGAAAAGGAAGATGAACAGCCCGACGGTCGCGGCGTAGATCGGGTGTCCGTCGGACGGCCAGCCCATCGAAAGCCGAAGGTCGCGGCCCAACGGAAGAAACGCGAGCGCGCCGAGCAGGTTCATCGGCGCGGTGGCGAGCAGCGCGATTCGCATCCATTTGGGAAGGTTCATGGCTTCGGCGTCTTTTTCGGCTCGACATTGGGCGTGACGCGCTTGAGCGTGAGCCGCTGAATCGCTCGCGGGCGCAACGCGACGACGCCTTTTACCGCGGGCTGGTCCTCCGCCGTGAGAATTTCTTCTTCCAGCGTGTCGCCGCGCAGTCGGGTCTGCGAAATGAGGAGAATGTTGTCGTACTTGAATGGCGAAACCAGTACGTCGCCGATCAGGCGCGCTGTCAGTTTCACGCCGTCGCCTTCGTCGATGAACAGGTCGTCCGGGTCGGTGCCGCGACAGAGTTTGTAATCCTTCACGCCCTTGACCGTGCCGCCTTCCGAGTAGGTCGTTTTCCACGGCGTGCAGGTGTTGTCGGCGGTCGGAAACGGTCCGATTTCCATCGTGACCTCGACCGTCGGCGCGCCGGGGCGTTGCGGGTAATTGACGAGCGTGCCGCGCCACGTCCCCGACCAGTCGGGAAGGGCCGCCGGGGTAGGCTGCGGCTTGTTTTGACTCCATCCGACCGATGAAACGGCCAGTACGCAGGCGATCCAGATGACGAATTTCATTCGATTCAATCCCTTTTGAAATGGAGAACATCGTTTACAGTCCGATGATTTTCAGAAACGGCTCGACGAGCAGCGGCGACGGGCCGATCACGGCGAAGAGCGTCCATGCGCGCGCGACCGCGACCGGCCACGCACGCGGGCGCAGGCGCAACTCCGCGATGGCGATTGCGCCGTGGAGGACAAAGTAGGACGCCATCGACAGTGCAGCCTTGAGGTCGAGCGGGACGACAATCAGCCAGAAATGAATCGCCGCGCTGGCGAAAAACGTGGCGAGCAATCCAAACTTCGGCCAGCCGCGCCGGTTGAACGGTTGAAAAACGTAGCGTCCGAGCCATTCGCTCACGAGCCGGTTCCAGCGGACGCCCCAGAATTCGCGGACCGTCCGGGAGAGAATCGGCCTTCGCTGGTTGTGCGGGACGTCGAGTCCGGCCAGCGCGTAGAAAAACCGGTGAAGCTGGCAGACGAAATCCATCAGCCCGTGAAAGAGCGCGAGGGCGCAGAACATCCGCAGAAAAACGCCGGTCCAGCCCGCCGCCGCGCCGTGGCGAACCTGAAGCAGGCCGACGACCGACAGCACGCACAGCAGCGCCCAGCCGAGCAGAACCGCGAACAGCGACAGCGGGAAACGGGGCGGCGGCGTCCGCGCCCGATCCACATGAAAAAGCGCGAAGTAGTGCCAGACGCGGCGCGCGGGCGGAAAGGTGTCCGGCGCGGAGGCGATTTGAGCCGCTTTCAAAAACGCAATCAGGATGAGTTGCGCCAGCACTACGCGCAGCAGCGGATGCGGCGGGGCAATCAGCGCCAGCCCGCACCCCAGCATGATGAACAGCGCCGCCAGGCCACGACGAAACGGCGTCGCGCCGACCACGAGGACGGCCATCGTTGAAACAATGACCTGCGCGTAAATCCATCCGGTCGCGATGAGCATCGCCCGAATTTCAACTTTTTCGAGGGAATCGCGGGGGACAATTATTTATTCGGATGTTTTCGGCGTTTCGTAGAACTGAAAACACACACCCGACGGCGCGACGATGTGAAACTCGCGCCTTCCCCAGAATTTTACTTCAAGCGGCCCGACTTCCGCCGGAATCGTTCGAAATTCCTCGTAGAGCGTGTCGAGGTCAGACACGCCGATGCTGAAACTCGAATTCTCGAACCAGTGCTGATCCCGGCTGCCGAACAGGTTGAACGACACGTTCCCGCGCGCCACGCCGGCCATCGCGCCGTTGCGCCAGAGGATGGTAAAGCCGAGATGCTCGACGTAGAACTTGAGGTCCGCGTCGAAATCGGGACCGGCGGGAACGAGCGGGGTCACACTGTCGAAGGTTGGTTTCATGCGGGTTTCCTTTTTCGGAAGTACACAGTGGGAACACAGGGCAGGATGTTACCGAAAGAGCCACATCACCAACAGCCTGCCGAGAACCGTCGCGATGATGATGAGCGTGATGTTGACCAGAAGCCGGATGAGTCCCTTTCTGGCTGTCCGCCGATACTCGCGCCATTCGGCTTCCGCCTTCCCTCCGGTTCTCAAATACGTTTCGAATGCGTCCATCTCGACATCGAAGAAGGCCCGGTTTTCAGACGTGATCAATTGAAACCGTGTATCGACCTGAAGCGTGCAGGTGATGGTCCGCGTTTCAGGGTGGTCGGTCAGTGTCAACTTCGAACTCAGCTTGCGCATGTCGAAGGTGACGAGATTCCAGAGAATGTGGCCGCGTCCGCCGTACGCCTGAGCGTCGGTCACTGCTTCAAACCGGATGCCCCGCTCCGTCCAGAACGCGACCGCCCGTGACAGAACATCCCCGTCTCTTTTTGACGGATAGGAAATCTCGTGGTGAAGGTGCAAGAGATCCTGCCGAATTTCGGCATCGGAAAGAATCGGGGCGAATTGCGTCTCGCGAGTACGGGGATCGTTTTGTTTCAGGGTGGGCATCTTCTGTTCCAGGGGATCGAAATCGGGACCGGTTGCGCGTTTTTTCTTCACTCAGGTCGACCCGGCAACTCCTCTCCCGCCGAATCGGTTCGGGGTGGTCAGTCTTTTCTACGGCAGGCCGAAGACCCGGATGTAGTCATCCCACATGCGGTCGGCGTATTCGAGCGCGAACCGCTCGGCGTATCGCTCGCCGCGAGCGGCCCCATACTTCGATTTGGTTGTGATGCGGTCGATCAGGAAAGGCCGACGAATTTCGTCTGCCGCAGGGCTTCATACAAAACCAGCGCGGCGCAGTTTGAAAGATTCAACGACCGGATGTCGCTCGCCATCGGAATCCGGACGACCGAATCGGCGAATTCTTCAAGCAATGTTTGGGGAAGCCCCTTCGTCTCGCGTCCGAAGACGAGAAAGTCGTCCGGGCGGTATGAAACTTCCGTGTAGTTCCGCTTTCCCGTGGTCTCGATGAAGAAAAACCTGCCGTCCGGATTGGCCGTCCGCAGTTCGTCGAAGTTCCGCCACTCGCGCAGGTCGAGCAGGTGCCAGTAATCCAGCCCGGCGCGTTTGATCGCGCGTTCGTCAATCGAAAACCCGAGCGGATGAACGAGATGCAGCGTCGTGCCGGTACACACGCAGGTCCGCGCGATGTTGCCCGTGTTGACGTGAATTTCGGGTTCGACGAGAACGACGTTCATAAAAAGTCTTGGAGTCTGGAGTCGAGAGTCTGAAGTCAAAGCCGGCTCTCGACTCCGGACTCCCGACTTCCTCAATTCCGGTCTCCCCCGAAGATGCCCCCGACAATGTCGCCGACGGCGTTTCCGCCCGATCCGCTGCTTGACGGAGTGGGAAGTCCGGCGGCGATGCGTCCGATGAGGCGGCTGAACGGCAGGGTCTGGAGCATGACGTGGCCGGGACCGGTCAGCGTGGCGAGGAACAGACCTTCGCCGCCGAACAGGGCGTTCTTGAAGCCGCCGACGAACTGAATGTCGAAATTGACCGACGGCTGGAAGGCGACGACGCAGCCGGTATCCACCCGGAGAACTTCGCCCGGTTGAAGCTGGTGCGAAATGATCGCCCCGCCCGCGTGCAGAAACGCCAGCCCGTCGCCCTGAAGGCGTTGGAGGATGAAGCCTTCGCCGCCGAAGAAGCCCGCGCCGAGGCGTTTCTGGAAGCCGACGCTGATTTCCGTCCCGCGCGCGGCGCAGAGAAAGGAATCCTTCTGGCACATGATTTCGCCGCCGTAGTTTTTCAGATCGACGGGGATGATCTTGCCGGGATACGGCGCGGCGAACGCCACGTCGGCGCGGCCCTGTCCCTGATTGGTGAAGGTCGTGATGAAAAAGCCCGCGCCGCTGAAGACGCGGCCGACGGCCCGCATGAAGTTTCCGAAGAACCCCTGCGACTGGTCGGTGGACATGGTCGTCTGCATCTGGACGCCGCCCGTCATGTAGAGCATCACGCCGGCCTCGGCGAGAACCTGTTCGTTCGGATCGAGCGTGATGATGACTCCCTGAAGGTCGTCCCCGACGATTTTGTAGTCGATCACGTCAGAGCGTTGCGTCATTGCGGCTTCTCCTTCTTGAAAACAATTTTGAATGAATGCGGATGGTGTATCTAAAAACTACTAACGACTAACTGCTGACTACTGGCCACTGACTACTGACCGCTAATTCCCGATCAGGTCCTTTTCGCCGAGGCGGGCGACGCGCTGGGCGTCGTCGGAGAGAATCGCGACGGCGATGTGGGGTTTGCCCTGAATGTACTGTTTGACGTAGCGCTGAATGTCGGCGCGCGACGTTTTCCGGAGGTTCGGCAGGTAGCCCCGGAAGTAGTCCAGCCCGGTCGAGGCCCACCAGAAGCTGAGCGTATGAACGTGTTCGCTCGGTTTCTCGCGCGAGTAGAGGTCGTCGGCTTCGAGCAGTGACTTGGCGGTTTCGAGCTGTTCGTCGGTGAAGTAGTCGGGGTCGGCGAAATGTGAGATTTCGTTGTAAATCGCCTTCATCGCCGCCTGCGCCTTTTCGGGCGTCGTCTGGGCGGTGAGCGTAATCGGGCCGACGTTGCGCTGCGTGTAGTAGGTGATGTCAACCGCGTTGGTCAGCCCCGAATCGGCGAGCGCGCGCTGGAAGCGGGAATTCGGCTGGCGAAGGATGAAGGAAAAGACATCCGCCGCGTAGGTGGAGGCGTTGTCCTTGCCGATGGACGGCCCGTGCCAGCCGATTTGAATGACCACCGTCTGGATCGGCTGGGTGACAACCTTGCCCTCGCTTTTCGCGAGCGGCGGATGTTCGACCATCGGAAACTTCACGAACGGATCTTCGGTGCGCTCCCACGAACCGAAATACTGCTCGACGAGCTTGAACGCCTCCTCGGGAACCACGTCGCCGGTCAGGACGATTGCCGAGTTGTTCGGTACATAGTAGCGGTGCTGGATCAGCCGCATCATGTCGGTCGTCGCCGTCGTCACGGTCTGCCGGTTTCCGAGCGGATTCTTGCGGCTGGTGTACTTCGAGAACATCCGCTGGGTCATCTCGTTCTGGAGATAGAAAAACGGATTCGATTCGTTACGGTCGATTTCGCCGATGACGACTTCCTTCTCCCGCCGGAATTCCTCTTCGTCGAACAGCGGATAGAGCGTCGCGTCGCTCATGAACCGCACCGCCGTCGGCAGGTTCCGGCTGAGCGTCGTGTAGTGGTAGTTGACCAGTTCCTCGCGCGTCGAGCCGTTGTAGATGATGCCCATTTCGCCGATGTCGCGCAGGTAGGCGTCCTGATTCTTCGTCGCCCGGTTCGACTTGAAGAACATGTGTTCATAAAGGTGCGAAAGGCCGTTGAGTTCGGGCGGCTCGGTGTAGGAGCCGTTCTTGCAGGCCAGTTCGATGGTCACGATCGGGACCGAATGGTCTTCGTAGACGATGACTTCCAGCCCGTTCGGCAGAATGCGGTTGACCAGCTTTTCGGCGGAGGACGGTTGTCCCGGCGTCGGTTTCTCGGCGGGGGCCGGCGGGCGCGGCGCGGGCTTGCGTCCGGCGCGCTGCGGGGCGGCGGCGGAAACCGAGGTAATGCCGAAGGCGAGCGCGAGCGCGGCGACGGAGAGACGGAAGACGGAATTCTTCATAGGGCCAGGTTCTCGAAGGAAAATGAAACCGGAATGGCGTTTCGGACGGCGCAGTTTTGCCGAAAACGGCCAATCGTACAACGTGACAGCGCGCCGCCGCTCGGCTACCGTTACCGTGCCTTGTTTCCATACCCCGGCCGTCAGGGCCGGGCATCATCATTCAGAGGAATCATCGTCATGCCGAATCTCGTGCTGATCCGCCACGGGGAATCCCAGTGGAATCTCGAAAACCGCTTCACCGGCTGGGAGGATGTGCCGCTGTCGCCCAAGGGCGAGGGCGAAGCGCGCGCCGCCGGGGAAAAACTCGCGGGGATGACTTTCGACCATCTCTTTACGTCCGTGCTTCAGCGGGCGATCAACACCGCCGCGCTGGCGGGCGAAACCGCCGGATTCGGCGAACTGCCGACGACGCGCGACGTGGCGCTCAACGAACGCCACTACGGCGACCTTCAGGGGTTGAACAAGGCCGAAACGGCCAAGCAGTACGGTGACGAACAGGTGAAAATCTGGCGGCGGAGCTACGACATCAAGCCGCCGAACGGCGAAAGCCTCGCCGACACCGCCGCGCGGGTGCTGCCCTACTATGAAGCCAACATCGCGCCGCTGCTGCGCGACGGCAAGAACGTCCTCGTCGTCGCCCACGGCAACAGCCTCCGCTCGCTCGTCATGCACCTCGACAAGCTCACGCGCGAGGAAGTGCTCGAACTCAACATCCCGACCGGCGCGCCGTTGCTCTACGAACTCGACGCCGACGGCAATGTGCTTTCCAAGCGGTATCTGTAAAGATGGATTGAAGGCATCCCGGCAGGGATGCCCGCATGTCGCCGGTGGTGAAGCGAACGTTGAAGAAATGCCCAGTCGAAGCGGTATTTGTAGTGACGAACAAAGGCATCCCAGCAGGGATGCCGAGAAATTAGCCGGTGGTCAGGCGCACGCCGAAGGCGTCGCCGCCACCACCGGGAGACACGTCGAAAAATAAATCCGCATCCCGGCAGGGATGCCCGCATGTCGCCGGTGGTGAAGCGAACGTTGAAGAAATGCCCAGTCGAAGCGGTATTTGTAGTGACGAACAAAGGCATCCCTCCGGGATGCAATGCGGCATCGCCCCTCGCTTCCCCCCAGTACCCACTGGCGCAACTGGCCCGAGGGCGGAACGTTGTAACCACGAACTACTGGCCGCTGACTGCTGACTACTGACTGCTTCCCCAATGTGGCTCAAACGCATCCTGAAACACATCAACCCGTCGCCTGCCGGACCGCCCGCGCTCGCGCCGGGGCGTTTTGATGCTGAAAAGAAAACATGGGTGCCGCTCGCGGCCGAGCCCGAAGTGGGGGGCGAGGCTTCGTCCTTGACGCTGCTCACCTTCAACGTCTGGTTCGTGGACCATTATTTCGAACGCCGCGCCGAGGCTCTGTTCGACATTCTCGAAACCCGCGCGGCGGATGTGGTCGCGCTTCAGGAGATGACGCCGGAACTGCTCGATCTGCTGCTGGCGCGGCCTTTCATTCAGGAAAACTACGTCGTGTCGGACATCGTCGGGGCGAGCGTCAATCCCTACGGCGTGCTGCTTTTGAGTCGCCTGCCGGTCGCGGACTGGTATTTTTTCCCGCTGCCGTCGCGGATGTTCCGTCATCTGCCGATGATGTCCCTGAATCTCAATGGTTCGATCACACGGGTGGCCGGCGTACATCTGGAAAGCACGCAGTACGAATTCCTCGCCCGCGAACGCCAGCTCGGCATCATCTTCCCCTTGCTCGACACCTCGCCGCATGCCTTTCTGATGGGTGATTTCAACTTCTGCGCGATTGATGGCCGGGAGAATCGCGCCATCGACCCGCGCTACGGCGATGCGTGGGCGGCGCTCCGCCCTGACGAACCCGGTTACACGGAAGACACCGACCGCAACGTCATGCGGCTGCTTCAAACGGAAAAACGGAAGCGGGCACGGTTTGACCGGATTCTGTTTCATTCGAATGAAAACGGCTGGACGCCCGAATCGGTGACGCTGCTCGGCGACGCGCCAATCGCGCAGGAGTTGCCGGAAGTCTTTCCCTCGGATCATTTCGGGGTGGAGGCGCGGTTCGGGTGGCGTGGCTGAAGCGCGTTGACGGCGGCGGGGCGGGGAACTACGGTTGAGAGAATTCAACTTCAATCCGATTTCATTTGAGAGCGCGTTTCTCCGCCGATGGTCAAAGGTCGACTCGAAGCGTTCAGCGACGGCGTGATCGCCATCATCATCACCATCATGGTGCTGGAATTGAAGGTCCCGCGCGGCGCGGACCTCGCCACGCTGCGTCCGCTCGTACCGCTGTTTCTGAGCTATGTGCTGAGTTTCGTTTATGTCGGCATCTACTGGAACAACCACCATCACATGCTGCACCTCGCGCGGCGGGTGAACGGCGCGATTCTGTGGGCGAATCTGCATCTGCTGTTCTGGCTGTCGCTCGTGCCGTTCGTGACGGGATGGCTCGGCTCGAACGACTTCGCGCCGCTTCCGACGGCGATTTACGGCGTGGTGATGCTGATGGCCGGCGTTTCCTACTTCATTCTTCAGCAGGCCATCCTGCGCCGGGAAGGGCCGGACTCCGCGTTGGCAAAAGCCGTCGGGCGCGATGTGAAGGGCAAACTTTCACTCGTACTCTACGCCGCGGCCATTCCGACCGCCTTTTTCGCGCACTGGATTTCGGCGGCGATCTTCATTCTGGTCTCGGTCATGTGGTTCATTCCGGACCGTCGTATCGAGCGCGTTCTCGCCGAGCATGGGAAAGGCGATGAATAGGGTGAGATTAAAATTTTCTTGGAATTGTCTGACGCCGGGCAATGTGATTGACCCTCCTTTTTCCTAACGATAAACTGCGGAAATTCCGGTAGTCCCCTTTTCGACCCACCGAAATCACCAGGGAGGTCCACCGTATGTCGCATCGCCCGTTCGCATCCATTGCATGCGTGTTGCTACTCGGCGCCGGTTCGTCCGCGTTTGCCCAACAGCCGTCCGCCACCCCGCCCTTGATTGCCCTCAACGACGTTTCGGGGGCTGGTGCCTCGACTCAGGGCTTCGATCAGGAAATTCAGGTCATTTCCGCCCGCGCGGGCGGGATCAATCTCATTCAGGGAACGGTTTCGGTTCTCCGCAAGACGGAGACCAACTGGACGCCCGCCGTCAGCCAGAAACGATTGAAAACCGGCGACCGGCTCCGGACGGGAATCGACGGACGCGCCGAAATGCTGCTCAACCCCGGTTCGTATCTGCGGCTCGATCATGAATCGGAAATCGAACTGACCAATCCGACGCTCGACCAGTTGGTCGTGACCATCACCCGTGGCACGACGCTGTTCGAGGTCACCGGTGTGAAAGACACCCGGTTGTACATCACGGTTGAAACCCCGCGGGGTCGCGTACTGATTACGCAGGCCGGGGTGTACCGCATCGGCGTCCGGCCCGACGGCGCGGTTGAGGCGACGGTCCGCAAAGGTGAGCTTCAACTCGCTTCCGTGACGGGAAAGAAAATCGGCGACGGTCGCGTCGTGATCCTCGACGGAAAGACCGTCAATGTCGCAAAGGTGGACAAGAAGGCTGCCGAGGATGAATTCGAAGCGTGGAGTCGCGGGCGGGCTGAAATGCTGGCCCAGGCCAACGAACGGCTGCGGCGGCAGGCCGCGAACGTTCGCAACGCCTTGAATCGCTATCGGAATGGCGGCGCCTATGGATTCGGGTACGCGCCGTATTTCGGGCTGTGGTTCTTTGATGCCTCCATCGGATGCCACGCCTTTTATCCGTTCTATGGCGGATGGAGATCGGGGTACGGCTTTAACTATCCCCAGTGCTACGGATTGCCGTGGCGTGATCTCACCCCGGTCGTCCTGCCGCCGGCGCAGCCGCTTCCCGCGGGCGCAACTGTCGGCGTGCGCAACACCGGCGGCCAGTCGGGTGGCGGCGTCGGAGTCGGACCGGCATCCGACGGCCCCTTCCTGACCCGTTCGAAATTCCCCGGCACGACGAATAGCAGTCCGGTGATTCCCGGTGACGGGGCACTGACCCGTCTTCCCGGCCGCACCTTCCCGACGCAGACCGAAGCGGCGCTGATTCGGGGCGGATACAACAACGGCGGCGGCAATAGTGGTAATGGCGGCGTTTTCGGTGGCCGCAACTCGGATTCCTCGTCTTCCGGTGGCGACCTGTTCCGCGGAAGTTCGACCCCGTCGGCGGGCGGATACAACCGCGGAGTTGACGCGCCCGCCAAGGCCGACGCGCCAAGGCCGAGCGCCGCGCCCGCCGGACCGGCCCCGACGACCATTCCGAAGCAGTAAATTACGGAAAACGTTTTTCACCATGAAAAAAGGACGGCCAGCGATGGTCGTCCTTTTTACGTCCGGGCGGAAATTTCTCAGATGTAGTGTTTTTTACCGGCCCAGATTTCCGTGAACGCACGGCGCGGTTTGCGGCAGATGAAAATCGGCAGGTTGTTTTCGAACGGCATGACGTAACGGTCCGTGAAGGTCGCGGCCAGGGTGACCTCCGCATAGGATTTCAAATGATCCTCGGCCTTTCCTCCGACCATGATCAGCACCTCGCCGCTCGCCGCGCCCGGCCCCCAAAGGAAGAAGTTGTTGTGCCCGCACAGCACCGGCGGCAGTCCGAAGGGACGTCCGAGAAATTCGAGTGCCCCCGCTTCGCCATAATTCCGGGTCAGAATCGCGCTCCGCTTTCGGTCTTCCTCGGGCAGCCCGGCATAGACGCCCGCCACCGTCCGGGTGAAGGAATCCCACCCGTGCATGTCGGCGTAGTGCTGCGGCAAAAGCCCCTTCTCGTGATTTTCGCTTTTCGGCGGCTCGACGCCGAGGCGCTTCGCATAGGTGATGAAGGTTTCGACCGGAAGAATCGGCAACACCAGCGGCGAAAGCAGCGCGCCGCCCAGAATCAGTACGATTGCGTAGGCCGGCACCGCCCATTTCAGCTTCGGGCGGTCCAACGCGGTCACGAGCGCGATGCTGCCGCCCGCCAGCAGAATCGGCAGCGCCGGCGCGATGTAGTACGTCTTGGCTTTCTGGATGAGAAACAGCGCGAGAATCGCGGCGTAAGTCCAGCCGAGCCAGCGAAACGGCTTTCCGTCCTTCATGAAAAAGTAAAAAACGAACCCGGCGAGCAGCAGCGGCAAAGCGAACGGGTGGCTTTCCGTGAGGACGCCGCCGAGAAATTCGAGCGGCGACGCGGCGTAGTTCTTGAACTTCCGCGCGTTTGCCATGAATTCGAGCGTCGGCGCTCCGTTTCGGATTTCCCAGACCAGATTGGGCAGAAAAATCAGTCCGGCGATGACCGCGCCGAGCCAGAACCGCCAGTCGAGCAGGTGCTTGCGCGCGGGCGTCAGGACAAGGCCGACGCCGATGCCGAACACCAGAAACACCATCGAATGTTTATTGAGCAGGCCGAAACCGACGATGACCCCGAACAGCGGCCACAATTTCGGACGGTCGTCGCGGACAATCCGTACCGTCACCAGAACCGCGCCGAGCCAGAACAGATGCTCGAAAGCGTTCATCGAGAGGAAGTTGTCGATGGCGAGATAAACCGGCGCGACGATGAGCGCGAGGCAGGCGAGGACCTGCGCGGCGCGTTTCCCGCCCAGATCGCGAACGAGCATTCCGGTCAGAAATACCACCGCCGCGCCCGCCACCGCCGGAAGCAGCCGCAGTCCCGACAGCGATTCGCCGAACACCATCCGCGCAAATTTCGCGATGAAGGCGATCAGCGGCGGGTGATCGACGTACCCGGCGGCGAGTCGTTCGCCGCACGCGAGGTAGTAAAACTCGTCGCGGAAATAGCCGTAGCCGCGATTGGCGAAAAGATGAATCAGAAGCTTGAATCCCGCCAGCAACCCGATGATGGTCAGGTCGCGGCGGGATTCGTCCGGTGACGCGGCGGATGATTCAGGCATTGGTCGAAACCGTCTTTCGAAGGATGAAGTTCGACAACGGGCGGGAGTACGACTGAGTGGAGGCTATCGTTCCATCGGCGGATCGGTCTCCTGAATGCCATCGGGTGACTGGTAGTAGTATGGGAAACCCGGATGCTGGAAGCGATCCCCTTCTTCCAGATCAAATTGGATGTCCTCCGGCCAGATTCCCGTGAGCCGGCGGTAGTAGCTTTCCGTCAACGTTTTGAAGGCACCCCGTTCAACGTTCCCGATAAAGGCTTCGACCGCTTTCAAGTCAGGGTAGTGAAGCGGCTGCCGGAAGAAACGGATCATTTCCCAAATCGTTTGACGGACATACAGCAAGTCGCGAAGTGGAATTTCAACGGTTTGTTCTTCGGGGATGGTTTCAAGACCGAATAACACCTGTTCTTCAATGTCCGTGTATTTGGCACCCTCCGCTCCGGTGTCGGTCGCCATACGGTTTTCACTCCTTTTCAAAGTTCAATCAAACCGGCCTGTTCAAGCTGCGGAAGAATCAGCGTCGCAAGTCTCCCGATGTTGCGGGCGTCATCAACTCCGCGATGATGCCTGCCTTCGAAATGAAGTCCCGCATGAGCAAGCGCCTCCTTCAAACCTCGGGCGCGCGTGCCGAACACGCGAGAAAATTCCTTTTTCAGATTGATGTGGCCGGCGAAGATTTCGGGAAATGCGATGTCGTGTCGGTCGCAATCAACCCGAAACTGGATGACGTCGTAATCGCCCCAGGAACAGAGAACGAACGGCTCGGTGCCGATCCAGTTCAAAAACGCATCGAAAACCGTTGGGAAGGTATCGGCGCGGTCCACGTCGGATTGTTTTATCGACGTCAGGTCCCGGCAGAAATCACTGAGAACTGGTTGAAATACCGGACGGACGAATTGACTGAATTCGTCCGTGTCGGGTCCCCAGCCATTGGCCAGATGCACGGCCCCGATTTCGATGATTTCCTGCTCGTCAGGGTTTCGGGTGTTCGGCCAGCAGGTTGCTTCAAGATCGACAATCACATATCGCATGTCGTCAGGATAGCAGGTTACTCCGTGACGATGACCGCCGTGGTCGTGGTTTCGTCCGAAAGTTTTACTGAAACCTCGGCGGCGGGCGCGATGTGGGCCGAGCGGACAAACCCCAGCGCGACCGTTTTGCCCGTCAGCGGGTGCCTGACCGCGCTCGTCAGCACGCCGACTTCTTTTTCGTCCTTCACGATTCGCGCACCGGCGGGTGGCGTCGCGTCGGCGAGTTCCAGTCGGACCAACTTGCGCGCCGTCTGGTCGTGGCCGCGCCAGTGAATCTTGCCGACCGTTTCGTGTCCGACGTAGCAGCCCTTGGTAAAACTCATCGCCTCGTCCAGTCCGATTTCGGGGGCGAGCGTGTTTTCATCGAAGTCGATCCCGAAGCGCCCGACACCGCGTTCGACGCGGGTGACGTCGAGCGCCTCCCAGCCGACCGGACGCGCACCCGCGGCTTCGAGCGCTTCCCAGATGTTCACGGCGTCGGCATTCGGAACGGTCAGTTCATAACGCTCCTCGCCCGCCCGCGTGACGCGCGCGACGAAAACGTCCGTTCCGGCGATGTTCAACCGGCCGTTCGGGTAGTTGCGGATGTCTTCCGTCCCGGTCGAAACCTTCCCGCTGATCTTTTCAACCGCCAGGGTGTCCGACCACGCATCGAGGTCGGCGTTCGCGAGACGCGCAAGCGTTGAGCGGGCGTCGGGACCGACCACGCCGATGACCGCGTGCGTTTTCGTCAGGTCGGCGATTTTGAAATCGCCCGCGTAGGTCAGCGCGAACAGCTTTTTATAAAGCTTTTCGAACGCCGCCCCGTCGGTCGTCAATAAAAACGATTCCTCGCGGGCAAACAGCGCGCAATCGGCGATGATCTTCCCCTGGGCGGTCAGGAAAAACGCCGGGACGCCCGTCCCGGCGGCGAGCGACTTGACGTGGTTGCTCACCATTCCGTTCAAAAACTGGACGCGCTCCTTGCCGGTAATCTCGACGCGACCGTGCGCGCTCAAATCGGCGATGCCGACCGCTTCCCGCGCCGTCCGGTATTCAGCCGCCGCGTCGCCGTAGTTCAACGGCACCCGCTTCCCGGCGTACTCGCCGAAATTCGCGCCGCGCGCCGTGTGGAGTTCATCGAACGGGTGAGTCATTGGGGAAACCTCATGGGAAGAAAGGGATCAGGGATCAGAAGTCAGGGATCAGTATGAAAAACCGCGACCATCTGTTCAGCTTTTGAACGGATGATGATATTCGGTGGCTTTCACACAGGAGAAGTCCCCGCGCCGGAAGTTCCCCGACTTCTCCAGCCATCCTGATCCCTGACTCCTGATCCCTGTCCCTTTTCTCCGATGCTCACCCGCTTCCTCTCCGTCGCCCTTCTTCTTGCGTTGCTGGTTTCGATTGCCCTGCCCGTCGGCGCGGTCCAGAAGAAACCGTCGGCCTTTTCGCCTCAACTGCTCGCCGACCTCGCGCGCCTGCGCGACGCGGCGGTGAAGGACGATTTCGCGTTGAAACAGGTCGCTGCCCTGTCGAACAACATCGGCCCGCGCCTGAGTGGATCGGCGCAGGCGGAACAGGCCGTGAAGTACGTCGCGGACACGCTCCGGCAGGAGGGCTGCGAGGTCCGGCTTCAGAAAGTGATGGTCCCACGCTGGGTTCGCGGCGTCGAAACCGCCGAACTCGTCGCCTTTCCGGGCCAAGCCCCCGGCACGACGCAGAAGGTGATGGTGACGGCGCTCGGCGGCAGCGTGGCCACGCCCGCCGAGGGAATTACGGCGGAGGTCGTCGTGGCAAGTAGTTTCGATGACCTCGAAACGCTCGGAAAGTCGAAAATCGAGGGGAAAATCGTTCTTTTTACCGCCAAGTTCGACGACGCGCTCGCGAAGCAGGGGCAGGCCGACAAGGCGTACGGCCAGGTCACGCCCTTCCGCCGCAACGGCGCGAGCGCGGCGGCGAAACTCGGCGCGGTCGCGGCCATCAATACGTCGGCGGGCGGCGGCGGAAACCGGCTGCCGCACACTGGCGGAATGGGTTATGCGGCGGATGTGCCGAAAATTCCGGCGGCGGCCACGACGGACGAAGACACCGATCTGATTTCATATCTCGTGAAGCAGGGAACGGTCCGGATGCACCTCACGCTCACCCCGAAAACCCTGCCCGACGTTGAAAGTTACAACGTCATCGCCGATTTGAAGGGCAGCGAACATCCCGAGGAAATCGTCATCGTTTCCGGCCACCTCGATTCGTGGGATTTGGGCACCGGCGCGATTGACGACGCGGCGGGACTCGCAACCGCGATGGGGACGATTCACCTCATTCATCAACTCGGCATCAAGCCGAAACGGACGATCCGCCTCGTGGCCTGGATGAACGAGGAAAACGGCCTCGCGGGCGGACGCGGCTACGCAAAGGATTTCGAGGCTGAACTCGCGAAGCACGTCGCGGCCATCGAGGCCGATTCCGGCGGCGGACGCCCCCTCGGCATCCGCGCGCAGGCGACCGACGCCGCCATCGACATGCTCGAACCGCTCTCCACTGTTTTAAAACCCATCGGCGCGGGCGTGCTCTATCCGACCCGCGAGGCCAACGGCGCGGACCTGCGGCCCATGTCACTCAAGGGCGTACCGACCTTCGCCCCGCTTCAGGACGTCCGGAGCTATTTCACCTACCACCACACGGCGGCGGACACGTTCGACAAGGTTGTCCCGAAGGACCTCGCCGAATGCACGGCGGCGGTCGCCGTGCTGGCGCTCGCGCTGGCGAGCCTGCCCGAACCGATTCCGCAAAATCCGACCGCCCAGCCGGAGCGTCCGTAATGATCGCGTTTCGTGACGCCGTCCACGCCGACGCCGGGGAACTCGCGCTTTTGCTCGACCAGCTCGGCTATCCGACCGAACCGGCGGACGTCCCGGCGCGGCTCGACCGTCTTTCGGCGTCGGGCGGTGTCGGCATTCTCGCGGTTGAAGTTGATGAAAAAAACGGTGTTGAACGCCGTATCGTCGGCTTCGCGGTCCTGAACCGGTTGCAGTTCATGACGCGGGAACGTCCGGTCGGCTGGCTGTCGTCGTTTGTCGTGCTGGACGGACTGCGGGGGCAGGGAATCGGGGCCTTGCTGCTGGCCGAAGTCGAACGCCGGGCGGCGGCCTGGGGCTGCGAAAGCGTCGAACTCACGAGCAACGACCGCCGCGAGGGCGCGCACCGGTTCTATATTCAAAACGGGTACGTCAGCAAAAGCCGAAAATTCGCGAAAAGCCTGCCGGTGAATGGGGAAACAAATGACTGACTTTCGCCTGATTCTGGTCGATCCGAATCCGGAGCTTTGCGCGGCGTGGCGCAAGGCGTTCAAAGGGCTGCCGCGTTTCAAGGTCGTCAACGCCCGGTTCGAGACGCTGCCCGAGTTCGACTGTATGGTCAGCGCAGCCAATTCCTTCGGACTGATGGACGGCGGCGTCGATCTCGCCATTACCTCGTTCTTCGGTGTGGAACTGATGGACCGGGTACAGGCGCGCATCATCGCCGAATTTCGCGGTGAACAGCCCATCGGGACCTCGATGATCGTGGAAACGGGCCATCCGAAGCACCCGTTCATTGCCCACACGCCGACAATGCGGATTCCGATGCACATCGCCACGACCGATCATGCCTACATCGCAATGTGGGCGATGCTGCTGGCCGTCCATCGGCACAATCTGTCGGGAGAAAAGCCGATTCGGTCGGTGGCCTGTCCCGGACTGGGCACGGCGACCGGGGCGATGCCCGTGGCCGAGGCCGCGCGGCAGATGGCGCTGGCCTACCGCTGGTTTCTCAATCCGCCCACGGAAATCACCTGGATTTACGCCGGAGATCGGCAAACCGCCATCGGGCGCGGCGGGGACGTCGTCAAAACGGAACACCGTTAAAAAAGCATCCCGCACGTTCTTGAGCGTCTTCACCTTCCAAGATTGAATTTGAACGTGATCACCCCGGTGACCTTGACCGGTTCTCCATCCAGCAGGGTGGGTTTGAATTTCCACTTGCGGGCGGCTTCCAGCGCGGCGGCTGAAATCAGGTCGGCACCGCAGAGCGCTTCCGTCTTTGCGACGTTCCCGGTTTCATCAATCAGAATTTCAACGATGACGATTCCCTGAATCCCCAGTTGTTTCGCGGCTTGGGGGTATTCCGGGACCGCGCGATTCGTTGCCCTGCCGCGCGTGACCACCGACCCGAGCAACGTGGCCGCAATCCGTTTTTCGTCTTTCGCGGGCAGGCCGAGCGCGATCCGCTGGCCCCGCTGCATGCGTTCATCAGCGGCTTTGTATTCCGCCGAACCGATTTTGCCGTCCAGTTCGAGGTCCTGCATTTCCGCGCAGGCGCACCGCTTGAGTGCTTCGCCGTAATCTTTCGAGGTCGCTCCGGTCTTTTTCTCCTGCGCCGCGACGTAGCGCTGGAGGTACGGAATCGACTTGCCGGGTTCACCGCGTTTCTGAAGCTGAGCACCCAGCGCCAGAAGTTCCTCAAGCGCTTCGGTATCGTCGCCCGGATGGGCGGTTTCGCGGATGGTCAGGGCACGTTTGAATGCTTCATCCGCCGTGGGAAACCGCCCTTGGACGAACTGATTCCAGCCATACGAAATGAGGTGCTTGCAGAGGCGGGGATCATTTTTCCCGAATGCCTTTTCCGAACCGGAAATGGTTTTTCGAAGGACTTTGCCTGCCTCGAAGAATTCTCCGAGCTGGCCGAGGATGACGGCAAGGTTGTATCCGGCGCTGATCGTCTGCGGCGCGTTTGCGCCGAGCGATTTTTCAAAAAGTTCAAATGCCTTTTGGGCCAATGGACGCGCGCTCTTGAGATCTCCTTTTGAAAAAAGCGAGACAGCTTCCTTGTTGAGCCTGACGGCTTCGGTGACTTCCGGGGTTTCCGCCGGAGCGCCGTTCTGTGCCCGAACGGGAAGCGTCCCGAATGTACTTCCCCAAAGAAAAACCGTGATGAAGGCGCAGGCGACCGAAATCGAGAAGAAACGCGGATTCATTTCATATCCACCAGGAGAAAAGTTGAGCGAAACGGGGTGAAAGTCACCGACCGGCTTCGGAAGGCGCGCTATGGTAAGCGACTTCCCCCCAACATTGCACGAAAAAAGACGTTTGGTCACACACATGCCAAGCACCGTCTGGATTCTCGGCGATCAGTTGACGCCGACGCACCCGGCGCTGGTCGGCGCGGATCGGTCCGACACGGTCATTCTGATGATCGAGTCCTCCGAGCGCGCCCGCCAGTTGCGCTATCACAAGCAGAAACTCGTCCTGATTTTTTCGGCCATGCGCCATTTTGCGGAAGAACTCCGCGCCGACGGCTGGCGGGTGGATTACCGGCGCGAGCAGCCGGATTTCGCCGGGGCGTTCGCCGCCCACGTCGCGGAATTTCGACCGGCGCGGGTGAAAATGATGGAACCGACCGAGTACGGCGTGGCCGACCGGCTCGCCGCCGTGGTCGAGACCGCCGGAATCCCGTTTGAACTTCTTCCGACGACACTTTTTCTGAGCGACCGGGCGGAATTCGCGAAGCAGGCGCGGGGCAAGAAAACCCTTTTGATGGAAGCCTTTTACCGCCGGATGCGCCGCCAGACGGGCATTCTGATGGAGTCCGACGGCGAACCGGTCGGCGGCGCGTGGAATTTCGACAAGGAAAACCGCGAAACGCCGGAGCCGGGGCATCAATTTCCGCCGGTTCCGCTGTTTCCGCCCGACGACATTACTCGCGAGGTGATGAACTGGGTGGCGCGCGAGTTCCCGGACGCCTTCGGCCGGATGGAGCCGTTCGGGTGGGCGGTCACGCGGGCGGACGCGCGGGCGGCATTCGACGATTTCCTCGAAAACCGGCTGGACCGGTTCGGGCCGTACGAGGACGCGATGGTTTCCGGCGAATACGCGCTCTATCACTCGCTCGTGTCGCCGTACCTCAACCTCGGTCTGCTCGACCCGCTCGAACTGGCGCGGGCGGCGGAGGCGGCCTACCGGGCGGGGAAGGTCCGGTTGAACTCGGCGGAGGGCATCGTCCGGCAGTTCATCGGCTGGCGCGAGTTCATCTATCAGTTGTACTGGCTGAAGATGCCGGAATTCGCCGAAATGAACTTTTTCGGCGACGAGCGACCTCTGCCGCATTACTACTGGGACGGCGACACGCGGATGCGCTGCCTGCGCGAGTGCGTGACGCAGCTTCGCGAAACCGGGCACACGCACCACATCCAACGACTGATGGTGCTGGGAAATTTCGCCCTGATTGCCGGGATTCGGCCCCAGGAGGTGAACGAGTGGTTCTGGCTGGGGTATGTGGACGCCTTCGAATGGGTGACGCTGCCGAACGTCATCGGGATGACGCTGTATGCCGACGGCGGATTTCTGGCGACCAAGCCCTACGCCGCGAGCGCGGCTTATATTAATAAGATGAGCGATTACTGCCGGGGCTGTGCGTACGACGCGAAAAAGCGTCACGGCAAGGGCGCGTGCCCGTTCAACAGCCTCTACTGGGATTTTCTGGACCGGAATCGGGAAAAGCTGAAAACGAATCAGCGGATGGCGATGATTTACGCCACTTGGGACCGGATGGCCGAGGCCGAGCGTTCACGCACGCTCGCCCACGCGGCGGAAGTCCTTTCCGGGCTGGAGCGCCTGTAACCGCCTTCACCGCGTGCGCGGCTCAGGCGTGGCTTGGAGCGCGGACATCCTGTCCGCATGGTTTGAACTGCTGATTGGAGCGCGGACATCCTTGTCCGCATGCCTTTTGCGCGGTTCAGGCAGTCGGGGCGTGGGAAATGTCGCCGATGGAACGGTCGGTGGAGTCGGCGAGTTTCCGGGGCGAGTGGTCGCCGCGAGTCATGAGGACGACCGCCGTGACGAGCAACGCGGCGGCGATAAAGGTCCGGCTGGAAAGGGGTTCGTGGTTGATCGCCCAGCCGAGCAGGACGGCGATGATCGGGTTGACGTAAGCGTAGGTCGCGACCATCCCCGGCGAGGCGTTCCGCGTGAGCCAGGTGTAGGCGGTAAAGGCCACGATCGAGGCAAAGGAAACCAGAAACGCGAAGGCGAGCCAGGATTCCATCGACACCTTCGCGATGTTGAATCCGGACCATTCCCCGAGCGCCGTCCCGGTGATGACGAGCGTCGCGCCACCGCAGAGCATCTGAAGGCTGGTCGAAAAGACCGGCGAGGCGGGCAGATCGGCCCGCGCGGCGAAGACCGAGCCGTTGGCCCATCCGATGGTGGCGATGACGATGGCGAGAACGCCGAGCAGGTCCACGCTCGCCCGTCCGGAAAAGCCCGACGGCCCGACGAGGGTGACCGTCCCGACGACGCCGAGCGCGATGCCGAGCGCGACGAGCAGGTTCGGACGGCGGCGCGTGGCCTTCCACGTCAGCAGCACGACCCAGATCGGCTCGGTCGCGACGAGCAGCGCGGCCACCCCCGTGGCGATCCGCAATTCCGCCCAGACGACGAACCCGTTCCCGAACAGCATCAATAGGATACCGATGAGTCCGCAGTTCAGGAACTGCCGCCGGGTGGGGAGTTTTATCGAACCGTCGAGCAGCGGTTTCGCCAGCCAGACAAGCATCAGCAGACCCGCCGTGATGTACCGGAATCCGGCCATGAGAAAGGGCGGCATCGTCTTGATGGCGTAGACGATGCCGAGATAGCTCGAACCCCAGATGAGGTAAATCGCGGCGAAGGCGGCGACGAGCAGGCGCGGGTCGGGTCGGGTGGAACGGTCTTTCATAAACCGTGAATTGAAGCGTACCCGTGCGCCGCGTCAAAGCCGTCGCCCCGGAAAACCGGTTTTTCTCTCAAATCGGCTGACTCTGCCGTAACGTCAAATTTTGGATTGAACCTGACGGACGGTTCCGACGTTACAGGTAAGACCCGACAACCAAGCCCAGCCCTCCAACCCGCCCGGGGCGGAATGCCACTGTCCTCCTATGCTCTTGATGGAACCCACGACCACCACGCCCGCCGTCCTGAACCTCGAAACTTTCGGAATGACCTCCATCGCGGAACTGGCCGCTCTTGGGGGGGCACTGGTCACGGTCAAAATCGGGTTCGTCGGGCCGTCGGTGGCCGACATGCGCGCGTTGACGCCTTCCGAGCGCCGCGCGATCTGCGGACGTCGGGTGGCGGAGACGGTCCAGGCGCTTGCGGCGTCACTCCTTTTCAAAAAAATCGTCAAGGAACGAATCCAGCCGGTCGGGGGCTGGATTTCGGTCGTTCTGGAGGCTGATCGCCTGCCGCGACTGATGCTTTACCCGAATATCGAATCCATTCGCATCGAGTCGGTCGAAGGGGTCGCCGCGATTCCGGCGCTTCAGGCAAAACCGCCGGTCACCCTGTGGTACACCGTGCGCGAACGCCTCGCGCTCGTCCCGGTCGAAGGCGAGCCCGCGGCGCTCGACCGCTTCACCAAGGAGCGCGTCGTCATGATCGAGGCGGCCTCGCTTCAGGAAGTCGTCGAAAAAGCCATTGCCGAAGCCAACGCGCACGGGCAGCCGTTCTTCAACGGCGACTGCGAACTCGTCCGGTGGGAACTTGAGGAAATTTCCGAAATTTTCGCCTCGCTCGACGTCGGAAAAACATTAAATTCTTCCGGTACCGAGGTTTACGCGCAGGTTTCGAGTCATCCAATCGACGCGTTCGACGACGATTCCTTCCTCCCCGACGACGAGTAGAACTCCCCTTGATAGCGGAAAACCGGAAATGGCGAATCGCAAGCAGCGATTTTTTCGAAACGCACCGGGAAAATTCTACGTTGACGAGTCCTGTGTCTACTGCGACGTTTGCCGCGACACCGCCCCGACCGTCTTCGCGGAAGACAAGGACAACGGCATGGCCTACGTCTTCAGCCAGCCGAAATCGGAAGAAGAACTGGAAGCGGCCCGCGAGGCCATGGATGCTTGCCCGACCGAATCCATCGGCGACGACGGAGATGCGTAAGCGTTTTCCGGGCGTCAAACGCATCCTCCCGGAAGGTTCTTCATGTCTCAGAGCACCCCCCCGCTTCCCGTCGCGGAAGCGCAACGCATCATTCTTGAAAACGTTTCCCCCATCGGCGTCGAGCGCCTGCCCGTGACCGAAACGGTCGGGCGCGTGCTGCGTGAAACGGTCATCGCGCCCGCCGACATTCCGCCGCACGACAATTCCGCGATGGACGGCTACGCCGTGGTTGCCGCCGACACCGCTGGAGCCGGGGCCGAAACGCCCGTCCGGCTGCGTGTCATCGGCGATCTGCCCGCGGGGAGAGTCCCGTCGGTGCCGCTTTCATCGGGACAGGCGATTCGAATCATGACCGGCGCGCCGATTCCGGTCGGGACGACCGGCGTGGTGATGGTCGAACGGACGAAAGCCGATGGCGAGTTTGTGGATGTTTCCGTTTCCGTCCGCGATGGGGAAAACATCCGCCCGCGCGGTGAAGATGTAAAAGCTGGAAGCGCAATCCTGAATCCGGGCGATGTGTTGCGGGCAGCCGAAATCGGGACGCTCGCGGCCATGCGGCGGTCGTTCGTGACGGTTTCGCGGTCGCCGGTGGTGGCGATTCTCGCGACCGGCGACGAACTGACCGAACCCGACGAACCCGCCGCGCCGGGAAAAATCGTCAACAGCAACGCCTACGCGCTGGCCGCGCTCGTACGCGAAGCAGGCGCGACGCCCCGCGTACTGCCCATCGTCCGCGACAGCCCGGAAGCCCTCGAAGCCTCGATTTCCGAAGCACTTGCGGCGGATTTCATCGTGTCGTCGGGTGGCGTGTCGGTCGGCGATTACGACTACGTCAAACCGGTACTGGCGAAAATGGGCCTCGATGCGAAGTTCTGGCGCGTGTGGATGAAACCGGGCAAGCCGCTGCTGTTCGGCACACTTCAAAACACGCCGTACATCGGTCTGCCGGGCAATCCGGTTTCCACGATGGTCTGTTTTCTGCTGTTTGTGCGTCCGGCGCTGCGGAAGGCGATGGGATTTCCCGAGGCGACGTGGCTGCCGCCGACCGTCACGGCGAAACTCGCGGCGGATGTAAAGACCAAGGCCGACCGTCCGACCTACCTCCGGGCGCGGATCACCTGGGCGGACGGCGGGTTCGTCGCGCGCGTGATGCCCGCGCAGGGGTCGGGGGTGCTGAGTTCGATGCTCGGCGCGGAAGGACTGGTCTTTTTCGAGGAAGGCAAGAAAACCGGCGCGGCGGGCGAGGACGTGCCGGTGGTGCTGATTCGGAACCCGTTCGAATAAAGAAAGTCTGGAGTCTGGAGTCGGAAGTCTGGAGTCAAAGCAGAATCCTTCCGGATGAAAAGTCTCGGGAGTCTCGGATGTCTTCGGGACTTTGGGGGTATTTGACGTTGTCTCCAGGAGAGCGCGGAGCGCTCGAAAGAATGTGAGCCTATGGCGCAAGCCATAGGAAATTGTCGGTGTTCAGGGTTGACGGAAAAGTCGGATACGGTCACAAAACGTTTTCAAGTCAAATCCGAAAAGAGTTCACATGATGCCGTTCCGCTTTCTGATCCGTCCGTTGCCCGTCGCGCTGGCGGCGGCACTGTTTATCTTTCCCGGCACGGCGCGGCAGCTTGATGCCGGTCGGCCCTCCGTTTCGACCGTCGAATCCATTCATGAAGACGCCATTGCCGGACCGTGCGACAACGCCCAGCGACAGGCGGCGGCGATTGCCCTCTTCAAGAAAATGGGCGCGACCGATGCCGACATCAAGGTTGAAAAGTTCAAGGATGTCGAAAACGTCGTCCTCACGCTCGAACCCGACCAGCCGGGCGATGACGGCCTTCTGGTCGTCGGCGCGCACTACGACAAGGTCAAGGAAGGTTGCGGCGCGATCGACAACTGGACCGGCATCACCATCGTCGCGCATTTGTACCGTTCGTTCAAAAAAGCGCCGCGCCATAAAAAGATGCTGTTTGTGGCGTTCGGACGCGAGGAAGAGGGCCTGATCGGTTCGAAGGCGATGGTCAAGGCGATTCCGAAGGAAAATCTTCCTCGATATTGCGCCATGGTGAATCTCGACAGCTTCGGGCAGGCCGCGCCGCAGGTCATTTCGAACATTTCCACCGGAAAACTCACCGACCTCGCCGAACGGATTGCAAAGGAGCGGAACATCACCTTCGCACAGTCCCCGATTGACGGCGTGGACGCCGATTCCAGCGCCTTTCGCGACCGCAAAATCCCGGCGGTCACGCTCCACGGTCTTTCCAACAATTTCTGGGAACTGATTCACACCAAAAACGATACCGCCGACAAGATCAAGCCGATCAGTACCTATCTCGGCTACCGCCTCGCCTTTCTGATGCTGGTCAAACTGGACGCGGCGAAATGCCGGGAAATCTGAACAAAGTCCGGAGTCTGGAGTCGAAAGTCTGGAGTCCTGACTGAAGCTTGCCGAGTTCAAATGAAAAAGCGTTCGGAAGTCTTGAAACTCCCGAACGCTTTTTGCTTTGACTCCAGACTCCCGACTTTCGACTCCAGACTTCTTCCTCATCCTTTAATCAGAACTTGATCGACCAGAAAAACGATCTGGGTGGCAATCGGGTTGCCCTGCTTGGTTCGCGCCGGGCGGAACGCCGTCCGCTGGAGGGCTGCGTCGATGGCGGCGGCGGTCCGGGGGTCGGTGTTGGGCGAAACCAGCCGGATGCACCGGGCCTGGCCGGTCGGCGAAACTTCGGCGATGATGACCACGCCGCCCTCTTCATCGGTCAGAAACAGCGCGGAGGGTTGCGCCGCGCTGCCGGGCGCGACGGTTCCGATGGTCGGGCGCGTGTAGGCGATCGGGCGGGCGTTTTGCGCGCGGGGCACGAAGGGCCGCATGTCTTCCACCGGCATGTAGATCACGTTGTACTCCGGTCCCTGCGTCAGCCGCATTACCGGTTTGAACGACACCAGCACCCCGACGAACAGCATGGCGGTGATGGCGAGGCCGACCCCATAGCCGGTCGCCATCGGACGAACCGCCAGACGGCGCAGCAGCCAGCGGAAGTCGGTCCAGTGTTCGCGTTCGCGGCGCAGGGCGGCATCCCGCATGGCGCTCACGATGGCGCGGGACAGCGCAGGATCGGCGGGTGTTTCGGGCAGGTCGCGTAACGCGGCGCGAACCGTTTGAAGATCAACGAGTTGCGCGTGGCAGGCAGCGCAGTGCGACGCATGGAAAGCCATTGCATCGGTGTGTTCTCCCGGCAGGTCGGCATCGACGTACGGGGAAAGATTCTGGGTGAACTGTTCGCAATTCATCATCGGTTTCGAGCCTCCTTCGTCCCGTTCAGAAACGGTCCTTCAAGGCTTGGCGCAAGGCTTCGCGTCCGCGGGCGATGCGCGATTTGACCGTGCCGACGGAAAGTTCGAGGGCTTCGGCGATTTCCTCGTACGTCAGGCCGCGCACATCGCGCATGACGACGGCGACGCGGAAATCGAATTTCAGGGTGGCGAGCGCCGCGGTCAGGTGCCGCTGGCGTTCAAGCAGCAGCGTCTGCTGCTCGGGATCAAGGTCGGACGAGGCGATTCGTTCGGCCAGCGATTGACCGTCCTCGGTTTCGACGGCGTCGAGCGAGACGGTTTCGCGCCGCCAGCGGCGTTTCCACCACCGTTGGTGATTCGACGCCTGATTGACGGCGATACGATAGATCCACGTCTTCATTTCACAGTCGCCGCGAAACGATTTGGCGAAGCGGAAGACGTTCAAAAAGGTTTCCTGGGTCAGGTCGCGGGCATCTTCGGGATGGTTCAGCAACCGGAACAGCAGGTTGTAGACCATCGGCTGATAGCGGGCGACCAGTTGCTCGAACGCCGCGTTGCGACCTTCGCGGATGCCTTCGAGCAGGGCGGTGTCGACGACGGACAGCCGACCGCACGGAGCGGCGGCAAATTCCGTCCCTTCGGCAGTCGTGGTCAATGCGGCGATGTCCTCAACTCGCATCATCTCGATGGCGCTCCACGAAGATTTCGAAAGCGTACAGTGGCCTTCGACACCGGTTTTCAGAAAAGGTTCCCGAAAAATATGCCGGTTCCGGAAGCGAAAGGCGAGTTGGGGCGGTAAACTGGGGAAGGATAGCCACGGATTACACGGATTACACGGATAACAAGTACGGATTCAGCAAATGAACGTTGCCATCATCGGTTCCGGCCCGGCCGGTTCGCATCTCGCCCACACGCTCGCGTCCGCCGGTGCGCGGGTTCGCCTCTACGACATGCATCGCGGCGCGTGGGAAAAACCCTGCGGCGGCGGCATCACCGCCAAAGCATTGCGCCAGTTCGGTTTTCTGCTTGAACAGGACGCGGCGTTTCCCCGCCAGGAAATCGACGAAATCGAAATTCTCTCGCCGCGCGGGCGGGCGGTGACGTTCCCGCTCGCCGACGCGCCGTTCCGCATCTTTTCGAGAAAGAACCTCAACGGCCTGCTCCTCGCGCGGGCGCAGGGCGCGGGCGCGGAATTCGTGCCGCGCCGGGTGACGAACTTCGCGCCCGACGGGGACGGCTGGAGCGTCGAGGCCGACGGCGACCGCTGGCGGGCCGATTTTCTGGTCGGCGCGGATGGCTGCACGAGCGGCACGCGCCGACAACTCGTCGGACGCCTGCCCGATGAAGATCAGGCGATGTGCTGCGGGTACTACATTTCCGCCCCCGGCGTCCGGCGCGCGGTGGTGGCGTTCCCGAAGAATTTCAGCGGCTACGTCTGGGCCTTTCCGCGTCCGGACCACGTTTCCTACGGCATCATCAATCAGTGCGGCGAATATCCGCTGGCGGATTTGTGGAAGGAACTCGACGCTTTCACCCGCTGGCATCTCGGACGGGAATTGCCGACGGACCGCGTGAAGTACGCCGCGCGGGTCCCGATGCTTCGGAAAAAATCGTGGAAGACGAACCGTGTCACGGGAAAGAACTGGGCGCTGGTCGGCGACGCCGCCGGGTTCGTCGATCCGATTACCGGCGAGGGGATTTACTACGCGCTGCAATCGGCGCACCTGCTCGGCGAAGCGTTGACGCGGCACGCACCCGCCGACTATGACCGGCTGTGGCGGAAAGAGTTTGAAGCCGATCTGACGGAAGCCTCGCGGCGGCTGCCGAAGTTTTATCGTGGCTCGATGCTCGGCGCGCCGGTCATCGACCGCGTCCTTCAGCTTTCCGGCAAGCACGGCGGCGTGGTGGACATCATGTCGCAGGCGCTCGCCGGCGACGTGGATTACGTCACGATGAAAGGCCGCGTCTTAAAAAGCATGATCAAGCCCGCGAACTGGTTCGGGAAAAAGCTGGAAGTCCGCGAAAACGTCTATCTCGGCGGATCGAATGGCTCAACCGTTCTTTAAACGATCAGTCCATTGCCGATATTCAGCCGTGTTGAAAACTTTGGTGACCGTGATACTGGCCTTGAGCGCCGGGATCTGGCGACCGGCGCCCCAAGTTCTTTGGTATGAAGGCGTTCCAAGCACGATCACACGGGTGTCTTCGAATTTTGGAATATCGGACGGGATTCCTTCATTCCAAATCCATTTGTCGGGTGGTACGGAGCGCTTGAGTTGCTCATTCCCCTTGAGAGCGGTCCACTCATAAAAATCCCAGACTCCCTCACAGTATGGTTGTGGTGATTTGGATTTATCTCCCTTGAGCATGGCAACGGTTTCTGGATGAGGGCGTTTTCCGGCAATGCCCCAAGCTGGCCCGGTTGATTTGAACCAGCCTGTTTTTTCAAGAATCAGCGCATCCGCAAGCAACGTGTGAAGTTGAAAATTGTCTGTAATGCCGTCGAGAACAATTTCAAATCCCTGTTCTGTCATTGGGTGAAGAACGACAATCCGCTCTTTATCGAGCAGTTTCAGAAGATTACGGACGAAGGGGATCTTGTATTCCTCGGTCAGTTTCACAAGGCCGGAATCTGCTTGGGCATTTTGGCGGAGATCATGATCGCGTGAAAGAATAGCGACGACCGGCAATATCCAACTCTCAAGACCGGCGAGTGTTTGTGGTAAACGGCGGTCACGCAACCAGAATTCCTGTGCCTTCACTTCGGTCACGAAGCGGTCTTCCACCCAATATCCTCCTTCGTCATCTTCCGGTTCCTCTTCGGTTGCGGGGATTTCGTCTCGGATGAGGGAAACAAATGACCCGTAGAGTTCAAGCATATTGCCGAATTCAAGAAGTATCTCGCGGCCGACAATGCCCGTCGGCAGACCTCGTTCAACAAAGACACCAAGCAAAAGCGCGATTTGGCCGCTGACTTGAGGGTCGGGCAGTTGAAGTAACGGACGGAGTCGCCGCGCAGCCTCGGCGCATTCCGCGGCGGATGCCGCATCAAGGCTCTCGGTGACGGCCAGGGTTAAAGGTTGTGTTTGAACCAATGTGTCAAACCAGATTTCAGGTTCTTCAGCATCCGCAATGGTTCGAACGTGTCGTTCCAGGGCTTCGACCGCCTCGGCTATCTTGATCATGAGAAACTCTTGGGATGGATTCGGGGAAGTATCGCAAGATGTTTGGAGACTGGCGAATTCGGCAATGTTTTTCAAGTCTTCTTTTTTTGAGCTTCAAGGATTTCCCTTCTGTCCATGTTCTCATTCGATGGAGAGTAAGGAGCTTCGTTTGATACCTCCGGAAGTATTGTCGTGGCGTGTTCAGGCTATGGTTCTTGCTTGAATCTTCGCGAACGGGGTAGCATCCACGCTTATCTTTTTATCTTTCGCGGAACTTATTTCTTTTTATGGAAAACACGGTGAACTGGAAACGGCGGGTGGTGGTCACGGGAATCGGACTCGTCACGCCCATCGGCAATACGCGGGAAGAAAACTGGGAAGGTCTGATGGCGGGCCGCTCGGGCGCGGGGCCGATTACGCACTTCGACGCGACGGGCTTTGACGTCCGTTTTGCCGCGGAAGTGAAGAATTTTGACGCGGGCGCTTTTTTTGAAGCGAAGGAACTCAAGCGCACCGCGCCGTACATTCACTACGCCCTCGGCGCGGCGACCGAGGCGGTGGTCGACAGCGGCCTCGACTTCACGAAGGAAGACGCCGACCGCTGCGGGGTTTATGTCAGCAGCGGCATCGGCGGGTTCGGCGTCATCGAACGCGAACACACCAAGTTTTTGAAGGACGGCCCGCGTCATATTTCGCCCTACTTCATGATTTCGTTCCTCGTGAACATGGCGTCGGGTCACATTTCGCACCGCTGGGGATTGAAGGGACCGAACTCGGCGACCGCGACGGCCTGCGCGGCGAGCGTGCATGCCATCGGTGATGCGTTCCGGCTGATTCAGGAAGGCGACGCCGACGTGATGATTTGCGGTGGGACGGAAGGCGCGATTACGCCGATGGGCGTCGGCGGGTTCGCGGCGGCCAAGGCGATGTCCACGCGCAACGACGATCCGCTGCATGCGTCGCGTCCGTTTGAAGCGAGCCGGGACGGTTTTCTGCTCGGCGAAGGTTCGGGCGTGATGGTCATTGAAGAATATGAACGGGCGGTGGCGCGCGGGGCGAAGATTTACGCCGAACTCGTCGGCTACGGGATGAGCGGCGACGCGCATCACATCACCGCGCCCGCGCCGAACGGCGACGGCGTCTACCGGATGATCCGGGCCACGCTCGCCGACGCGGGCATCACGCCGGAGCAGGTTGACTACATCAACGCGCACGGGACCTCGACGCCCTACAACGACAAGTTCGAAACCATCGCCATCAAGCGGGCGTTTGAAGATCACGCCTACAAGCTGGCGGTGAGTTCCACGAAATCCATGACTGGTCACACGCTCGGCGCGGCGGGCGGCATTGAAGCCTGCTTCAGCGCGCTGGCGGTCGAACGCCAGACCATGCCGCCGACCATCAACTATGAAACGCCCGACCCGGAATGCGACCTCGATTACGTTCCGAACACGCCGCGGCAGGGGAAAATCGAGTACGCCCTGTCGAACGCCTCCGGCTTCGGCGGGACCAACGGCGGCCTGATCTTCAAGCGGCACGCGGCGAACTGAACCGTCGCGAAGGAGAAATTCAAACGGGCGCGTGTCGGTTTCGATGCGCGCCCGTTTGAGTTTTGCCAACCCGATTTCCGGTTTCTCCGGGCTTTCCCGAATGAAAGGAATCCACGAATGATGAAGCGCCCCTTGTTCTTTCTTGTTTGCCTGGTCTGGTGTTCGGTGATGCTGTTTCCGGTCGAGGCCGCACGACGCGGGTCCCCGCGCGAAAAGGTGGAGGCGGCAATGCGGGAATACGCCCGTCTGCTCAAGTCGGGAACTCCGGATGAAGTCGCCGCGATGTACGTTCCCGACGGGCAACTTCTGGAACCCGGAATGGAGGCGCTCAAGGGCAGGCGGGCCATCCGGGATTTTCTCGAACCGCTGGCCAAATTGTTCGTGGTGGAAGCCGCGGCGATGGATTCCGACGACGTTGAAATTCACGGTTCGACGGCGATCCAGTGGGGACGTTACACCCAGACCGCCGGTGAGAAGGGCAAGCCGCCGATGCATCTTTTCGGTCGCTATGTGGCCGTCTGGCGGCGACAGTCGAACGGAGACTGGAAGATTGCGCGGTTGATCGTTCAGCCGTCGCCGACCGAATTGAAACCCTGACGCGGAACCATTGCCCGGATCGGGCGTCTCGTTTCCATCGAAACGGTGAACATTCGGGGAACCGATTCCACGGTTGCGCGCGTAAAGGTCTTGAACGAAAAACACAGTCAAATCACAGGGGAGGACGTTTCAACGTGTCCAGCACCAGAGCCAAAATCCGGGCGGGATTCCGGATCTTTCAGGGATTGGTCTACATCGGGGCGGGTTTGAATCACTTCATCACGCCGAGTTTCTACCACCGGATCATGCCGCCCTACATGCCGGCCCATTCGCTTCTCATCAACATCAGCGGCGTCGCGGAAATCATCCTTGGCGCAATGCTCATCATTCCGAAAACGACCAAACTCGGGGCCTGGGGGCTGATTGCCCTTCTGATCGCGGTCTGGCCGGCCAACATTCACATGGCGCTCAACCCGGCTCAGTTCGCCGACCTCGGCGGTCCGGTCTTTTTATGGATTCGGGCAGCCGTGATGCAGATCGGGCTGATGCTCTGGGCCTACGGTTTCACCCACACGTTTCCCGACGAGAAAAAAGCATGAAGAAGTACGCGACGGCTCTGATGTTTCCGGTGGCGGTCGGCTGGTGCGTGGCGTTGTTTGCCGCGCGCGTGGCCGCCACCGGCACGCCGCATTTCGGTTTCCTGCTGTGGAATCTCTTTCTGGCGCTCGTCCCGCTCGGGTTGAGCATCGCGCTCGCGCGGGTGAAGGACCGTCGGCTCGGGCTGGCGGTCGCCGCCGGGTGGCTGCTGTTTTTCCCGAACGCGCCCTACATGCTGACCGATTTGATTCATCTGAAGCAGAAGGACGGCGTGCCGCTCTGGTTCGACCTGATTCTGCTGCTGTCGTTCGCGCTCGTGGCGCTCGCCTGCGGCCTGCATTCGCTGCGTGGCGTGCATCTGTGGTTTGAACGGACGTTTTCGCCGCTCGTCGGCTGGGCGGCGGTGCTGTTTTCGCTCGGGCTGACCGGCTTCGGCATCTATCTGGGCCGGTTTCCGCGCTGGAACAGTTGGGATGTCGTCGGGCGTCCCGGCGAACTTCTGGCGGACATCGCCGACCGGTTTCTGAACCCGTTCTCGCATCCGCGGACGTGGGCCTTCACCATCGGGTTTTCCGGTCTGCTCACGCTGATCTATCTGATGTGGCTGATGAATGAACCGGAAACGGCGACCCGTCGGGGAACCGGCCCCCTGACGGACAACCATTTTCAGGCGTGAATGTCATGAAAATTGAAATCGGTCGGATCAACGAGCTTTTTCGTTACCCGGTCAAGTCGATGGCCGGGGAATCGGTCGCGGAGGCCCAGCTCGGATGGCACGGCGTCGAGGGTGACCGGCGCTTCGCGCTCCATCGTAAAGGGGATACGGGCGGATTTCCGTGGCTGACGGCGGGACGCCTGCCGGAGCTTCTGCTGTACCGCCCGTTCGGCGGCAGCAACGGCGAGCCGACGCACATCCGCACGCCGTCCGGCGACGAGTACGAACTTTACGATCCGGCGCTGGCGGCTGAAATCTCAGAGCGTTTCGGCAGCGAGGTCGAACTGATGCGGTTGAAGCACGGCATCTTCGACGAAGGGCAGGTCTCGGCCATCGCGCTCGCCACGATTCGACATATCGAGGCCGAATCGGGCATTCCGCTCGACATCCGCCGGTTTCGTCCGAACATCGCCATCGAAACCGTTTCAGGGATGGCCTTCGGCGAAAACGATTGGGAAGGCGGGACACTGACGTTCGAGGATTCCGAGGCGGCGGTCGCCGTCACGATGCGCGACCTGCGATGCTCGATGATCAATCTCGACCCCGACACGGTCGAAAGTTCCCCACAGGTCCTGAAAACCGTTGGTCGCCTGAACAAGGCCGACGCCGGTGTTTACGGCACGGTCGTCCGGGCGGGGGCGCTCCGCGTGGGACAGACGGTGTGGTTGCAGCGGTAGCGACGGCGTTTCCGTCAAACCGGCGGATGGTCAACGTTATTTCGGGGAAACGGACGGCGAACGACGTGCCGCTCGCTTTTTCCCCTGAGGAATGATGGTGGCCCGTTTCATTTGCTTGTGAAGTTCCTGAAGCTGACCCACGATTTTCAGCTTCTCGCTGAACGGCAACGCCGCCAGGCGAAGACGTTCAGCCTTCTTGGCTTTCCAGATAGAATCGATTTTTGGAAAGTTTCTCATGAGGTGAACCTTTTCTCGTTGGCCGTCCATTTTTCCCAAAGTCCATGTCGTTTCAGTACTGCGTTGAGCGCGCGTTTGTTCACAGCCTTGCACTCAAGGAACATGGCGATTCTGAGATAATCCTTGGGCCGTCCGACTTTCAGCATCATTGAAACCAGATGCTCTGGCTTAATAATACGGGTCGGGATCCCCTCAAAGTCAATCGCTTGAGACATTTCGACCGCTTCATTGGAGAGATCATCAAAAACCGGAAGAAACTGGACCGGGACATCTCCAATTAAAAGAAACTCGTGGCTCGGTTTATGTCCTCTTTGCTGAAGATACTCATAAATTTCACTGAGAGGCATCAGGCTATTCCACGTTGGTTTTAGATGAACAAAAATGTCGAGGTCGGCGGTAAAAAAGGGTTCAACGTAGTAAATCGCCGCGATGGCGCCGCCGATGGCGTAATCAAGAATAACCCCATCGGCAACCATCCCATTGATAACCTCCAGCGCGTTTCTTACTTGCATGGCTGAGGAAAGTGCTTACAACTTGATGTTGTAGGTCTTGATCTTGCTGTTGAGCGTCGTGGCGTTGAGGCCGAGCAGCTTCGACGCGCGGCTCTGATGGTTGTTGGTGAGATCGAGCGCCTTGCGAATGAGCGCCACCTCGAAGCGGGCGACTTCCTCGTAAAACGCGATGCCGTTGGCGATGTCGAGCCGGTTGAGGTCGGTCGGCGCGGTGTCCGCCGTGCCGTAGGTTCCGTCGCGCCGTTCGGGATTCAGAATCTCGTCGCGCAGGCATTCCATCGTCAGTTCATTGGTACGCGAGATGACCACGGCGCGCTCGATGGTGTTTTCGAGTTCGCGCACGTTCCCCGGCCAGGCGTAGGTTTCAAGCAGCGAAAGAATGTCGGGATTGATTTCTTCCGACAATGAACGATCGTTTTCCGCGTTGTACTTCCGGATGAAATGCTTCGCCAGCGGCAGAATGTCTTCCGGACGTTCCCGCAACGACGGCAGGTGAATGGTGATGACGTTCAGCCGGTAGAACAAATCCTCGCGGAACTTCGACTCCGCCACCGCCTGCTTCAAATCCACGTTGGTCGCCGCGATGATGCGGACATCCACTTTCTTCGGCGTCGTGTCGCCGAGCGGCGTGAACTCGCGTTCCTGAATCACGCGCAGCAGCTTGCTCTGGGTTTCGAGCGGCAGGTTGCCGATTTCATCCAGAAAGATGCTGCCCCCGTCGGCGACTTCGAACAGCCCCTTCTTCGCGGTGAAGGCGCTCGTGAACGCCCCGCGCAGGTGGCCGAACAGCTCGCTTTCAAGCAGTTCCGACGGGATGTTGCCGCAGTTGACCGTCACGAACTGCCCGGTCGTCGCGCGAGGACTCGAAAAATGGATCGCCCGCGCGATGAGTTCCTTGCCCGTGCCCGATTCGCCCTGAATGAGAATGGTCGTCCGCGCCGGCGCGACCTGCTCGACGAGGCCGAGAATGTCGTGCATCCGCGCGCTGCGGGCGATGATGCCGCGCCGGTCGCCGCTCTGCTTGAGGGTACGCCGCAGTTGCGCGTGTTCCTCGTCCTTGCGCCGACGCTCCACGCCCGCTTCGACCGTGGTCAGAATCTGCGCGTTTTCAAACGGCTTGCGGACGCAGTTGAACGCGCCCATCTGCCACGCCGACACCGCCGTTTCAAACGTGGCATAGGCCGTGATCATGATGACCACCGCCCCCGGATCGTGCTGGAGCAGCGCGCCGAGCGTCGCGATGCCACCCATGCCGGGCATTGAAACGTCGAGCAGAACGACATCGAACGTCCCGCGCTGGTAGAGGTCGAGGCCCTCCTCGCCGGTGCGGGCGAGCTTGACGTTGTAGCCCTCGCCCGACAGCAGCGTTTCGAGGACGTCCCGCATGATTTCTTCGTCATCAACGATGAGTACGTTGCCTTTTTTCGCCATATCCTTTAACCGATGCTCCGTCCGGGCGAGCCGCGCACGCGGTGAGCCGTCAGCCGCGGAGCGAGCCGAGTACTTCGAAAAATTTCGGGAATGATACCGCCGCGCAGCCTGCATCGCGAATGTCCGTCGCGCCGGAGGCGGCGAGTGCCGCGACGGCGAAGGCCATCGCGATACGGTGATCGCCGGCGGTTTCAATCGTGGTTCCCTGAAAGCGTTGATTGCCTTCCACGCGCAGACCGTCCTCGCGTTCAAGAACTTCGACACCCATCCGTCGCAGGTTCGCGGCCACGAGCGCGATGCGGTCGCTTTCCTTGACCCGCAGTTCCTTTGCGTCGCGAATGTCGATGCCGCCGTGAAACGCGCCGAACACGCTCAGAATCGGCAGTTCGTCAATCACGTTGGCGATGATCTCGCCGCCGAGTTCGAGCGGACGCGCCAGCCGATCGCCGTTCAATCCGCGCACGCGGAGGTCGGCGACGGGTTCGCCGCCCGCCTCGCGTTCGTTTTCAAGACCGACCGCCAGTCCCGCTTCATGTAAAACATCGAGCAGGCCGGTTCGCGACGGATTGATGCCGACGTTTTCAATCAGCAGGTCGGCGTCGGGAACGAGCGAGGCCGCGACGAGAAAAAATGCCGCCGCCGAAAAATCGCCCGGCACGCGGCAGTCGCCGGGACTTTTCAACACCGCGTCGCCGGAAATCGTCAGCCGTGAACCATCCTGTAAAACCGGCGCGCCGAACGCTCCGAGCATTCGCTCCGTGTGGTCGCGGGTCGGCGTGGTTTCGATGACGGTCGTCGCGCCGTCGGCGAACAGCCCCGCCAGCAGTACGCACGACTTCACCTGCGCGCTCGCGACGGGAAGTTCATAGTCGATGCCGCGCAGATGGCCCCCGGAGATCGTGAGCGGTGCGAAGTTGTCGTTGGTCGCCGCGATGCGCGCCCCCATCTTCGTCAGCGGGTCCATGATCCGCCGCATCGGACGACGCTGGAGCGACTCGTCCCCGGTGATGCGCGTTTCGAACGGCTGCCCGGCAAGAATTCCCGATAAAAGCCGGATGGTCGTGCCGGAATTGCCCGCGTCGAGCGTACCGTCAAATGCCTTCAACCCCTGCTTGCCGACACCCTCGATGATGACCTCATCCCCTGCACGTTCAATGGGAACGCCGAGCGCGGCCATGCAGCCGAGCGTCGCCGCGCAGTCTTCGCTGCCGGAGAAGTTCGCCACGCGGGTCGTTCCCTCGGCGATGGCGGCGAACATGCCGAACCGGTGCGAAACCGACTTGTCGCCGGGAAGGGTGACGGTGCCGATCAGACGTTGAGTTGGTGAAATGGAGGCGGATGACATGAAAGACGAAACCTGAAATTTGGTGAATTGCTGTCGGTTAAGAAAACGGCTTATTTGTAAATTGCCAGAATTTGATCTTCGAGGAAGAAAACGATTTGCCCAGCTTCCAGAGTACCTTTGGTTCTGGGGTCATTATCAAGTTCACCGACAAAGCCCTCATGAGTTTTTCGAAGTATCCGAACCCACATCCGTTCCCCTCTATAGCGTGACTTGTTTTCAGCTTCCAGAATGAAAAAAAGAAGTTTGACCAGATCACCGGGACGCAGTCTTCGTTTTTCCTTTTGAGTCGGGAGTTCTTGAATCGGGATGGGAGGATGGAGGTCGGATACATCTCCGAGCTTCCATCCATCAATTTCGAAATTTGGCCGAACCACTTGATTCCGTTCTCTGACCGTATCGTAACAGCCCGTGCAGAGAATCGTGATCTGAGCCGCTTCTTCAAGGCGTTCAGTCCATTCGCCCTCTTTGAGTAGCCCAAGATCGCAATCATAACACCAGGCGTCCGGTCTCGGGTCGTCGGGTGAAGCCGCGTAATAAAAGCCCCGACCGTCCGAGGTCGCAAGATGGACGCAGACAAAGGTCGCGTGGCTCTCTCCATGGGTAGGACAATGAATGGCTGTAGTCGGTTCGCTCATGGTTGGTGGAATCAGGTCTCTACCCAACGGATTTGGAATGTGACGGATTCAGGACAATAAAACAGCCCCACCGTTTTGGGCAGGACTGTTCGAAGTCATCTTCTTTTGCAGATATCGGGATCCGGTGCGTGAACGTCGGCCTCCCAAGGGAGGCGGGAAGCGCGGACGACCGCGCTCCCCGTTTGGGTCGTTCAGCGGGAAAGCAGGCTGCCGACGTAGTTGAGGAGTTCGTTGGCGCTTTCCGACGTGTAACCGTGGTTTTTCACCAGTCGGTCGATGACTTCGTTGATGCGACGCAACTGGTCGGCGTCGGGCGACTTGGTCGAGGTCGTGATTTTCACCACGTCCTTGAGGTCGGCGAAGATCTTCTTCTCGATGGCTTCCTTGAGCCGTTCGTGCGAGTTGTATTCGAACCGCTTGCCTTTGCGGGCGTAGGTCGAGATGCGGATCAGGATTTCCTGGCGGAAGGTGTTCTTCGCGTTTTCCGAAATGCCGATCTGCTCCTCGATGGAACGCATCAGCCGTTCGTCCGGCTCGATTTCCTCTTCCGTAATCGGGTCCTTGATCTTTTCCTTGTTGCAGTAGGCTTCGACGTTGTCGAGGTAGTTGTCGCAGATGTTCTTCGCCATCTCCTCGAACGAATAGACGAAGGCCCGCTGCACTTCGGTCTTGGCGATCTCGTCGTATTCCTTGCGGACGAGCGTGATGAGGTTCGTGTAGCGCTCGCGTTCCTCGGTGGTGATGCCCGTGTGCTGATCGAAGCCGTCGCGGATGGTCCGCAGCGCGTCAATCGGCGTGATGAACTTCTTCGATTCCTGCACGAGCGCGTTTGAAAGACGGTTGATGACGTAGCGCGGCGAGATGCCGAACATGCCTTCGCGTACCGTCTCGGCCTTGAGTTCCTTGACGTCCTTGCTCTTGAAGCCGTCCACGTCCTCGCCGTCATAGAGCTTCATCTTCTTGACGAGGTCCACGTTGGCGCGCTTGGGCGCTTCAAGCCGCGTCAACACGGCGAACATCGCCGCGACGCGCAGGGTGTAAGGCGCGATGTGAACGCCCTGAAGGCTGCTCTGCGAGAGCAGCTTTTGATAGATACGTTCTTCCTCGGAAATCCGGAGGTTGTACGGGACCTTGATCATGATGATGCGGTCCTGCAACGCCTCGTTCTTCTTGTTGCCGACGAACGACTGATACTCGTTTTCGTTCGTGTGCGACATGATGACCTCGTCGGCGTAGATCATCGCGTAGCGTCCGGTCTTGATCGCCTGTTCCTGCGACAGCGTCAGCAGCGAGTAGAGAAATTTCTCGTCGCAGTTGTGATTGACGAAGCCGTTGCCGATGTAGGTGTGGCCGACCGGCACATGGAAATCCCACAGATCGTCGAAGCCTTCCGTCGTTTCCTCGACTTCATCGTAGAAATACCGGTTGTCCACCGTTTCGCGAATCGTGAACGGCACGAGCGCGTGCGTTTCAGAGGCGTCGATGACCGTTTGCGCCGCCGGGACTGACGGCACGGCGCGTCCCTCGGCGAACCGCCACAACTGTTCAAAAGCGTAGTCGCCGATAAGCTGCCGAACGCCGATCCGTTCCCGATAGGACCGACCGCTCGACGCCATCAGCGCGGCATCGGTCAGGCGCTCGCGCAGCGCGTTCCAGTGCGCCTGAAGATTCGGCAGGCCGTCGCGGTGCGCAATGTGTTGCTCGGCTTCGAGCCGCTCCGCCGCTTCCCGCTTGTAGTCGATGCCGAAACCGATTTCCCGGTTGAAAATCGCGATGTTGTCGCTGTCGATGATGAGCGTGAAGTAATCGCGTCCAAGTTGCTTGTTGTGGACCGTCGAACGCTTCGCGACGATGCCGTAGTTGAGCAGAATCTGCTGCAACTGCTCCGACAGCTTTTCGGACGCGGTCACGCACGAGATGTAGCTTTTCGTCGCCGTCCCATCGCCGTCGAAGTACGCCCGCAGAAACTGCGACATCAATTCCTTCGGACACTCGCGGATAATGCGCGGCACATGCTTTTCATGCGCGCGGCGTCCGGTGAGGCCGAAGGATTGAAACAGTTCCGCGAGGGTGGTGCTGTGGATGATGTAGTGTCCGCGTCCATCGGCCCGCGGTGAGAGGCCGAGGCTTTTTGTCACCGCGTACAAATCCTGAATAACCTGCTGGTTGGTCGCGCTGATACAGATCCCAGGAGAAGAGCCGCCATTTTGGGGGCTTTCATAATTGCCTTCGGCGACAAAGTAGCCAAGAAGCTTCGCAAGTTCCGCCGTCATCCGTTCCGGGATAAAAACCGGTTTGCGGCTTGGTTTTTGTGGGTGATGCGCGATCTTTGGCGGTTCCTCCGCCCAGGTCCCGACTTTCCGGTGAATGCAGAGACGGTCTGTTTTTTCCAAATCCTTCAATGCGCGCCACTGATGTTCGCCGTCAATGCCGATGACCCAGATGCGGTGGTCGGGCGAGCCTTCCAGGACAAAGCCCTTACGGGTTTTGATCCGAATCGTTTTGCCCTTACCGACGTAGATGAGTTTGGTTGCTCCTTCAAGTCCGTCACGGGTTCGAAGGGTTATACAAATCGGAAAATTTTGAAGCGGTTCGGCTGAGTGATTTTTATTCTTGACAAGTTCGGAGATCTCAAGCAATCCTTTGCTCGTTCTTGCTAAAGTATTGCTGGATAAGCACTTGAGGATCTCGATGAACTCCATCATCCCCCGATTCGCGACGTTGAGTTCGCCGTCGAAACGGTAGGCGCGCGGGTCGCTTTCGACGCCGACTTCGCCGATGGTCGAGAGGTCGATCGAGCCGGTCAGTTCCGATACGTCCTGGCTCTTGGGGTCGCTCGGCGCGAAGGTCCCGATGCCGACGCGGTCCTTTTCCGAAAAGACGATGCGTTCGATGAGAACGTCCTCGTGCTTGCCCTTGAATGTGTGTTCAAGGTCGAAGCGCGCCTGCGGGCTGAGTTCGCCTTCGATGTAGATGCCGTAGTGCTTCTGGATTTCCGGGCGCAGTTCGGGCGGGATGAGGTGCATCGGGTCGCCATGCATCGGGTCGCCCTTGATGGAATAGACCGCGCCCTGCTCGGTGCGGGTCCATTTTTCGAGGCCACGCTTGAGCAGGGTCACGATGGTGGACTTCCCGCCGCCGACCGGTCCCATGAGCAACAGAATGCGCTTGCGGACTTCAAGCCGCTGCGCCGCCGATTTGAAGTACTCGACGAGCTGTTCCAGCGCTTCATCGATTCCGTAGAGGTCCTCGCTGAAGAAGTGGTAGCGGGTGGTTTCGTCGCGCGTGCCCTCGTTGATGACGGTCGTTCCCGCCGCGAGGATCATGTCGCAAATCCGGGCGTGGGCGAGCTGCGTGAGCTTTGGCTGCTTGCCCGCCATTTCGAAATATTCACGGAAAGTCCCTTCCCAGTGCAGCGACTCGCGCTCGCGCCGGTGGGCTTCGAGAAGTTGGGTGATGTCAGGCTTTTTCGGCTCGTTCTCAGGCATATCCACCACTCCCGTTCGGTAAAGGAAAGAAAATCGGTACGTTTGTGGGACGAGAAAGAAGGCGCGCAAAAATTATGGGCGCATTCGGGGGAAGCGTCAACGAAACGATGAATGATGAACGATGAACGATGAAGTGAAGAAAAAGTCTGGAGTCTGGAGTCGAGAGTCTTGAGTCCGGCAAAAAGCGCTTGACAGGCCAGAGTCGAAACCGGACGTTCGTTCATCGTTCATCGTTCATCGTTCATCGTTCATCGTTCATCGTTCATCGTTCATCGTTCATCGTTCATCGTTCATCGTTCATCGTTCATCGTTCTCTTGACTCCAGACTCACGACTCCGGACTCCAGACTTTTCCCCAATGAAGCTTTCCATCTATCTCGAAACCTCGGTTATCGGCGCGTATCTCGACAACGATGATCCCTTTCGTCGGGACCTGACCATTCGCTGGTGGGAGCATGACATGGCGGAGTATCAGCCATATGTTTCGCTGCTGGTCGCGCGGGAGCTGGAGCGGGTGCCCGAGCCGCACCGGACGGCCTATTTGAATCTTGTCCGGCCTCTTCAGTCGCTGGAACTGCTGGATGAGGCGGCGATTCTCGCCGAGGGGTATCTGGGGCGCGGCATCTTCCCCCGCCGCTTCGCCGCCGACGCGCTGCACGTCGCCCTCGCTTCCGTCCACAAGGTGGATTTTTTCGTAACGTGGAACTTCGGGCACATCGCGAGCGTTCATCGGCAGGCGCGTCTTCGCCTGTTCAACACCTCGAGCGGTTTTTTCTGTCCGACGATCGTCACGCCGGAATTCCTCGTCTCGACCGGGTTATAAAATTTTAAGAAGACCCGCCTCGCAATATTTTGACAACGTCCGCATGGATGCTTTCGCCGTTTCCCCCCCGTTGAGACCGGTCCTCCGCGGTCTTGGAATGATTCCGAATTTTAGGGTTGACCGAACTGAAAAGACTGGCAGAATAACTCCTGCCACCCCTTGACAGTCTTTTGGGTTCAACTGTTCCGAAACAGACAGAGAGCCATCACGTTATGAACAGTGTTCTCCTTGTCGAGGATGACAAGACCGTTCTGCGTCTTGTTTCGAAGTGGCTTGGTCGCTATAGCGCCGAATTTGAGGTTTACACCGCCGAAAACGGTCAGACCGCCATCGAGACGCTCGGTGCCACTCACATCGATCTCATCGTCACCGACCTCCTGATGCCGGTCATGGACGGGTTTGAACTGATTGCCCGTCTGATGAAGGACCGTCCCGAGATGCCGGTCATCGTTATGACCGCGCTGGGGCTTCCGACGGTGGAAGACCGGCTGAACCGGATCGGGACATTCCCGGTCCTTGAAAAGCCGCTGAACGTCACCGCGCTCTACAATGCGATCCGGAACGAACTCGACGCCAAGTCGCAGGGCATCATTCACGGGATTACCCTCGCTTCCTTCCTGCAACTGGTTGAAGCCGAGAAAAAGACCTGTACGCTCCGGGTCACCGCTACTGGCAAGGTCGGCTATCTTTACTTCTCGGATGGCATCCTGATTGACGCCGAAATGGGGAATCTGTCTGGTGAAGCGGCCGCCTATGAGGTCGTGGCCTGGGACAATCCCGAGATCCAGATTACGACGGCGTTCTACAAGACCAATCGGGCCATTCAGAAGCCACTGACAGGGATTCTGCTGGAAGCGTTCCGGCGGCGCGACGAATATCGCGAGCAGCAGCGGGTGACCGGTTCCGCTCCGCCACTGCCCGAACCCTCGTCCGCCATGGTCGTCACGCCGCCGCCCCCGCCGCCGCGAAACGTGGTACCCATCGGGACCTCGCGTATGCCGCGGACAACGGGTGCGCTGGCACAGGCGCTTTTGCAGGAGGATCCGGTCACGTCGCCCGTGGCGGTTGTTCCGGAAGCCGTGACGCCGGAATCCTCCGCCGCGATTCGGACGGCGGAATCCGTTCTGACGATGGCCGACGCGCTGCTCGGCAATCAGGCCGATACTTCGAAGGTTTATGCCGTCGCCCCCGAACTCAACCAGCGCCTCGGCTCGGGCGATCTTCCCCAGCAGACGGCCAACCTGCTGATTTTCTTCGATGGGAAAATGACCCTCGGGGAGATTCTGGACATTGTTCCGGATCAGGCGTCGGCATTGCAGTTTCTCGTGTCCGGGCTGGTCTCGACCGGATTGCTGGTCGAAGTTGTATCGTCCGATGAACAGGTGGTTGAGAATGTGACCGCGCCGGTTTCGGCCGTCCCGGTCGTCGTGTCTCCGGAGGCCGCGCTTCCGCCTCTGCCGACCGCGGCCAAGCTCGGCCCGCCCACGCATTCCTATTTTCTGGCGAGCGACGGCCTCATGCTGGCTCAGTCGCTGCGGATGACGCTCGGTACCGTACCGGAGGTCACCTATCTCGCCGCGCTCGGGCTTCCCAAAACGTACCGTGCCGCTTTCGCCGATACGGTGCGTCACGTCGGCGAGGGACAGCGGACGATCCTGACTCGCGAACCGCTCGACAGTTCGTCGTCCGTGCTCCATGAACTTGCCTGGCTGCCGATGCGCTCCGACTTGCGGATCTCGGTCATTGGCGTCTCTTCGGCGAAAGAAGTTGCCGGCCTGCTGGCCGCGCCGGGGCACCTCATCGGAAGCCTTCTGTTCGTGAGTGTTCACGCCGGCGTCGATGAAAAGGCGGTTCGGTCACTGGCCGCAGAGTACGCCGAGATACTAACCCGGCCTGCTATCGTTTGTTTGCTGAACGCCGCCCCACACGAACATCCCCAACTCATCGAACAGATTTCGACGATTCTGGACGTTGCTTCCGGAACGGTCGGCTGCTGGGATATCCAGGATCCCGAGCAGGTCGCCGCCATGATCAACTGTCTTATCCAGACGGGAATGATGTTCTGAACTTGCACGATACCCTTTGACGGTCGAGGTGGATATGTCGAACGGTTCTTCGGCGAACATGACGGTCGGGCTGCGGCCAGTGGAGGCGCTCCCGGCTCTGACGCGGATTGCCTATCGCTATTGCGCGGCGTTCGTTGCGCGGACGCTGGATCGATTTCCGGATCTGGATTCGGGAATCGCGCCTTTCGAACAGGCCAGAGCGCGGGCCAACCGACTGAAGGCCGAGCTGGACGCCGCGTGCGAGGAGCGGGATCGAACCCGGCGTACCCTTGAAAACACGCTGGATGCGGCCGAGGCGGTGCAAGCCGAATTCGGCTCGTTGCGCGCGGCCGTCGCGTCGCACCATCGCGCGTTCGATCGCCAGGTGGCTGTCCGGCAGGGTGCCCTCGAAACGATGCTCCTCGCGAGTGAGCAGGCCGCCGGTGAATTGACCGCGTTGCGTCGGGGTGTCGGTCTGCACCAGCGCCGGCTCGGTGCGATGCTGGTGGAGGAGGCCGAGCGATACGAAACGTCCATTGCCGATCTCCAGGCCGAAAATGAGCGACTGAACGCCGAACTGGTCGCAATGACGCGCGAAGTGGCCGAAAGCGAATCGTGCACCGCGCAGGAAATCCAGAATCTCAAGGCCGAGATTGCGCGACTGCGGCAGGCGCATCCGTCAGAAACCCCTCCTGAGAACGGCAAGGGTCGTTCGTGACGCCGTTCATCATTCCGACGCGCCGGTGTGCGTCAAACTTTCAGTCGAGGATAGCGAAAAAACGTGGAAGCGAATCGCTACACCATCCGAAAAATTACTCAGGAACTCGCCGACGTTCGCAGTTATGCGTTCGACTTCGGCAACGCCCCATTCGAGTTCGAGCCGGGGCAATTCGTCATATTCACGCTCGACGCCGACCTTCAGGCGCCGTTGACCATCAGTTCTTCTCCGACCGAACGGAGTCAGTTCGAAGTCACTGTCAAGCGAACGGGGAATTTCGGCGCCAGGTTTTACGACACCATGAAGGCGGGCGACAGCGTCTCCGTCGGGCGCCCGATGGGGCAGTTCAAGCTGGATCGGAAGGCCGCCGCTCCGATCTGTTTCATCGGACGTGACTACGCGATTACCGCGGCGCGGAGCTTTTTGAGATTTTTATGGGAAACCGGCTCGTCCCGCCGGCTGACCGTCCTTCACGAGATTTCCGGATTCGACCAGGCGCTCTATGACGCCGAGTTCCGGAAATATCAGGCGGGCGAACGTTTCACCCGTCTTCTGCTGCTCGATCAGCCGACCCGGCCCCCGGGTTGGACCGGACCGGTCAGCCGGGTCACCGACCAGTTGTTGAAGGGGCTGTTTGTCGAGTCGCCCGACACCGTGTTTTACGCGGTGGGCGAAGGTACGGATATCGGTTTTTACAAAACCCAGTTGCAGGCGGCTGGAATCCCCAAGACCAACTTCCTGCTCGAACGATGGAGTTAGCCGAAGGATGAGGGATGAAGAATGAAGGGCGAACTTCAAGCGTGAGCCGTCCTTTCGTCGTCATTGGTCAGCCTTCAATCAAGAGGAACGATGAAAAGCATTACACTGCAACCGCTCAACCGGGTCATCTCGGTCAAGACCGATACCAAGGTACTCGACACCCTGCTCGCGAGTCAGTGCGAAGTCGCCATGGCCTGCGGCGGGATGGGGTTGTGCGCGACCTGCCATGTCTTTGTCAAACAGGGAGAGACGGCGCTGACGCCTCGTACCGATCGGGAAACCCGTACGCTCGGGACCATCACGGGCGCGCGGGCCAATTCCCGCCTTTCCTGTCAGGCCCGGATTGTCGGCGACGGCGTCGTGGTCGAGCTTCCCGAGGGGATGTACCTCCAGGATGTGGACGACCTTCGCTCGCTCGTCGGCAAGCGCGCCGAAACCGTCATCATGCACCCGCGTGACGGCCGGGTACTCATTGACAAGAACAAGATCATCACCAAGTCACGCATTCTGGAACTCGAAGGCGAAGACTACGACATGTCCAGAATCGCAGCGAACTAAAGCCCCTCCAATTCACCTTTTTTCGAACGGGAGACGTATCGCGATGGCAATCAATGTGGCCGATGGCGGCATCAAGAACTACCACAACTATTTCGTACCGGAAGATTTCACGTCACGCGACCCGCGGACGCGGACAATCCGTCTGCGCGACGGTCAGCGTGGGGTCTATGCGTCTGAAGACTTCATCGCGAGCCTGCACACGGGGCTGCACGAGGAGGTCGGCGATGCGGCGAACCTCGTGATGTACAAGTGCGGCTACGAATGGGGCCTCAACGACATGAAACGGTTCAACGAGAAAATGCGGCACGAGTTCGGCGGCGGAAAGCTGGACGTGTGGCAGATGAACCGGAAGTTCGTGCTGGAATCCTGGTGGTGGCCGCTGACGACCGAAGGCTGGGGCGGCTGGAATGTGGATTTCGGTTTTGAAAAACAGGGAATGGTGTTCGTGACCATCAAGAACTCGGCGGTGGCCAAGGCGATGGAACAGGTCGGCAAACCGGTCTGTTACATGTACGCCGGGATGTTCGCCGGTGTGTTCAGCGTCTACGACCGGGAAGAACGGGGCGGCATCGAGGTCCAGTGCTACTCGATGGGGAACGACTGCTGCAAGTTCCTGATCGGCTCGCAGAAAAAGGTCAACGCGGCGGAGTTCTGGCGTCGCGAAGGCGCCAACGCCAGCGAGATCATGGAAAAACTGGCCGACTGACGTCGAATTGAGAATGGAGAATTGAGAATGCAGAGTTTTCGAACTCTCAATTCTCAATTCTGAATTCTCAATTCGGGAGGACTCCCCCCATGTCCGAAGCATATACGACACCCGAAGAGCTGTTCGCCGAGCAGGAAGCGATTCTGGCGCGGATTGCGCGCTGTCAGGATCTGCTTGGTTCGGCGATTCTGCGCGCGCGCGTAGCGCTCGGCATCGAGCCGACGGCCCGCTCGTTCTTTCATGATCAGGTTTCGTGGGCGAAGCGCGGAGCGGCGCCCGCGCCGGCCCGCGCGCCGAAACCCGCGCCGGTCGAACTCGCGCCGCCCGTCAGCCTGCCCGTCGCTCCACCGCCTGTCACCATCCCGCCGCCGGTCACCGTGGCTCCGCCGCCTCCGCCGGTCGCGCCCCCGCAAGTGGGGGATGCGCCGGAAGTTCTCGCCGGATTCACCGCCGGGACATTTTTCCGGCAGCAGGTGGCATGGACCGGTGCCGCCGCCGCGCGGTCGGCGCCTTCGCCTTCGTCTTCGCGACCTTCCCTTCTTGATCAACTGGTCATGGGACAGGAAACCCCGGCCCTGCCGACTCCGGCGCCGCCCATCCAGGTGATGCGGCCCGCGCCGCCGCCCATTGATTACACGATGGCCGCCGGAGCGTTCTTCCGGACCGTACCGTGGCAGGCGGGCGAATCGGCCGCCTTCGGAAACCGATCGGGTGGCGGCAATTTTCTCGCCGCCGCGACCGAAAGCGCGCTACGCGCCGCCCAAAGACTTTCCACCAAACCGGCCCCGTAACCATTTTCGAGGAAAAAACGATGACGCCACAACGCCAGACCGTTGCCCCCCATCGCCATCCGGAATTGAAGGACATCTTCCGGCAGGACGAGGGGAAATATCTGACCGACCAGGAACTTGCCAGACTGGTTGCCGTCTATCCGAATCTCGCGCCGCAGGCCGAAGCGGCCAAGGAAGTCCGCGCCAAGGAGACCGGCATCATCGGCCGGGCCGTCAAGGACACCTTTGCCATTTACCCCTATGAAAAACACCACGACCACGCGACCGCCAAGGCGGTGCGGGACGGTCGCTACGTTCTCGCCTACGGGACGATGGCAATGCTCATCGGCGATGTTCGCTGGTACGAAGACAAGTTCCTGATCTGGACCAAGACGATTCTCCAGGCGTTCGAATTCCCGGACATGCCCAAGGGGGCGGACCCGGCGTCCTTCGGCATCGACCCCGCGATGGCCGCCAAACTCAAGGAATTCGAGGCCAAGGCCAAGTCGATCTACCACATGTACTGGTTCGTCAAGGAAGAGTGCCGCAAGGAACTCCAGCCGGCTCACTTTCAACTCATGACGCCCTATCTCGACGTGGCGATGAACGTCCTTTCGGAGAAATACTGATGAACACCACCGAACAACTGCTCAAGGATATCGGGCTGGAGTCGTTCTTCGATGACGCCAGCCTCGGGTACGACCTGCGCGAGGGCGTTCTCTGGAACCCGGCCAAGACCCGGCTCTGCATGCTCTCGTCCGACTTTCTCGATGGCGTCTACAAGTCGCTGGTGGACGAGGCCGGACCGGCGTGGGCGACGATCTTCAAAAGCTGTGGCCGCATCTGGGGCGAGAAGGTGATGAAGCGTCTCGAACGGGAATGCAACGTCATCGGGAACGTCCAGATGAACGAAATGCCGCTGACGGCGTTTCTTGGTTTCTTTCGTGAATACTTCGTGTTTCATGGCTGGGGGCTGCTCGACCTCGACGTGACCCGTGCGCGTGAGACCGGAATCGTGACCGCCACACTCGAGGATTCCATTTTCGCCGAGATTATCCGCGACGAGGAGGAATTCTCCGACCCGATGATCGCGGGCATCCTCGCCGGGATGTTTTCATACGTCAGCGGCCACAAACTCGACTGCGTCCAGACCGCCTGCATCTCGCGGGGCGAGGAAGCAAGCCGCTTCATCATCACCGCCGAGCCTCGTCTCAAGGACGTCGAGGACAAGGTCAAGGCGGGAATGACCCACGAACAACTGGTTCAGTCAGTCTAGGGAGTCTCGGGAGTCTGGAGAGTCTTGGGAGTCTGGGGAGTCAAAAAAGGCAAATCACCTGTTGACTCTCAAGACTCCCGAGACTCCCGAGACTCCCGAGACTCTCAAGACCCCCAAGACCCTCAAGACTCCCGAGACTTTCATGCCCGGAAGCGACTACGAAGCCATCAAACTCATCGGCAGCGGAGCGCACGCGCTGGTCCGGCTTGCCCGTGACCGGTCGAATGGGGAACTGTGCGCGGTCAAGGAGTTTCTGGCGGGAGGAAAAGCCGGGCAGTACTTTTTCCGTGAACTGTCTTCGCTGTTCACGCTTCAGCACCCGAATATCATCCGGTGTCTGAATCTCGTTTACGGGCAGGGAACGGAGCGCGACAAACTCATTCTCGAATACGCCTCCGGCGGCAGTCTTCGGGATTTGCTCAACGAGCGGACTTCGGTCGAGCCGACCGAGGCGCTGACCATCCTGCGCGACGTGGTGGCCGGGCTGGCGCACGCGCATGCAAACCAGATTCTCCACCGCGATCTCAAGCCGGAAAACATTCTCATCTGCGTGGATGAAGCCACGGGGACGCGCACCTACAAGGTTGCCGACCTCGGTATCGCCAACCATCTGGCGAACATCCACGACATTCAGAACCCGAACGGCTCACCCGCCTACATGGCTCCCGAGCAGTTCTATGACTTCTCGACCTACGCAAGCGACCTCTATTCCCTCGGTGTCATCCTTTTCGAATTGCTGACCGGCGACCGCCCCTTCACGGGAGCCCCGGAGCAGCTTTTCGTCGCGCACGCCAAGGAAACGCCGGATTTCAACCTCATCACGGACCCGGGTTGTCGCCGGCTGGTGGAGGCGCTGCTTGCAAAACAGCCCGGTGATCGGCCGAAGTCGGCGCGCGATCTGGCCTTGTGGATTGACGCCCTCCTGACACAGTCGGTAACCCCCCGCGGAATCCCGCTCGTGGCGTTCAAGGCCGAGGGGGCGCCGACCCGGACGGAAATTACGCATTCCTGCTCGCTCGAATTCGATTTCGCGAAAGTCATTCCCGGCAGCCGTCGGCTGTTCGCGCCCATCCCGGGACACCTCGGAACGGTTTTCATCGCGGATGACCGGGCAACCGGAACACTTGATCTTGAACGCGGACGTTTCTTCCCCCATTTTCTTTCGGAACGCATGACCGCCGTGGCGGTCCAGCACGCCGACTCGAATAACGGCTTTTTCGCGACGAATTACGGGCTGTACCGGCTGTCGGCCGACGACCTGTCGCCCCGGCGTCTCTTCTCGCCGCGCATGGATGTGGCCGCGCTGGCCGTCAGCTCCTCCGGTGAATCCATCGCCTGCGTGGACGCCACCCATCTCTGCTGCTTCGATCCCAACGGACGGCGGTTGTGGGAATCCGAATGCCGCAACTACTTCCTGCGTCCGCAGGTTTTAATGCTCGAAAGCGGGGAGATTCTGGTTTCATCCGGTCCGACCCCCCCGCTGGTTCAGGGATTCGACACGAAGGGAACATCGGTGCTGAATGTCCGGCTGGACTCGCCCGTGCTGGCGCTTGGCCGCGCGCCCGTGCCCGCCGAGTTTCAGGTTGTCGCGTTCGGCGGCGAACCGGGCGAATCCATCCGGATCATTTCCTACCGTCACGACGAGCCGCTCACCGAGGTTCACCTGTTCGGGACCGCCTATGAGGCGCACGCCTACGCGCACTTCATCACGGTCTTTCATCCGTCGAACCGCGTGACCTTCGTCGCGGGCGGCCACGTCATCTGCGAATACGAGGCCGAGGGGACGATCGTGGACGACTGCTGGATTCCGGCGGCCAATGCCTACATCACCATCGAAAAAATTTCCGGCCAGACCGTCGTCAAGGTCTTCCGCCTGATTGAAGAGCATTCGAAAATCCCGTAAAAACGACATCACCGTTCGAACGACCCGGTCCGGAGATGTTTCGCGATGTATCGCAAGCCGCGCTTTCTTGAAAAACTTCACGAAATCCGTGAGGAAATGGCGCGTGAGTGCGATTATGATGCGGAACGACTGGCCGAAATGGTACGCTCGGGGCGGCGCGTGACTCACGACACCCGATTGCCGGATTCGAGGGAACCTTCTTCCACCGTCGTGCGTCCCGCAACCTCGAGAGCGGATTCCGAAACGGATTGAACAAACGATGGCGCAGTTTCATTTTCGTTCGTTTTTCATTGGTGGCGTGCTGGCGTTGGGGTTGACCTGCCCGGCGGGGGCGCAACAGGGAAGTCCCGCGCGTCCGGCCGGCGGCCGCCCGATTCCCCCGACCGCAACGGCCACGGCGTTGCCGAGCATCGCCGACATTGTCGCTCAGGCCAATGGCGCGGTGGTCAACATTCAGGCCGCCGCCGAGGAGGGGGGCACGTCCATCGGGAGCGGCTTCTGCCTCGATACCCAGGGACGGGTCATCACGAACTTTCACGTCATCCGTGACGCCCTGAAAATCGGCGGCCCGATTCTGGTCGTCACGCAGGATGGCCGGACGCTCAACGCAAGCGTACGCGGCCATGACGAGGCGACCGACATCGCCCTGCTCGAAGTGGATTTCGGAAAGAATCCGTTGCCGACGCTTCCGCTCGGCGACAGCGACGGCGTCCGGGTCGGCGACTGGGTGATTGCCATCGGCAGCCCGTATGAACTCGACCACACGGTCACGCTCGGCATCATCAGCGGCAAGGGCCGGAGCGGGCTGGACGGGGAGTATGACGACTTTCTTCAGACCGACGCGGCCATCAACTTCGGCAATTCGGGCGGACCGCTGGTCAACCTGAAGGGCGAAGTGGTCGGCATCAATACGCTCGTGCTGGCGCGCGGGCAGGGCCTCGGCTTCGCGATCCCGGTCAACATTCTCAAGGAAATCGTGCCGCAACTGCGCGAGCGCGGACGAGTCCGGCGCAGCGCGGTCGGGATTACGGTGGCTGACATCTCCGCTTTCGAGCGCAAGGACTTCGGCCTCGCCAACACGTCGCGCGGCGTGAAGGTGCTTACCGTTGAGCGCGGACTGCCGGGAGACGGGGCGGGTATCCGCCGCAACGATCTGATTCTGGCCGTGGACACCGCACCGGTGACCTCGTCCGGTCAGTTCAACCGCATCATCGCCCGGACCGTTCCGGGCACGACCGTGAACATTCGCATCCGCCGCGAGGAAAAGGAATATGTCGTCGCGGCAAGGTTGATTGAAAAAAAATCCTGAAATTTCAGATTGAAGATTGAAGATTGAAGATTTTCGATTGGCAATCACGGACCGTTTGAGATATTTCCGCCGAGCACCCGAAAAATCTTCAATCGAAAATCTTCAATCAAAAATCTATTTTTACGCTGCAAGACCACGAACCCCACCCTTGCAAGGAGAAATCCATTCAATGACGCCTCAGTATCAACAGAATCCCTACCAGCAACCTTCGTTCGATCCCTCCGGTGGAACCTCCGGCCCCGGTCCGCTCGGCCTCGATCCCAAGATGGCCGCGATGCTCTGCTATCTTCCCGTATGCGCCATCGGGCTGATCATGGGAATCATCTGCCTCGTGACGGGCGGCGATAACAAATTCGTCAAGTTTCACGCCAAGCAGTCGCTTTTCATGGCGGCCATCGTCATCGTACTGTCGGTCATCGTCCAGATTATCGGAGTTGTCCTCGGACAGATCGGCGGCGTCGCGGCCATCCTCGGGCTGGTCGTTTCACTGGCCTTTCTCGTGGTAATCCTGGCTTTCCTCGGTGTGAGCATCTTCATGATGATCAAGGCTTTCGGCGGCAACATGACCAAGCTCCCGGTCATTGGTAACTTCGCCGAGTAATCGTTTTTTTCTTTCAAGAGGGCGCGCGTCGTGAACTTCGCGCGCCCTTTCGCTTTTTCGCCGATGCACGCCGCAATCGAACATTTTCACGCCCTCATCGACGCCGACCCCGCCGGGGCGCTGGCCGACGCCGAACTGCTCGACGAACGCCTCGTCGCCCGCAACATCCAGTTCGACGGCAAGGCGATGCCGGTTCACCTCCGTCCGCACTTTTTTTCCGCCGGACGCCGCGCCGCGCTCGAACGGGCCGCCGAAGCGGTGCTGACCGCCGCGCTCAAGGCCGAAAAAGGGCTGTTCGGGGGCGATTCCGAGCAGCTTTATGAAGCGTTGCAGGCGAGCGAGGCCGAGCGCGAACTCTGGCGCATTCATCCGGGCTACGATGAATCGGTCGTTTGGACACGCCTCGACGCTTTCCCCGGTGCGGGCGACGACGAGTTTCATTTCCTCGAATTCAATCACGACGCGCCCGCCGGCATCGGCTACTCGTCGGTGATGACCGACATCTACCTCGAACTGCCCATCGTTCAAAAATTTCAGGAAAAATTCGCCCTGCGCGGGCTGGATTCGCGTCCGCAACTGTTAAAGGCGCTGCTCGCGGCCTACGCTGCGTTCGGGCGGACCGACTGTCCGAACATCGCCATCGTGGACTGGCAAGGCGTCCGGACGTCCTCCGATTTTGAAATTCTGCGCGATTTCTTCGAAATGAACGGCTACCCGGCGGTCATCGCCGATCCGCGCGCGCTCGAACTGCGCGACGGAAAGCTTTACGCGGGTGAATTTCGCATCGACCTCGTCTATCGCCGCGTCGTGACGAGCGAATTGCTCGAAAAACTCGATGAAACAAAGCCGTTCGTGAAGGCCTACCGCACCCGCGCCGCCTGTTTCGTCAATCCGTTTCGCTGCCGAATCAGTGAAAACAAAGGGTTTCTGGCGTTTCTGACCGATCCGGCCCACCTCGGGCACCTTTCCGAAAACGAACGGACCGCGCTCGCCCGACACATCCCGTGGACGCGGCGTGTCCGCGAGGGCGTGACCGACCTCGATGGGACGCCGGTGGACCTTTGCTCTCATCTTCTTGCCAACCGGGCGGCCTTTGTCATCAAACCGGCGGACGCCTACGGAGGGAGCGATGTATACGTCGGAAGTGAAACCGACGACGCGACGTGGGCGGCGGCGGTTGCGCGGGCGGCGGCGTCCGAACATGTCTGGGTCGCGCAGCGGCGCGTGGCAACCCCGGTCGAGCCGTTTCCCGTCAGAACGAACGGCGGATTCGAGTTCCGCCCGATGAAGTACAACATCAACCCGTTCCATCTCGGCGGCGAGATGTGCGGGGCGGTGGTCCGGACCTCGAACGACGCCGTCATCAACGTCAGCGCGGGCGGCGGCAGCATCCCGACGTTCGTGGTCACCGAAAAATAACCGACGGCGACCGGCCCCATCCGTTTTCCCATAGCCTCGCCAAAGCGCTCCGGCCATGGGCTATATTCTTTATAATCAATTTTTTAGCGGTATTACCCATTACTGGCTACTCACCACTACTTATGGCAAATCACGGTGGAAACGTTTGCGTCTGGCTGCACGGCGACGGGTTGTCGCCGAACGACGCGGCCCTGCGCGCCTATCCGGACGCCCCGACAATCTTCGTCTTCGACGAGGAACTGCTCGCCGGGGAATACCGGCTGTCGTTCAAGCGGCTGTTTTTCATCTATGAATGCGTGGTCGATCTGTTCGACCGCATCGGCAATCCGGTGAAGGAAGCACGGCGTGGTCGCGTCCCCGCCGAAGTCATGGCATTCTGCCGCGAACACGGTCTGACGCGCATCGCGGTGACCGAAACCTACGCCCCACGTTTTCAAACCTTCCTCGCCGAATTCAAACGCGCCGGTTTCCACGTCGAAACGTTCGCCAAACCGAAGCTCGCGCACTATGATGGCGTCCCGAAACGGTTTATGTCGTTTTGGAAGAAAATCGAGCGCGCCGCGTTCCAGGATTGACGAACCCGATGGTGATGGAACTGACCCGTATGTGGAAACCCCGTGAGAAGAAGAAAAAACCTTCTTCGCCGCGCAGCCTGAAGCAGCGCGATGCACTCATCGAGTTCACGGCGGACCTGTTCGAACGCTCGCCCCTCGATCTTGAGGAAACCTACCGCTTCGAAGTGGATCGAAAGACGATTCCCGTCGTTGATCTGCCCCAGGAATTCGAGGGTTTCAGGATCGTCCAGCTTTCCGACATCCATCACAGCCCGTATCTCTCGCTGGAACAACTGGAGGAAGCCGTCGAGGAAACCAACAAACTCGACGCCGACGTGGTGGTGCTGACCGGCGACTACATCACGCACACCTCGAAATACATCGACCCCTGCGCCGAATGCCTCGGCAAACTCAAGGCGAAGCACGGAATTTTCGCCGTTCTCGGCAATCACGACATCTGGGTCGGCGAGCAGGCGGTGGTAGATGCCTTCAAGCGCAACGGCATCGAAGTGCTGACCAACATCAACACGGCAATCTACATCGCGGGGCGGTTCATCTACATCTGCGGCCTCGGCGACACGACCACCCGCCACCACGATCTGCCCGCCGCGCTCAAGGGCACGCGCCAGCGCGACGCCCGCATCCTACTCTCGCACAATCCGAACATCATCAAGGAAGCCTCCCACGCGGAAATCGACCTCGTGCTGTCGGGCCACACCCACGGCGGTCAGTTTCACTTGCCGGTCGTCGGCGCGCCCATTGCGTTCAACCGGCACGGTAAAAAGTACACCCGCGGCCTCGCCCAGATGAAACAGACGCAGATTTACGTCAACCGGGGCCTCGGCACGATCTTCCTTCCGATCCGGTATCAGTGTCCGCCGGAAATCTCGCTCCTCACGCTCGCGCGGGCCGTCGAAGCGGAGGAGGAATAATTGAGAGTTGAGAATTGAGAATTGAGAGTTCTCACGGTTCTTGAAATTCTCAATTCTGGATTCTGAATTCTCAATTGATATGGCTTCCCGTCCGACCAATCGCGACAGCGGCATTCTCAATGACCTGCTTCCCTTAAACGGGTCCATGTAAAATGTGAGTCCGAAGCCTTTGAGAAGGGACGGACTGCCGTGAAAAAGAAGCACCACAAAGCGGAAGAAATCATCGCGAAACTGCGCGAGGTCGAG
>JBDRAL010000079.1:0-7060 GCA_039793685.1 Blastocatellia bacterium NZW_1522
TCGACGGGTCCTTGCCGCCCGCTTCGGCGAGGTCGGCCTTGCCGCCGCCGCCGCCGCCCACGATGGCCGCGAGTTCCTTGACCACCTTGCCCGCCTGAACGCGCCCCGTCAACTCATCCGCCACGCGGACGAGCAGCGAAACCTTGTCGTCGGCGCGCTGGCCCAGCACCACGACGCCACCGCCGATCTTGCCCTGAAGCGTGTCGGCGAGTTGGCGCATGCCGGTCTTGTCGAGATCGCTCACTTCAAGCGCGAGAACGTTGAGGCCGCCGACCGAGCGTGCTTGCGACGCCGCGTCCGCCGCCGCCTGCCGCGCGAGTTTCAACTTGAGGGCCTCGATTTCGCGTTCCGCCGCGCGCAGCGACGATTGAAGTTTTTCGATCTGGCCGGGAAGCTCGGTTGGCGCGGCCTTGAAGTTCGCGGACAGCGTCGTCAGCACTTCTTCATCCTGCTGGAAACGCTTCACCGCAGCCTCGCCGGTCACGGCCAGTACGCGGCGCGTGCCCGAGGCAATCGATGTATCGCTCACGATCTTGAACACGCCGATGTCGCCGGTGGCCGCGACGTGCGTACCGCCGCAGAGTTCCTTCGAAAAACCGGGAACTTCGACAACGCGCACCTTGTCGCCGTACTTTTCGCCGAACAGCGCCATCGCGCCGCCCGCGACCGCGTCGTCGAGCGACATTTCAATTTTCGTCAGGCCCGTGTTGCGACGGATTTCGACGTTCACCAGCCGTTCGATTTCATCAATTTCATCCGGCGTGAGCGCGGCAAAGTGGGTGAAGTCAAACCGCAGCCGGTCGGGCGCGACTTCGCTGCCCGCCTGCTTGACGTGCGTGCCGAGAACGTCCCGCAACGCCGCGTGGAGCAGGTGCGTGGCCGAGTGATTCAGCACGATCCGCTGGCGACGTTCGCTATCGACCGTGGCCGAGACCGTGTCGCCGACCGACAGCGTGCCGCGTTCGATTTTCACCTTATGAACCGACAACCCGGCAACCGGCGCAACCGTGTCGGTCACGCGCGCCGTCGCGGCGTCGTTTTCGAGAACGCCCGTGTCGCCGACCTGACCGCCCGACTCAGCGTAGAACGGCGTGTCGTCAAGCACCACTTCCCCGGTTTCGCCTTCCGCCAGCGATTCGACCGCCGCATCGTCCTTGATGATCGCCCGAACCTTTGCGTTCGCGAGCGAAAGCGCCGTGTATCCATGGAACTTCGTCGGCGTCGTGCCGAGCGCGGCCTGATAGATTTCCTTGACCTGCTTGGCCGCCGCGCCCTTCCAGCTTTCACGGGCACGAACGCGCTCCGCCTCCAGTGCGGCCTCGAATCCGGCTTCATCCACGCGGAATTTCCGCTGCTCCGCGATGAACGAAATCATGTCGAGGGGCAGACCGTACGTTTGATAGAGATCGAACGCATCCAGCCCGGAAACGACATTGCCCTCCGCCCGTGCGAAGACTTCCTCAAGCTTCTTCTGTCCGCCCGCGAGCGTCGAGGAGAAGAGCTTTTCCTCGGTCGTCACCACGCGCTCGATGACCGATTCCTGAAGGCGCAGTTCGGGAAATGCCGACGCCATGTGTTCAACCACAAAACCGGTGACCTTCGCGAAGAACACGTCTTCCAGACCAAGCGTTTTCCCGTGCCAGATGGCGCGGCGCATGATTTTCTTCAAAACGTAGTTGCGTCCGTTGTTGCCCGGATAGATGCCGTCGGCGATGGAAAAGGCCGCCGTCCGCGCATGGTCGGCGATAACCCGCATCGAGACATTCTGTTCCTGCTCGTCGTACTGATAGTCCTTGCCGCACAAACCCGCGATGAAGTCGATAATCGGACGAATCAGGTCGGTTTCGTAGTTCGTCTTCTTGCCCTGCAACACCGAGGCGATTCGCTCAAGCCCCATGCCGGTATCAACCGACGGCTTGGGCAGCGGAATCATCGTGCCGTCCTCGAAGCGTTCGAACTGCATGAAGACCAAATTCCAGATCTCCATGGTCGTGTCGCCGGGACCGTTGACGTGTTCGGGCAGGTTGTCGGCGAGGTCGTCGCCCAGAAAGTAGTGAATCTCCGAACAGGGGCCGCACGGGCCGGTATCGCCCATCTGCCAGAAGTTGTCCTTCTTTCCGAAGCGCAGAATGCGATCGGGTGCGGCCCCGATTTTCTTCCAGAGTTCGAAGGCTTCGTCGTCATCCTCGTACACCGAGAACCAGAGCCGCTCAATCGGCAACTTGAACTCGTCTACGAGCAGTTCCCACGCAAAGCGGATGGCGTCTTCCTTGAAGTAGTCGCCGAAGGAAAAATTGCCGAGCATTTCGAAAAACGTGTGGTGGCGCGCGGTCTTGCCGACTTCTTCGAGGTCGTTCTGCTTGCCGCCCGCGCGGATGCACTTCTGCGACGAGGCGGCGCGGCTGTACTCGCGCGTTTCGTTGCCGGTAAAGACGTCCTTGAACTGGTTCATCCCGGCGTTGGCGAACAACAGCGTGTCGTCCGGCGGCAGTACGGGGGAGCTTTTCACCACGCGGTGTCCGTTGCGGGCGAAGTAATCGAGGAATTTCTGGCGAATCTCGTGTCCGGTCATAACCCTATCCTTATGAATTCGAGCGAAAAATACTCCGCACTCTAGCATTCGCGGGAAGGCACGCAAAGCGGCCACGACGACGCAAGTCAGGAAAACTGCCGGAACTTTCCGGTCGCCCGGCGTGTGAACGGGAATAGTCACCAAACACATCTCCCCGGCGAGGTTTCGATGCGGACGCTTCCTTTTTGGCGAATCGTTCTTCCGGCCTGTCTCGGCTGCCTGGTTTTCACCGGTGCCCCGTTCGGCGTCAAAGCCGAACCGACAGGATATTCCATTCTCCCAGGACCGGTCGGGTCGTTCGCATCCGTCCCGAATCGGCCACGCATTCCTCAAACGCAACTCGATACGCTCAAGACAGGGACCTTTTCCTTTCGGCTGAAAAACTACCGGGATGAACCATTTCAAGGCGTTTTCGTGACCCTGACCGACAAAAAAACCGGTCAGACCTACACGAATGTCACCGGGGTGGACGGATGTGCTTCCCTTTATGATCTTCCCCACGGGAAATACCGAGTCCGCATCCACACGCGGCTTTGGACCATCCTTCGAAGATGGTGCGAGATCGGCCCCAAGGCAAAGCCCCAATCTCTTGAGTGGGAAATGAACTTCCCGAGCGTGTGTGGAATGCCGGCCACGCGATCCCCGGTCGAAGAGTGGGTCAGCCGTTCCGAACAACGATTCCCGGAATTCACGACGTTTATTCGCCATCTTATGGATGGAGATGAAAATGTCAGACCGGAAGCTCCACCGGCAACCGACCTGACGCCCGAACTCGAAAACCTGTTCCAATCGGCGCGATTCGGTGATTTCAAAACTGTCAAAACAGCACTCGACCACGGCCTGTCGCCGAACGTGATCGGCGAGGACAGCCGCACACTTTTTATGGAAGCCTGTTCCGGCTGGAGTGAAGAAACTCCCCAAATTGTCCGATACATGCTCTCCGTCGGGGCTGACCCGAACGCGGTCGATAAATTCGGCGAGACGCCGCTCATGTTCGCGGTCAGTAACGGAAAACTCGAAACGGTAAAACTTCTTCTGGAATCCGGAGCCAATCCCCTCGCCCGGAACTGTTTCGGCATCTCGGCCCTGACCTATGCACGTCACCAACCGGAATGTTTGAAGGAACTGGTCCGCGCCGGGGCTGACTGCAACGCACAGGATGATCAGGGACGTTCAATACTGATGCTGGCGGCTTTCGAGGGCGATGCCGAGATCGTCGGTACAATCCTCGCGTCGGGAGCCAATCCGATGCTTCGGGACAATGACGGATATTCCGTGTTGACCTACGCCGAGGAGGGCCGGGCCGCCGGACTCGGCGCCCCGGCCCGATGGGATGCCCTCATCGAACGCTTGAAAAAAGCAGGCGCGGTCGAATAAACCTCGCGCGCTCCCCCGAGCGACGGATGATTTTTTCATCCTTCATCCCTCATCCTTCATCCTTCCAGAACCATGCCCGAACTTCCCGAAGTCGAAGGCGTCACGCGCGAACTGCGCCTGCGCCTGCCCGGACGCACGATCCGGCGCGCCGAAACCTTTCGCGACCGGCTCATCGCCCCGCTTTCATCCGCCGAATTCACTTCTGCCCTGACTGGCGCGACCATCGGCGACGTGGGCCGCCGGGGCAAGCACATCCTGATTCATCTCGACACGGGCCGGACGCTCGTGGTCCATCTGCGGATGTCGGGGCGTTTTCTGTACATTGACGATGAAACACCGCTGCCGAAGTTCGTTCACGCGCTGTTTCATCTCGACAACGGCAAGCGGCTGGCGTTTCAGGATCAGCGTCATTTCGCGATCATGCGGCTCGCCGACACGGCTACGCTCGCGGAAATGAAGGAACTGCGCGAGCTTGCGCCCGAGCCGCTCGGCCCGGACTTCACGCCCGCCTACCTTGCGAAGGCGCTCGCGAAAACGAAGCGGTCACTCAAGGAAGCGCTGCTCGACCAGACGCTGGTGCTCGGATTGGGCAATATCTACGCGGCGGAAGCGATGTTCGCCGCGCGCCTCCACCCGGAGATGGCCGCGAGCGAAGTTCCGAAATCGAGGATTTCCGATCTGCACGCCGTCATCCAGATGATTCTCGAAGCGGCCATCGAAGCGGGCAGCACCATCGACACGAATCCGGAGAATATCGACGGCGGCTATTTCGGCGCGACCTTCGAGGAAGCGCTCGTGGTGTATGACCGGGAGGGCGAGCCGTGCATCCGGTGCGATACGCCAATTGCACGAATCCGACAGGGGCAGCGCTCAACGTATTTCTGTCCGAAATGCCAGAAACGCCGCGCGCCCCGGAGCAAATCGGCCTGAAGCAACCATTCAGGAATTTCCGGCACTCTTTTTTTGCTGGCCCGGACGAGAGACAGGTCGCGGCGACTGTGCTACGCTGGGAAGGAAATACACGAAAAGACAGTCGCCTTACGCGAAAGTTCGGAAACCCCCATTGTACCCACCCCGGTTCAATCCGGGGTCTGACTTCCCGAAGCAAGGCAGCCCGATGAGCAATCAGGACGCAAACACCGCCTGGGGCACACTGAAATACCGGGACGCCGCCGGCAAGGAGCAGGTGCTTGCGCTCAGCAAATCGCCGTTCACCATCGGCCGGCTGGGCGAAAACGACCTGCAACTCGACGACCCGTACATTTCGCGCTTCCACGTCGAACTGCACTACGATGGGGTTAATTGCCGCATCTATGACAAGCGCAGCACGTCGGGGACTTACGTCAACGATGCACGCGTCACCGACGCTGTTCTGAACTCGGGCGACAAGGTCGCGCTCGGACGCCGCAGCGGCGGCTACGAACTCAGATTCGAATACGCCAATCGACCCCGCGAGGAAGCGCCGCAGCCCGCCGAGGACCCGCATCAGGTGATGTCGGTCATCGACCACTCGCAGACGCGCTATCTCAACACGTCGCTGATGCGCGCGACGAGTCTCAACGATTCGACCGTCAACCGGCTCAAGGCGCTCTACGAAATCACCAGCACGGTGCTGTCCATCAACGCCCGCGAGGAACTGGCCGAGAAGGTTCTTTCCCTGCTCTTCGATCTACTGCCCGCCGAGCGCGGCGTCATTTTGCTCGCGAACGAAAAGGACAATCTTCTCCACATTCAGGCTTCGCGTCAGCGCACGGGCGACGTCACCGCGCCGGTTTCGCCGAGTCAGACCATCGTCCGACGGGTATTTGAAGGAAATGTCGCGGAACTCTGCATCGACGCGCGCAACGACGCGCGGTTCGCCACGCAGCAGAGCATCATTTTCCAGTCCATCCGCTCGGTGATGTGCGCGCCGATCAGCTCGGCCAACCGGGTCTGGGGCGTGTGCTATCTCGACAACCTGACCAACAAGAAAACATTCGAGGAAGAAGAACTCGAATTCCTGATGGCCGTGGCGCGGCAGGCGGGGATGGCGCTCGAAAACATCTACCTGCTTGAAGAACAGAAGATCACGTTCCAGAGTTTCGTGACCACGCTCGCGGCCTCGATTGACGCGCGCGACGACCTGACGGCGGGCCACTCGGCGCGAGTCGCGCGCTATTCGCGGGCGATTTCGAAATACATGAATCTTCCCGAATCCGACCGGCGGATCATCTATTACGCCGGACTGCTGCACGATTACGGCAAGATTGGGACGCGCGAGGCGATTCTCTGCAAGCCGGGCAAGCTGACGCCCGAGGAGTACGCCCACATGCGCGACCACGCGAAAAACAGCTACGACATTCTTTCGAAGATTCATTTCACGCGCGAAATGCGCGATCTGCCGCTCATCGCCGCCGGACATCATGAAAACCTCGACGGCACGGGCTATCCCTTTGGACTGAAGGGCGATGAAATTCCGCTCGGCGCGCGCATCATCGCGGTGGCGGATTTCTTCGACGCACTCACGCACAAGCGGCACTACCGCGAACCGATGCCCATTGAGGAAGTCATGGACCTCATCGACGACCAGACCGGCTCGAAGTTCGACCCGGCGGTGGTGAACGCGCTCAAGCAGTTTGTCCAGAACGAGTTCATCCCGAACCAGAAACGCCGCGCCGAAGCCGATACCCGGCGCGCGCAGGGCGATCCGACGCCCCCGACCATCTCGATGGCCGAACCGGTTTCGTTGAATTGATCAACTCGAAATGTTCATCCGTTTCCCATAGCCTCCCTTCGGTCCGGCTATGGGCTATCGTCTTTTTCCGGCATTGTCCGAGGGTAGTGGATACGGCGCGCGGCCACCAAAATTGCGGTATGAAAACCACCAACCTCAAAGAGATTTCCGTTGTCGTTTCTCATCCACACGGTGACGTGGAAGTACCATTGGAGGAGTGGATCAGAAACGGCCCCGGGCCTCGCTCTTTTGTGGGTCCGTCCATTGCCAGATGACCTGCTTCCCTTAAACGGGTCCATGTAAAATGTGAGTCCGAAGCCTTTGAGAAGGGACGGACTGCCGTGAAAAAGAAGCACCACAAAGCGGAAGAAATCATCGCGAAACTGCGCGAGGTCGAG